>JARLJO010000032.1 GCA_031291175.1 Gammaproteobacteria bacterium
AGTGTTGGGTTTCGCAAAAAACGCTCAACCCAACCTACAATGCTGCAATGTTACAATACCGTTTGATACACTTTCAGTGTTTCTCTGGCGCATTTTTCCCAGCTAAAATCTTGCACGCGTCGATTGCCTTTCATGACTAGCTGCTCGCGCAAACTGCTATCCGTTAATAATGCCTTCATGCCGTCACGGATTTCATCCGTGCTATAAGGATCCACTAAATAAGCGGCATCTCCAGCAATTTCTGGCAACGCTGCAACATTGGAAGTCAGCACAGGTGTCTTTGAAGCAAAGGCTTCTAAAAGCGTCAGACCAAAACCCTCATGCAATGACGGATGTAAATAAGCTGTCGTTGCTTGAAACAAAACACGCAACTCATCTATTGAAACATACTTTAACCAATGCCCACGTTTTTTATCGGTGAGATTTTGGATTGCGGTTAAACTTTCTTCCATTCCCCAACCAGCGCGACCCACCACCACCAGTGGATACTCTGCTTGCAAATCCAGCGGGAGTTCTAAATAAGCGGCAATCAAACGCGGTAAATTCTTCTTTTGTTGCAACGTTCCAGTAAATAACACAAATTTCGAGGGCAAATTAAATTTCTTTAAAACAGCCGCTTTTTCCTCAACGGAAACTGTTTCAGACCACCAAGGCGATACACCAAGATGCACTACGCTGATTTTTTCTTCTTTCACGCCAGCAAATTCAACGGCTTCTTGCACCATGGTTTGCGAGATCGTAATAAAATGATTGGCCCAATTCAGTGTTTGTTTGCGAGCGAATTTTTTCAAATGGGCGAAACGGACGCTATGCCATTCAGGATGTTTAAACATCAATGAATCATTAATGGTTGCCACAATGGGAATATTTTTCAATTTTGGCACCATGTGATCGGTGGTATGAAAAATATCAATGTGTTTTTCCAAACCCCGATAGAGAGAAAATCCCGGGGTCACCAATGAAGTAATGGTAGACCACATATAAGGCAGCAATAGGCTTTGGCTATTGGGAAGTTCTGTTGTTACAGGTTCCCGCATTTTTTGTGGATAATAAAAAGGCGTGACCTCTAAATTCAGCTTTTTATATTCCTCATAGAGATTTTTAGTCGACATCCCAATGCCGTCAATTTTTCCCCGTGCTATGCCAGGTTCAAAAGTGGTGGAGCTTAAACCGATACGCATGAAAATCTATCCTTGAACGCTGTCACATTTTTCTTGTACGAATTTTTTAATTTTTTCTCTGAAAATTTGCGACGTGTAGCTTCTCGCATTTTTCACGCAGTTTTCAACCGTGAATGCCGATACATTCGCCTCAAATAGGGCAACAGCTTGGCAAATGGATTCAACCGTTTGTTCAGGAAAAAATAATCCTGTTGGATCAGGTTGTCCAAAGCCCGTGATTGTCTCAAGCGCTCCCCCTTTGCCAAAAGCAATCACAGGCGTGCCGCAGGCTTGAGCCTCCAGTGGCACGATGCCAAAATCTTCTTCAGCAGCAAAGATCAGTGCTTTCGCGCGTTGCAAATAATGTTTGAGTATTTCTGTGGGTTGAAAGCCGAGAATCTCTACGTTTTTAGTCGCTTTCGCTTTGATTTTAGCGAGTTCAGGCCCACTGCCAATCACCACTAACTTCTTATCAGGCATCTTGGCAAAGCTCTCAACGATCAAGTCCATGCGTTTGTATGGTACCAGGCGAGAAGCCGCGAGATAAAAATTTTCCTTTTCCGCGTGTGGTGTAAAAAGAACGGTATCAACGGGCGGTGCAATGACTTCCGCCTCCCGACGATAAGTCTTCCAGATGCGGCGGGCGATAAACTGGGAGCTAGTGATAAAATGATCAACGCCATTAGCTGTACGATAATCCCACAGGCGCATTTTGTGCAACAGGTATTTGACCAGTGATCCTTTTATGCCGCGCTCATTCCCGGTTTCTTTTAAGTATTGATGTTGCAGATCCCAGGCATAACGCATAGGCGAATACGTATAACTGATATGAAGTTGGTCAGGTCCAGTAATGACGCCTTTCGCAACCGCATGAGAACTGGAAATAATCAGGTCATAACTTGATACATCCAATTGCTCAATGGCCAACGTCATCAAAGGCAAATAATGCCGATAACGTTTTTTAGCGAACGGTAACTTTTGAATAAAAGTGGTTTTAACCGGCTTATTTTGTAAAAAATGCCGTTGATCGGGCGCGACAAAGTCCACTACCGCAAAAATATCTGCCTCCGGGAAGCAGAGCAATAATTCACCTAACACACGCTCAGAGCCAGCGTAAGTGACTAACCAGTCGCACACTATCGCAATTTTCATGTCGAACCTATAAAATACCCGCACTGTTTGAAAATGCTTTTTATTCTAAAGAACAAAAAAGCCGATATCCTCTCAAGCTGAAAGCAGAAGAGAAGATGAATTGAGTCCATTTTAATGGGCGTCAGTCTAACATAACACCAAATGAATGAGAAATTATGCTACCAAAAGGATTGCTTAAAGAATACTCACACGCACTCTCGTTCGTGTTGAGAGGATTGGATGTTTCGGCGATATTTATCGCGGGGTTATTGGCATATTATTGGAAGTTTGGTGATATTGATTTGCCTGACCGCTATTTTGTCGCCTTGGTTATTGCAACGGTGATGACGCCGTGGTTATTTCGTATTTTCAATATTTATGAATCCATACGTGCAAAAAGTTTCGGACAACATTTAAAAAGTCTCGCCAAAGCCATTTGTGCTTTATTGGTATTGCTCGCTGGTCTTGCTTTTTTTACCAAAAAAGGCGATGACTTTTCTCGGAGTTGGTTTGCACTGTGGTCGGTTTTCTCATTTATTTTATTAATTTCATTCCGCGCCAGTTTATTGGTCTTTTTACGCTTCATGCGTTCACGCGGATTAAATGAGCGTCGTGTGGTGATCTTGGGCAGCGGCGACTTGCGTGACAAATTAACCGAGACCGTGCAAGAAGCCATCTGGACAGGATTTCGGATTGTTGCCTTGTTAGAAGACCATGTCCCCGTGGCACTAACAGAAATCGAAGGCGTGCCAGTAGTAAAAACGCCCGAAGATCTCAGCGGCTACATTCGTCAAAATGAAATTGACGAGCTCTGGTTAGTGATGCCCTTATCGGCTGAAGATCGCATCAAAAATATTTTGCATGAGTTGCGGCATTTAACCGTCACAACACGTCTGGTTTTGGATATCTTTGGTTTGGATTTGCTAAATCATTCCATTGCACATTTAGCAGGATTTCCAGTTTTGAATATTCGTTCAACGCCGATGACAGGTGTGAATCGTTTTACGAAAGCCATAGAAGATCGTGTCTTGGCCAGTCTTATTTTATTGATGATTAGTCCACTCTTACTGGTTATTGCCATTGCCGTGAAATGCAGTTCACCGGGCCCTGTTTTTTATCGCCAAAAACGCATTAGCTGGAACGGCAAAGAATTCGATATGTTGAAGTTCCGCACCATGCCGGTGGATGCGGAAGCGAAAACAGGCCCAGTTTGGGCCACGTCTGGAGAAAATCGCGCGACCAAAATTGGCACATTCTTGCGGAAGACAAGTCTTGATGAATTACCGCAGTTTATTAATGTATTGTATGGCGATATGTCCATTGTCGGTCCTCGACCGGAAAGATTAGTGTTTGTGGAAGAATTCAAAGATAAAATTCCGGGATACATGCAAAAGCATCTGGTAAAAGCGGGCATCACTGGCTGGGCCCAAATTAATGGTTGGCGCGGCAATACCAGCTTAGAAAAGCGCATTGAATATGATTTATATTACATTGAGAATTGGTCGTTATGGTTTGATCTTCAAATTATCTTCTTGACCCTTTTTCAAGGTTTTATCCATAAAAATGCTTATTAGAAATGTAGGTTGGGCTGAGGCACGAAGCCCAACATTATCTTACGGTGCTAATGATGTTGGGTTTCGCAAAAAACGCTCAACCCAACCTACGCATTTGAACCATTGTTAAAGTCCCACATGAAAACGAATGAAATTTAAGGAACACATTAATCACCATGACGACTCATCAACAGCAATCTATTTTGATCGTGGGCGGAGCAGGTTACATTGGCTCTCACATGGTGGATTTTATAAAGCGCGCGGGATTTTATCCCGTGGTTTTAGATAACTTATCGACAGGTCATCGTGATGCCGTGATCGATGCAGAATTCATCCACGGTGATTTAGAAGATCCCATATTACTAGATGAAATTTTCGCAAAACACACTTTTGCAGGCGTCATGCATTTTGCATCATTCATACAAGTCGGTGAATCGGTCAAAGACCCAGCCAAGTACTATCAAAATAACTTTGCTGCGACCTTGAGTCTGTTGCAAGCCATGTTGAAATGGAAAGTGCAGCACTTCATCTTCTCATCCACAGCCGCCGTTTATGGCGAACCGCAATATACACCGATTGATGAATTGCATCCTCTCGCTCCCATTAATCCTTATGGTCGAAGCAAATGGATGGTTGAGCAAGTATTAAAAGATTATGCCGCCAGCTACGGTTTTAAATACGCAGTACTACGTTATTTTAATGCAGCAGGCGCGGATCCTGCCGGACGCTTCAGAGAGCGTCATGACCCTGAAACACACTTAATTCCATTAGTATTAGAAGTAGCCCAAGGCAAACGCAAAGCCATCACCGTTTATGGTAACGATTACTCAACCAAAGACGGCACTTGCGTGCGAGATTACATCCACGTGACTGATCTATGCGCTGCGCACTTGTTAGCGTTGCAGCAATTATGGGATGGAGCTAATCAGCTGACTTATAATTTAGGAACTGGTGAGGGTTATTCGGTACGGCAAGTCATAGATACAGCGAAGGCAGTGACTGGCCGAGACATTCCCGTTATTCAAGGCGAACGACGCGCAGGTGATCCCGCTGTGTTAGTAGCAGATGCCAAACAGGCAATGAAAGAGCTAGGTTGGAGCCCAAAATATTCCAGCTTACGCACTATCATCGAACATGCGTGGAATGTCGCTCAGCCCATTGCCGAAAAAGCATAAAATAAGAAATTATTATTTTACAGATAGCCTGTAGAAATCCAGTGAAACAAGGGTTTGATCTATATTATTGTTCACTTTTCTGAGTCTTGCGGACAAAGCTCATAGTCTATTTGTGTAGATATCTATGGGATTGTTCACGGCATGTAGAGGGTTCGCGGACTAAGACCCCCACAAAAAGCGTGAGGGTCTTAGTCCGCGCTACGTTGGGTTCTTTGTAAATGCTCTTTTCACTTCTACGAAGTGGAAGTGATA
Source organism: Gammaproteobacteria bacterium (assembly GCA_031291175.1). GTDB lineage: Bacteria > Pseudomonadota > Gammaproteobacteria > DSM-16500 > DSM-16500 > UBA5158. The sequence continues at coordinate 5,272 of JARLJO010000032.1, forward strand.
TAAAAAAACGGGGTGGCAGGGTAGGTTTGCTTTTTTTGTGCGAAGAGCAGAAAAAAAGTAAACCTACCCTGACAGGACCCCAGTCAATTTAAGTTCTTCAAAGCCTATCTCGAATCAACTGCCTAACCGTATCCGTCGCCACACCCCAATTCAGCCGAGTCTGAAACTCATGAAAAGAAGACAACGCCAACTCTTCATACCGCGAATAATTCTGCATCAAATCCATAATATACTCGCAATACACAGCCGCCGTTGCATCCAATCCAAACGTCATCCCATTCAGATGATCTTTCACCACCGTTGAAATACCACCCACATAAGAACTCAAACAAGGCAAGCCATAAGCATTCGCCTCACAAAAGACAATCCCAAACGCTTCAGCCCGCGAAGGCACAAACAAAAAATGCGATTCACTGAGTAAACGCGTGATTCGCGCCACGCCCTCAGGCGTTCTCTTGGAAATAAATCCATGACACTGAATATAACTCGGAATTTCCACGCCTTTCGGCGGATAACACCCGACAAAATCCACATGCACCGATTGGCCTGCAGCATGCAACGCCTTCGCCACTTTAAAAACAATATCCCCACCTTTGCGATCCCAGTGCTTGCCCAAAAACAACAATCTGATCGTCTCACGCGAACGTGTCTTTAACATCGCGCGAATATCATCAAGCGTATGCTGGCATTGAATATTGGCCCCAAAAGGCACCACTTTCACCTTATCCTTACTGATCCCATAAATTTCCAGCGCGCTTCTCGCCGCCCAATCCGAAGAAAAAATTGCTAAAGTACAACGATCCAGACATTCCGCCGCAATAATATTTCCCTGCTTGATAGAGGTCGTTGAATGACGGCAATAATCAGGATAAAAGCCGACTAAACTCGAATACAACGCATCCGTCCACAGCACCGTTGGCAATTTCGTTTCAATATAAGCGATAGGGTTTAAAAGCGGCGAAACCACCGCATCCACAGCAAGAGTGCGTAGCTTCCCGGAAACCTGATGAGAATAGTGCTTTGCAGCCGTGATATTAAATCGGGGACTTTCGCGTTGACCGCAAGCCACACTCTTCCAGAACTGCTTCACCTTAAAGCCAGGCTCCAGACGTCTGGACAGCGAGCCAATATAATTTACCTGCATTCCTTTATTTTCAAAGGATTGAGACATATGGTAGGGCGTTCCCGACCAATTGCTCACATCCCCTGCATCGAAAGTTGTCGTATATGCCAGTTTCATGAATCCCCTCCGTTTGATCAACTGCGGCACAGCTTATCTCAGGAGGGTGAGTAACGGCAAGAGATTGTGTTTTAACTAGTTTAAATATGGTAGTATTCGCTCGTTTTAATATCAGATAAAGGTAAGGATTACATAGGATGAAAGTGACCAAGGCGGTTTTCCCTGTTGCGGGTCTCGGAACCCGATTTTTGCCAGCGACCAAGGCAAATCCCAAAGAAATGATGCCAGTCGTCGATAAACCGCTTATCCAATATGCGGTAGAAGAGGCGGTTGCTGCGGGGATTACTGAGCTTATTTTTGTAACGAGCAGTAGCAAACGCGCTATTGAAGATCACTTCGACTCCAATTTCGAGCTAGAATCCAGCCTCATTAAGCGAGGTAAGCACGAGTTACTGGAAATTGTGCGCGGCATTCTGCCAGAAGGCGTGTCTTGCGCTTACATCCGTCAAAAATCACCGCAAGGCTTAGGCCATGCCGTGCTTTGCGCCAAGCAGCTAGTGACCAATGAACCCTTTGCTGTATTGCTCGCCGATGACTTAATTGACGGTGGCGACCGCTCCTGCTTACAACAAATGGTAGAAGTGTTTAATCATTCACAATCCAGCGTCATCGCCGTTGAAAAAATCGCAACATCCGAAACAAAAAAATACGGCGTCGTTGACGTTGGTGGTAGCCATGAACGCATCGCCAATATTCAGGCGATTGTAGAAAAACCACACCCCGATAAAGCGCCATCTAACTTGGGCGTAGTGGGACGCTATATTTTAACGCCGCGTATTTTTGGCCTCTTGGAGCAGACAACACAAGGTTCCGGCGGCGAGATTCAATTAACCGATGCCATTGCCAAGCTACTTAAAGAGCAGCATGTACAAGCATTGCAGTTCTTAGGCAAGCGCTACGATTGTGGTAGCAAGTTAGGGTACCTTGAAGCCACCATTGCTTATGCGTTGAAACATCCTGAACTGGCGGTTGAGTTTAAAGAATGTCTCCAAGGTTTTATTTAGGGTTTTAACTGATGAATGCGATCGCACGCAGTAAGAATCAAAACAACATCTATTTAATTTATATTAGTGCGATCGCGATTAGCATTTTGTTATCGCTCTGGATGGGCATTCGTACCACTGTCATTAATCCAGATGCGATTTGTTACTTAGAAAGTGCAAATATGATTGGTACGGATGGGTTGCACCAAGCGATGCAACTGTGTGGTCAAGCGAAATGGCCGTTTTATTCCTTGCTGATTTATGGTTTTGCTACCTTCACGCAGTTATCGTCATTGATAGCTGCCAATATACTGGACGGTTTGTTCTCGCTGATCTCAGTGGCCTCCTTTATTTATCTAGTACGATTATTAGGCGCTTCCAGACGCACCCTGTGGTTGGCAGCCGCGACGATATTGCTCGCCCATCAATTTAATTCAGTGCGAGAATACATTATTCGAGATCATGGCTTTTGGGCTTTTTATCTTGTGTCCATTTCCGCTTGCATTCATTATTTTAGATCTCCACGATGGTCTTATGCTTTGCTTTGGTCAATGAGCATCATGATCGCCGCCTTATTTCGCATTGAAGGGGCGTTATTTTTGGTAGGTGTTCCGATGCTAGTGTGGTTCCAGCCCACCAAACGTTTTGCCCAATTTCTACAATTAAATACGTTGACTATCGTAGCTGGCATTGGTGTGGCGATACTTTTGTTTTCAAGTCATCACGAAGTGGGGCGTTTAACTGATATTGAAATGCAATTAGCACATGGTTACGAATTGTTAACGCATCAGTTTCTTGTCGCCAAAGCCTCGCTCGCACACAATGTCTTGAGTCCTTATTCCGCAAAAGACGCGGGTCTTATTTTATCGCTGTTGTTTTTTGTGTGGTATCTCCAGAGTGTCATCGCTAATTTGTCACTGATCTATGCCGTTTTAGCGGTGTATGCTTGGTCACGCAAGTTAGTGCGTTTGGATCATTCAGCCAAGCTCGTTATTGTCGGATACGTGCTAGTTAATCTTTTGGTGACAGCAGCTTTTCTCATCGAAAATATGTTTCTCTCAAAACGTTACCTGATTGCATTAACCTTAATTTTAATGCTGTGGGTACCCTTTGCATTAGAAGCGTTGATAACAGAGCGCAAACAACCTAGATGGGTATTGCCGGTTGTGATCATGACCATTGCCGTGTATGCATTGGGTGGTATTTTTGATTTCGGTTCTCCTAAAACTTATCTGCGAGAGGCGGGCCAATGGTTGGCCGCGAACACGCAAGATAACACCAAGATTTATAGCAATAACGAACAAGTCATGTATTACTCGCATCATTTTGGCCATACACTTTTTCAGCAGTCTCGCTTATTTTCAGATATGACAGAAGTGGCTAACGGAAAATGGAAGCAATATGATTATCTCGCTTTGCGCGTGCAAAAAAATGAATTAACGAACAATAGCATTATACAAGAGTTAACAATGTCGCCGGTGAAAGTTTTTGGAAACAAACATGGCGATCAAGTAGTGATTTATCAGGTTTCTCGATAGGAGGCTGGCGTTGAATATTACAGTGATAGGAGCAGGTTACGTTGGATTGGTCACAGGCACATGTTTTGCTGAATTAGGCAATCAAGTGACTTGTATTGACGTGAATAAAGAAAAAATAACCAATCTCACTCAAGGGATATTGCCGATCTATGAGCCTGGGCTTGAACCGATGGTGACTTCCAATATGGCGGACGGTCGTCTGCATTTTGCTAATTCACTTAACGAACAGCCACATGAGCCTAAAGTGATTTTTATTGCTGTTGGTACACCCAGCGATACGGATGGCTCAGCTGATATGCAATATGTGTTGAATGCAGCAAGAAGTATTGGTGCCTACATCAATGACTATTGCGTCGTCGTTGATAAATCTACTGTGCCTGTGGGTGTGGCAGATCAAGTGAGAGCAGCCATTCAAGCAGAATTGGATAAGCGTGGTGTTGCTACCAAGTTTGATGTGGTCAGTAACCCTGAGTTCTTGCGCGAAGGTGCGGCGATTGATGACTTTATGCGGCCCGATCGTATTATTGTGGGTGATGCATCAGAAAGATCTAAAGCGATTATGTTGGAGTTGTATACCCCGATTATCCGCTCTAAAGAAAAAATCTATTTCATGAATGTCAAAGATGCTGAAATGACAAAGTATGTTGCCAATGCCATGCTAGCGACAAAAATTTCATTCATGAATGAAATGTCAGTGCTGTGTGAACGCTTAGGCGTTGATATTGAAAATGTCCGGTTAGGTATTGGTTCCGATTCTCGTATTGGTAATGCATTTATTTATCCTGGCTGTGGTTACGGCGGCTCTTGCTTTCCGAAAGATGTTAAAGCCCTAATCAAAATGGCTGAAAACAATGGTGTCGATCCGCTGGTTTTACGCGCGGTAGAAGATCGTAACTATGCACAAAAAAGAGTGTTACCCGCAAAAATCCGAAAAATTTTCGGCGATGATTTATCCGATATTACGATCGGCGTCTGGGGTTTATCATTTAAGCCAGGTACGGATGATATGCGTGAAGCTTCATCATTAGTATTAATTGAAAGTCTCATTCAGCAGAAGGCACGGGTGCAGGTATATGATCCGGTTGCGATGCCTGTCGCGAAAGAGATGATGCCAGCTGAGTGGTTTCTATCGGGGCAATTGAGTTTTGCTGAACATCAATATGCGGCGGTGGATGCAGCTGATGCTTTAGTATTGGTTACGGAATGGAAACCTTTCTGTTATCCAGATTTAACCGCGATGAAAAAATTAATGCGACGTCATATTATTCTAGACGGTCGTAATCAATATGATCCCAAGCAAATGCAAGATGCGGAATTCGAATATTATGGGATTGGGCGTTAAGCTTTAAATTCCGTCGTACTCCTATCTCTCGGTGCAAAACTTGCACCGAGAGTTGGGATTCAATCTATCTTAAAAATCAACCGAGCCGTGCAAGCCCATTGTGGGTGGCACATAGTCTCCGTGATCAGATTTTTGTTCTTTCGCTATCTTTTTAGCAGCGGCTTTCGCTTTGCTTTTGCCAAAGAAGTTAAAACAACCACAAAAAGCATCTGGTTTGACGGTTTCATCTTCCTGTCTGTAGGGCACTTGATGTCTTTGTTGGTCTATTTCACCAAAATGATCATCACCTAATAATAGTTGAGAATGACTGGAAGCAGAGCTGAAAAATGCCTGGTTGTACGCTTTTTCTTCCTGTTGTTGCTTCTTCTTTTTTGAGCTGCTGGCTTGTAATTCAATAAACTGAGGAGCAGAGACAGCTTGTTTTTTACGGCTGCTTTTTGTAGCAGATACAGGTGGTGTTGCGTTACCCGTTAAAAGATCTAAACCTGGTTGCGCAGTGTTATTGTTAGTAGCGGAAGAGCTGGATGAAGAATCAAAAGCCGCAGCAGGAGCGTCAGATGCGTGAAGCTGACTTAAAAGCGCGCTAGCTTTTGATTGAGCTGCTGTCTGTTTTTTCTTGGCAGAAGAAGAGAGCACTGGCTCTAACGTTTGATAACTAACGGTGCTCTCAAGAGTCTCAGGGCTTGCTGGTCTGGATGCTGACATGGGTTACTTCCTCGTTGGTGAATAATAAAAGCACAATAGTAATGCAATTTCTGGTTAAAGTAAATACAGGTTCAGCTGTTTCTCAGTTTATCTATCCATAGTTTAGTGGCACCAGCGATGGCCGCAGGCATCACCAAAAAGTTCAAGATGGGTATCATTGATAGTAATAAAACACCCACGCCAAACCCCAGTGAATCTAGTCTTTTTTCTTTAATTTTCATGCGCATAGCGGATAAAGACACGCGGTGGTTATCAGCCGGATAATCCACGTATTGCAAAGTCATAAACCAGGCATTAAACAAAAACCAGAAGACCGCTGCCACGACTTGCACCACGGGAACAAAAAATAAAACTAATAAAATGAATGCCCTAGGTAAGTAATACCCTAAAATGCCCAATTGTCGACCAATAACTCTTGGAATGTCCGCCACATTTTGGGAAAGCGAGCGGTTGGGTTGAAGTTCGCCGGTCAGATAAAACTCAACTTTTTCGGAAAGGAGGCTATTAAATGGTGCGGCAATCAGGTTGGAGAGGGTCGTGAAAGCATAAATAAAGACAATGAAAAACCCGGCAAAGAAAAGCGTCCATAATATCCAGGTAAGCCATGCTAACCAATGCGGCAGATGCTGAGTGAGCCAGTGTGAAAGCAAGTGATAATAATGACTGGAGAGCAGTAACAATCCACCGAACAATAAAATATTAAGAACCAGGGGCATGATGACAAATTTTTTAATGCCAGGTTTAGTCAGGAGTTTTATCCCTTCTAGGACATAAAATACACTCATTTGTTGCGACATAAGACAGGCACCCCAGTCAATCATTAGCCATGATTGTAGTTAGGACTCAATACTTTGCAAGTGCTTCTTTAAACTGAATGGTGGTTTTATCTTTAATTAAATAAAAAGCCCAATAAGTAATGAAACTGACGGAGATTAACCATAATGAAATGGCACTAAAGCGTCCGGTAGCCTGATAAAGATAATTATCAACCACCGGCGTCAAACCGCCAAAAAATCCCATCCCTAAGCAGAAGCTAAGAGAGATGCCACGATAACGATATGGCATGCTAAATAAAGTCTTTAAAAATGCATTTGAAGGAGCAAAGAATATTCCGCTTAACACCAAAAGGCCAGCTAATGCGGGTATGGTAAAAGCAAGATGATTCAGATCAATAATTTGCAGTAAAGGATAAGTCAAAAGCACATACAACAGAGCACCAAAGCGCATGATTTTGGCCGGAGATATTTTATTGCTAACAAAGCCAACGATAATAAGGATGACGATGCTAACAATATTTAACAGAGTGTGAATCAGCATTAATTCGTGACTGTTAAAAAAGCCTTTGGACATGAGCACCGGATTGATAAAGCCCATCACGGTTGTCGCTGGAATCGTTGATAAGCCACCGATAAATATGCCGAGTAGTATTTCACGAGGATGTTCTTTGAGTAAATTAAGTAAGCTATGCTTTTTGGGATCTGCACTTGAAAATGCAGGCACTTCTAACATTTTTTTACGATAAAACACGCCAAACAAACCGACCAGGCCACCCAGCATAAATCCAACACGCCAGCTCCAGGTCGGCATGTATTTTACAGTCAGCAATACCCCAGCCAATGAAGCTAGCAATGATCCAAAAGTGGTGGCTGTTGAAAGCAAGCTACCAATTAAACCTTCCTGTTTGTTTTTAGCATGTTCAACAACATAAATACCCGCACCGTTATATTCGCCACCATAGCAAAAAACTTGTATGGTTTTGGCGGCAACAATCAAAATAGCAGCCCATAGGCCAATGTGTTCTGCCGAGGGAATCAGTCCTATGCAAAAGGTTGCAGTGGCAATGCCATACATTGACAACAATAATGCTTTGCGTCGACCGATAAAATCGCCATAGTATCCAAAAAAAAGTGCGCCTAAAGGTCTGGCAATGACAGGAATCGTCATCAATAAAAACATTTTACTTAAGGCTTGATAAGCGGTGTTAGCGGTAAAAAAGATAGGCGAAAAAATAGGTAAAAACATAACGAATAATGAGTAATCATAATATTCAATCATGGTGCCAATCGCGGCACCAAAAAAGGATTTTTTTGAAAGTGATGTGTTGTTATCTTTCATCACCCTATCACCGTGATTTTCTTTTTACTTTGGGCTTCTCAGCCAAAAATCGTCTAATGGTATTTAAATATTTTTTACCGGCATCCACGGCAATGGCATGGCCGCAGTGTTTGAAGATTTTCAGCTTCGCGTTTGGAATGTGTTCTGCGATGATTTTAGATTGTTGGGGTCGGCAAATCCAGTCATCTTCTGCTCCCAACACCAGTGTGGGGCAAGTGATTTTATGCAAATGAGGGATAAAGTCAAAATGACGCAAGAAACCACCAAAGCCTTTATTTAAAGCTTCAAACGACCATTCGGTTTTCAATTTGGCGAATGCAGGCTTTTTTTTCTTTTTAGCGGTCACAGAGTAAAGCGGATCCATGACGGTGAAAAATTTCTTAACCTGGGCGGCACTTTTCATTTTCCCGTTCCACAAGTCCTCACAGATGGCAATTTGCTGTTTTGTGCCATGTTCATTCAAATACTGTTTGGAAGCCTCAAGGCAACGATAGCTAGGTGCTGTCACGACTAAAATCAATTTATCGATATGTTGAGGATAACGAATGGCGTAGCCCTGGGCGACCATGCCGCCATAAGAGCCGCCTAGTACACAGATTTTTTCAAGGCCCAAGTGTTTGCGTAAAGCTTCGATATCTTCGATATTGTTTTCCAGGGTGTATTCGCTAGCTTTCGTTTTTTTGCTACGGCCACAACCGCGATTATCGATAAAGATAAGTTGAGCCACATCTTGTAGATCAACGGTATGACCTTTAAAGCCCATATGATCCCCACCCGGGCCACCGTGTAATAAGAAGATAACTGGTCTTTCAACAAAATCCCCTTTGGAAGGTGCTATTTGCATGCCTGCAACATCAAAATAAATTTCGGTACCACGAATTTTTGCTTTCATTGGTGCTCACTCTATTAATTGAGGTGAAAAATACTGATTCAGTTTCGCGGCGCTATCTTTTTTCAGATAGAGCCAAACTTCAGCGCCCGGACACATGGCGATGCTGTCTGGCCTACCGATGTTTTTCAAAATAAGATCCGTCGGTAAATTATCAGCGATAATAAATTGATAAGTTAAAGGCGTTTTGTTCTTAATATCAGAATAAAAATAAATGCGATTATCAATGAAATTTTCAAGGCTCAATTTATTGTTAATTTGAGAAATCTGCAGATGATTCTTTGAGAGCATACGCACAGGGCGGACATGCCAATAATCGGCTAAGCCTTGTTCTAGGGCGTATTTCTTTTGTAGATTATCTAAGCATTGAATGGTGTTATTGTAAGGTGGTTTAAAAGTAACGGAAGCTAGCAGTGTACTATTTTGATAGACAAAAATAAGGGTGCAAGTGATAAACAATAAAGTCAGGGCGCTATAGAGATAGCGAGCGTCTCTATTTTTTTGAAGTAGAAAAGTAATGACAAGAGCCAGCGAAATGCCTGGATAAATATATAGAATATCAAGATAACGAAAGTGTGCCGTTTCTGTAATTTTTCCAACAAGGGTTGCGAGGATCAAATTGCAGCATTCTGCCAGAACAAAAAATCCCAAAATACGAGTCAGATTTTCGATGCCTTTGAATCCTTTATTTTTAATATAAAGTAGTGCAAAGAGTATCAGAGTTGCTGTGTTGTATAGCAGGATCATGGCATAAAACAATGGATTCGCACGAATATTATCGACAAAAAGTTGGCCGGTATGAGCAAAGACCGTGTTCAGATGCGCTAAATTTTTAATACGAAAGAGGCTGACATTATAAGACACACTTGAGCCGAATAATTTTGTCATGATAGCGGGTGTTTTTGCACTGAGAAGAGCCGTCACGAAAAAAATCGCTAACAATGAGAGCGCGAATTTCTTATTCGATTTTTGAAACAGAAGATCAAATAGGATGAGAACGCTAAGAGGCACTAGCAACTGCACAAACAATAAATTATCTGAAATTAAGATAGCATAAATGAGTATGCCGTTGATCAGAATAGCGGGCACCTTCGGATCGCGAGTGCGGTGTCGAATATAATCGTTTAATAAGTATAAGCTAAAAAGGAGAACGCTAAGATGCGAGAACGGCCATTCGCGTATGAGTGGCATGCCAGGCGGAATAATAAAAAAGAAAGTGATGAGCGCCGTCATAGCGCCTAACGATGCGAGATAAGGGGTAAGTTGCATTGATCGTATTAGGTTATAGACGAGGAGAGTGAAACCAAATAAGAAAATGATGGAATAGAGATAGTTTAATAAAGTGATATTCGATGTCAGCGTATTTAAGAGCATGACAAGGAGTAAGTCGGGAAAGTAGTAGGGAGCTATCGGAAAATTTTGTCCTTGCAGATGGTGATGAATGAGGTTAGTTGCTGTTTCATAACCATAAAGAAAATCGCTGTTAATATTTTCAATAAAAAATTGATTAGCGGCGAGGGCGCTAACTAGGGCGATAAGAATAATAAGAAAAAAAATAGGGAAAATGCGATAGTCGGTTTTTTGCATTCTTAAGATTCAATATGATTAGATTCTGACGATTTTAGCATTATAAGGAGGGTAGGCCAGTTTGCAAGCACATTGCGCGGCAGAGCCAACTCCCAAAATGGAGTAAATCGGAACCCAACATTACCTCATGGCCGTACGACACCGGTGGGCTTTAACTCAAACCCCTACCTACCGTTTCTCTAACCTCTACGAACCGTTTCTATAAACCCCTACCCTACGTACCGTGGACAAGCCACGGTACGTAGGGGGTCTGTGTATTACGTCGGAGTTATCTATGCTACGTCGGGGTTCTCTGTGCTAATGGGGGTCGTAGGCACTTCCCCTTTTGAAAGGGGGAATGAGGGGGATTTTTATAAAATACAACATTCATTCAATAGCTGCCCTCCCACCCAAAGACAAAAACATCGATTCATTCTTTGTTAGCTCGAGATAATTAGTGTATTATTCCACCATTTTACGGCAGGAAATAACCATCATGGCTCTTGTTCCAAAGCAAAAACAAGCATTAAAAGGCAAAGCGCATAAATTAAAGCCTATCGTCATCGTGGGCAATAACGGCCTCACTGAAACGGTTAATATCGAAATAGACCGCGCTTTAACAGACCACGAATTAATTAAAATGCGCATCAATAGCGAAGATCGTGATTTACGTCGTGCTTTATTCGCTGAAATCTGTGAATTACACCAGGCAGACCTTGTACAAACAGTGGGTAAAATCGGCGTTCTGTATCGCCTTAGCGACAAAGTGAAATAATAAAATCAATAAGATGTAGCTTAGATCTCTAGCTGAAATAGCATCAACGGTATATGATTGATCAAAGCATTCAGGCGATCAAACTATGCTGCGTCTTTTGAAATGGTTCAAGGAAGAATCCATTCGCGTCCTCCCTGCGATTATCTATTTTGTTATCGCTTTTAATCTCATCCACTTTACAACCAGCCTCTCCCTGCGAGAAGGGGATGTCAGATACCTCAGTTATTTTAGCGTTACCTTTGCCGCTCTGATTGTCGGTAAAGTCCTGATTCTGGTTAACTATCTTCCTTTCATTAACGCCTTTCCGAATAGACCGCTGATCTACAATATTATCTGGAAATTTTGCATTTACTGCCTGTTTTTCCTCCTGGTGCGCTTACTGCACATCTTTATTCACGGGTATTTTAATGAGGGTAGCGCGGATCTGGCCTATCAGCATGTTGCACAAGAATTTGTGTCGCCCGTGTTTTGGAGTGGGCAAATGTGGCTAATGCTAGTGTTTTTCGTGTTTATTGTTTTTAGCGAGCTTTTTTCAGCGTTAGGAAAAGAAAAAGTAAAACATTTATTATTTGGTTGATCCATTTATTCAATTATAGGTATCACAAAGGAATGTTATTATGAAAACAAAACTAGTCTGCATCCTCGGTTCAGTTCTATTCGGATTAACAACCACGGCCATAGCCAGTAATTATGCTTTCCTGGGTGAATCACCCATTCGATATTTCAGCGATCAAGACTGGACATTACTGAGCGCAGCGCAACAAAAAGCGCTAGACAAAGCCCCAGACAATACAAAAGTCACCTGGAAAAACCCACAAAAAAATCATCAAGGGTATTTCATTCCTGAAAATACCACCCACAAGAATGGCGTGACCTGTCGTAATCTTCAAGTGTTTACTGACGCGGAAGGCTTAAAAAGCTTAGTACATTTTCAATATTGTAAGCTAAAAGGAAAATGGAAAATCGTTCATTAAAATACGAATAAAACGGGGTGAAATCAGACCGTCTTGATCGATGGAAAAAGGACAACTTGATCTGATGGCACCCCAAATTTGACCTATCCAAATGGTTTGCTCGCTTTTTCTAACACAATCAGCCAATGAAAGCCGTTAAAATATTTTTAGCATCTTCCGTTGTCAGTGGTTTGGAAAAACAATCATTCATACCAGCTTCGAGGCACTTATTTTTATAGGTATGATCAGTGTGCGCTGTCAATGCAACAATCGGCAATTTACACGGCTCTGCGTTTTCTTTATCACGAATCTCTTGTACCAGTTCAAACCCATCAATGCACGGTAATCCGATATCAACCAGAATCAAATGGTAATGATTAGCCGCAAAAAGTTCTAGCGCTCTTTTGCCGTCCTCAGCGGTATCTACTTCGCAATTTAAACCCTCTAAGATTGTCACCGCAATTTTTTTTGCAATAAAATGATCTTCTACAACCAAAACTCTTATTTTTTTACTTTCCATCTCAAAACCTCTTAATTTCTAATCTTCATCCATGATGTTATCAACTAGTGGAAGTTTAAAAGTGAATGTGCAGGCAAACGTAGTTCCCTTATTCACTGCGCTTTTTATCTCAATATCGCCATCCATTTCATCAACGAATTGACGAACGAGTCTGAGGCCTAAGCCTTGTCCTTTATATAGTCTTTGATTTGAAGGGAGAAGGCGGCTAAATCTTTCAAAGATAATGCTTTGCTTTTCTTTGGGAATTCCAATGCCGGTATCTTCAATTAAAAAGCACAGTACAACATGCCTGTGATCAATGACTTTAGCCAGTTTAACGGAGAGTTTAACCGAGCCTTTGTTGGTAAATTTAATCGCATTGCTGATTAAGTTAATTAAAATGCGTTGCAGTCTATAGCGGTCACCCATAATAATATCAGGCACGTTCGCCTCACAATGCGCTGTAAATTCGAGTTCTTTCACTTTTGCCGGCGGCATTTCCATCGCAACTAGACCTTCTATCAGTTTGTGGACACTGAATTTTTTCGACAGAATGGGTAGAGAACCTGACTCTATCATTGAGAAATCTAAAATGCCGGTGCTGTATTCTAATAATTCTTTTGCACAATTGACGATATCATCTAGAAAGTCTTTCTTTTTAGGATCGGTTTCATTGTCAGCGAGAATTTTGGCAATGCCATAAATGCCACTAAAAGGTGTTCTGATGTCATGTTCCATATTATGAATAAACTCAATTTTCAGTTTATTTGCCGCTTCCGCTGAGGCTTTGGCTTTAAGCAAAGCCATTTCCATTTGCTTTCTTTCAGTAATATCAATAGAGACCCCCACCATTCCAATGGCTTCGCCAGCCGGATTGAATAAGGGTACGCGACTGGATAAGAAATGAATCTCTCTTCCGTCAGAGTGGGGGATGGGTGGTTCTTCAATGTTCAGTTTGGAGCGGCCTGTCTGAATGACCTCTATGCTGTCTTGTTTGAAAGACTGAGTGGCTTCATAGGTCCAATCACCAACCTTGCCCATTTCTTCAAAGCTTAAACCTTTAAACTCATCGGAGGATTTAAAGTTAAACATTTCTAATACATTTCTGTTGCAACCGACCCCTATGCAATTTTTATCAAACCAATAAATATTACCCGGCATACAACTGATAATATCTTGGTGATAATTGATAATGAGCTCAATTATTTTTTCCACAGAAAGATGCGGTATATCCTGATTACCAATGATATGGCGATATTTTTTGTAGAGTATGTGAACCAGGCTATCTAATTGGGTTGCATCCATTCTTCCATTCCTGTATCAATTCATCAAAATCTTTAGCATCATCCTTGTGCCTCTCCATCATAGCCTCACATTTTCATAAGTTATGCATTCTAAAGCTGGCATTGCTCAAACCGCTTTCTGTGCCAGACCTTGCAGATGTCATGAGAGGTGAGTCACCAGGCGATGCTAAGGCTTTATCAAGAGAGATATAAAGATGACTGAGGTCACCGTATTTAAGTGATTTAGAGTGTGCATAGAGAGCCATATTTTCACTAGCGTATTTCATGAGTCTACGAATAGCTCTCGCGATGCTTTCAGACTGTTCTCCACCATAGTAGAAGAAAAGGCCAGCATTTTGCTTGTCCGTATTATCGGCACAAATCGCCGTGGGGATATAAGTCACATTGACGACCCCACGGTAAGGCGTTTCCTTGTTTCCCGGTAATTCTTTTTTGAGTTTATCGTAGTGAACCTGAATCTGTTTTTCTGATGCAGGTAATACGGAACAGGTTTCAAAGTCATTCGAGGTTGACTGCGTGGCAAGTCCGACCATTGCGGGGTTACCAATTTTAAAAATGTCTTCTATCGAGTTAATTTTTCTTTTGTTAATACCGAATGCTAGTAGTGCATCGATACCATCTTCATTTTTTTCAGAGCAAACATGCTTGAATAGGGCGTCCAGATCCGCATCTTCTTTTTGTGTTACTGCAAGCGGTTTCACTTGATCGTGCAGAGCGCAAATGGCATGCATTTTTTTGATGTGCATTGCTCGCTCGTAAAATTGACCAATGGCTTCGTCATCTTGAGTTTCACGCATTTTATTGTATAGGACGTTAAATTGTTTTAATTGTGCGGGGATGACTATGTAAGCGCAAGTTTCTGTGTAGAGTCGGGCCATGTTTTGTGGCGTATGCTGAGGTGTTTTTTCTCGTAGCGCTTCACGGGCTCTTGTTGCTACAGCCACGAGTTTGTCAACTTCATGGGCGCAGCTATTTTCAGCTGCAGCAAGGAAATCAAGCCAAGCTTTTCTATGGCCAGGGTTGTAATTGTTGGATGTCAGAAGCTGGAGCAATTTTTCCGTGAGTTCTGCTTCCGTCATGGGGTTGGCGCTGATGGAGCTCGCCGCCGCTTGGCTAGACGCCATGTTAAAGCGTTCTTCTGAAATGTTTAGCATTCTCAAAATAGCTTTAGTAAATGCATATTTAACGGGCTTTTCTTTGCCGCTCAGTTTTGCACTTGCGTTCTTAAATTCTTTTTCGAGCAGCTCCACGTCAAATAAATTCTCAAACGGAGATTCAAATTCTACTATGATGCCATATTGTGAATAGATGCGTTTGACTTCGGCAATATGTTTATTCTTTTGATAGAAAGTTTTAATAAACAGTTTTTCTAGCGCATCAAAAGTGATTCTGCCTATTGCTAATAGGCTAAGACCAAAGAGAATATAGTCGATGTATGGCAAATGGTAAGACAATACGGGCGGTTTGCTGGGATCCGATCTGTCTGCATACATATTGATAAACTTGGCAATTTTCTCAAGCTCAATGAAAAGCATTTCTTCGTAAGGGTTTAATGCTTTATGGTTGAAGCTGATGGAGGTAATAACTTCATTGTCATAAAAACAAATATCATGTTTTACCATAGGGAATTTGCGCTTTAGTTGATCGACTCCTTTCAAGGTTGAGCCAAATAAGCATCCCGCTGTGTGAAATTTTTTGAAGCCAGTCCCCGTCGGTTTGAATTCGTCATGACTGCTATTGCTTGATAGCCAAGGTTGAACATAGAGCCCAACAGCCGGAAGCGAGACAAACACTTCATCTTTGCGTTTCTGATTGTAAGCGGTGACGGCGGTGTAGAGTTTGACCAGTTGATCCAAGCCTTCGAGCTGTTGGCTGCTTAGTGTTAAAAGGCCGGTAGCCTTTTTATTCAATTGTTCAATGAGGTTAAACTCGGTCAAATGCTTTTTGAGTTGTACGGACGAGATATCCAGCTTGATCATTAGCTCTTCGGCATTTTTGTAATACAATTCATATTGATCTTGTGCTAACTGTTTTTTCATTTCTTTTAAAGAAACCGAGGTGTCTTCAAATTCACCATTTTGTTTTTGACGAGCAACGACAACAGTGTCAGGGTTGAGTTCTTTTTTAATGGCGCTGCTTGACTCCATTATTTGCTCGTATTGGCCTGCTGGATTCTTTGTATAGAGTGTGAGATTGCTGCTCTTTAATAGCGTTTTTCGTACCAATGGATCATTCAAGTTAACAGGCGAAAAACTGTCATCACTATTTTTAACATAACAAGTTGCAGGTAATGCGCCGCTCACTTGTGGTGAGAGAGTGTGGATGTTGCTTGCCGTGATTGGCTGGTAACTCACTTCCACGTCATCTTTTTGCTCAACAAAAAAAGCAACATGTCCAGGTTTTTTAATTAAAAGATAGTCATGATTTGGCCGCGCTAGGTCTGCACTGGCATTATCGTCGAGGTAAACGCTGCGTTTGAGGGCTGCCGCCAGTTGTTCTAATTTATCCAGTTGGTAGCCGGTTAAGGTAACATTGGGTGTTGCCGCATCGATGACGTCTGCTGTTATGCCAATATTAGCGAGATGCTGTTTTAGTTCGCGCGATTTAATAGGGAGATCCATAGCTGCCTGATTATCATCAATTTGCGAGAGTTGAATGGTATCTTTTGTTTTTGTTAGAACAAATTGACATTGGCTTGCCGCTATTATTGCGCTGTTTGGTTCTGCGATCACTGCGAGTGTTGCTTTGCGGTACGGCGTAATTTGTTTTTCTAATATTTCAAGCATGCCGCTGCTTAATTGTAGCTTAAAAGGCGCGGGTCTTTTCAATGACTCGCTAAGACCGATAGTATTTAATACCTGTTGTAGCTCTCCGCGTGTGACAGGAATGTGTCTTAATTTGTCTTCGGCATTTTTATAATAGAGTTCAAGCCTAAATGTTGTTTTGATTAAAACAAATGCTTCCTGGCTGACAGTGGCAGGATTGGGTAATGCTGTCGTTACATACAGATCACGCTTTGTTTTGCCTAACCGGGTTATTTGTGTTAGTAAATTAACCGCTCTTTCCGTATTGGCTGTTGGTTCAGCGGTCGCTTTTGAAAAATAAATTCGTCTATCTTTGATAAGAATGGGCGGTTCTTCGGTGGCGCTAGCAAAGTCATCCAAGCTGCCAATGGAGGAGTCTAAATCATGAGAAATTGGCGTGTTTTTTCCGTCATGACTCATTTCATCTGAGCCAACGGGTTTAATCACAATTAATCCTTTTTGGAAGCTGGCGGCATGGATAAGCACATCTTCAAACTCGAACCATTCAGAATCATCGGTATTAGGGTCTTCGCTTATTTGTTCATCAAATAAATCATCTTGGCTATCTTCATCATTGACTTCGGTTGTCAAAATACTGGCATCAGATAAATGGGGGGAGTGTAGCCCTAATGGCAGTTGCAATTCTTGTGATGAGCGTGCTGATGCAGCTCCGTGAAAACTAGGAAAAACCAGATTAGGGGTAGGGCTATCACTGTTTGGTGTGGAGGAAGAACTGCTGTCAGAAGTATTTCGATGCGAAAGAGCGGCTAGCAAGGTCAAGGCGCTTTTACCTGGATCTCTTTGCATCACAACCTCCTCTGTTCATCTGAATAATGGATAAATGCGCTCATCACGCAATCAATCACTTGTCCTGAAGTCACACCAACTTATGTTGCTGCATGGTGAGACTGATTTTTTTTGGTGCGAATGCAATCCTCGAATATTTTAACAAAACCAGACCTAATATGATCTAATTAATCGAGGTGAAAACAGCAATCAAATTGCGCATTTGCGCGGGATAATACTTAACTTAAAGCAAAATTACAAGCGAAAGGGGTCTGGGGATAATCAGATAAAGTAGCAGGAAGACAATCTATGAAACGTAGAGGTAATCTAACAAACTGAAAAGCATAAAGCAAGTGAAATTATAGAGTTAGAGAAATTGAGAAGCATATCTGGCCTGAAAGAAAGCCGATAGTTGGTTTCTGATCTGACTTAGAATGCTCCATAAAATCAAAATATACTCAATTATTTAGCACAATTTAAGCTTTCCTTAAGGTTTTCTGTATATTCTTGACCCACGATTAAATCGAGGAGACGTTACATCATGGCTTTAAATAGAGTAAAAACCGCGCAAGAACTGGCAAATGAAAAGCGCTTAATGCAAGACATTGAGCTTGAATGGTTAGTCTTGGAACCCAGATTAAATGTATTAGATAAAATGCGGAATGAAGCTCAAGATTTAAAACAAAAAGCGCAAATCATTTCTGATCAGGCAGCTTTGACTCGATCTACTGCTGATGTGCTGATCCACGCACTTGAAGAGCCAGAACAAGTGATTACAGCTCGTTTTGGAAACGTGTTAGATATGAAAAAAAGAGTGATAATCATTGATCAGGAAATGGCAGAAATTAAACGCCTGGCAGACTTAGCCATTGCGCAAGCCCAGGAAGTGATTGATGTCGCAAATACAATGCAAGAACGCAAAGCGGCTTTTGCAGCAGATCCCATGGCTTGTTATAAGGTTGACTTAAGCAAGCTGACCGCCGAACAAAAAAATGTTTTATTCGACGTCGCCAAAATGCAAGCCTTAAGCGCGGGTCTCAGAGAATTGTCTGTGCAGGTGGCAGATACTAATGAATTAGCGTCTGTTACACTCAATAAGAGTCGATATGATAGTTTGCAATCCGCAGAAGCCAAGTTAAAAATTAGCAATAAAAACCCATTAATACAGCCCGCTGCAGAAGGCGAAGCGGACCTGAACCAAATGGCGGAATTTGCTAAAAACAATAAGCTTAGCCGTCGTTATTATGATGATTTTGTGACAGCGCTAGAAACTGCGATTAAGGAATATCATCTCCTGGTGCCTACACGCTATTGTTCCCAGAACGATCAGCGTAGTTTTTCCATCGATACAATCAATGGTGAGATTGAAAAACTGAAGGTCAGCAAAGCCATGAACCCTGTGGAAAGCTTTGACACCTTATTGCAAGTCCTGGAAAAGCAATTAGCAGAAACCCAGGCAAGTCACCAGTTGGGTTTGTTTAGTTCTTTCACTTCTTCCGCTTTGGTAAAAGCTTATCAAAAAGCATTAGCTACTTTACCGGCGAATATTTTGGAAGAAAGTCACAACCGACTTCAAGCTAGAGCAGCGAACAATCCTGTTGTGGTGTAAGTTTAAGATGTAAGACCAAAATCCCTGGCTGTGCATAAACACAACCAGGGCTTTTACTATGACTCATCGCACAAAGACCCCCAACGTAGCACAGAGAACTCTAACGCAGTTCAGAGAACTCCAACGTAGCACAGAGAATCCCAACGCAGTTCAGAGAACTCCAACGTAGCACAGAGAGCTCCAACGCAGTTCAGAGAACTTCAACGTAGCACAGAGAATCCCAACGCAGCACAGAGAACTCCAACGCAGTTCAGAGAACTCCAACGTAGCACAGAGAATCCCAACGCAGGACAGAGAACTCCAGCGTAGCACAGAGAATTCCAACGCAGCACAAAGAGCCCCTACGTACCGTGGGGTGTGGCCCGGGTTCCCGAAACACTTTGAACCGCGCCCTCCGGGGGTATACTGGGGCCCCCCCCGGGGGGGGGGGGGGGTGTGGGGCGTTTAT
>JARLJO010000033.1 GCA_031291175.1 Gammaproteobacteria bacterium
CGACAAGTGACTATACCTGAAGATAGTGAGAGTGAGTCAGAATCCTCTGATGAGGAAATCTTTCTCACTAAAAGATCAAAGTCTAAACCCATCCCTATCCCCAAAAGTAAGTCACAAAAGGGTGCGGGGAAAAGTAATTCTAAACAGGACGTCAGAGACTCACGCTTCGCTGATAGCGGAGCGCTCCCCTCGCGGGATGATCGGATGGATCGTTTAGAGTCAATCATTGAAAAGATCGCAAATGCGAAACAAAAATCTAAAGCCAAAGTTGTGAAACAAACAATTGTGCAAATGCCTGCTTATGCTAATGCTAATCCTAATCCTACCAATCCTAATCCTCTTCTTTCTCAACTTAAAAGAAAGATGTTCCTTGATATTTAAAGGGTTTCCCAAATTTCTTGATAAGTATTATATAAATACACTTATGAAGAAACCCTCAAAAGAAGCCCCCAAAAAGGTAAAAACCCTTCGGGGACAACGGAGTGTTTCGCGCAAGCAAGCAAAGCTCGGGTTAAACCCTTTAAAGATGCCTAAGGTTCATAGGGATAAAAATGATCGACGTTACATTATCTTGCATAAAAAACGTATTTATATTTCTGACGATCTGACAGAGAAATAAATCGTTAAGTTTATCATTAAATATCTAAAACAGTTAAATTTAAACCCAAGTGTGGCTAAGAGACGCCGTAAAAAGCTTAAATCCATATCCAGTGATCCCGCAAGGGTAGCGCTTCGCTATCAATCTAAAGATACTTCTAAACCAGCACTTGTATTTCCTATGGTTCTACCATCTGTCCCTCTTGTTTCGATTGACCCTAGATCCAATCCCACAATCCACGAACAAATATTGGAACAACAATTACTACGTAATGCGAATGAAAATAGTCTCGTTCCTTATAAATCTAATAAGGTATCCTTACACGATAGCGTTAAATTAGATCCTGAATTACTCAAAAGTATTAAGAATATAGTAGAACTTGAGCCTGAAGTAACACCTGAGGAACTCGAAAAACTTAAAAAGGATGCTAATCGATATCTCATGTTGACGCATGATATGACTCTAGACCAAGCACAATCATATGTTAATATGGCACAAAAGCAAATCAAAGAATTAGAAAGTCAAAGTGAAAATAATGCTATCGAAAAGAAACAACGAGAAATTGAAAACATCAAAAATCTATTTGCAAACAAGACTAATCAGACTTTAATCAAAATACTCAAAGATAATAACATTGCAGAACCTAAGGGTAAATACTTCTCAAAAATGAATAAACCCGAAATAATCAAATTATTAGAAACTAATAAACTCGCCGATTACAATCAAATGTGGATTGATAAGAATAAAAGCCCTACGGGGAGCGAAGCTCGGGTGGAACCCCTTAAACCTAAACCTGTGGTTAAACTGCGCGACACAAGTTCATCAAGTTCATCAAGTTCATCCAGCCAAATAGGTACAGGATCAGATTTACATAACGTGTTCTCATCTGATCTAGGTTTATCAACTC
>JARLJO010000034.1 GCA_031291175.1 Gammaproteobacteria bacterium
AAGAGTGCTGAAGCTTGGCCTTATTCATCTTTTCATTATTATGTGAAACGAGGGTTGTATAATATTGACTGGGGTGAGAGCGAAGACAATTCAGGGGGATCGGAATGAAAAGTTGGGCACGTGTGCCCAACCTACGCACTACAAATTTATTTTGACGGTCGTTTAAATTTGGAATTGAGATAAATTTATGCTGACACAGTTAAATGAACGCTCTCTCGAGATATAGGACCAAGCATAAGCTTAGTCCTATCTTTGGCATAAAAATTCTTAAGAAGCAGCTTGCAGGTCTTTTAATTCTTTTTGCATTTCCTCAATTTTATCTGCGCGACAAGCTTTAACGGTAGCTTCGTCAACAGAAACACCTTTGACAGTTTTACCTAATACAACAGGCTTCATGCAATCTACCCAGAATTTTTTATGCGCGCCTTTTTCTCTTTCAAAACCTGCTTTCTTACAAGCATGCGCTACAGTCGCGCATGATTTACTGACAGACATCATATCTTGTCCTTCATCAGCAAATACTATTTGTGTTGAAAAAATTGCAATCATCGCTAAAAGTACATGGATTTTACGCATTCAAAACCTCCGTTTAAGTATCAATTTCATAAACTTACCCGTATTACTATACGCCAATTTTAATGGCATCTGCGATTAATTTTTTCAAGTACTCGCTTAAGGAAAGCCTTCTATTATCTCAGCTCAACAACAACCCTAAACTGTCCGCCATTTTATTTGAGGCAAGGCATACCCTGTCACCCCGTTTTTTGTGTCACTTCCGTCTTCGGAGAAGTGAATATTCAAAGTCAGATAGGATTGATTGCATTATTTTTTGGGAGTATTTAAATTTTCTGCTGAATCCACTTGCATGGGGAAGCAGGTGAACCTGACCCGCCTTCACTTGACGCAGCTACTGATTTTCCAAATAAAGATTGATGATTAACAATCGAAGCTTTCATTTGGGCTAACTGCGCTTCTAATATCGCCACTTAGCCAGCCCAATCTCGACTTTATATAACTTACCAAGCGACAGGTTTAGGCAAAATGGCATCGTATCCCATTTGATGCCAATACGGATAAGCTGGTGTTTTTCGACTTACCGCGTCCAGGCGTGCCACTTGCTCTGGTGTGAGGCTCCAGCCAATAGCGCCGAGATTCTGGTGTAGCTGCGCTTCATCACGCGCACCAATCACGATATTGCAAACGGTTGGGCGTTGTAGCAACCAGTTAAGCGCGATCTGAGAGACAGACTTATCAGTTTCTTTGGCAATTTCATCAATGACATCTACCACATTATATAAATAATCCTCTGCTACCTCAGGACCACCTACCGTGCCACCGGCTTGTATCCGGCCTTTTTGTGGCGGTTGATTGCGACGAATTTTACCGGTGAGACGTCCCCAGCCCAGTGGACTCCACACCATTAACCCTACGCCCTGATCAATACCTAGCGGCATTAGTTCCCATTCGTAATCCCGCCCAACCAATGAATAATAACCCTGATAGACGACATAACGTGCCAGTCCATTTTTTTCTGAATGCGCGAGGGATTTCATGAGCTGCCAGCCTGAAAAATTCGAGCAGCCAATATATCGCACTTTACCGCTTTGGATTAAATTTTCTAAGGTACTCAGGGTCTCTTCAACGGGTGTGATGCCATCGAATCCATGCATGAAATAAACGTCGATATAATCCGTGTTAAGGCGCTTGAGACTGGCCTCGCAAGCTCTGATTAAATGATAACGCGACGATCCCCTGTCATTCAGACTATCACTCATGGTGAAAGTAGCCTTGGTCGAAATGAGCGCTTTATCGCGACGCCCCTGCAATGCTTTTCCTAAAATTTGTTCGGAAGCGCCTGCCGAATAAACATCGGCTGTATCAAAAAAATTGACCCCGGCATCAAAACAAATATCCACAAGCTTCGTGGCCTCTTTGACATCCGTCTCGCCCCACACTTTAAAAAAATCGGTTGTGCCGCCAAATGTTCCCGTACCAAAACTCAATCGGGGAATGCGTAATCCAGAACGACCCAGGGTTTGAAATTCCATACCAACTCCTTATATATCAATTCAAACATGAAAAATGTCATCATTTTTAATTATCATTACCATATTAAAGGGCGTGCTGTTGTTTTAAAAAAGCAGCGATATTTTCTGCTAATAAGCGATAGCCTTCTGCATTGAAATGAATGTAATCAGACTTCATCTCATTCTTTCCTTCAAGGTCAGCTATAATATGCTCATCAACAGGAACCTTCAATTCTGTTCCCAATTCCGAATAAAGCGGCGGCACAGCTAAGCTTAATTTAAAATCTGGCACGGCCACTAAAATAACTTGTGCGCCGGATTTTTTAATCGTTTGAATGATAGCGACTAAATTTTCTTTCACGCTGGCAGGATCACGCTTTCGGATAAAATCATTGCCGCCCAAACAAACGATGACTAAATCAGGTTGATACTTTTCAAGCTCCTCTCCAATGCGATTTCGACTGTCACGCGTTTCTTCGCCTGGAACACCTGCATTTATCACAGTCAACCCCGTCATTTTTTGCAGCACCGCAGGATAAGCAGCATTGGGAGAGGTGCCGGTGCCATAAGTTAGACTGTCACCAAAAGCGAGAATGACAGCATTTTTAGATAAAAGAGAGAGTTTTGGTTGAGGAGCTTCATGGCAAGCTTGCAGGAAAAAAATCATTATTGCACAAAGAAAAAGGTGCGTGAATTTTTTCATCGAAGTCATCCTTCCAAATAAAATTTTTAGCTCCCTGCTCAGCTTGCCCAGTATAAACTATATTATAAATACTGTCGCTCACGCATAAATCGAAGTGGATAGATGCATACTTTCATCAGAAAACCGTGCTATTGAAATCCTATATATTGACACAAATGACTTATAACGAATAAATTAATAACACGGTTGAAAATCACATAGCATTTCATCAGATTGTTTTCGATATGTGAGTTTTGCTCTTTTTTGTTAAATTACAATCCAAATAAAGTGAAACCTTAGCGTAGAGATGCGTTAAGCAAATATCCTCTAAAACTTTATTGATTCTCTTAGCAGACACTACAACTAAATTGAACATTACATTCACCTTAAAAACAGGTACGCTAATTAAGAATTTATTCTGAGGCTTTAGCATGAGAACTTTAAAATCCGCTTCATCTATTTGTTATTGTTTTTGCTTCTCTTTAACATTAATGGCAGCCACCCTTGAAAGTGCTCATGCTTCGTCTTCATTTTATTCTTATGCACCAGTGACGCCCCATATAGTCATTGATGCCACGGCAACAGAGGGTGCCATTGGCGATGCGGAAGGATTATTCCCTGTCTATGGCAATACCGACCGCATGCTGTTTGCAGATTTTTCCGCTGCTTATGATAATCATCAAGCTTCTATGGTCAGCCCTGGCGTCGGCGCCCGAATGATTCATAATAATAATATTTTGGGGGCGTATGTATTTGGTGATGTCGATCAAACCCGCAGCCATGCCAATTTTGTTGTGTTTAACCCAGGGATTGAATGGATATCGCCGCAATGGGATGCGCATATTAATGGATATTTCCCACAAACCCATCGCCGACAAGTCAAAAATTTGGGATATCAAAGCAATTCAGGTAATTTTTCTTACGCTTATTTTTCGGGGCACTCACAATACGATCAACAATTAATTCAGTATGCGGTAGTCGGTAATGGGGTCGATGCTGAAGTAGGCTATTCTGTTAATATGCATCATTTACGGGGCCGCTTTTTTGCGGGTGCTTACCATTACAGCGCATCAAACGTTTCTAACATTTCAGGTGTACAAGCCGGTTTTGAATATCCTATCAATAAATACACCAGTGTCATCGTCTCCGGTAGTCATGATAATGTTTTACAAAATTCGGGCGCGTTCACTTTACGCGTTAGTTTAGGCAAAAATAATGAAGCCATGTCAACAGACGTACATGATCGTCTCGTAGACATGATTCCTCGTCATTTAGGTACGCTAAATACGGCTTCAGGTATCCCTTCACAAAAATCTGTCCGCAACACAGGTGCAATTAAAGTTCTACAAAATAATCTTTTCTTCTTTCAACCCGGGTCAAGTAACTTAACTGCAGTGGGCGCTACTCAATGTACCTTCGAGCATCCTTGCGTGGGCATCAATCAAAATGTGATTAACTCTATCAGTCAGCAAGCGGTTAATGCTAATTTATTATTAGCTCCGGGAAATTATAATTTTGCATCGGCATTACCCGCACAAACGATATTAAATATTCCTAACGGTTTGTCGTTATATGGTAAAACTGCTAACTATCAGACCGCTGCCGCTGGCGCAAACCGTCCGACTGTTTTTGATGCTTTACAGGTCAATGGCAACAACACTATTGATAGCTTGCAAATTTTCAATAGCACCGTCACGGCCGCGTCGCCTAACATTGGCCCAAATAATAATGTTGTGGGAATTTTTGCGCCAGGAACAGCCGCCGGACCAATTAATCTAAATAATTTGAATGTGAATGTAACGGATAATGGAACCTCCGCGATTGGCATAGACGCCCTAGGAAACAGCAACATTACACTCAGCAATTCAACTGTCAATGCAACCGAAACTTTTAACAATAATCTACAAGGTGCGCTAGGGGTAATTGGCGAAGGTAATGCTCAGGTAACAATTATCAACAGTTCTATTTCTGCAGTCGATAACAGTAATAATGCAATGGGCAATGGCGCGATCGGGGTTGCAAATTTTAATGCTTCTCAGCTCACCCTGAATGGTACGACAGTAAGTGCTATGGAAACAGGCGCAAATAATGCCGCTGACGGTATTTTCACCAGCGGGACAGGGAATGTTTTATTAAACAACGCTATTGTCAATGCTAATAGCACCAATACGAATGACTTCGGTTCGGTTGCACTTATCAGCTTCAGCAATCATACCAATATTACGATTAACTCGAGTATATTGACCGCAACAGGTAACGGCTCATCAGGTGCAGCCACCGTTCGGGACGGCGGCACTAATAATAAAGTACTTATCAATAATAGCGTGTTGAATAGTATCCAAACCAATAGTAATGGTGGCCCAATCAATGCGATTTTTATGACTTCTGGAAGTAATGATTCCATTACACTGAATAACTCTATCCTCACGGCAACAAGCAATACTAGTAATAACACCTCAGGAGCATTTACTGTACTCAATCAAAGTAATTCTCTAGGGACCATTGCTATTAATAATTCAACTATTTCGGGATTTGAAAATGGAAGCAGCCAGTTAAGCTTATTGCAAGCATCGAACAAGGGCATCATCACGGTGTCAGGCAGCACCTTAAATGGCTCTGCCGCATTAGGAGCTGACAGTGGCTTAACAGCGTTCGACACTTCAACAATTAGTATACTAAACTCTAACTTTACCATTTCAAGCCAGTCTGGATCTGCATTCGGCATCCAAAATCCCAATACAGCCAATGTTAGCTTTACAAATACCAACCTGACTATTCTTGGGAATGGAGGGAGCACATTCAAGACCGGCACAGGCACTACGACCCGTACGGGCGGCACTTGCACTGTTAATGGAACGGCTTGTTAATCCGCAAGCCTTACAGATCTCTTGGGAGGCGCTCAGTTTGAGCGCCTTTTAAATGGATCTTATCTTGTGTAGCTATGTATTCTGTTAGACTGATCTTTATTTCCCTAACACACTTTCTTTATAAATAAAATCTGAGCATATCATACTATTCCCGCCCCACTACCTTGCGTATTATTAAGGCAGTAAAACTTGCCCTAAGCGTTATTATGTCATAGGATAAATAACAACAAACACTGGAACAAATTCTAGAGAAACACGAATACCGTATTCGCATAACCAGTTTAGAAAATAACGGCAAAAGTTAAATATTTGGACTTTAATTTTGAATAAGGGAGCATCATTTTTTATGAAAAAAATCGCAATTGCTGTTATTTGCTTACAAAGCGCTATGCCAGTACTGGCAAGCGCATCTTCTGATACCTCATCTCCTTCAGAACCCTCTGTTTATTCCACCCATGCATATAAAGCCACAACAAAAGAGTATAAGGGAACATTGGATCCCATTTTTAGAGCTGATGGTCATTTTTACTTAGGCGCGGCGGTTGAGACCAGTCAACTACGATTGGACAATACGCATTGGCAAGTCACTTACTACGGTGGCTTTTTAAATGACGCCTATCCAGGCAGCAACACTGATACTAACGCGGCTGTCGTTGATTTACATGGTGGTTATGAATTCACGGGGATGGGCATGCGGCCTGCGATTGCATTAGGCCTTGGCGTTTACACCATGCCATCTGAGTACAGTGAGAGCGGTCGACTGGTTGAAACGGCGCTGGGGGATGCACCTAGCACGCTTTACAATTATAAATACAACATTTCCAGCTCCCGCTTAATGGCAGAAGCCAAATTCACCTGGACTTTTAACCACTTCACACCGTTTATCGATGTGGGCATAGGATCTGCGTGGACTCGTCCTAAAAATTATGCGGAAACATCCATAGACAGCATTGGCTACCCTCCTCTACCACCTTTCAGAAATCACACTAATGTGAATTTTGCTTATCAAGCAGGCGTGGGTGTAGGTTATGCATTTAATTTCAATCAAAGTGCATCTGAATTTCAACATGAGCGCATTTCATTAGGATATCGTTATGTGAGCCTGGGCAATGTCTCATTCAGCGGCCGTGGTAGCGTCTACCCTTACAAATTAAATCTCGGTAGAATTAGCTCAAATGATGTGTATTTGTCTTATACCCATTTATTCTAAAATTTGTCGCCAATAAACGCTGTAAGACGATGAGATGAGTGAATTTCATTTCATCGTCTTTAGGCTTCGGCATTACCTAAATTAAAATGGTTCTACCAGGCAGGGGTTCGCGGACACAACCCCCACAAAAAACGTGGGGGTCTTAGTCCGTGCTACTCCTCCAAGCAGAATACTACTTCGCGAAACCAAGCTTTTATAAAAAAACGGGGTGGCAGGATAGGGTGGCTTTTTCGCGCGGAGCTTGCGAGCACGGAAAAGTTACCCTATCCTGACAGGACCCCAGTCATTTTCAGCTCGGTGCAAATCATGGATAGACAGTTAAGAAACCAAAATACACAACCCCTCCCTCCGATGAAAATATTTAATAATTTTGATGTAGTAGTACGCGGCTGGTATTTTGCTTGCAAAAGCCAAGACATCAAAAAAAAGCGCATTCTTTCACTCGTATTATGCAACCAGCAAATCGTCATCTTTCGCGGCGAAGATGGTGTACCCCGAGCACTTGACGCCTTCTGTCCACACATGGGAACGGATCTTGGCATTGGTTCCGTGGAAGGCAATCATATCCGATGTTTTTTTCACAAATGGGCATTTGATGGCGCGGGCAAGTGTGTTGATATTCCTTGCCTGCCCAAACCGTTAAGCAATGTCAAACTCCGCTCTTATGCTTGTCGTGAACAATACGGTTTTATTTGGGTATTCCCGGATGACATAGCGGATTTTGAACTTCCCACACACGATGAATTGGAAAATAAAGCCCTACTGTTTATTGCAGGAAAAAGCTATATTCGCACTTGTCATCATCACGTCACCATGATTAACGGGATAGACAAACAACACTTGAAAACCGTGCATGGTGTCAATATTGAGATGCAATTAGAGTACAGTGAGAATGAACATGAAGCCAATTTTTCGCTGAAAGGCAACATTCCTACAGAAAACTTTACCGGCAGACTGTTAAAAAAAATGTTTGGTGCAACTTACGAATATTCAATGAAGTATTCAGCAGGCACGATCGGCTTGCTCAGCACCATGAAAGGTTTGTTCTTGCTGGGAAAGCTAAACTATCAATTACCCGAAGCGAATATGATCTTTGCCTACAGACCGCTGGAAAATCAGTGTGTGGAAGTCCAACCCATTTATGTTACCGAAAAAAGAAAAGGCATTCTGGGCTTTTTTATTAATCATTTTCTGTTGAGCGTGGCGTGGCTTGGTTTTTGCTGGTTAAAAGCAGAAGATGGAAAAGTCTATGAAAATATGCGCTTTAATCCACAGCGGCTTTTACCCATGGATCAACCTATTGCGACGTTTATCGCTTTTATTAATAAACTGTCGCCATCCATCTGGTCTAAACCCAAAGCACCGACCACAATAGCTGAACCTGTTTTATGAGAAATTAAAATGTTATGGCTTATTATCATACCGGCTATCTCTTTTTTAGTGTTATTCGCAGGTGAAATGCTACTGCCTGATCGCACCCTGAAATATTGTTATCATCGCTGGGATTGGCTACTCAACATGACGGGATTTGCGATGCAAGGACTGGTTGTGCCGCTCTGTGGTTATTGGATTGCCACGCATATCCTCCCCACACTTTGGCCTGCTGGCAAAGGCGTACTGCCTCTCAATGGGTACGGTGCTTTTTTGTTAAATTTTGTGGGTGTGGATTTTTTATATTATTGGCAACACCGTTTGTTTCATCACGTACCGCTACTTTGGCGCTGGCATCGGTGTCATCATGCCTCACCTCGGGTTGATATTTGGGCAACGGCCAGAAATTCCATCTTCGTTAATTTCTTTTTTGTTTATCTCTTGGTGAACCCCCTATTAGGATTTATGTGCAAAGACCCCAGTGGATTTTTTCTGGCGGCGACTTTCACAGCCAGTCTTGATTTAGCGCGTCATACCGCCATTCATACTGAAAAAATGCCACTGCTTCATGCTTTTGCTCGCGGGATAGGATACCTCTTTGTCACACCTTCACAGCATCATCGCCATCATTTAGCCTTATCGAAGCCGGCAAACTTTGGCGCCAATTTTATTATTTGGGATAAACTTTTCAAAACATTCTGTGTAAATATGCCCCAACACCTGATCTACCAGGATCCCGAAGCGCCCCATCCACTACAACAACTGCTTTACCCTTTTAAAGATTGATTTACGCCATGAAATTATGATCTAATTTTTTCTGGAAATATAATCTCATGGATATTTATGCATCCGCACTTGGATCAGCGACAAACCAAATCCTTACTGGATGATCAAATTACCTATCGCAAGCTGGAAGTGAATAAGCGGCGCAATGAAGAACAAGATCATACTCTTCTCATTGATCAAGCAGCGGAAAAATTTCGTTATAGCGATTGCAATACGGTTTATTGGCAAGATGAAACATTTTCACTTCTTTATGGAACACCCGTTTGGGAACAAGCCAGTACAAAACAACGCTTAACCTTGAATCATCTTTATTGGGTAGCGTATTACAGTCAAATTATTTCCGCAGAAATTGCTACTATATTTTTAAATCAAGTCGCCGCTGCGGGACTTTATACACTGGAAGATTTTCGCATTGTTTGTGACACGCTGGACCTGGAATCCAAACAGGAACGTGCTCATATTCATGCTTTTAAAAGTATTGGTGAAGCCGTCGAGTGGGAATTATTTGGCGAGCGCTTATTCACTTACCCAATGCGCGGACTGTTTGCCGAAACCATGTTGTTTGCAGATACCAATTGGGGCAAGCAGTTTTGGCGGAAATTGCAATTACAAGCTTATACTTTGCTCTCTGCGAACAATGCATTTCTCGCAAGTCAGTATTTGATGGTGCGTGGGCTTAGAACTTTAAATGGTAAACTCATTCAGCATCAACTTGCGAATTTTTATATGCGACATCTTGAACAAGAACAGGCACCGATTCCTGCCGCGATCAGTTACTATCATTTTATGGATGAAAGCTATCATTTCAATACTTCAAAACTGATTGGTCAAGATGTCATTCATTCTCTTAATCCACCGACTCGCTTTGAATCCTGGGTGATTAATCGCGGGATCACGGGCTGTCAAAAAGATCATTTTCATTTTTCTGCCGCCATTCGAGGAATTTTCTGGTATGAGCCAGCTTTATTTAATCTAATTTATAAATTATTTCGCTCCAGTATTTTTAGCATGGATGATAAAGAGGCGAGACACATGCTAAAGGCTTGTTTTTTGCAAGAGACAAATGGTTTACAAAGTAGCTTTGAGATGCATCGCGTTGCTGTTGAATCCTACAAAGCTTTTGTCGAATCAGCCGATTATTTGTCAACAGCAAATCGCGATATGCACTTAATGAGTAAAAACTCGATAGCTGGATACTTAAAACGAAATCATCATGCCTTAGCCAGATTCAAGCCCGCATGAAACAACATAAAATCGTTTTCACAGACACACCATTTGAAACAGTCGAACTGCCTGAAGGTCCCTTTCTTGCCGATTATTTAACAGCGAAAAATTCGCCGGTATTATTTGGTTGTCGCTCTGGTATTTGTGGGACATGTTTAATTGAAGTCACACCATTAGAGGGCGACCTACCCTCTCCAGAAAATCTGGAAGCGGAAACATTAACATTGTGCGCTCCAAGTAATCTGAAAGCACGTTTGGCTTGTCAGCTGAATTTAACCACATCCATTTCATTAAAAAAAATTAAGAGCTTATGACAACTGATTTTAAACATTTTTGGTATATTGTTGCTGAGTCTCATGAACTGACAAAAAATATTGTGCTATCCCGTCAAGTATGTGATGAATGGTTAGTCTGTTATCGCGATAGCCAGGGCAAAGCAACAGTGATGCGAGACCGTTGCTTGCATCGCTGCGGTAAACTGTCTGATGGTAGTGTGTCTCAGGGTATTTTAAAATGCTCTTATCATGGTTGGCTCTATGGTGAAGCAGGTAAAGTGGTGGCTATCCCTTCGATGGGAAACACGATGACGGATAATTTAAAAGGTCGCACCTACTTAACCCGAGAGCAAGAAGGTTATATTTATGTTCGTCTGATGGATAACGGCGATGACTTACAACCTTTTGCCATGCCGTATTATCAAAAATCAGGATGGAAAAATATTCGATTGCAGAATGATTTTCAAAATACCTTAAGCAATTGTGTGGAAAATTTTATTGATATTCCGCATACCGCATTTGTGCATAAAGGTATTTTTCGGTCGAGTCGCAATGAAGCGATTAGGGCTGAGA
Organism: Gammaproteobacteria bacterium; assembly: GCA_031291175.1. Classification (GTDB taxonomy): domain Bacteria; phylum Pseudomonadota; class Gammaproteobacteria; order DSM-16500; family DSM-16500; genus UBA5158. Next base: position 11,016 of record JARLJO010000034.1, read on the forward strand.
TAAAACGAATGAATGGGCAAGTCCATGTGACCTATGCGAATGAAAAACAAAATTTAGGCAGTTTTAATTGGTTTTTGAATCCTCGCGGACGTCCGATAGTGCATACAGACAGTTATTTTATGCCTAATATTACGTTTGTTTCGTATTCGTTAGAATCAAAATGGCAATATGTCATTACATCACAATCGGTGCCTGTCAGCGCCGAGCACACAAAAGTATATACAGAAATCAGCTTTCGCTTTGGTTTGTTGACTCCTTTTATTGGTTGGCTGGTGAAGCGTCAGGGGCAAAAAGTCATTGATCAAGACATTCAAGTGCTTAATCAACAAATGAGAGTTATTAAAAAATACGGAAGTCATTTTTATGATACGCCTTGTGATACCATTCACACCTCGGTGAGCGAAATAATCAATGCGCTTTATGCAAAACAAGATCCGACATTATTACCAGACCAACGACACGAGGTAACATTCCGGGTATGACTTATCGTAGCCGCTTATTGAGTTTTTTTCCTCTGTTTCACTTACTATGGATCGCCGGATTTTTTCTTGCGTTATGCTATCACTTCTCTTGCTTTAATCTCCTTGGCTTTATTTTCGCAGTTTATTTATTACCGATACTCTGCATGCGATTACATCATTATTTTTCCGCACCAATAGAGGGCACATTTACCCTCACTGAACGCCGCTATTGTGCCTGGTGGGGCACACACCAATTCCAGAGTGTTTTTAATGCGATACCGGATTTTGACGCTATTTTAAGGCTGATTCCAGGTGCTTATAGTGCTTGGCTGCGATTATGGGGTAGCACAATTGGCAAAAGAATTTATTGGACACCGCTGGTTGAGATCACCGATAGAAGTTTAATGGTTGTGGGTGATGATGTTATTTTTGGCCATAAAGTATCGTGTTTTGCGCATGTCATTATTCACAAGCCTGATAAATTAATATTGTATGTTAAACGTATTACTATTGGTAAACGGGTATTTGTCGGTGCAGGCTCAAGACTTGGACCAGGTGCTATCGTTGATGAAGGACTCTCACTGAAATTTTTAACGGATGTCAAAATAAATCAGCATTTGACAGAGGAATCACTGTGCAAAATTGGCGAGTAAACATAGCGGTTTTCATGATAAAGCTATTATCACGACCTGCAGCAAAGGATTTTGCAAAACAACTACTATCGCCTGAAAAGGCGCAGCAAAAAATATTTTGCGAAATAAAAAAGAATCTAGCCAAAAGTCAATATGGACAAGCGTTAGGCGTGAATGAGGATATCACTTATTCTGCTTTCAGGCGCACAGTGCCTATTGTCAGTTATGACAATATTGCCCCCTGGATTGAGAAAGAAAAACAAGGATTTCAGGGCATATTGACACCGCATCACATCGATTTTTTTGAAAAAACCTCAGGAAGCGGAGGTCCAGCTAAATATATCGCCTACAACAAGCCATTGCTAAATTCATTTAATCGCATGTTTAAAATTTGGGTGCATGACATTTTAACTAATGGCATCAGAGTTGAAACAAGTCGAATATTCATGAGCATTTCACCTGCTTTGAGAGATGAAAAACAGACTATTGGCGGGACACCTATCGGATTGGATGATGATAGTCAATATTTAAAAAAAATGTGGCGGCGATTTCTCAAACCATTTTTGATTACGCCACCCCTTATTTTAGACATAGAGAACATTGAAGACTTTCGTTACTTATTAGCAGCAACTCTTTTAGCTGAAGAAAATCTGGAAATGATTTCAATTTGGAATCCGACGTATTTTTTGGTTTTATTAGAGACCATTTCCATTTATCGAGAAGATCTTATTCATGATTTGGCGATGGGTTTTATTGTTAAAAATGGGACTCGTTATGTTTTTCGTGCTTTGTCAGCTGAACGGAAAGCGCTATTGCAAAAGCCAGCTATTCACTGGCAAGCATTATGGCCTAAATTAAAATTGATTTCGTGCTGGACGAAAAGCATGGCCTCTTATGGCGCACAAAAGCTCAATCATTTATTTCCTGATGTCTTAATTCAAGGAAAAGGGTTATTAGCGACTGAAGCACCAATTTCAATACCATTGATGAATAGCGTAGGCTGCGCACCTATGTTAAATGAAGTTTTTTTTGAGTTTAGAGATAGCGCATCGAATATTTATTTATTGCATCAAGTTTCTGTGGGGGAAACCTACGAACTTATCATTAGCCAAAGAGGTGGCTTATACCGTTATTGTTTGGGTGACAGGATAAAAGTGACGGGAAAATATCACAATACTCCATGTTTTGAGTTCGTTGGCAGAACTAACCATACTTGCGATATGGTGGGTGAAAAACTGACTGAAGATTTTGTGCTGGAAGCACTGAATCAAGTGATTCAATTTAATCGTGTATTTTGCATGTTAATACCGCGCATTGAAACGGATGGACGTGGATATTATGTCTTGGTATGTGAAAAAAGTGATTTCATCTCGGATGAAGCATTAGATGAGACACTATCTAAGAGTTATCATTATCAAAATTCTCGTATACTCGGACAATTAAAAAAACCTGTAGTAATGGTTGTGCCAAATATGCAGCGAGAGGTTCAAGATTTTATGATTTTGTGTGGGAAGAAATGGGGCAACATTAAAGATAAGATTTTAATAACCGATTTTGAGATGGCGAAACGGTTACTGGATCACCTGAGTAATGAATATATTGTATAGATATTTTATATCGGGATCCATTCTTAAAACCACGCTGATACCAGAGAAATGCTCTGAAATGACTGGGGCCCTGTCAGGGTAGGTTTACTTTTTTCGTGCTCGCCAGTAAGCTGCGCGCGTAAAAAGCAAACCTACCCTGCCACCCCGTTTTTTTTGATTCACTTCAACTTCGTTGAAGTGAGCTTGTGCGGAAAAAATGTGACACCCTGGGCGTTAATGATTATGGCAGAAATTTTTGATTCGTATGTGCTGAGTGAATGTTCTGTGATTTATTTAGCAGGGGTTCGCGGACACGACCCCCACAAAAAGCATGGGGGCCTTAGTCCGTGCTACTTTGTGCCGCATCGGAATGTTCTGTGTAATGAGTCAATGTAAATATGTTCTTAGCTTCCACGAAGTGGAAGTGAATCAAAAAAAACGGGGTGGCAGGGTAGGTTTGCTTTTTACGCGCGGAGCGGAGCGAGCACGAAAAAAGTAAACCTACCCTGACAGGACCCCAGTCAATTTAAGAGAGTTCATTTCGATATCAATGTAATTTTCCAAATGGGTCACCGCCTTAGACAATATGTCTTATGCCATCAAACACACTGATAAGCCAAATAAGGCTCAAACATTTTTCTAGCATCTAGCGCCTCAATCCATTTTTCACAACCCGGCACAGCCATCAATCGCTGGAGCAATTTTAATTTTCTAGCGGTTATTTCTGGGCCTGAAATTTGCTCTATCAACTGAATCTTGCGTGCTTTGCTTAACCCTCCCAACACCAGATCCACATGAGATACCACAGCTTGTGGCCCCACTCTAATCATCTCAAGAAAGCTTGCTAAACTATCTTGAATAAATTCATTCTGGATATGACTTACTGTTTGAGGCTGAAACAAAACAGCGCCCGTGTGCTGATGCAAAGCCTCATCACGCACAATGTCAATCAACACCGATCGCAACTCAGCTTGCTGACAAGAAACCGATAAATCTTTATAATGATGCAAACCCCAACCTTCTAAAATCACCTGCAACAAATACATCAAACAATTTGCATCACCTTGCTCAATTAATTGCTTCAGAAAAAACACAAACTCTCCGCCAGGCCGCTCTCTCAATATTAATGGCACATACGGCGTAATCCATTGCAAATGAGTAGCTTCATCGGCACCCATTAAACTATAAGCTTGAGCCACCTCTGTTGTCTCTGCTAGCAAAACCATTTTCGCACAGAACGTTAAACCCGATTTCTCAATGAAGTAAGCTTCTCGCAGCAAATGGTCACTGCATTGTCGCAATATTTCATCTTGTTGCTCAGGACTAGCACCATTAAATAATTCACTTTGATTTAAACCAAAATAATCTGCTGGCCAATATCCCCTTTGTGCATTCTCGCTATAAGACTTACCTCTTCCCAGACGCTTTAACTTACCTGTCAATATTTTTTTTAATGCGGCACTTTCTTCCGTATGCGAAGCGGATAAATTAACAATCAGTGTCATCTTATTGGTGGTATTCATACTGAGACTAGAAAAATGCGTTTATAAAAAAAATGCATTAACCGATTAAATAAAAAGGTCGGCATCCATCGTTTCAACCAATAAAGCGCATTGGCATCGTACCCTATTCTCTTACGCAAAGGCATCAATGGCTGATTTAATAATTTCAATACCGATAGCGCCAATTTATCGGAAGATCCATTCCGTTTTTGGGATAGCTTCTGTCTAAAACGAGAAAAATTAGTGCGTTGCTGCTGATAGACCGGTAAAGCATTTTCCACTGTAGCTAAAATGGCATTCTTTCCAAAATAAGTGCCGTGAGCCCCTGGCTCTATCAAGGCAACCTGCACACCCAGTGGAGCCAACTCATAATACAGCGCCTCTGCGAAGCCTTCCAGCGCGAATTTGCTAGTCACATATAGACTTTGCAATGGAAAGGCTAAGTAACCCATTAACGATGAAATATTGATAATTCGACCGCTAGTGTTTCGCAAAAACGGCAAGCATTTTTTTGTTAAAAAAATAACACCAAATAAATTCACTTCCATTTGCTGTCGAATTTGCTCATCGGTTAACTCTTCCAGCGGCCCTAGCAAACCATAGCCTGCATTATTGATTAAACAATCCAGACGGCAATTGCGCTCGTTAATAAAGTAGTCGTTAATCGCTTGCAAGTCTGTTTCTTTCGTCACATCCAATGTGATTAGAGTGAGAGCGGGATGCGTCAATTTTTTTAATTCATCACAACGATCTAGATGTCGCGCGGTAGCAATCACTTCCCACCCTGCTGCTAGCAAAGTCTTTGTTAAACTGAGTCCAAATCCTGAAGAACAACCCGTTATCAATACTGTTTTAGCCATTACACCACCTCACTTTCGATTTTCTTGCTTTCACGACCATGCCAGTTAACCACCCTTTGCTGCTCTAAGTGTTTAATGAAAAAAATGACCGCACGATCCGCAGTAATAGGCGTTTTAAAATCAAATTGTATCGTCTGAAAAACACGCGTATCACCAATTGCAAAATACCGACCACCCAATTTAGTCAAAAACAAAATGAAAGCATTAGCAAGATACCCCATTATCCCTTTTCGATGTCGCGTGAAAACAATAGTCTGACCTTCCGTTTTACCTTCTCTTGTTTGCCTTAAAGCAAACATAAGATTCAAACGTAAAAAATCCGGGCCAAATGTCACAAAACCCAAATGCCCATACCAATAGCTCAGCGTATAAGTCAAAGGGCCTTGATAAAATCGACTTAACAGACGGCTGATTCTAGTGTTCTTCTGTAACCGACCACTATTAGAAAAACGAATATTGTATTGATCAATCATTTCCGGTTCCATTTTTAATATCGAACCCGGCAATTTATGCACCGTGTGAAAGTGCTGCTCATCAATCGCATTGACCATAACCACATTGGGATGACACTGCTTGATAAATCGATTACCCAACGCTGAAACCATTTTCTGCCCCGCTAATTCCGGCAATTCAGGGATATCATGTGTGGGCGAGCTTACGCCCACCCATAACCAAATCATCTGATATCGCTCCACCACATGCCATGTCTTCAATGAAATATTCTTAGAAGGCAGCTTAGACAAACAAGGTATATCCGTACAATTCCCTTTTGCATCAAAACGCCAGTTATGAAAAAAACAGCGAATCTGATTACTTTCTACTTTGCCTTCTGCCAAATGCGCGCCCATGTGAGGGCAATAGGCAGAAAGCACCACAGCAATGTCATTTTGTCCACGATAGACAACCAATTCACGTCCCATTAAATTCACGGCTTGCGCTTTCCCGCGCTTCACGCTTTTTGAAGGCAACAACCAATACCACCCTTCTGTCACCTTGAATGGCTGATTAAAAATTTTAGTCTCAATTCCCTGCATGTGCCTTCTCTTTTATTGGAGTGACAGAACTGACAAATAAACGCTTTGCGTATGGCTTTAAATTCGTTTCTGATAACTCACATAAACAAACCAACTCATCGCCACGCTCATAATGCGGATTACGGTGTAAAAAATACTGCACCTCAACACGCGACAACACATTCGCTGGCACATCGGACCAACAGCCTCTTAAATGACCGTGTGATTCATTAAAACTGACTACACCCGTAGCGGGGTTATACGCTGAACCAAATCTCGCCAAAGCTAACTGGTCCATTAATCCTTTTATAACCGGTGGCCGATGCTCCGTTGGATTGGGATAATATTCCCGACAAAATGCTGAAAGATAACGATAAGTGCGATAGCCTTTCACAATCAATAACCAATACAAAGGCACTGAAGGTTGTTCTACTTTTATTTTACCAGCAAAACGAATCCACGCCGCCGCCAATTCATGCTGCCCCCAAAATTGGTGTTCTACAATCGTATCACCCGAATAAAGAATACGATAAGTCTTGTCCATGTACTGATGATCAAAGAAGGCTAATGTTGAAAAACCACGTAACGTCTCCTTAGTATCATAAAGTAATATCACCCAATTTTTCCCTGCCAGATCTTGCTGAAAAATGGTTTCATTGGTTCCATCATAATAGCTATTATAAAGTTGAAACATAGCCGAGATGGTTTTTTGTGATAAGGCTTGGATATGACTCATTTTACTGGTGAGCGTTTTCATAACGATACCTTGGCACGATTAAATAATGGATACTCATAAAAGACAGCATTGCCAATACTGCACCACCGACCACATCGACGGCATAGTGTTGCTTGGTTGTTAAAGTAGAAACACAAATCAACACGCCCCACAACGGAGCTGCCCAGCGCCAAAATGTATTTTTCACCATTAAAGCACAGGTTGCCAAGCTGGCCAGGGCCACATGCAAAGAAGGAAAGCAATTCGTTGGCGTGTCTGTCAAGTACAACGCTCGCCAAAGCATGCCGCTAAACCCGTTAAAATCCATGGACGGATGCGGCAACTCTGTTGGCATTAACATAAAAATGGCAAATGCAATCCCGGTTGCTAACAACATAGCGTAATAAACGATGGTGCGTCTTAATTCATCCTGACAAGTTAACATGGCATAAAACACAAAAAGAAAATGCGAATGATAAATCCAAATGCTATTGAACATGAATGGAATCATTTTATCAACGGGACTCAAACTGAACTGTTTGGGCGAATAAATGGAGTGATGCCCCGAAAAACCATACAGCAAACAAAAGACCACATACCCAATCAAAAACGCTTTATTTTTGTTAGCTTGACTAATCATGGGAATATTCATTGTTTCACTTTTTCATAATCGGATAGAGCCTGACGCACACGGCTTATCTCAGGTGAATATTGACGGCTTATTACCGCATAAAATAAACGATGCAAACAGAGGAACGCTCGCCAGGAAAAAATCGTATCGCGCACATCAATTGCTGACCGCTCAAAAAGTCTGTGGCCAATCAGTCCAATCAGTTGTGAGATCGGCATGAACAATAGCCAATAAAAATGCCTGGTATAAACAGCCAAAATAAATAAGGCATACATCACAACGACCGCCCAGCAGTGATATATCGCATTCCATTTATGTTGATGTTTCAGCAAAAAAATATCCCAATACTGCGTAAAAGGATGATCCCATAACTCATCATTAATCCGATTACGATAGCGCGATAAATTGGCTGCTGCGGTTTGCATTGAATACTGGCTTTTCAACACCGTACCTGTTTTTTCTTGTCCTAAAATAGGTAACGGCTGACCATCGCACACCACTTCTTTGCCAGCGATATACACACTAGCAATGGCTGGATCAACATCACGTTTGACTAAACGTATGGCACCTTGCAACAAAGGATCTTTGATTTCGGTAGGTGCAGGAATGGGCATTCGCAACTTCTCAGGTCGCAGTAATACGATATCGGCTTTCGCCCCTTCTCGTAACACCCCTGTTTTTAGCTTAAACCAAGCGGCAGGTTCAGATGTGACACGTTTTATCGCTAATTGCGGCGAAATAAATTGAGTACTGACGGCTTGCCGAATCAAAGATAGCGAACTATCAAAAAAAGCTAAATGACGACTATGAGCCCCCGCATCACTAAACCCAGGCAAAATGTGGGGATGCGCCATTAAACGCTGGCGAATAGCCGGACGGTGATTGGCGCCGCAAGCCATCCAGCGAATTTGATCATCATACTCCACCAGTAACTCATAAAATAATGCCAATGCCTCTTTGTTTTTAGTCGCCGCCACTTCGGCAAATGTTTTACCCACCATGGTGTGATCAGGCGATTTTAATATCGTCATCTGCGCTAAATCACGATGAAAAGTTCGCGGCAGCTTACTGCACCATTGCTTTTTAAATTCAAGTTCAAACTTTTTATCGGCCCACAATTGCCGCCGCTCTTCCCGAGAAGAACAGCTGTTTAAGAGCACACCGGTTGCAAACTCTTCAAACAATGGGGTCAAAGGTCCATCCGCATAAATGGTGAAAGGTTCTGTCAGTGTTTGAAACCGAATATTGCCATTCAATAAACGATTACAAATAAAAGTCATGACAGGAAACAAGCGCCATAACGCAGGATATTCCGACATATCTAATGCTGACAGAATGGTATTGCGCAATGGCGGACGAAATACCCCAGAGCTCAAGCGAAAAATATTCACAAAAGAAAAAAGATTACCAGGATTAGGTATCATTTGAAAAACTGCATCACGCTCGCGACAAACTGACGTCAGCATTTTATATTCTTCATAATGCGCATGATGTGACGGCAAAGCCGCGCCAGAGAAAGCGCCGCTAACTTTATGCCAATGCACCATATCAATCGAAATACCAATACAACCTGCATCCAACGCGGCAATGGCAAGGTTTTGCATAGCTATCAATTCCGCTTTCGTTGCTCTTTCTGACAGACTGCGTTCCAACCCCATTACCTTGGCACGCAATGCGCTATGACCTAACATGGCTGCAACATTCGGGCCTAAATTCAATTGCTCAAGATGCGTAAAATAAGCCGCAGGTGTCTGCCATTGCACAGCTTGGCTCAACCAATGATGAACCAACTCAGCAGGTAAGGTTTCTACCCGTAAAAAAATATCAGCCAATGTCTTGGGATCGCCTACCGTCACAGACAAACTGCAATTGCCCATCACAATAGAGGTAACACCGTGCCGAACCGATTCAGGCAAACCAGGAGAAATTTCAACTTCAATATCATAATGCGTATGAATATCAATAAAGCCTGGCGTCAACCATAGACCCATCGCATCTTGAATTTTTAAGGCTGGCTCATCGATAGTGGGTGCTATTTTTGCAATAACACCCGCTTTAATCGCGACATCCCCAAGGAGGGGCGGCAGATCTAGCCCGTTAAAGATCAGAGCCTGACGAATTAACAAATCATACATAGATTAAGCAGTAGTCCTGCGGCAACGGCAACACCACATTAGCAGTAAGGCAATGACAAAACCCAAAATAAGCCCTGCTGCTCCAAACCAGTAAGAACACTTCTTAGCCGCATGCAAGACTGGATTATGAAATATATTAGCTGAAAAGTGGACCGCAACTAATTTCCAACCATCGGGATTTCTTCTGACGACTGCCGTCCAACGCGTATGCATTTTACGTATATCACCGTCCGTAAAATGATAAGTATCCGTTGATGTGCCATAGACAACTCCTATATCAGGACTGAGGAATTCTGTTAAACCATCGGCTGTTGGATCGAATTCAATGCTTTTTAATACGGCTTTATCACCGGTTAATAAACTTTGCCAATACGCTTTAAACTCTTCCGGTTTGGTAAACTTATGATTATCGACAGTCGTAATGGTAAAACTCTTATCTAGTAAAGGAGTCAAATGATCGAAATTATTTGAATTCAGCGCCTCCATTGCTTCTTTACGCAAATTGCGTAATGCGTCATGATCCGCCGCTACATCTGCCCAACCCGTATTACATTGAAAAAAAGCAAATAAAACCAAACAAATCGATAATAACTTCTTCATATCCCTAATCCTTTATAGTCCATTTAACAGCCACTAGTATGCCATCAGAAAATAGAATCCTCTAGAACTAGAAACAAATAATCAATAGCCATTACTTATCAGTAGTAGCCCCCAATGCACGAATATGTGCCGCCACACAACGACCAAGCCCTTCTAATTCGTACCCACCTTCTAATACCGACACCATACGGCCATGAGCATACGTATCGGCAAGCTTTCTTATCTCTGCTGTGACCCAGGCATAATCGTCTTCTGTTAATAATAAATCGGACATCTCATCAAACAGATAAGCATCAAACCCCGCCGAAAAAAATATCATCTCCGGTTCAAACAGCGCAATCCGTGGCAACCAATATTCAACAATTTTTTCACGAAAGACTTTACCATCCGCACCCGCTGGTAGGGGAATATTCAAAATATGTGGACTCACGGTATCAGCACCATCAAATGGATAAAATGGATGCTGGAAAGACGAACAATACAAGACGCGCTCATCCTGTCGAAAAATATTTTCAGTGCCGTTGCCGTGATGAACATCAAAGTCAATAATAGCGATGCGTTTTAATTTGAAATGATCCAATGCATGCATCACCGCAACGGCGACATTATTAAAAAAACAAAACCCCATTGCTTTGGCTCTTTCAGCATGATGCCCCGGTGGTCGCACATTACAAAATGCCGAATTGACCTCACCCGATATGACAAGCCGAACTGCTAAAATGGCAGCGCCAGCCGCACGCAAAGCAGCCGTCAATGAATGAGAATTCATGAAGGTATCAGGATCCAATGATACCAACCCCGTTTTAGGCGACGCCGCAAAAATAGCATCAACATAATCGGGTGAGTGCGCACGCAATAACTGTTCTCGCGTGGCTAAAGGCGCCAAATAAGGCTTTAATCCATCCATCAACCCCGCACGAACCAACTCCTCGAAAATAACCTGCAATCGTGCCGCTTGCTCAGGATGAGACTCACCCATATCATGTAACAAACAATCCGGATGAGAAATCAGCGCAATCGACATCGTCTTCTCCTCATATTTTCCGGGTAACTATTTTAATTTTGGGATCATCATTAGGTACAATATCGAACTTCAAATTGTTCACCAGTTCCAGCATATTTTGATTATTCGCTAATACACTGCCAATCAATTGCTTGATATTCTTTGATTTTGCAATTGTCGTTAGCACATTCATTAAAGCGGTTCCAACTCCTTTATGCTGCCAACTGTCTGCCACCACCAACGAAAACTCGGCAGTTTCATTATCCGAATTCAAACAATACCGAGCCACTCCAATCATTTTTTCCTGTTTTTTGACCTGGATTGTTGCCACTAACGCCATTTCACGGTCGTAATCAATTTGCGTCAATCGCGCTAACATCGTGGGTGAAAGCTCACTTAAATGCGCCATGAAACGAAAATACTTGGATTGCTCAGAAAGATCTTTAATAAACTCATGCTCCATGCTCGCATCTTCTGGACGGATGGGACGAATGGTAATACTAACCCCTTCTGCTAATGTCTCTGTTCTCACTAAATCACTGGGATAAGGGTGTATCGCAAGGTGGCTATAGGGCACAAAAGGCTGAGTGATTGGCGCGACAACAATGCGTGCGTCAATGGCTATTACCCGTTTATCATCAATCTTTAAAGGATTTAAATCCATTTCCTGAATAAAAGGTAACTCACAAACCATCTCAGAAACTCTTAATAAAATATCCACTAAGCTGTCTAAATTGACGGCGGGCATGTTACGAAAAGCTTTTAATAATTTTGCCGTGCGCGTCTCGGCAATTAAGCTTTCCGCTAAAACGCGATTCAATGGCGGTAGTGCCAGTGCGCGATCATGCATGATCTCAACCAACACCCCACCCGCACCAAAACTGATCGCAGGGCCAAATACTTTATCATGCATGACACCAATCATGACTTCTCGATCATTTGGACTCACTGCCTGGGATTCAATCGTCACGCCTAATAGTTTTGCCTTAGGCGAATTCTTTTCTACTTGCGCCATCATATTGTCAAAAGCTTCTGTGACAGCTTGATCGTTCGCAATATTCAGCACCACACCACCCACATCGGATTTATGTGAGATATCAGGCGAATTGATTTTCATGACCACAGGATAACCGACTTTTTTTGCAGCGTTTACGGCAGCTTCAGCCGTTTCAGCCGGAATGGTTTCTGTCACAGGAATACCAAACGCTTTTAAAACAGCTTTTGATTCATTGGTGGTTAAAACTGTTCGACCGCTTTTTAGCACAGCCTGAATGATATCTTTCGCGCCCGCAATGTCTGACTGTGACTCAACGAATTCCGTACCTGGCACTTCCATTAAGGCTTGTTGATTATGGTGATAACGCGCCAGATAAGAGAAAGCCTCTACCGCTTTCTCAGGCGTATTAAAATGAGGAATTTGATGCTTGGCAAACAAACGCCAGGATGATTTCACTTGTTTTTCACCCATCCAGCAAACTAAAACGGGTTTTTCCATGTGTTTGACATCTTTCACCATTTGCTTGGCCACTTTCAAGGGTTCAGACATAGCAACCGGCACGAGCATCGTTAAGATCGCGTCGATACTCTCTTCTTTTTCGCAAGCGGCTAATGCAGCGTGATATCGTTCTGGCGGAGCATCCCCAATGATATCGATAGGATTATGATGAGACCATTGAGAGGGCAACACTTTATTTAAGGTCGCAACCATGCCTTCGCTCAGATCCGGTAGCTCCACTTTCAATTCTGCCGCCCTGTCTGCCGCCATGACCCCAATACCGCCTCCGTTGGTAATAATGGCCAAGCGATTACCGGTGATTTTTTTGTGGCTGGACAACACTTCTGAAGCTGAGAATAAATCTTCAATTTTCATTACACGTACTGCACCCGCTCGACTTAAAGCCGCATCAAATACATCATCGCCACCAATCAACGCACCAGTATGAGATAACGCAGCACGCGCACCTTGCGAATTTTTTCCCGCTTTGATGGCAATAACAGGTTTCATACGCGCAGCAGTTCGCAATGCACTCATAAAATGACGAGGTCTATTCACCCCTTCAATATAAAGCAAAATACTTTTTGTATAGGGATCCAATGCCAAGTAATCCAACGCGTCTCCAAAATCAATATCGGCATTATTTCCTAACGAGGCAATGGTCGAAAAACCCATTTCTCTCTCCATTGCCCAATCCAGTACGCCTGATGTAATGGCTCCGGATTGTGATAGCAAAGCAATGGTGCCTGGCACTGCAAAATTATTATCAAACGTGGCATTCATGCGAATGTGCGGCCGCATCAAACCCAAACAGTTAGGACCCATTAAACGAACATTGGCGCGCCTTGCAGCAGCAAGCATGGCCTGCTCCAACGCTTTTCCTTCTTTGCCAACTTCACTAAAACCAGAAGACAGCACAATCGCGGCACTCACCTGATGCTTGCCACAATCAGCTAAAATAGCGACTACCGCCGTTGCGGGCGTTGCGATCACCACAAGATCAACCGGCGCTTTGATTTCACTTAAAGAAGCATAACAAGGCTCACCCTGAACATGTTGGTGCTTGGGATTGACCGCATAAAGCTTTCCACAAAAATCGGCTTTCAATAAATTTTTAAACACCTTCATTCCCACAGAACCAGGCTTATTGCTTGCACCAATAACAGCAATAGAAGAAGGAGAAAATAATTTTTTGAGATAATGCTGAGTCATATAAATCCATCCATAGAAAAAAATCGTTAACACTACGATCCTAAAGGTTTATCCTGCGCTATCCATTAGCTTTTTGTGATCAACATGGCTAGACAGCACGAGTTTTATTTTCATTTTTTGCTAATACAGAAGATTCTAACGGTAAAACTTTGGATTGAGCCAAAGTTTCTGCATATTTTTTTAAAACCGTATCGTCGAGAATGGTTTTTCCTATTTTGCGTGCCAATGTGGCGGGCTGCCACAGTTTAGTTGCACGCTTTGCTTCCTGTTGCGATACCTGCACTTGCGACCAGAGAGTCATAAACAATGTGGTAGGATCAACAAAATCTTTTTGCGATTCACTGACACAAAGCGCCATCGCCTCTTGAAAAGAAAGTAATGCTTTATCATTGGATTTCGCTTCTTTTTTGGCAAAACTGATTACCTGCACCATTTTAGCCAGGAGCGTATTTAACATACTCGCCCCATTGACCAATTGACTTAATAACTCCGTCTTTTCTTCCACGGGTGCGGGTGAATTAAAGAACTCAGTCGCATTATCCTGAAGCATTGCTGAAATATCTCTCGCACCGAAACAGTCTTTTTCTGCTAACTGATTGCAGATCAGCACATGTGATTGCATTAGCTGAGCCAAGGCCGCCATTTTTTCACGAAGCTCCAACTCGCCTTCGGCCGTTTGATTTAAAACACTAACCAACCCGCCATACTTCTCATGATCACTCAATGGAAGATCGGCCTCCATCCCTTCGAAAATATCCAAGGCTTTATTGAATTTTTTCACCAATTCCCTAGAGATGGGGTTACCTTTTCTTTCTAGTGCGAAAATCAATTCTCGCAATAATTGCCGATCGCCTAGGTGATAATGATGGCGCATGATTTCGTGATAAGAATCGGTGATGTGCTTCACCACCGCTAAAACATCAGTTAAATCAAGCCGATCCAGCTCTGAATAAATTGCATACTGAAAAGATTCATCCGGTTTTTTGAAACGCTCAGTGTTTGACATAAACCTCTCCCAGCATCATCATTATATTATATGACAATCTTGGCAGTTTGGTTATGCCAGCCATTATAAACAAAGGTAACTACTTGTTTAATCTTCCAAAGAAACCTTTTTGCCGTTCGCCCTCAAGACACTATTTTTATAATCCAAACTGACAACATAAGCCTCTTTCTCTTGCTTGAGATAACCTGCCTTGGCCCACCCATCCAATTTATTCAAAAACTCCTGCTGCAACAGGTCACGGCGTTCGCTTGGCGAGAGGCTCACATACACCACATCACGATAGGCGGATTTTAAAATGCGTAGGCCACTGGTTGATACTTTCTTATTTTTTAACATCTCATCCAAAGCATTCGCATAAGTTTCTTTCGAAACATTATCACTTTGCAATTTCAATAATGCTTTTCCTGCATCACGAGACAATTGATCATCTTGCATTAATACTGCCATGGTTAAAGCGTTTTGGCGTTTTTCCTCATCCACCGCATCCTCTGCCGCTTTTGTTCCGGGCGCAAAGGAAGGGCTCGCATAGCGCATATAAAACAAATCAACACCCAATCCAGACAACTCTTTGGCTAAAGGAATTGAAACTCGCATATCACTTTTTGCATTTGTCAGCTGAAGGATTTCGCCTACTGTTTGTGGCAATGTCCTCAAATTTTCAGGCCAACTCACACTGCCTGAGAACGCCAAGTCACCATCGGGCGTCTTAACTTGCAAATTAGCCACTTTAATATCAGCACCAGGATGAATCATCTTAGGAATCGCCTGCAAAAATTGCTGTCTAACTTCCCCGCCAGCCACATTATCTTCTTGCAAAAAGTTTTTATAACCGGCAAGAAAAAGTGAAACCCCTTGCGCATTCAATCCATCCGCACTGAGATTCAAACTGATAGAACCTATTTCCTGGCTATTCATCTGGATGCTTTTGATAGTAAATTCTTTAACACCATATAAAAGGCCGGAAACCTCTTTCAACACATTTTTAACATCCATCCCGACAAAGGCCAGTGATTTACCTGTGGCATCGTGCGCAGAAATTTCTGATGTGGAAAATTTCGTGTGGCCCACCCAAAAACCACTCGGCAATAACTGACTATTAAACGATGACATTATCATAGGTGATTCAATCACAATCCCATGTGAGACCAATTGAATCTTACTGGTTTTGACACTACCCATAATGTTATTTATGTAAGGTCGAACCATCATATCACTGATCAATCCGTCAAACTGGATCGTGGACTCCCCATCAGGGAAAGTCATTAAAATAGGCGACATCTCTATTCGCTGTAATAAAGTACCACTGAAAGTGATGATACTTTGCATGTTGAATATCGGTTTATTTAAATCCAATGGCCGCACAAATTTAGCGAGTTCAGAAGACAAATGCACATTGGTATTAACAAAAGCCATATGAAATGAAACAAAATGACTAGGATCAAGATGAATTAAAATAGGACCGTGATTAATATGCTCTTGTAGGGTAAAAGTCATGGATTGTGGAAATAAATCACCTTTTTCGCTGAGCATCGTCGATAACTTGTGTAACTCGGGTCGCACGACTGTCATCGAAAGAATGGCGTTAGAATAAAACCAGCCACGCTTATATTCTTTCACTTCAATTTTGATGTTGCCTTCAGAATTAGAAAAAGCGACCAATCGATTAAAGGAGTGCTTAATCGCAACGCCCATGATAAACGGAGCAACAAATGCCAAAACACCCAGAACAGACACAAATGATAGGATAAACTTATTTGCGCGACGCATCTCGCTCTCCTGAAGTATTTTTTAAGTGGGGCTCTCTAAGTGTTCCACAATCAACTGCACGCGGCGTATGCCACGAAACTCATTTACATCCATGCGAAAAGCGAGATGCACTTTTTCACAGCGATAATTCGGCCAATGATTCATATCCACATTAAATGCAATAGCGTCAATGGTTTGCTCGCCTTTTGCTAAAGTCATTTTAAGATGTTTATTGCCAACAACACGCTGATCTAACAGTTGGAAAACGCCATCAAATAACGGCTCAGGAAATGACTGGCCCCAAGGCCCTGCTTCGCGTAACACTTCAGCAATATCCAAAGTCAGTTCATGTTGACCTAACTCACCATCACTTAATAAACAATTATGCATTTGCTCATCGGTTAAATGTTTTGAAACAACGTCATTAAATGCTTGTGAAAATTCATGAAAACTCGCACGTGGCAAGCTAAGACCCGCCGCCATCGCGTGCCCTCCAAATTTTTCGATGAGATGTGGATGTGCTGCTGCTATTTCGGCTAACACATCTCGAATATGTAAACCCGGCACAGAACGCGCCGAACCTTTCAGCTCATTCTCATTGGATAAAGCAAAAGCGATGACAGGACGATGAAATCGATCTTTAATACGCGAGGCGACAATACCAATCACACCTTGATGCCATTGCTCATCGAACAAACAAATGCCTTTCGGCAGTTGTTCTTTTTTATCGGGACGAAAGTCTGATAATTTCTCTAAGGCTTGCGTTTGCATGTCTTGCTCAATCGTCCGCCGCTCATCATTCATCTGACTTAAAATGGCCGCCATCTCGCGCGCTTTATTCATGTCATCACAAAGCAGGCATTCAATACCAAATGACATATCATCAAGACGACCCGCCGCATTAAGACGCGGCGCCACAGCAAACCCTAAATCCCCCGCCACTAATCGTGCCTGGTTGCGCCCTGCAATCTCAAGTAACGCAGTAATACCAGGCACACATTGACTCGCACGAATTCGACGTAATCCTTGATGCACCAAAATACGATTATTGTGATCGAGCGGCACAACGTCAGCCACCGTACCAAGCGCCACCAAATCCAGCAACTTAGACATATTGGGTTCAGGAATATTTTGCTCGGCAAACCAACCACTTTCAGATAAATGACGACGCAAGGCAAGCATCACATAAAAGATAACGCCCACGCCCGCCAGATTTTTACTGGGAAAAGTATCTAGAGGCTGGTTTGGATTGACAATCACATCCGCATTAGGCAACGTTGGGCCTGGCAAATGATGATCCGTCACTAGCACCTTCATTCCATACGCTTTCGCCGCAGCGACACCCACATTATTGGCAATGCCATTATCGACTGTCACAATCAGAGCGGGCGAAAAAGTTTTGGCAACCTCCACCAACTCCGGTGTTAAACCATAACCGTATGCAAATCGATTCGGCACCAAAAATTCAACGTGTTTCGCGCCAAAACTTCGTAGCGCGCGCACAGCAACCGCTGTACTCGTTGCACCATCGGCATCAAAATCGCCAACGATTAATATTTTTTCTTGTTTCTGTAATGTGTCAGCTAAACACTTGACAGCTTGATCAATCTGCAAGAGCTGGTGAAAGGGTAGCAATTGCTCCAATCCACGCTCCAACTCCGTTTGAGATTGCACCCCCCGAATAGCATAAATACGCTGCAACAAAGGGTGCATAGTTGTCGTATCAAATGACATGGACTCTGCATTGCGTCTGATGATTTTTTTCTGCATTAAACAAAATCCCTTTTCAATACGATCTAGGTTAACGCACGCAATATTTTTCGGTTATATCGGTTAGTAGCGGCCACACTCCAAATACAAGCCAATAACCATATCATAGTCACGGTCACAAATTGTTTGATACAAACCCCGACGAAAGCCAATAGGATGAGAAGAGTGCCACCCAACGTTGATGCATACAACAAACCAACAGGCCCAAAAAACATACTGAATAGCAAAGCGATTGCCACGCTTTTAAATGGCAATCTCATCAAGGAATTTCCTTCGATTCGATTGATCATACGGCAATAATCTCCGGCAGTGGATTATCTGTGGCTTCCACATCTTTACTGAGAAACGCTTTAATATTTTGCATCGCTTCTGCCACGCGATCTTCAGTCTCAATCAAACTGATACGCACATTATAATTACCGTATTCGCCAAAACCCACACCCGGCGAAACAACAACTTTCGCTTCTTTTAATAAGCGCTTGGAAAATTCTAATGAGCCCAAATGACGAAACTTCTCTGGAATATCGCTCCATAAAAACATCGTGGCTTTAGGTGGTGTCACCGGCCATCCAATCGCATTTAATTGTTCGCACATCACATCGCGTCTTTTCTGATACATCTGACAAATTTCGGTAACGCAATCTTGCGGCCCTTCTAAAGCGGCTATCGCTGCCACTTGAATAGGCGTAAAGGAACCGTAATCCAAATAAGATTTCAAACGCGTCAATGCATTAATCAGCTTGGCGTTACCACACATAAATCCAACTCGCCAGCCCGCCATATTATAACTTTTTGACAGCGTGTAAGATTCAATCGCAATGTCTTTTGCGCCGGGCACTTCTAAAATAGAAGGCGCTTTGTAACCGTCATAAACTAAATCCGCATACGCTAAATCATGAATAACCCAAATATTGTGTTCTTTCGCAATCGCAATCACTTTGGTAAAAAATGCCAAATCCACACATTGCGCAGTTGGATTAGAAGGAAAACTCAACACCAAGACTTTAGGTTTCGGCCAGGATTCCCGAATGGAACTTTCAAGCGCTTCAAAAAAATCAACGCCAGGCACCATGGGAATATGGCAAACATCTGCCCCTGCAATGACAAAACCAAAATGATGCACGGGATAACAAGGATTAGGCGCTAAAACGGTATCGCCCACATCCACCATCGCCAATGCCAAATGCGCCAAACCTTCTTTAGAACCAATAGTCACGATCGTTTCGGTTTCAGGATCCAAATCGACATTAAATCGCTTGCCATACCAATTGGTGATGGCTTTGCGTAAATTCACAATCCCACGGGAAGCAGAATAGCGATGCGTACCCGGACGCAAAACCGCTTCGCGCAATGCCTCAACAATATGGGGTGGTGTAGGTTGATCGGGATTACCCATCCCAAAATCAAAAATTTCTTCCCCACCTGCCGCAACTTGCTGTTTTAATTGATCCATGGTGCTAAATACATACGGTGGCAAACGATTGATGCGCGAAAATTGATCCATACAAATACTCTTATTAATAAATTTTATGATGTCTTCAGTGTGCGAAACACTCTTGTTTTGGTAACATAATCACCATTAGCCCAGCTGTCAATTGATCTATTAGCCAAAGGAGAATATATGCCCCTCACATTGGATGAGAACCGTGCAACCTATCAAATTAAGGGATTCAAACCGGGATTTATTCAAGTCAATGAGACAGTGTTCCTGCACAGCATCATTATCTCCCCCAACCAACTCATTACGGATTGGCAGCCTCAGAGCATCGGGGAGCTCACCCCCCAGCACTTAAAAGACATTATTCCATTCAAACCCGCTATTTTATTGATCGGCACGGGAGAGCACTTATCTTTCCCCGCCATTGATATTTATGGAGAATTACTAAATCAGGGGATAGGCGTCGAAATCATGGACACCAGCGCCGCTTGCCGCACCTTCAATGCCTTAACCGCAGAAGACAGGAATGTGGTCGCCGCATTAATCATCAAATAACCTAGGGTCTGTCGTCAATTAACCCCAACCCACTCTACTCTACTAACCGGCGCCCACTCTACGTCCCGCGGCTTGTCCGCGGGATCCAGTGCGCCCGAAAGGAACCTTTAAGATGAAGTGATTTATATGGAGAATTGCTAAGTTGATCTGGATCCCGCGGGCAAACCGCGGGACGTAGGCGAAGGGTAGGATTAATTGACGACAGACCCTAGTCAGCACGGGTCTCTTGCATCGCCCTGGGAAAGACTCTTGCCCAGGTCACCCGATTTTCTTTCACTTCTATGATTTCAATAGGATAGCCGTTGATGCGCACACAAGTACCAGTATGTGGCATCGCTTCCAGGTATTCGATAATCACACCGTTTAAAGTACGGGGACCGTTTGTCGGCAAGTCCCATTGAGTGGCACGATTTAATTCGCGAATAGGAATCGCACCATCCACCAGATAACTGCCGTCAGCTTGCAACTTGACCTTATGATTGGTGGCCACATTAGTCGTAAATTCCCCGACAATCTCCTCCAAAATATCTTCCAGGGAAACCAGCCCCTGGATTTCGCCGTATTCATCCACAATCAGAGCCAACCGTTTCCGCTGTCTTTGAAAATTCAATAATTGAATATTTAACGGCGTGCCTTCCGGGACAAAATAAGGCTCTTTGAGTTTTTTCAACAACACTTCCTGATCGATTTTTTTGCCCGCCGTATAAAGCGCCATGAGTTCACGCAGATGCAAAACACCGAGGATTTGATCGATATCTTCCCGATAAACCGGTAACCAGTCATGCTGGCTACTCGTCAATTGCTTTTGAATGACATCCCACGGTTGCGTGATGTCGATACCATGAATTTCATGACGGGGAATCATGACATTTTCGACCGCCACTTTATTTAAATCCAATATGCCTAACAACATATTTTGATACTGGCGTGACATTTTGCCCGCTGTATCATAAACCACACTACGTAATTCTTCGCGGCTCAAAGGCTCATGATGGCGATTGCTGACGTTCACATGCAGTAGCTTTAATAAACCATTGGCAATGGCATTGGTAAACCAAACAAAGGGATAAAAGAGCATGAGCAAGACATACACCGGATAAGCCACTGTCTTTGAGATCTGATCCGGATATAATGCCGCGACCGTTTTGGGCGCTACTTCCGCAAAAATTAACACCACAAACGTTAATGAAATCGTGGCAAGCACGACCCCAACATCCCCAAAATAATGCTCCGCCAACAAGGTGGCTAGCGCTGAGGCCACAATACTCGCCACACAATTTCCAATGAGAATCATCCCCAGCAGTCGATCAGGCCGCTTCAGTAATTTTAGAATAAGCATGGCAGAACGCTTTTTAAGACGGGCTTTATGTCTTATGCGATAACGATTGACAGACATGAGTGCTGTTTCGGCAAGCGAGAAAAAACCGCAGAGAAAAATCAATAGAAACAGTATGATAATAAAGGCAGCCAACTGATAATGACTCAAGCGATATCCTCTTAACTTCCGAAGTAAACACCTTTTCTAATCCCTGACGATGAGGCTGTCAAGTCACCTGAAAAAAATTAAAAACTTTTTTACATAAGAGGCAAAATGCTGTACAGTTTCTAGCTAGTTTGCGCGGACACGGTAGCCCCAGGACATTCAAAACGCCTTATTTCTGTCATCACCTCACGGATAGTAACTGATAACGCCAGCTGATAGCTGCTAATTTATCTATTTTTATAACAAAAATAACGGGATAAAATGCGTAGTTCTGACATGCCAGATACTGATTATCAGTTATTCGATAATCACCCTCTTGCTCCTGGCAATGCAAATGATTTCTATGATCTACTGAATGTGGATGATGCGCGCACGCCCGAAGAAGAAGCAAAAGAAAATGGATTGAGCGTCGATCCTGTCATCGACATAAACGACCACCCAGCACCCCCAGAAGAAAAACGCATCATCTATGTCAAACAAAAAACATTAGCGCGCATACGCGCTGTCTCAAAATGTCTGGCGCTCTTTACCGCGTTTTATGATGCAAGCGGTATCATCATGAGCTTAAATGATATGGAAGAAATGAGCGATGACACGCTCACTAAAATGCTAGGCTTATCCATCAATCATTTATTTTATGCGGTTCCAATTTTTTATGCGATTCCTTCATTTGACATCAACTATCCCAGCATCGTCGATGGCTACAAAATGGGAATCAGTTTTTACTATTCTGATTTACCACTGCAATTCAAATCGCCCTGCTGTGGTTACGATGGTTTAAATTGTTGTAATCGATTCCGATCCATTATTGCCTGCTCTGCGATTCTCTTAATTGCATGCTTTGCTTCTGCTGCAGATGGTTTAGACGGTGACTACTTTGTTTTGCAAGTCATCACCAATCCCGCATTACTATGGCAAATTTTCAGTGTCATTTGCAGCGTGCCCGTGGCGCTCACTACCTTACTGACAGAAACCCCCGAACTCTTTTCCTATTTTTGTAGCAACATGGATGAAGCCCTTTTACCCGTCCTCGCAGAAGGAGAAGTCTATGTTCCTCCCGTTGCCGAAGAGAGAATACAACTACGTCCATGTATTCAGGAATTGGATACGCTTATCGGCAATTATTTAAGAATCTTTGGTGGCATTGAACTGGCAATCGAAGTCTATGTCGCGCTTGTGGCTTTAATCAATCCCGTCTCCGCCACAGCAAAATACTTATTATTCTCTGTCAGCTTTTTAAGAAGCAGCACTAACTTTTTCTTTTACGGAAAAAAAGGCCTGGATACAGTTGATGCTTTATTTTTAAATCTGGCTGGTGGAGGCCCCAATTTAAAACAACTTATTGTCTTCTTGCTATCAATCGTCCCCGTCTCATTGGTAACCGATTGCTTACGCGAACTCTACCGTAAGTTTTTGACCGACCCCTCCACTGAGCTACCATTTTACCTTCCTAGTGTTTTGGTGGAATTGATTGCGGTACATACTGCCATATTTGAAGGTGTTGTTTTATTGGGTGCGACAACCGATCTCTTAACGCGCAGCATTAATTACCTGCAACACCAACTTTATAGCCTTTATGAAAAATGCTGTGGTGGCCACGCCCCTCTCGAAGAAGAAGAGATCCACGCCGAGGCAGAAGCCAAAGTCGCCGATCAAGCTGCCCCCGATCACGAAGAAGAATTCAAAACAGCGCCGCCCAGAACAAATTCAAAGAAAAAACCGAGCTCCGCCAAAAAAGATGTCATCATTGAAATGGGCTCAAGCTCAAAGAGAAAATATCGCGCCCATCAAGAAGAACACATAGTGCAACCGCTCATGGCTAACCAGCCCGTCGATATTGAACCTCTCGACGAGGACGGCGTTGACCCAGGTCGTTACGTCCCGCCTGTCTATCGACAAGCAGACAATCGCAACGCTTTTTTCAATGCGCCCCCTACCCCTATCATCCAGCCGGATAACGCACCTCTGCCTGCTCAAAAAAAATCCTACTGCGTCATTATGTAATACCTAAAACAAGATGATTATGGATTCAGCAAAAATTCAGGTATACTGCTTCGCCATTCAGATTCATGAATTTATCTTAGAATTTCAGGGTTGAGCCTATGTTTTCAAATCTATCAGAACGATTAACTCGCGTTTTAAAGAATTTATCCGGTCAAGGACGTTTGACCGAAGACAACATCAAAGACACGATGCGCGATATTCGTATGGCTCTGTTAGAAGCCGACGTCGCCCTACCTGTCGTCAAAACCTTTGTCGATGATATTCAGGCAAAAGCCATCGGCATCGAAGTCATGCAAAGCCTGACCCCAGGACAGGCCTTAGTCAAACTGGTTCATGACGAACTGGTTATCCTGATGGGTGAGCAATGCGACACCTTAAATTTACAAAGCCAGCCACCTGCCATCATTTTAATGTCAGGCTTACAAGGCTCGGGTAAAACCACCACCGTCGCCAAACTGGCTCGCTGGTTACAACAAAGCCAAAAAAAATCCGTTCTCGTTGCCAGTGCCGATATTTATCGCCCGGCTGCGATCAAACAGCTAGAAACCTTGGCCAGCACCGTTGGCGCCGAATTCTTTCCCAGCACATCGGATCAAGATCCAGTCACTATCGCCCAAAACGCGATAGCAGCGGCTAAGGCAAAATCGATTGATGTCGTCATTATCGATACTGCGGGTCGTTTGCACATTGATGATGAAATGATGGCGGAAATTAAACGCCTCCATGCAGCCATCAAGCCAATTGAGACCCTCTTTGTCGTCGATAGCATGACCGGCCAAGATGCCGCCAACACTGCCAAAGCCTTTAATGATGCCCTCCCATTAACCGGGGTCATCCTCACCAAAACCGATGGTGATGCTCGTGGTGGCGCTGCTTTATCTATCCGCCAGATCACCGGCAAACCCATCAAATTTATGGGTATTGGTGAAAAAACCGATGCGCTCGAACCTTTCTACCCGGATCGTATTGCCTCCCGTATTCTTGGCATGGGCGATATCCTTACCTTAGTAGAAGAAGCAGAACGCACCATCGACCGCGACAAAGCCGAAAAACTGGCGAAAAAGATCAAGAAAGGCAAAAGCTTTGATTTGGAAGATTTCCGCGATCAATTGCGCCAAATTGGCAAAATGGGCGGGATCATGGGCATTGTCAGCAAATTGCCGGGTTTAGGTAGCTTGCCACAAGCCGCGAAAGACAAAATCAATGACAAGATGTTGCACGAAATTGAAGCGATCATCAATTCCATGACCCAAAAAGAACGTCGCTCCCCTGTGATCATTAAAGGTTCACACAAACGCCGTATCGCCATGGGCTCAGGTACCGACATACAAGCGGTTAATCGCCTCTTGAAACAATTTACACAAATGCAAAAAATGATGAAGAAGTTCTCTAGTAAAGGCGGAATGTTGAAATTAATGCGCGGCATGCAAGGCAAATTACCACCGGGTGGCTTCCCTCCTATGGGTTCCATTGGCGGTTAATGAGTCAAGCCTGCCCAGTTAAACGGGCAGGCAAAAAAAGCTTTTGGCGGCGGGACAAGAAACGCGGTTTTTATAAAATTGTCGATTCCCTTTGCATCCCGCCAAAAGTGACGTATAATCCGTGGCCTTTGTTTCAACAGTTTTATACATTAATTCAGTACGGGAAATAAAACAGAATGGTAGTTATTCGTTTATCACGTGGCGGCGCTAAAAAACGCCCTTTTTACAATATCGTAGTCAGCGACAAACGCAGTGCCCGTGATGGCCGTTGCGTTGAACGCATCGGTTATTTCAACCCAATCGCAGCGGGCAAAGAAGTTCGCCTACATTTGGATCACGAACGCGCTTTGTATTGGATCAGCAAAGGTGCACAACCTTCTGATCGCGTTCTCAAATTGATCAAAACGTATCAAAAAGAAGCTGGGGAAGTCGCTGCAGAGTAGTTAACTCTGCGTTGTGCGATATAGGAATCCCTATGAACAATCCTCAAACCGAATACGTCGTCATAGGCAAGATTGGCGCCGCCTATGGTATTAAAGGTTGGCTGAAGATTGTTTCCTTTACGGAATCGATTACCAATATCCTCGATTACGCTCCTTGGTACCTGCAAGAAGGCCAAACGTGGAAACCAGTGAAAGTCGATGGTGGCCGCGAACATGGCAAAGGCATTGTAGTACACATTGCCGGTTTTGATACGCCAGAATCTGCGCGTTTATTAACTGGCAAGGTTATCGGCATTCAGCGCTCCCAGTTACCTGCTTTAAAAAAGCAAGAATACTACTGGTCTGATCTGGAAGGCTTGACGGTGATCAATCAACGAGGCGAGACCTTAGGTAAAGTGATTTATCTCATGGCCACCGGCTCCAATGATGTTTTGGTCATCAAAGGTGAAAAGGAACATGCTATCCCTTATTTACCCGGTGACACCATTACCAGCATCGACCTTGAAAAAGGTGAGATGCATGTGGATTGGGATTTGATTTAAGTGTGGTTTGGTGTTGTTACCTTATTTCCTGAGATGTTCGCGGCCCTAGAATGTGGCATTACCGGACGCGCCATCAAGGACAAATTGCTAACAGTGGATTGCTGGAATCCTCGTGATTTCACCCAAAATAAACATCATACCGTAGACGACCGCCCTTACGGTGGCGGGCCTGGCATGCTCATGATGGTTCAGCCCTTACAGGCCGCCATACAAGCAGCGAGGAAAGCAGCCCCGGCAAAACCGAGGGTTGTACACCTCTCCCCCCAGGGAAGACGCCTGGATCAAGAGGCGGCCGTTGAGTTATTAGCAAAACAAAATGTGATATTAGTTGCTGGACGCTACGAGGGTATAGATGAACGCCTGCTCTCGCTAGAAATGGACGAAGAATGGTCTATTGGCGATTATATTTTATCAGGCGGTGAGTTAGCAGCGATGACGATGATTGATGTGGTAACACGTCTCATTCCAGGCGCTATAGGATCTGAGGATTCAGTAACACAGGACTCGTTGAGTTCAGGATTGCTGAAATATCCTCAATACACACGACCGGAAAACTTAAATGGTTTATCTGTACCGGAGGTGTTAACCAGCGGCAATCACCAAGCGATAGAACGCTGGCGTTTGAAGCAATCACTAGGCAAAACTTGGCTAAAACGGCCAGACCTTTTGATGAAAAAGTCATTGGATAAATTTCAACTCACCTTGTTGATGGAATTTATCGCAGAGATGAAATCATAGAATGGGCTGAAGAATTTTTTAAGATTTATTGAGGAAGCAAAACCATGAACATTATTCAAATACTTGACAAAGAACAAATGCAAGCCGGAAAAGTATTGCCAGAATTTGGCCCAGGCGACACCGTAGTCGTTCAGGTAAAAGTAAAAGAAGGCGACCGCGTCCGTGTACAATCCTACGAAGGCATTGTTATCGCTAAGCGTAACCGCGGTTTGAACTCTGCGTTCACCGTACGTAAAATTTCTCACGGCGTTGGCGTTGAGCGTGTATTCCAATCTTTCAGCCCAGTGATTGAAAGCGTTGAAGTAAAACGTCGCGGTG
The DNA here is from genome assembly GCA_031291175.1 of Gammaproteobacteria bacterium. Lineage (GTDB taxonomy): Bacteria > Pseudomonadota > Gammaproteobacteria > DSM-16500 > DSM-16500 > UBA5158. The sequence goes on from JARLJO010000034.1 coordinate 38,385, forward strand.
ATGTACGTCGTGCTAAACTTTACTACATGCGCAACTTGAGTGGTAAAGCGGCTCGTATTAAAGAAAAATTGAGCATCAACACCAAGCCAGCGGCAAAAGCAAAAGAAAAAACAGCACCAGCAGCAGAATAAGTAACACTTCTTTATCACGCCCCCTCCTTCGATTGACGAAAGAGGGGTGACAGTGACTCTTTCCCCTATCCAACACCAACCATTCAAACCCTAGTGCCTCTTCAACATTAAATTTACGGGTTGGCGCTTAGATTGTATTCAGATTTCAACGATTGATATCGCCAAAAAGCGCAGGACTAGCACCGCTAATTCGAGCATTTTTGGCGATATCAATCGTTGAAAGATGGATGCAAGATAAGATGCCAACCCGTAAATTTAATGTTGAAGAGGCACTAGTTGCTCTAAATCCTTTACACGAGTATTCTGATCTACATTAAGATCGACAGGAATGAAAAACGTCTTTCATCCCCTGAGTATCAATCTATCTGATTAGCTGGACAATAGTATGATTCGTCGCGCCACACTGAAAGATACAGCGGCATTAATTCAACTCGAAAATGCTAGCTTCACCACCGATATCATCTCGAGTGCTAGCTTGCGCCGTTTGTTGAAAGTCGAATCTGCCGAAATTTTGGTTTTTGAAGATGAAAACCATATCATAGGCTCTCTCATTTTACTGTTCCGTAAAAACTCAAAAACAGCGCGCATCTATTCTCTCGCTGTCCTTCAGCAACATCGTCGTTCGGGCATTGCGGCGCATCTTTATCACGCCGCAGAAAAAAGCGCGACAAAACGCTCACTAGAAAATATTATTCTGGAAGTGCATCCTGATAATCACGCTGCGCTCCGTTTTTATGAAAAAAACGGCTTTCAAACATTCGGACGTTATTCCCATTTTTACGAATGCGGAAGCGATGCAATACGGATGAAAAAAAAGTTATAATTTTTGTTTCAGAAGGGAAGCGACAAATACCATGACCAGAGAAACACAGACGCATCACAAAATTGCTATCCTTGCCACAGGCGATGAAATTTGCCATGGCGACATTACTAACTCCAATAGCCAAGAGATCGCACATCGGCTAGTCAAGCACGGCATGGAAGTTCGCATGCACATGGTTTCCCCTGATACCGTGAATGAAATTGAAAATGCGATGCATTTTTTATTACAATCTCACGATGCACTAATCATAACCGGCGGATTGGGACCGACATCCGATGATTTAACCCGTTATGCACTAAGCAAAGTATTAGACCGTCCTTTAGTCTTTAACGAAACATGCTGGCAAGATATTTGCGAACGCTTAAAACGATTCGGTTATCCCACTCCGCCTGAATCCAATCGTCAACAAGCTTTATTTCCCGAGCAGACGACTGTGATTCCTAATCCAAACGGCACCGCCTCAGGCTGCTATGCCCAAAAAGGCGAGCAATGGTTATTCATGCTGCCGGGACCGCCGAACGAATGCTTGCCTATGGTGGATTCTGTCGTATTACCCGTACTGAAAGCAGCCCATTTCCAACACATTTCGTATCACAAAAGCTGGTTATTATTCGGTGTAAGCGAAGGCAAAATTGCAGAAGAAATGGACTTGCTCGCCAAGCCCTATGATTGCGTCACGGGTTATCGCTTATTTTACCCTTATCTCGAATTCAAATTGCATTCCAATAATGAGCGTGATTTTGCTACGCTCGTGACTCTCGTTGAAAAACACATCCAACCCTATTTGATCAGTGATGGCCAACAAACGGCATCCAGCTTGCTCCGTCAACAATTAGCAGAAGCTACCACTAGCTTACAAATTGTCGATTATGCGACAGGCGGCGCCCTGGAAGCGGCCTTGACCACCCCAGATACCCTCACGCGTCTGCACTTTACGAAAGAAAAAACGCAACTGCCCAGAATAGAGATAGAAGGTTTAGCTGCATTTTGGCAAGCAGAGAGAGATGTGACACAAACCAACTTAACCATGACTCTGACAGACAAAGAGCATGAGGAGAAAAAAGAAGTCACTATTCCTTTCCGTGGCAAACGCGTTATTCAATATGCCGTAGAATTAATTAGCGCGACGATTTGTGACTTCTTATCCACAATGAAGCGTTAGTGCTAAAGATGCAATAAACTGATGGTGATCTCAATCAAAATTAAAATGATGATCGTCATCTCAAGCATACTGGAATGCCGATGCTGAACCTGACTGTTCAAAATGGCGAGCAATTCTTGCAGCACATCCAGTTTTTGATTCAACGCCGTCACACGGCTCGGGATATCTAAAAACTTTTTCGTCAGTACGTAAAAAGGTTCCAGGTTAGGGTTACGCCAGAAAAATTCTGGTACATCCAAATATTCGCTATTTAAATTAATGGAACTTCGTGCAATAAAAATTTCGCCCATCCGCTTGAAAATCGAGCGTCGTGACAGATGAATAACCCCGTGGGCGGCGATAGCCTCAGGTAAGCGGCTATTAATCAAAATCGCTTTTTGGATGGCGTCCTCAAACGCTTCTAATTTAATGGACTGCGCTAAACCATAAGATATGGCTAATTTAATCTGCGGATTATCCGAATCAATCGTTACTATATCCAATTTAAAACGCTCATGCGTGTCGATCGAGGTCTCTTCCCCAAAACGGAAACAGAAATGATCGGTTTCGATCGTAGTGAGCGGATTGATAGCAAATTCTTGCAAGCGCTCCAGCCATTTTTGCTCCTGGCGCTTTTTCAATCCCCAACAAACAAAACTGCCATGATTAAAAATAAAAATATCAACAGGCGACTCAGGGTCAGAAATATGAAAGACATCTCGGGATAGCTTAGTCGTGTAGCCCTTACGTTTAAACGTATTGGCAATCCCCGCCAAGTCATAACCACCGGCAGTACAATAAGACACACACCGCATGAACGTACTTTTAGGCTTACTCATGCCAATACCATAATATACAAAAATAAAGACAGTCTAGGACAATAATCAGCGACTATCAACCATTCCTATCGTTTGGCGCAAGCTATCCCTATCCTTTTGCCCAAGGTCATGCTCGTCGGTTTTTTTACTTGACGACTTCCGTCTATGAATGTCATATTAACTGGCATCGTGCATGAAGACAGATAATCAGGATCACTATGCAAATCTTAGCATCACTGATGCAAAGGCTAACTTGCAAAAAAGAGAAGACCGCTCATTCAGACGAGCCGTCAACTCCTAAAAATCTACAAACCGATAGTAAAGTAGTTACCAATCTGCAATTACTTTATCCTTTTTACTTACAAGGTTTCGCGTCCTTAAACCATGCATAGTATAGTCGTAGTCAACAAACCAAAAGACTGGAACATTCATATTCCAGAAGTCGAAGTCGTTTCTGCAAAGTCATATTTGACTGACAGCAAATACTCCGAAATTCGCAACGTGCGCGTTTATAATCTATGCCAATCCTATCGTTATCAGGGAATGGGTTATTACGTCTCGCTATTAGCAGAAGCACGCGGACATCGCAGCATTCCAAGCATCACAACGATTCAAGATTTTAAATCGCAGTCTATTATCCGAATTATTTCCGATGAACTGGATCAACTCGTTCAACGCAGTCTTTCGAGGCTAAAATCCAGCCATTTCAGCTTGAACATTTACTTTGGCCGCTGCCCATCCACACAATACGAAAATTTAAGTAAGCAGCTTTATAATTTATTTCAATCGCCACTCTTACGCGCACAATTTGTGTTTGATGATGACAAATGGCAATTACAAAATATTTTTCCGCTGCCGATCAATCAGATCCCTGAGCATCATAAAGCTTCGGTACTGGATTATGCTCACGGGTATTTTTCCAAAAAACGTATTCGCTCCATCAATGTCTCGCGACCCACTTATGATTTAGCGATCCTGTTGAACCCGGATGAAAAATCACCCCCTTCTGATAAAAAAGCTATCAAATACTTTATCGAAGCCGCAGAAGAAGAAGGCTTGCGCGCCAAAATTATCACTAAAAATGATTTTAGCCGCATCCCTGAATTTGACGCCTTATTTATTCGTGAAACCACGGCAGTCAATCACCACACTTATCGATTTGCAAGACGCGCACTGGCTGAAAATCTGGTCGTGCTAGATGACCCAGCCTCCATCGTGAAATGCGCCAATAAGGTTTACATGGCGGAGCTATTATCAAAAGCGAATATCCCCACGCCTAAATCGATGATTGTGCATAAGGGCAATACCAAAGAATTAATTCCAACCTTAGGTTTACCCTGTGTTCTCAAACAACCGGATGGTTCCTTTTCCAATGGCGTTGTCAAAATCAGTGATGCGCTCACATTAGAAGAAGAGTTACATCACTTTTTTGGTCAGTCCGAATTAATCATTGCTCAAGAGTTTGCGCCCACGGATTTCGATTGGCGCATTGGCGTGTTAGACAAAAAACCGATTTACGCCTGCAAATATTATATGGCGAAAGATCATTGGCAAATCTATGACATGGGCCCAGGCAGACGCGTGAAAGACGGCGCACATGAAACCATGGCCATTGAAAAAGCCCCACCTAAGATTGTTAAAATCGCTCAGCGTGCTGCCAGCTTAATCGGCGATGGTTTCTATGGCGTTGACATTAAACAGTTTGGTAACAAAGTCATGGTCATTGAAATCAATGATAATCCCAGCATTGAAAGTGGCGTAGAAGACTTGTTCTTAAAAGACGAACTCTATGCCACTGTCATGAAATACTTTGTGCAACGCATTAAATTGAAAAAAGAATAAGAGCGGACCTTAAGCTTTCCGCTCTTAACTAATTCTTTAACACCACCACCTGAAATGAGTATTTTCAAACCGTTATATTAAACAGCGCATTAGCCTTCCTGGTTAGCCTCTAAAAAAATTTTCCGCGAAAAAATAACAGTAAATCAACTCGTTGCAAGTCGGTTTTTTTCAGTCGGTTGACACCCCAAATGGAGGCGAGTAAGGTAGTACTTAAGCCAACCAATCATGATCATCAAAAAGTAAAAAACAGATAACTAAACCAATATTTTCATCGCTCTACTTAAATTAAATATAAAAAAAGCTTTATTAAGAAGTTGTTGTTTTGTGTCGCGCAAAATTTTGCGCACGATTTTAAGGTGACTGAAATATTTCAGTCTTTTGTAAACAGCAAAGGAGAAAGCCATAATGTCAACATACAACAATGATTCACAAAAAAAAGCTAGCCCAGATCAAACACGTGGCAACCCACAAAACCCAGGTGCGCGCCCAGCAGGCGCTGATCAAAAACCAGGTGTAAAAAACCCACAACAAACACCTAGCAAACCAGCTGGCAAAAACCCAGCATCCACTGGCGGTAAATTTTAATCGCTAGTCTGTTATCACTAAGGATATAACTTTATATCCTTAGTGATACACGAATTCTGTTTCGCATCCGAGAGGAGACACATCATGAATAAAGACATTATCAAAGGTAACTGGAAAGAACTGAAAGGCAAAGTCAAACAACAATGGGGTAATTTCACGGATGATGATCTTACCCAAATGAAAGGGTCTTACGAGGAGCTCGAAGGGAGACTACAAAAAAAATATGGATATGACAAAGAAAGAGTAAAAAAAGAAATACAAACATTCTTAGATAAGAACAACATTCACTAGAATTCGTTTTAGTGAAACTCTAAACCTTCGTGAATGCAATCACGGAGGTTTTTTTTACTATTTTTTTATCACGCATCGTGACCTAACGCGCCTATATCCCACGGCCTCATAACCCCATCCCGTCTACGTCCCGAGACTTCTTAACCCTACTCCGCCTACGTCCCGAAGCTTCATAACCCCACTCCACCTACGTCCCGAAGCTTCATAACCCCACTCCGCCTACGTCCCGAAGCTTCATAACCCCACTCCGCCTACGTCCCGCGGCTTGTCCGCGGGATCCAGAACTAAAGCGATGACGAAACAAACCATTATTTAACACTTAATTTCCGCCCCCCACCTCGCCTCGCGCGAAAAAACTCACTAAGCAAACTCCCGCATTTCTCAGCAAACAACCCACCTACACATTCAACACGATGATTCAACTGACTGGAATCCGCCATCTGAAACGCGCTTTGAACAGCACCACCTTTCGGATCCAGCGCCCCAAACACCAACCGCTTCACCCGCGCATGCACAATAGCACCCACACACATCACACAGGGTTCTAAAGTCACATACAACGTAGAGTTGACCAGGCGATAATTCTGAAGCGCTGTTGCAGCCTCACGCAAGGCGATAATCTCAGCATGCGCCGTAGGATCTGAATGGCGAATGGGTCTATTAGACCCCTCCCCCACCATCTGATCATCAACAACCAAAACCGCCCCCACTGGCACTTCACCTTCGACAGCGGCATTTTCCGCTAACGCAATAGCCCACCGCATCCAAAATTGATCGCGCTCCGTAAAAGCCGTCATTATTCCCACTCAATCGTCGCGGGTGGTTTACCCGAAATATCATAAGTCACACGAGAAATACCCGGCACCTCATTAATAATACGGTTTGAGATTAATTCCAGAAAATCATACGGTAAACGTGCCCAACGCGCCGTCATAAAATCAACCGACTGAACCGCACGAATGGCTAGCACATGATCATAATGTCTCGCATCACCCAACACACCTACCGATTTCACAGGCAAAAACACAACAAAAGCCTGGCTAACTTCATGGTAAAGTTTCTGCTTATACAATTCTTCAATCAAGATCGCATCAGCAAGACGCAGTTTATCCGCATATTCTTTTTTAACTTCCCCTAAAATTCGCACCCCTAAACCCGGGCCCGGAAAAGGATGTCGGTTAAGCAAAACAGAAGGCAAACCCAATTCTTCACCTAACTTTTTCACTTCATCTTTGAACAACTCACGCAGCGGCTCCAGCAATTTCAAATTCATTTTTTCCGGCAAACCACCCACATTGTGATGAGACTTAATCACATGGCCTTGACCTGTATGCGTTGCTGCTGACTCAATCACATCCGTATAAATGGTTCCTTGCGCTAACCACTTCACATTGGGAATTTTATGCGACTCTTCTTCAAAGATCTCAACAAACAAGCCGCCAATGATTTTGCGCTTTGCCTCCGGCTCAGACACACCAGACAGTGCCGAAAGAAAACGGTCTTCTGCATTAACCGTAATTAAATTCATGCCAATGTGTTTATCAAATAAGGCTTGCACTTCTTTCGCCTCATCCAAACGCAATAAGCCCGTATCCACAAACACACAAGTTAATTGCTTACCGATGGCTTTATGCAATAACGCTGCAACAACAGAAGAATCAAGCCCTCCCGACAAACCTAAGATGACATGATCATTACCCACGTCACTTTGAATTTTTGCGATAGATTCATCAATAATATTTTTGGTCGACCACACGCGCTGACAGCCACAAATCTCTAAAATAAAACGCTCTAACAAACGCGCGCCTTGTGGTGTATGCGACACTTCAGGATGAAATTGCAAACCATAAAACCGTTTAGCTTCATTCGCCATGGCAGTGATGAACTCAGCGCCAGTGCTCGCAATCAACGTAAATCCAGGCGGTAACAATTCAACATGATCGCCATGACTCATCCACACATCAATGGTAGAGACCCCTTCTTCGTTAACATGATCCTCAATGCCGGCAAAAAGTGGCGTAGGATGAGGTATCTCCACTTTGGCATAACCAAATTCACGCTTGCCACCCGTTGCAACAGAGCCACCTAATTGTTCTGCCATGGTTTGCATGCCATAACAAATACCCAGCACAGGGCAACCCAGATTAAACACAATCTCAGGCGCTCTTGGCGTTTCTTTTTGCGTCACGCTTTCTGGGCCGCCCGACAAAATAATACCGGTTGGAGCAAACTCACGAATCGCCTGCTCTGACATATGATAAGGATGCAACTCACTATAGACACCAATATCACGCACTCGCCGCGCAATTAACTGAGTGTATTGCGAGCCAAAATCTAAAATTAAAATGCGTTCGGAATGTATGTTAACTGTCATTTAAAATAAGCCTCTTCTATCTGATAATTAGGTGCTTCTTTGGTAATTTGAACGTCATGCACGTGGCTTTCTCGAACACCAGAGCTTGTGACGCGGATAAATTCAGGCTTGGTTCGCATCACATCGATATCAGCACAACCTGTATATCCCATGCCTGAGCGCAAACCACCCATCAACTGACTCACAATAGACACTAAACTCCCTTTATAAGGCACACGACCTTCAATCCCTTCCGGCACTAATTTATCTGCAGCGGTAACACCTTCCTGAAAATAACGATCACTAGAGCCATTACGCTGAGCCATGGCGCCCAGTGACCCCATTCCGCGATACGCTTTATAGGAACGACCGTGATAAAGCTCGACCTCGCCAGGAGCTTCTTCTGTCCCTGCAAACAAGCTGCCAACCATGATAGCGGATGCACCCGCTGCAATCGCCTTGCAAATATCACCAGAATAACGAATCCCACCGTCCGCAATCACACCCACATCACGGCCCAAGAGCGCTGCACTGACATTGGTGATAGCCGAAATCTGTGGCACGCCTACGCCGGTGACAATACGCGTGGTACAAATAGAACCTGGCCCAATACCCACTTTAACCGCATCCGCACCCGCATCGGCTAACGCCAGCGCTGCACTGGCTGTGGCAATATTACCGCCAATCACATTGAGATGCGGGTAATGCTGCTTAATCCATTCCACTCGTTTGATAACGCCTTTTGAATGACCGTGTGCGGTATCAACAATAATCAGATCCACGCCTGCTGCCACCAATGCAGCGACTCTATCCTCAGATTCTTCACTGGTACCAACAGCCGCGCCCACACGCAATTGCCCTAAAGGATCTTTACAGGCAAATGGCTTTTCTTGATTTTTAAAAATATCTTTTACTGTCACCATGCCACTTAATTGGAAAGAATCATTCACCAGCAACACTTTTTCAATGCGATGCTTATGCAAGAGTTCACGGATAATTTCTCTATCGGTTCCTTCTTTCGCTGTGACCAAACGCTCTTTCGGCGTCATGATGTTGGCGACGGGTTGATCCAGGTTTTCTTCAAAGCGTAAATCACGACTCGTGACAATCCCGACCAATTGCTGATCGGCCAATACCACGGGCAAAGCATGAAAATTATAAGCTTGAATAATCTCTAAGACTTGACGCACAGTCGTGTCAGGCGAAACGGTAATCGGATCTTTCACGACACCGCTTTCGAATTTTTTAACGCGACGGACTTCAGCGGCCTGCTGCTCAATCGTCATGTTCTTATGAATAATACCCATACCGCCTTCTTGCGCCATAGCAATGGCTAAGCGGGCTTCGGTGACAGTATCCATCGCTGCGGATAATAGGGGAATATTTAAAGTGATATCGCGAGTCAATCGCGTTTTTAAATCAACATCTTTTGGTAGTACCGAAGACTCGGCAGGCAGGAGTAAAACATCATCAAAGGTCAAAGCTTCTTCAACTAGGCGCATGGCGTTAATTTCCCTAAAATCAGCAGGTTAAAATTAACGAGCCATTATACACATGATTTCCCCAGAATGAAATTTTTATTCAATCTGGCTCCACCTTAATCACCCCCTCTTTTTTCGTATGCATTTTTTTACCCTATTAATCATTAAAATAAGTAGACCGAGGCGTGACTTCATTTGCGATCAATAATACTATTTCACCATGGAAACCATAGACATCAGTCAAACCCAGGAAATCTTTACCGTCAGCCGCTTAAATCGCGAAGTGCGCTTTATGCTGGAAGGCACCTTTCCCATGCTTTGGGTAGAAGGAGAAATTTCCAATTTTGCTGCCCCCCATTCAGGACATTGGTATTTCTCACTGAAAGATGCCAGTGCACAAGTGCGTTGCGCCATGTTCAAACCCAATAATCGAAGACTGGGCTTTACTCCCAAAGATGGTATGCACGTCATGCTGAAAGCCCGAGTCAGCCTCTATGAAGGTCGCGGCGACTTTCAATTGATTGGTGAACACATGGAGGAAGTGGGTGAAGGAAAATTACGCCAAGCCTTTGACGCATTAAAGAAGCGTTTATCAGAGGCCGGTTTATTTGATACAGCGCACAAAAAACCTTTTCCGCCGATTCCGACTTCACTGGGTGTTATTACCTCACCGACTGGCGCTGCCATACAAGATATCTTAAGCGTGCTGGGTCGCCGCTTTCCCTCTCTGCCCGTTATTATTTATCCAACACCGGTGCAGGGCGATACCGCAGCACCTCACATCGTCAATGCCATTCGCACAGCCAATCGTCGCAAAGAATGCGATGTATTGATTCTGGCGCGAGGCGGTGGATCACTTGAAGATTTATGGCCATTTAATGAAGAAATTGTCGCGAACGCTATTTTTAAAAGTGAGATTCCAATCATAAGCGGCGTAGGACATGAAGTGGATTTTACTATTGCAGACTTTGTTGCCGATCAGCGTGCGCCGACACCTTCTGCTGCGGCCGAGCTAGTGACACCAGATAGTGACGAACTTTCGATCTCACTAGAGCGGAGCGAGCAACGCCTTGCCCGACAAATTCAACATAAAATTCGTCAATTCCAGCAAACACTGACATGGACCAACAAACATCTGCAACAACAGCATCCCAAGCGTCGCCTGGCTGAACAAACCCAGCGCCTGGATTTATATGAGCTGACTCTAGCTCGCTTACAAAAAAAACTACTGACTCAACACCAAGCCACATTAGCGACTTTAAAAGTTCAATTAGCAGGATTAAAACCAACTCACTTGATTCGTGAAATACATAATCAATTAAGCCTGCAACAACAAAGCTTAAGCAACATCATGCAAAGACGTCAGCAACAGGAGCAACAACAATTAGCCAGCTTAGCTGCAAAACTCGATGGCTTAAGCCCACTTTCCACGCTAAAGCGCGGCTACTCAATTACGACTAAAAACCATGAAGTCTTACGCTCAGCCAACCAAACCCAAGCTGGCGACAAAATTCACATTACACTCATGGAAGGCTCACTGGATTGCACCGTCAATCAATCCAATGAATAATCGTAATTAGTGAATAAAGCAGGAAATCATCTTGTCGTCCCGCGAAGGCGGGGACTCATCTCTAAAACTACGCTAATACCGAAAGAAATGCTCTGAATTGACTGGGGTCCTGTCAGGGTAGGTTTACTTTTTTCGTGCTCGCAAGCTCCGCGCGTAAAAAGCAAACCTACCCTGCCACCCCGTTTTTTTTGATTCTCTTCCACTTCGTGGAAGCGAAAAGAACTACCCAGCCACCCCATTTTTTTTGTCACCCCACCTATGCCACCGTCACGCACCGCGCGCAAAAAACCAACCTACTCTACCACCGCATTTTTTGTGTCATCCACCCACCACCTACGTCCCGCGGCTTGTCCGCGGGATCCAGAGCTAACCACAAAAAGCTTAAATTAATACGCTTATTAAGATGAGATGACATAGATTGAGTAGAGCGTTTTTCGCGAAACCCAACATCATTAAAGCCCGCTGGTATTGACTGGGGTTCCTGTCATGGTAAGTTTACTTTTTTCGTGCTCATAAATTCCGCGCGTAAAAAGCAAACCTACCCTGCCACCCCGTTTTTTTTGATTCTCTTCCACTTCGTGGAAGC
>JARLJO010000035.1 GCA_031291175.1 Gammaproteobacteria bacterium
AGCGCCTTACCCACTAAGCTAAGGCGGCTTGGGGCAAAAAACCGAATCCGGATTCGTGGAGCTCTTGCGGTGCTCTGCTGGCAAAGCGCACGCCATGCGCTTCTGCATGACGCCATGCATGGTTCCTTGTTGCGAAGGCAAGTGATGAAATTCTGCATGAAAATTTCGTTCATGCCGAAATGCATGAGCTCTACAGGCATGCATAAGGCATGCAGGCCATGCATTTCAGCATGACATGCAGATATGCATGACATCAATTGGCATGCATTATGCATGAATCTCATGCCGTTTCCTACGACCAACGATTGCGTCATAACCATCGTCACCACATGTCTCATACTTTGATAGCCGATGCGAAATGGTCGATAGTACAACTGTATTTTTTTAAAATCTGGATTGCTTCAAATCTGCGCTTGCCAGACGCAAAATATTGCTGTGCTGTTTTGGCACACGACCATGGCCCAAATGTTCGTATATCGTGGTGTTTCCATGTTATAATGTGGTTGGTTGAATCCTAGGTCAAGAGCGAGCTTACTGGCCGAGATCTCAGTTTTGCTCGCTTTGGGCCCTCTGGCTTCATGCATATGCAGCAAATAAATCTGCATGAAAAAGTGAGACAGCTATCGACAGCGTCCGGACGACGGGGGTCTCGTTTGTGTCGAATCAGTATGAATTTCATGCATTATGTATGAGTTTCATGCATTCGGCATGTGCGCCATTTTCATAGTGTTGCTCTCGTTATGTGCGCGCGCGCGCCAATTGCAATCTGAGACTGAGGAAAAGTAAAGAATATGTCCAATTGCAATGTGAACCAGACCAGCTAGCGCTGCTGTACGCGATCGCGATCAATATTAATATTGTCAGCGACGCTCGATCGCTCGCACAGCTGTAGACTTTCAACTGGAAAAGGAGCTCAAAGTGCAATTAGGGTTATGTTCAAAATGGCTGGCGCTCTAGTTTAGGAGGAAATTAGGATAATTGGTCAATGACAGCTGATCCTGATGCTCCCAGGTTTGAATCGAATTTGCTGTATTTATTTGGAATTTTAGCACAAAAATTGAGTGAGCTGGAGAATTTCAAAGGTTTTCAATTAGGGTTAATATCGCAAATTCTGCATGAAAAATTCTGCATGAAAATCCATGCATGAATCCATGCAAAATTTGCATGCATCGAGGGCCGGCACACTTTCGGTCGCAACTTCTTGAGAATTCCGCGGCAGCTCCTCATATCGCTCCTTCGCCACGACGACCAAAGTGAGCAGGGTGCCCACCTAACAGGATGCGAAGATCTCAAAAAAGAATTTGGGCCGCCTGTGGTCTCGAACCGTGCTCCGAGCCCGAGCGCCTTACCCACTAAGCTAAGGCGGCTTGGGGCAAAAAACCGAATCCGGATTCGTGGAGCTCTTGCGGTGCTCTGCTGGCAAAGCGCACGCCATGCGCTTCTGCATGACGCCATGCATGGTTCCTTGTTGCGAAGGCAA
>JARLJO010000036.1 GCA_031291175.1 Gammaproteobacteria bacterium
ATAAGATAAGTTGTCGTTGTTGTTGTTGTTCTTCCCTCGTTGCCTTTTCGTGCTGTCCCCCCCGTTGTTCTTTGCGTGGGTGCTGTTTCTGACATGATATTCGAACTCCCTATATCAAATCACATAAGACTGGAAATTTTGGATTTCAGTCTTGAAGTTTGAACATTGAAGCAAAACCGATGGTACCATTCGATGCGTCTTGTCAAGGCGATCATTTTGGTCTCATAGATCAATGTGATTAAACTGATGGTTCGTGAGATAATCCAATTTTGCGCCCACTTCACACGAGGCGCCACTGCGCTTGTAAAAGTGCGGTTGCCCCTCAGAAAGCGCTGTTGCCCCCACCCCGCATCAAGCGCCTCAGTGAGCCCTCTCAGGGTTGTCCGATTGGCCTGAAAACTTGCACCCAGACTAACTCGACATCGGTGGCGCCGAATATGGAGTCCGTTTTTCCTCAATATTCAAACTTCAAACGTTATTAAAGGGCAAAGTGAGCTAGGTATACCTCATGAAATACCATCAACCAACAGAAATCAAGACAGTATTTGTATAGTAACTTGACCACGGGCAGTCGAATACTGTGTTCGAATTCGGATGAGAGTTGGCGGATCACGAGATACAGCTTTCTCTGTAAAATCCATCTCTTGAAGTTTGAGCATTGAAGCAACAAAAATGGTACCATTCGATGCGTCTCATCAAGGCGGTCATTTTTGTCTCATAAAGTATTGCGATCCGACTGATAGTTCGTGAGATGGCATGTAGCCCAAAATGGTTTGGGCAATCGTCAGCGACCAAGAAATTGCACAAGTGCTTTGAAAAATTTTCGCATTTTAGTTAGCGATGATTTCGGGGTCAGGGCTAGTAGTTTACCAAGTCTGGAAAGTTTGGGGACAAATCACTTGGAAATGCGTGAGAAAAGTGTCTCAGAAGTTTTGCCCTCTGTATGAGTTCGAGACCTCCGACCATATTAATACAATTATCTTGCGAACCGTATGTCCTACGCAAAATCCAAAGCGCATTGCCCATAGCGAATTGACCACGAGAAATCTGAATATGAGGTTAGAAACTGCTTCCGACCTGTTTTTAAAAAGGTAGTATCTTATGGGTAAACGCAAATAGCTGTATCATGTGAGCGGTAAGTCCTTATTCAGCGCATTATGGCTTGTTTGATAGCGCTTGATTTGCGCTATGGCGTGGTTGCCTTGGAAGTACCTTCTAGAAGTTATTTCTGCGGATGTGTTTATTAATTTGTTGTATGAAAGGGCTTAAGGACA
>JARLJO010000037.1 GCA_031291175.1 Gammaproteobacteria bacterium
ATAAACATAAGAGGCGTCTTATCATTTAATTAATCATAAAATAATTTGTTAGATGAAGCAATATGTCTTATCATTTAATTAATCATAAAATAATTTGTTAGATGAAGCGACGCGTCTTATCATTTACCAAATTATTTAATTAATCATAAAATAATTTGTTAGATGAAGCAATATGTCTTATCATTTAATTAATCATAAAATAATTTGTTAGATGAAGCAATATGTCTTATCATTTACCAACTTGTTACTTTTGTACTTTTGTATGGCTAAATCTTTACCATGGATAATGGTCGTAGAAATATTCTCTTTTACCTCGGCCATCCCCTTTAATGAATGGCTTAATATCCTTGCAAAAGGAGGCCCATGCTTCTTCTTTCAGATAACATAGCGACTTGTGGCCTCGTGACGTGACATTGACAACCAGATTTTTGAAATGCAGGCTCACAAAATCGTAATAGATGACATAACTTATGTCGGAATATTCGCCAATGCGCAACTTGTCTCCATTATCATAACCGTGAATGCGCAGGCTGTTAACATGTTTGATTGAATGTATGTGTTCCAAATTCTTGAGGTTGAAGTAGAACTCATTCAAATTCTCAATCTCGCCCAATTCAACAATGTTGTCGCAGCCGTATAGTGTCACTTTGGTGTATTCATGCGTTTTTGACATCTTGGGAATGTCGGCTACAAGAACTTTTTCAAGATGAAGCTTGGTCAATGGGTGATCACAAATAATTTGCGTGATCGGTGCATCAATGATTTGTAGCTCGATCACGTGCGGAGGAACGGTGAATATCTTCTTACCAAAGCACTTGATCAATGTCAGCGATTTGACGGATGTTAGATCCAATCCGTTAAGCACACTCAGATCACAGCACAAAATGGTTAGAGCCGTAATACTATCCCACGCGCAAAAAGTTTCTATCAGTTCAGGCGGTGGGGGCCGGTATGGTCCTACCATACTAATTTCGTAACTGTTTCTACCCAATGACCACAGTTTTGGCGCAACATCAAGGCCACAATTTTTGAACAATGTGACACATCGTTCAACAGCTTGTACCTGGTAACAGTGATGATTTACGCTGAAATCGCTAAACATCGAATTGCACATCTTCTTGACTTCTTCCAGCGGCAAGATACGAAGTATCTGTTCGCCAATACCGTTCACTAGACCCAAGTCTGTTTTACTTGCAAGTCCTCGTTCTATCGCCCAAATCATTTGCCGTGTTGGTTCGAGGCCGAGCTCTTTTCGTATCGTCAAGCATTCAAGCACGTGTTCCGGCTCAAATTCATCTCTGTTGATCTTATCGAAGTAAGTTTCAAATGGACGCTCTTCATCAACGCTACTGTCTGCAATCTTCAAGATATCCAATAAACGCGCCACCTTTGCTGTATTTCCCCGCGCGATCTCACTACGAATGAATCGTAAAAAAGGGCTCAATTCGGCACATAAATCGCGTGATTCAAACAATGTATCGAATAGTTCAAATGCCTTTCCAAAGTTACCGTTTGCGATTTCGGCATTTAACGATGCGACTAGCTGTGAATATGTGTGCTCAACACAGTCAAACTCACCAAAGCCCTCAAATGTAGCCATTCCGCCCAGTCACACTGCTTATCGATAGGGCAATTACTTATTGTGGAATTTGAATGGAGATTACAATTTATTCATTTTATCAATTTTTTTGTTAAATAATGATATATGAACGAATATAAGCTTAAAAAATATATAGATAAATTAAAGAATACGGATATACATTCCGTTAAATTTGGCATCTATTTGCAAAAAATTAATTTTTACGGTGGTGCCGGCACTAACATTACAAAAGCAAGAGATGATTGGACTGGCCAAGCCTGGAAACGAGTTGAGCAACTTGAACAACAATGCAAAAAACCATTATATGATTGTGGAAAAGTACCATTGGCGGATAAAATAAAATGTGATAAACAAAATGAAATATATAAAACTAATTGTGAAAATGAATTAAAAGATGCGCATGATTATTATAATGAAATAAGTAGAGATTCTAAATAAAAATGTACTATGTGGCATCGACGAATAATAAGGCGCTAATATGTTTACTGTTTGGTGAGATCATGTTATAATATCAACATATGATTGTCACATTATAATATCATATGAATATAGCGAGCTTTGCTTAAAAAATAATCGTATAAAATCATAATGTTCGCACCGCTACAGAGTAAGTTATAAACAACTAGTAAAACTTACCATTTAATGACACGTTTTACAGTTGTTAAAAATTTTAGTCCCGCCTGTAGCACGCGAGAGAAATATCTTTCTTTATTTTAATAGAGCTTGTGTTGATGA
>JARLJO010000038.1 GCA_031291175.1 Gammaproteobacteria bacterium
CAGCAGGTGGGAGTGGGGAGAAGAAGCACACGCGTGTGGTACGCCGGTGGTGGTGTACACCCAACGACTGTCGGCTGCTGCTGCTGCTGCTGCTGCTGCTGCTGCTGCTGCTGCGCGGGTGGTGCACATGGTGTGGGCGGCGAGAGTCACCTGCTGGTCGAGCGGAGCCAATCGATTGCTCAGGTGCGCCAGTCATTTATTCAAAGATTTTGAATAACAGACTGTGTGCGGCTGACGGGACGACTGGCCGGGGAGCGACGAACAAACGAGCTCCAAACACACACACACAGCGATAAGCATGACTTCGGCAGCAAATAACATGCAAACAATGCATTACAAAAAATATACGAATCACAAATTGATCGACTGAGAATGCACCATGAACGTGTGTGCATTGCGCCCATTGGTCGAAGGTTGTTGGCAGTCAGAAACAGCCTTGGACAAAAGTAGTTTTCTCTTAGGCAAAAAACTTTTCACAATTTCGGGATGGCAAGTGATTGGGATCGCACAAAAATTGCTTCAGTCGATTGTACACAATCTAATTGTACCACTGCACAAGTTTGAGCATAGGATCCCTGTTATTACAGATTTGACAGAATGCCGACCAATGACTGTGCATGGTCGGCAAATGACTGAGAAAACGACTTCTTTTGATTATATCGTCGCAATTTCAACGATCGACCACTTGACTACATCATCATCGTATGCACATAAATATTCAAAATATGTTCATGCGTCTGGATCACCCTGAGAAGCCTGGCCTTGCCTGGCCTGTTCATTACAAAACTAAGAGCGAAAGAAATTCGAAAATGAACAAATATAGCTTCAACTCGAATCAAATGTTGTGCGATAGTATTGTTATATTATTATGCTTTATTAATTTCATTCTAAAGCTTTTATCTCTTCAAATTGACAAGATAGATTTCTTAGGCGGAGTCGAAAAGTTCATCTCCCTCTGCAACCAACAACCATTTCAGGCCAGTATCATCACGGTAGACTCTACTAGTATCGTACATGCTATAGTAAAAATAATAGGTTCGATCATTGCGTGCTCGCTCCACAAGGGTGAGGGAAAACGACTTTTGTCCAAGGCTGGAAACGTCTCAGACATAAATCAGTACCATAAGTGCTCCAAAAAGGAAGATACCGCCGAAGCATACTTCGATGTATATAATAATGGTGTTGGCGTTGTTAAAAGAGGGTGGACCCTGCCTCTAAATTTATTCTTATATATTAATCTCAGGCTGGGTCCACTCGCTCAGATTTTGCACAAAGCTGCTGAAAACACTTCCATACAGTATATTAGATTATTTAAACAATTTGTGGGCATATTAGTCATGAATTAATCTTGTATTCTCCTGTGGATGTGTGTTTTGTGCTGTCGCAGTCAGAATCGTCTTGGACACAAACGCCTCAACCACATCAGTGCCATGAATTTGCACTTGTGCGTCGACTAAACTCTGCCGACATGTCCACAAGCTATCAGTTCGTCCACAGTTTGCATTTAATCTCTCCTCACATTTTTCCCTCATAAGCATGGTCGTTCCGGGCTGTATCTGAGTGAGCGCAGTCAACCAGAGCTCTGTCGAGAAGTAGTGGCCGCCCATGGAATCAACAAGCTCGCACGCGGCCGCCCGCCTCACTCAGGCCTGCAGGCGACATCGCATTGGAGCCGCGACCACCGACACCCGGGACACGCGGAGGGTAGCGAGCATGCCTGACCAGGCCAGCGAGTGGACGTCGGACGTCGCTCTGGAGTTGGTTGCGCCAACACGAGCCGGCCAGTTGGGTCAGGTCAGTCCCGGCTGCCTGGTGTGGCTGCACAGCAGCATCGTTTGCCTGGTGGCCTGGGCTGACTCTCCGCGCGCGCGCCCCCCTCCTCTCGCTGACCTTCG
>JARLJO010000039.1 GCA_031291175.1 Gammaproteobacteria bacterium
CAAATATTCCAAAGAGATATACACTATTGAACGTATTGATAAGAACAGAATCTTCTTAAATGGTCTCGATAACTATTTCAAATCATATCAATTACAAAGAATTCAAAAAGTTGAATCTGCAAAAGACCTTGAAACCAGTCACGAGCCGATTCATAAGGAAATTCAACATAATCGTAAAATTAAACGAGTTTTATCCAAAGAAGGTATTGAACGAACTGATATCGCATTAAGACGTTCAGCACGTGAGAGGAAAGTCAACCAATTAGAGGATATCAAATATGGTAAACTGATTTATTAGTTATGAATTAGACAATGATGAATATTATTGTCAATCTTGGGTGGGCATCTACAACCATGGTAATTTATTAAATATCTATGAAAACCATATTGATTAATATCATGTTGATTAATTATCTCCAATTCTTCCATTTCAGCACGATGTTGATCATTTTCTAATGATAGATCTACTTGGTACACATGAAATATGTTTGAATGAAATCTGAAATTTTTATTTAACCCTGCTCTAATCTGTGCTTTCCTTATTGTTTCAATTACTTCATCTTCAAACACTACTTTAAATAATGTTTTCAGTGTATTACACTCCATTATGTTACTCATATCATCAACATATTGTAATATATCTTACATCTGGATCGTAATCATTATCATTTCCCTCGGTATGCAAGTCTATAGTTATTGTATAATTTCATCCCATTAAGCGTAATTCAATTGAAGATCAAAGCAAAATCAAATTTTCAGCGAATCTGTATTTCTCAGCGAATCTCTCAGCGAACCTCATAAATAATCATAAAATTAGACTTTTTTATGATTTTAGGTCTGATTCTCCGACCTTTTCCTATCTTTCCATCCAAATCTCAGCGAATCTCAGCGAACTCAGCGAGAAAAAACGGGAACAAAGTCTTTTCATCGAATCTCAGCGAATCGATGAGAACTCAGCGAGAAAAAACGGGAACAAAGTCTTTTTCATCGAATCTCAGCGAATCGATGAGAATTTATTTTTGCTTTGTTCCCACAGCCCCCAATATCACTACTACTAAGGGAAATGAACAAGGTGAACAGGTTGGATGGAGATGGAAGTTGAACATGTTTGATCGAAGTTGTTTGATATTTATCACATATTATTGTGTCGACACCGACAAAGTGAATGACTGCGCTGCACAGCCAGTATTGGGTGACGCTTTTGGCGCCCGCTGCAAATTACTGCAAGTCTGAGATTTGGTATGGAGGTGTAACATGCACACGTACTTTGTTTGAGACTAGTGACCCACTGGTTTCCGCTGGTTTGATCTCACAGGATGTCTTCCAACAATTTTGACTGTGCAAAACCGGTTCGATGTCACACCTCGCAATCGCCTGCCCGCTTCTCCGCGACACAGCTCAAGAAGAAGCAGAATGCTGCGATCTGGCTGATGTGTGCCGAAGAGGTTCGTCAGATCTCCATTGAGAAGACTCCAGCGGCTGCCAAGGCCGACCGGATTCGCCGCATCTTCGCTGGGTGGCCGCAGATCTCGAAGATGTTGGGAGTCACCAGTGCAACCGACGACGACCAGATGTGTCGCATTGCCGATCGACGTCCGGATATCGCGAGAACGATTGGGATCATCCGTGATGACGAGTACGACATGTATAGTGTGACCCACCCTCCGGAGTCCATCGCTGCCGCCGGCCAGCGTTAGATGTACGTGGGTGGCCAAGACAGAGCCACCGCGGAACTAACTGCTAGCTAAGGCC
>JARLJO010000040.1 GCA_031291175.1 Gammaproteobacteria bacterium
AAGCGAGATCCATCTGGGATGTCAAGTGATATGGTGAAGTTCGAGGGTGTGCCCGAAATTCGTTTTTCCGAGTTAATGTAGTAGATTCGATTATCCAGAATTGACATTTATACCCATCAAAATATATTTTTTCAGCATGGTATTAATGGTATTAAAACTGGTATTAATGGTATTGAAACTGGTATTAATATAATACTTTTTTTCTGGGCATATCATACATGGACTCAGAAAAGCAAGCAGAACCGAAAGTGAAGAAAGTTCTCACGGAGAAACAACGAATTGCAAGAGTGGCAAATATGGAGAAAGCGCGAGCGGCGCGTCAGAAGAAGGCTGCGGACAAAGCAAACCAGGCACTTTTGCTCAGCAAACAGACCAGGAAGAAGGCTACGAAATTGGTTCAACCTGCTAGTAGCGAGGATGCCTGCTCGCTCAGTGAAAGTAAAGCAGACTCTGAGGAGGCTGCAAGCGAGCTCAGTGAAAGTGAAGAAAGTGATGATTCAGAATCCCAATCCGAATCTGAAGATGACTGCGAATTCATTCTCACGAAAAAGAAAGTAGCTAAGCGAGCAGACCTACTCGCTGAGCAAAAAGGCCTGTTTGCTACTTCCAAGAAGGCTACTGAGCGAGCAGGCCTACTTCCGAAGAAGTCGCGAATTCATGAGGAGCAAACAGGCATTTTTGCTCAGCAAACAGGCATTTTTGCTGAGCTAGAACGAGTGAAGGCCGAATTGGCTGCGATGAAGATGAGGAAGAAGAAGTCATCGGTGGTAGTCAACTTTCATCAACCGGAAGCGCGGCACACACAATCAGCCGCTGCTCGCAAGGATTTACTTGACATTTAAATCAGTATTAACTTTTTTTCATTTGTTTAGAATAACTCATTATGCCGCCACAACCAACAGTCATTCGACGCAATGGCAAACTTTATGTCAAGATTAAAACAAATGCGAAGAAGGGTTTCACGCTTATCAAAGTCGATAAGAACATGAGTGAACGCGATCTCGTACAGTGGCTTGTCAAGTATCTGAAGCCGAAAAGAAGAAGAGTCGGAAGGAAAAAAGAGGACTCGGCGCAGGAAAACAGGCCTGTTTTCCCACCAGTGTTCACAGGCGTTTCTGCTGCCCAGGGCGACAACATCCGTGCTGAGGCCAGGGACATGATCGAGAAGCAAGCAGGCATACTTGCTCAGCAAACAAGTCTGTTTGCTGAGCAAAAGAAGGAAATCGAGGAGTCCCAAAAGGAGACCCAGAAGCAACTTGAGCAGTCTAAGCAGCAAGCAGGCCTTCTTGCTCAGGAAATGAAACTGCTCAAAGAAGAAGAAAAGAAGGATGATCGACGACGCTTGGTCGACATGGACGAGAAAAAGTACTCGGAAGACGACAGACGTAAGGCCATAGCTGAAGTCGATCGCATCATTGGTGAGAAAGAAGCGGAGATCCGAGAAAAGGAGAAAAAGATCAAAGCGCAAACGGAAACGCTGGAGGAACAACTTCAGATGTACGAGCAAGTCAATCGCGAAGAAGGAAGCAAAAGCGTTGCTTGATGAGATCACCAAGGGACGGCGCGAACTTATCGCTCAGGAATCAAAGCTGGTTCGAACTGCGACAGCAAAAGCTCAAAAGCGTATCACCGATACGACCATAGCCGAACTGCTTAAGATGACGCCAGACATAACGAAGAAAGATTTCGACAGGATGGGCTACAACAAGGAAATTCTCGTGGATGAGCTCATCAAGGAGCACAAGCTTCCATTCGATGAGTGGATTCAAGAAAATATGTCTAAGAGCAAGG
>JARLJO010000041.1 GCA_031291175.1 Gammaproteobacteria bacterium
AGAGCTTTCTGGATACCGTGGACAAGCCACGGTACGTAGGGGTTTGATTCATCTACGCTCCGCTACAGCTCACCCGCTCCCCACCAAATCTTCCTTATCCGTTGGTTCGCTCAAATTCCTGCATAAAAGCAACCAACTGATCCACACCTTCTTCCGGCATAGCGTTATAAATACTAGCTCTAACTCCACCCGATAACCTGTGGCCTTTCAAATTAACCAAGCCTACTTTCGCCGCCCCGTCCAAGAAACGCTGCGTCAATTCATCACTATTCAAATTAAAAACCACATTCATTTGAGAACGACAATCAGGATGAATATTATTGCGATAAAATTCAGGATGACGATCAATAAATCCATAAAGTTTTTTAGCTTTACGTTGATTCAATTCACTGAAATATTTAACGCCACCTTTCTTTTTCATCCAGGCAAAAACCAATCCCGCCATATACCAGCTATAAGTTGGCGGCGTGTTATAAAATGATTTGTTTTCTGCTTCCACTTTATAGCTATACAGCATCGGCGTATAAGGGATAGGGTCTTTGATTAAATCATCTCGCACAATCACAACGGTCACACCAGCCTGCCCCATGTTTTTTTGTGCGCCCGCGTAAATTAAACCATAAGCACTCACATCAATCGGACGAGACAAAATCATAGACGACATATCAGCCACTAAAGGTACGTTGCCCGCATCCGGAACCCATTGGAATTCAACGCCTTCGATCGTTTCGTTTGGCGTATAATGCAAATAGGCAGCATTGGGATCTAGCTTCAATTCAGATTGTGTTGGAATGGAAATCAAATCGCCTTTACGTACTTCACCCGCCAGATTAACCGTGCCATATCGCTTAGCTTCGGCAATGGCCTTTTTGGACCATATGCCCGTATCAATGTAATCCGCTGTACTTTTGCTACCAAAAAAATTCATCGGTACCATAGCAAACTGAGCGGTCGCTCCACCTGCCAAAAACAAAACACGGTAATTTTTGGGAATGGCCATAAGATCCCTGAGATCCGCCTCCGCCTGCTCAGCAACAGCGATAAATTCCGGCGTGCGATGGCCAATTTCCATGACAGACATGCCAATACCATGCCAGTCTAACAACTCCGCCTGGGCTTGCTTTAAGACATCTTCCGGCAACATAGCGGGACCGGCATTGAAGTTATATATTCTGCTCATCGTTATCTCCTTAGGGGCGAATGGGAATTATTGTACGGGAATTTATAAGGTCAGCAAAGCAACCTTTGACTAGCGAGTTTTCGCGGATTTAGTTATCATGTGCGCACATTTAAACCCCTGGCTTTTAAAAGAGCTACCCCACTTCTTATGTCAAGAATAGGTAAACAACATGACCGCCGCTGAAACCGTAAAATTTGTCGTCGCTATGATTGTGATGATGAACCCACTGGGCTCTTTATCGATTTTTTTAGATTTAACGAAAAAATCCACGGTCGTTGCACAACGTAAAATAGCCAAAACATCCATTTTTGCAATGATTGTTATCATGCTGGCCACCGTCTGGACGGGCAAAGACATTTTGACCCTGTTAGATATCACAATCTCTTCATTTCGCTTTGCGGGCGGCATCATCCTGCTGTTAATGGGCCTCTCCATGCTTCAATCGAAAGAAAGCCCCGTCAATCATACCGAAGGTGATGACGAGGCAGCCAAATCACAAGAATCCATCGCTGTTGTCCCCCTATCCTTACCGGTCATCATTGGTCCGGGCGCCATCAGCACGCTAATCATTGCTGGCAATGATTACCCCCAACTCACGGACAAACTTTGGATGTCTGGGGTTTGCTGTGCCTTGGCAATTAGCATGGGTGTGATTTTATTTTTTGGAAATACCATTGCTAAAGTGGTGGGTCCATCTGTGATCAAAGTAGTCACCCGAATCATGGGAATGATTATCATGGCAATTGCTGTTGGGATGTTGGCGGATGGTTTAATCGGATTACTACCGATCTTACATTAATCTCCCGCGTAGCACGGACTAAAACCCCCACGTTTTTTGTGGGGGTTTTAGTCCGTGCTACAAAAACATTCTTGCTGTCTTTATTGGCAATGACTTGATGCACGCTCGTTCCGGGGCTTTTTTATAAAAAAACGGGATGGCACCGTATGTGTTTTTTGCGCGCGGAGCTTGCGAGCACGAAAAAACACATACAATGACAGGACCCCAGTCATTATTCGTTAAGCCTGTGGCTCCGTCATCGTTTCAGGACGAACTAATTCTTTAAATTCCTGCTCAGACAAATAACCCAACGCCAAACAAGCTTCCAACAAAGAGCTATTATCATGAAATGCTTTATGCGCAATTTCAGCCGCTTTATCGTAACCAATTCTAGGCGCAAGAGCCGTCACCAACATCAAAGAATTATCCACAAAGAAACGAATACGCTTCTCATCCGCTTTCAATTCATCAACGCAATACAGTCTAAACATGCGCGCCGCATCCGCCAGCAATGTCACCGAATGTAAAAAATTATGAATAATAACCGGCTTAAACACGTTTAATTCAAAATTACCTTGCGAGTCAGCAAAACCAATTGTTGCGTCATTCCCCATGACTTGCACACAAACCATCGTCATTGCTTCGCATTGCGTAGGATTCACTTTGCCTGGCATGATAGACGAACCTGGCTCATTCTCAGGCAAAATCAACTCGCCCAAACCTGCGCGCGGACCGGAACCCAACCAGCGTACATCATTAGCAATCTTCATCAACGCACAAGCTAAAGTCTTCAAAGCACCACTGGCAAAAACCATCGCATCATGTGCCGCCAACGCCGCAAATTTATTCGGTGCGGAAACAAAAGGCAATCCGGTTAACTCAGCAATTTTTTCCGCTGACAAATTCGCAAATTTTGGATGAGAATTTAATCCCGTACCCACCGCCGTACCACCCAACGCAAGCTCATATAACCCTGGCAATGTCGCTTCAATATTTCTCATCGCAGCAGAAAGTTGCGCAACATAACCCGAAAACTCTTGCCCCAAAGTCAAAGGCACCGCATCCTGTAAGTGCGTTCTGCCCACCTTAACAATAGAATTAAATTCACGCTGCTTGGCCTCAAACGAGTCACGCAACGCTTTAATAGAAGGCAATAAACGCTGAACAACTCCTTCCGCAGCAGCAATATGCATCGCCGTTGGAAAAGTATCATTGGAAGACTGTGATCGATTCACATGATCATTAGGATGAATCGGATTTTTAGAACCACGCACGCCGCCACTCATCTCTATCGCACGATTAGAAATCACTTCATTCACATTCATATTGGTTTGCGTACCACTACCGGTTTGCCAAATTCGCAAAGGGAATTGATCGTTTAATTTGCCCGCTATCACTTCATCTGCAGCTGCCACAATCAACTTTGCTTTATCTGCTGGCAACAAACCTAATTCTTCATTCGCCATGGCCGCTGCTTTTTTTAACGTAGCAAAAGCGCGAATCAGTTCGCGTGGCATAAGGTCATGGCCAATTTCAAAATGATGCAAAGAACGCTCTGTTTGCGCACCCCAATACACATCCTCGGCGACTTCAATTTTACCCATGCTATCGGATTCGATGCGGGTTTTTTTCGTGCTAACTGACATACTTTTCTCCTAAACAAAATCAACATCACCTCCGCCAAAAAACAACGGAAGCCTCTTTCTTACTGAAAAAATCTATTCCAAGCTTTTACTCACTAACTCATAGACATCTTTAGAAATTGTTTTATTCTGCGAAATAATTTCAAGTTGTTTTCGCATCAACTCCTGTCGCGTCTTATCAAAACGTTTCCACTCAATCAATGGCTTAACCATTCTGGCAGCCACTTGCGGATTAAGCGCATCTAATTTCTGAATCGTTTCGGACAAAAACGCATATCCTTCACCATTAACAGCATGAAACTGAAACATATTCTGACCGCCAAAAGCCCCAATCAATGAATATACTTTGTTGGGATTTTTAATATCAAACGCTTCATGCTGTAATAATTTTTTCACCTCTGAGAGTGCGCCCGGCGCCTTGGATGTCGCTTGTAGAGCAAACCACTTATCAACAACCAAAGGATCGTTTTTCCAGGCTTGATAAAATTCTTGCAAGGATTTTTCCCGCTGCGGCCCACTCACATTAGTAAGTGATCTCAAGGCTGCCATGGCATCAGTCATATTATGAGAAATCGACTGCTTAAATTGATGCATACCGACATTTTCGTAAATCGCAGCATCCGGTAACAACATAAGATAAGCAAGACAGAGATTTTTTAACTGACGCTTACCTACCTCTGCCACATCAAACTCCCCACTTTTCAAATCCGTATTTTGCTGATAAACCGTTTGAAATAATGTTTTCGCTTGTGTCGCTATTTCATTTAACAGAAATTCACGCGCAACATGAATTGCATCCACATCGACAATTGACATCTGTTCCGCCAAATATTTTTCAGATGGCAAAGCCAACATCTCCGCCAATAACCATTTATCTTGCTGCTGTGTTTGCAACACATGCTGAAATGATGCAATGTAATCCGCCGGTATTTTTAATGGCTCCTTCGCTTGATAAGCCGCCACTAAACGTAACAATACATTGACTGCGTATTTTTGCCCAGCCTCCCACCGATTAAATTCATCACTATCATGGCGAAATAAAACAGCTAATGCTTCATCCGAATAATGGTACTGCAACTTAACGGGCGCCGAAAAACCGCGTAACAAGGAAGGAATAGGTTTTGAGGGAATATTTTTAAATTCAAATACATCAACCGCATTTTTAACGTGAATAACAGACTGTTCAACCGGAATTTCAACACCTTCCATCGTGATCAAACCCATTCTAACCGGAATATGCATAGGTTTTTTTAACGGTTGACCCGGTGTCGGCGGACACGTTTGCTTAATGGTTAGCTGATAGGTTTTAGTAGTTGCATCGTAATGATCTTCAATCATCAAAACCGGCGTTCCCGCCTGGCTATACCAAAGTCGGAACTGACCCAAATCCATTTTTGAAGCATCTTCCATGGCTTTGACAAAATCATCAATTGTCACCGCTTGACCATCGTGACGATCAAAATACAAATCCATGCCTTTGCGAAACAAAGCAGCGCCTAAAATGGTTTTCATCATGCGTATAACTTCAGCGCCTTTGTTATAAACGGTGGCAGTGTAAAAGTTATTGATTTCAATATAGGAATCAGGACGCACAGGATGCGCCAATGGGCCCGCGTCTTCCGGAAATTGTTGCGTTCGCAACACGTTCACATCTCGAATTCTTGCAACCGCTTTAGAGGTAGTATCTTCCGTAAAAGATTGATCCCGAAAAATCGTCAGCCCTTCTTTCAAGCTCAACTGAAACCAATCACGACAAGTGATACGATTACCCGTCCAATTATGACAATATTCATGCGCGATAACCGATTCCACATGAATAAAATCATCGTCTGTCGCCGTATCAGTCTTTGCTAAAATATATTTGGTATTAAAAATATTTAAGCCTTTGTTCTCCATCGCACCCATATTAAAGTCACTGACGGCCACTAGCATATAAATATCTAAGTCATATTCACGCCCAAAATTCTCTTCATCCCAACGCATTGCTTTTTTTACGCCCTGCATGGCATGCGCACATTTATCCGTATTCCCTTTCTCAACATAAATGCGAAGCGTAATGCGACGACCTGATTGCGTTACAAAAAAATCTTCAATGAATTCTAAATCCCCCGCGACTAAGGCAAATAAATAACTGGGTTTTTTGAAGGGATCTTCCCAACGCACCCAATGTTTACCGCCCTCTAATTGGCCTTTTGCAACCGGATTACCATTGGATAGCAATACAGGATAACGCGTTGCATCCGCAGTCACTGTCGTTGTAAAACTCGACATCACATCAGGACGATCTAAAAAATAAGTAATGCGACGAAAACCTTCCGGCTCACATTGCGTACAAAAATTTCCGCTGGACTTATAAAGTCCGCTTAAAGCCGTATTATCTTGGGGTTTATTACGCGTTTGTATGATTAATTCAAAAGTATTAGGCACATTCAAAATGGTTAACGAATCCGCGGTCACTCGATACTCATTCGCTTTCAATACTTGGCCATTCAAGGTCACTGCTTGCAGTTCCAATTCTTCACCGCGTAAAACCAAATTAGGCATCACTTTTTGACTAGCGGGATTGGCTCTTACAAACATATGGGATTTAACAATCGTCGCGTCTTCGCCGAGATTCACATCCAATTCTATTTTATCAATAAGATAATCTGGAACCGTATAGTCTTTCAAAAAAATGGGCTGTGGATTGCTATTTTTCATATATTCGTCCTTTTCATCGACTCCAACAATGAAAAAACCCTGCAATAGCAGGGTTTCATTAACTCAAAACACGGAACCGTAGTACCGCAGATCTCACCTAACCAATTATGGTTTTACAGTGGTTGTGGTGGTTGAATCTGGGGTTGTTTGTGTGGTTTGTGTTGATTGCTGACCATTTTTATCGGTTGAGTTAGTGGTTGTTGTGCTGGTGCCTGTAGCTGGTTGTGCTGTTGTGGTGCTTGAAGATGTATTGCCATTTGAATCGGTTGTCACTTGTTGTGATTGAATGGTAGGAGCTGTTGCATCATCAGCAAATGCGCCTGTTGCTGCTACTGTAGCCAAAACTGCTATCGCAATAATCTTTTTCATTGTGTTAAATTCCCTTTGTCAAAAGTATAAAAGAAGAATGCCCAGATTTTTGTGTGTATCTGGGCACTACAGTTATGTATGATAAACAGATATTATACTTACTGGCAAGTAAGTAAATCGCAAGGTGTATCATCAATGACCAATCAAAATATCGATCCCGTAGAAATCGCTAAATTCAGCGAACAAGCTTCCCAATGGTGGGACAGGAATGGCCCATTAAAATCATTACATGACATCAATCCGCTGCGATTAGACTATATCAATCAAAGAGCCCCATTAAAGGGTAAAACTGTGATCGATATTGGCTGCGGTGGTGGTATTTTATCCGAAAGTATGGCAAACCTGGGTGCCAAGGTCACGGGCCTAGATATGAGTGAAGCGGGGCTCAGCGTCGCTAAATTACACCTTTTAGAATCAGGCGCCAAAGTTGAATACATATTAGACACCGCCGAAAATATGGCGGCCCAAAGGCCTGAGCAATATGACGTGGTCACCTGCCTTGAAATGCTTGAGCATGTTCCCGACCCCATCTCTGTGATCAATGCGTGCGCAAAACTGGTTAAGCCTGGTGGTGATATTTTTTTCTCCACCATTAATCGCAATATGAAGTCTTATCTTTTTGCCATTGTGGGTGCAGAATATATTTTAAAATTATTAGCAAAAAACACTCATGATTATGCAAAATTCATTCGCCCATCAGAATTGGGAGAATGGACCAGACAAGCTGGCTTATCGATTAAAGAAATGAATGGTATGACTTACCATTTGTTAACCAAACAATATAAATTAACAGACGATGTCTCAGTTAATTATCTTCTCCACCTGAAAAAATAGGTTTGCTATGTCCAGAGAAAAACAGATCGCCAAAGGGATATTATTTGATTTAGATGGCACACTACTGGATACCGCCGTTGACCTCAGCCAGGCATTAAATCGCATCCTGCAAGCGCGCGGTTTAGCTCCCTTGTCTTTACCGGTGATTCGACCTTCGGTGGGGCGTGGCTGCAAAGGCTTACTCAAACTCGGCTTAAACATGGATGAAGATCATCCTGAGTATCTTGGGCTTTGTGATGAGCTATTAGGATATTATGAAGAACACATGTTTGATACGACACAACTTTTTCCCGGCATGGAAAGCATCTTAACTCACCTCGAAAATACCGGTATACCTTGGGGAATCGTCACCAACAAACCCGGACGATTTACGGCAGAGCTGCTGAAGCGCTTAAAACTGAATGATCGTGCTAACTGTGTCATCAGTGGCGACACTCTCGCCAATCGCAAACCTCATCCTGAGCCTGTTTTAAGAGCGTGTGAGCTCTTGAATCAGAAGCCTGGCGAATGCCTGTATGTCGGCGATGCAGAAATTGACATCATCGCCAGTAAAGCGGCTGGCACTCCTGTGGTAGTCGCAATGTATGGTTATATTGCCAGTGATGAAGATCCTAAAACATGGAATGCGGATGGGTATATCCATCATCCTGCCGAAATTATGGAATGGCTTTCCTAAAACTTGCCGCCTAACGGACAACGAAAGTATGACTGGATCCTGTCAGGGTAGATTAACTTTTCCGTGGGAGTTTAACTCCGCGCGAAAAAGCCAACCTGCCCTGTCACCCCGTTTTTTTTAAATTCACCTCCACAACGTGGAAGTGAATGAGTTTCAATGCTCAAACCCCTACGTACCGTGGCTTGTCCACGGTATCCAGAAAACTCTCGAACCAGGTTTCAATTTTCAATCGCCAGATACGATACTGTGGACAAACCACGGTACGTCGGAGCTCTCTGTGCTATGAGTAAAACGCCAAGTGAATACGAGATATTTATTAAAAATCTTTTGCAATGACATCCTGAAATTTCAGAACCGTAACACCATGCTCTTCCATTTCCTGAATGGATTTTTGAATATCACCCACCGCCAAATCAATTCCACGGCAAGCATCAATAATCACATGAGTATTAAAACCTAATGTAGCAGCATCAATGCAAGAAAATTTCACACAATAATCCGTCGCCAGACCCATTATATAAACATCTTGAATGCCATGTTCTTTCAGATAATCAGCAAGTCCAGTTGACCGCAAATGAGCATTATCAAAAAAAGCACTGTAGCTATCAATCGTTCTGTCTACGCCCTTAAATACTATTTTGTTAATGCGAGTGATATCCAGCGCAGGATGAAGCTCAGCCCCATGCGAATCTTGTACGCAATGGTTAGGCCATAACACTTGATTCAGATCATTTAATACCATCACCTCACCCACTTGATGACCCGGATGGTTTGAAGCAAAACTCATGTGATCCTGAGGGTGCCAGTCCTGGGTTGCAATCACCAATTGAAAATGCGGCTGTAATTGATTCGCTAAGGGTACAATAGCATCGCCATCAGGCACAGCTAGACTACCACCCCCACAAAAATCGTTTTGTATATCAACGAGAATTAACGCTGACTGGGTTTTTGTTATCATTTTATATTCCACATGGGATAGTTGCTGAAAAGAGCTCTAGAGGTCATTATAGTAGCATTCTTAACAGAACTCTAATAGATCAAGGTTTAAACAACACATGAATGCTGTTACAACGAATACCACCATTGATTTAACGCTTCTTGGCTTGCTACATATTGCGGGCGTGGATGCGAAAAAATTTTTGCAAGGTCAAATCACCTGCGATCTTAACCAGATCTCTGCCACGCAAAGCCTTTTAGGTGCCCATTGTAACCCGCAGGGGCGAATTTTAAGTTTATTTCGCCTCTTCTCCTTTCATGAAAATTATTATCTGCAAATGCCCGCCGCCCTCATTCCTTCTGCCATTGATGCCTTCAAAAAATATGCCGTATTTTTCAAAGTGACACTGCAGGATGCGAGTAGCAGCTTCCATCGGGCGGGCTTTACCGGTGATGGGCTCCAAAAAATCTTTCCGCTGCTCCCTGAACTCGCGGATACGACAGCACCAGAAGATAACTTACTGATTATACGATTAGCGGGCGATGAACCCCGATATGAACTGCTCGGCGATAAAAACGCCATAGACGATATTGCCATTCAGCTCCAATCTAAAGCTTTAACTGATCCGCTTAACACTTGGAAATATTGGAATATTACAGCAGGCATTCCGGGCTTATATGAGTCAACCATCGGCAAATTTTTACCGCACGAAATCAATCTGCAATTATTAAACGGCGTTAGCTTTGAAAAAGGCTGCTACACAGGACAAGAGATCATCGCCCGCATGCATTATCGCGGACAATTAAAAAAGAGGATGTATCAAGCCCGTGCCACAGCATCCGTTTGCCCGCTACCCGGCAGCGACATTTATGAGGAAGGCCCTGCTGGCATCGTTGTGGATAGCTGTTTTGATAGCAAAGATTCCGTGCTAATGCTAGTTATCTGTGACGACCAATCAGTCAAGACCAAACAGCTATTTCTTGACCCTGGCAAAACACAGCCTTTAGAATTCAACCCTTTGTCTCTAGGTAACGATCATGTCTAAAAAACTACGCATTGTCATGGCACAATTGGATCTCATTGTCGGTGATATCCCAGGAAATTTGAAAAAGCACATTGAAGCAGCAAACACAGCCAGAGACACACTAAAAGCAGACATTATCGTATTTCCAGAATTGAGCATCACAGGCTACCCTGCAGAAGATCTATTATTACGACCATCCTTTATCAATGCCGCCAATGACGCCGTCAATACATTTAAAGAAACAGTCCGAGACATTCACTGCCTCATTGGCCACCCCCATGCCAACTCGAAAGGATTACATAACTCCTGCTCGCTCATTTACAACGGAACTATTTTATCCCGATATGCCAAACAACACTTACCTAACTACGGCGTATTTGATGAAAAACGTTATTTTATCCCCGGCGATTCAGCAAGCGTAGTGCCTATTCATGGCATCCCTGTCGGCATTACCATTTGTGAAGACCTCTGGTTTGCGGGACCTGCGCAACAAGCCGCGACCCAAGGCGCTCGCCTTATTTTGTCGCCGAATGCCTCGCCATTTGAAATCAACAAACAGCACCGTCGTGAAGACATGCTAGCCAAACGCGCGAAAGCCAATGGGATTCCCATCGTTTATGTAAACTGTGTTGGCGGTCAAGACGATTTAATTTTTGATGGTGGCTCCATGGTAGTCGACAGCAACGGCACTCTTTGCCAACATGCTGGCTTCTTTAAAGAAACACTATTTCCTGTGGACCTGGAAGTTTCTGCCGCAGACACAAAAGTGCAGCAATCCCCTATAGTGTTACCCGACGAAAACGAAAGAATTTATCAAGCGTTGGTAATGGGTGTTAGAGATTACATACAAAAGAATCGCTTTCCCGGTGCTTTGATTGGTTTATCAGGCGGCATAGATTCGGCTCTCACTTTAGCCATTGCAGTTGATGCCTTAGGTAAAGATAAAGTCAAAGCAGTCATGATGCCTTCGCGCTACACAGCCGACATCAGCAATGAAGATGCAATTGCGATGGTAAAACACATGGGTGTCCAGAGTGAAACCATCTCGATCGAACCGATGTTTACTGCTATTTTATCTAGCCTTGCACCTCAATTTGCCGAAACAAAAGTTGATATTACTGAAGAAAACATCCAGGCGCGTTGTCGTGGCATCCTATTGATGGCTCTATCAAACAAGTTCGGCAGTATAGTATTGACCACCGGCAATCGTAGCGAACTTGCCGTAGGATACTCCACACTTTATGGTGATATGGCAGGCGGCTTCTGCGTACTAAAAGACGTACCCAAGACATTAGTCTACGAATTAGCGAACTACCGCAATCGCATTGATCCCATTATTCCACAACGTATCATCGATCGACCACCCACCGCTGAACTCGCCTTCGACCAAAAAGACGAAGACAGCCTTCCGCCTTATGCTGAACTAGATCAAATTCTCGAACTCTATTTAAACCAGGAAAAAAGCCTAGACGAAATTGTCGCCTCGGGTTTTGATCAAGCAACTGTCTCACGTGTCATCAAAATGATTAATCGAAACGAATACAAACGTCGTCAATCGCCCCTCGGCATACGCATCAACAATACCGCCTTCGGACGCGACCGCCGCTACCCCGTCACATCCGGTTTCGACAAATAATAAGCTACGCAGAGAACTCTGACGTACCGTGCACTGAGAACTCCGACATACAGTGCACAGAAGAACTCCGACGTACCGTGGCGTTTGCACCGGTTTCCGCGCTTTTAAAACCATTAGAGTGTTTTTTTGTTAAACTGGTCCACCCCCCGGAGGTTGAGGTTTTTTACCTAATTAAAAAAAAAACAC
>JARLJO010000003.1 GCA_031291175.1 Gammaproteobacteria bacterium
ATGCATGGCAGGGCATTCAATCCCTTGCACGCGTAGCTGCATGGCCACTCTATCCATACATGCGCTCAGATTGCCATGATCAAACCGCGCTCGAAAGTTGCAGCATGCAAGAGCTCGCTGGGTCCCAATCGGGACCCATCCGTCTACGAAGGGTTAAGATAGATCTTTTGCGCGATCTCGATGGGAAATCGATGCCAGCGCACCAAAACCACGCCAAACCTGTTTGATGTTCATATCTTGCCACGCCAACCTATTTGTATGATCCTTAGCGCCGACCATTTCACTGACCAAAAGCCGACCAACTTTTGACTGGCATTTCACTTTCATTCGTACGGTAGCGACCAGTGCCAAGGAGTCCCAAGCTGAAATCGCATCTACAGGTTGCTGGCATGCAGGAGAACACTACGTGGTAGGTATGGTTGGTACGCGGTGGTACGGCACTAGTGTCTCAGCGATGTGTCTCAAAGGCGCAGTCATTTTGCGTCTTTCCATAAAATGGCAACTAAGAGGCCTAGCATGCTCGACACCCCTCAAACATGTTTTAATGTTTATTTTAAGCATGTTTGCACTGTCTTTTGCGAAGGCTTATCTTAAGTGAGATGGACAGTACATGGCGCAGCTTCTGCGAGAGAGAGTTGATGGGGAGGGAGGGAGGAAAATGCTGGGGCCCTGGGCCCTGTTCGCGATCGCACGCCGGCACGCGGTAGCAACGAGCTCCGCGTGTGAGTGGCCGAAAAGAGAAACCGAGCGCTCTGCCGTCATTGTCGCTTTGAGACCGAGAGAGACGGCCGGCCGACGCGAACTTGCGGACACCAGATTCAGAGCAAACAAAAGGGGACAACGGCCCCGACACCAGCAGCGTCATATTAGCATGTGGCTGCTGGATGCTGCAACAAAAGAAGAGGGACTTTACTCGAACGCGTCGCTCGGATTGCGTCCGAGTCGGATTGAACGGTAGCCCAGATTCTCCGGCGAACCGCGACGCCTAACCCACTGCGTCGCTTGACCAGACTGGGCTGAGGGGAGGTGTGAAAACTCCGCTCTCAATCAAATTGTTGCCAGCTGCAGCTCGAGCGCACCGTCACTGTAAGGAATTACAGCTTCGACATAAGTGACAACCCAAAAAGCTTAGGCAAATTTGGCTCGACATATGTAAGGCACCCAATCAGAAAATGTCGTTGAATCATTACCGAGTTCAATTTTGATTGCACAGCCAGGATGTAAACTTGTCGGCTAGGTCCGATGTGTACTGGCTGCCAATAGCCCCTCCGGTTACGTTGCGATTGATTCGGTGGATGCATCCCTCAAATCCATAGTGGTGGAGCATTTTAGCTGAAAACGTGTTTCTGAGAACAAATTCTTGTAACTTTATCGATCTGAAGTATAGCTGACTGAAAACAATATGATGAGATTTGCAATTAGTTTAAATTATATTTGCAAGTGTTTGCATTAGATAAAGTCTCGTTTTGACCGAGTTATAGTGTTTCATATTTCTGACAGTCATGTTCAGCTGCTCAGTCAATTATGTGATTACAACCAAAGTCAAAGTGGACAACTGTCTTCGACGATGCTTGAATATGATTGAACAAGGTATGAGCATGAAGCAATGATCCCCTCGTTAGATATAAGCCTTTGAACTTTGGTCGGCTGCTTGACAGAATG
This sequence comes from Gammaproteobacteria bacterium, assembly GCA_031291175.1. Classification (GTDB taxonomy): domain Bacteria; phylum Pseudomonadota; class Gammaproteobacteria; order DSM-16500; family DSM-16500; genus UBA5158. The sequence goes on from JARLJO010000003.1 coordinate 1,663, forward strand.
TAACACACATTCTTCAACATTTGACACCCACATTTTCTGTACATATCTGTTGAATCATTTACGTCGACATTTGACATGCACGCTAATGTCATGGTTAATTCGCCCACATAAATGTCCAAGCATTGTGCGGTACTAAATGTGAGGAAGG
>JARLJO010000042.1 GCA_031291175.1 Gammaproteobacteria bacterium
ATCCAGACCAACCTAGCAATTCTCCATATAAATCACTTCATCTTAAGGGTTCCTTTCAGGCGCACTGGATCCCGCGGACAAGCCGCGGGACGTAGAGCGGGCTGCCAAAATAGCCCAAGTCTTGCTATTCCATTTGGTTAAGGTATCCTAACTCTCATTTGAATTTCGAGAATGAAAATACCTATGGATGAGCAATATAACCCCCAAGAAATAGAAAAAAACACCCAGTCACTTTGGGATGAACGCAATTATTTCCAAGCCAATGAAGATTTGAGCAAAGAGAAATTTTATTGCTTATCCATGTTCCCCTACCCTAGCGGTAATCTGCACATGGGGCACGTGCGTAATTACACGATTGGAGACGTTGTCTCTCGTTATCAGCGCATGCTCGGCAAAAATGTACTCCAACCCATGGGTTGGGATGCCTTCGGTTTACCGGCAGAAAATGCTGCCATCCAACATAAAGTCCCACCCGCTGAATGGACCTACAAAAATATCGATTACATGCGCAATCAGTTAAAGCGCTTAGGTTTTGCGTTTGATTGGAGCCGCGAGCTGACAACCTGTGACCCTAGCTATTATCGCTGGGAACAATGGTTCTTCTTAAAGCTCTTTGAAAAAGGCTTGGTTTACAAAAAAAATGCTGAAGTCAATTGGGACCCTGTCGATCAAACCATTCTCGCCAATGAACAAGTGATCAATGGTCGCGGCTGGCGTTCCGGCGCACTCGTTGAACGTCGCGAAATTTCGCAATGGTTTCTTAAAATCACCGCTTACGCCGATCAACTACTCAATGATTTAGACAAGCTCGAACACTGGCCTGAACAAGTCCGTTTAATGCAGAAAAACTGGATTGGCCGCTCAGAAGGCGCGGAAGTTTACTTCCCGCTAAAAGACACTAACGAAAAACTCACTATCTTTACCACACGCGCAGACACCTTATTTGGCGTTACCTACATTGCCCTGGCACCACAACATCCACTGGCAAAACAAGCCGCCGAAAATAATCCTGCGTTACAAAAATTCCTGGATGAGTGCAAAAACACCAAAGTCTCTGAAGCCGATCTTGCCACGATTGAGAAAAAAGGCGTGGCCACAGGCCTCACCGCTCTACATCCCATTACGCAAGAACCCATTCCTATTTGGGTCGCCAATTTCGTCCTGATGGATTATGGCACAGGCGCTGTCATGGCGGTTCCCGCTCACGATCAACGCGACTTTGACTTCGCAAAACAATATCAACTAGCCCTAAAGCCTGTTATTACACCTACCGATGGCAGTCATTGGGACTATACCAGCAGTGCATTTGTCGAATCTGGCAAACTGATGGACTCAGCACAATTCAGTGGCCTGCCTTCCGCCTCGGCCGCAAAAGAGATCATTGATTCATTAGAAACAAATCACCAAGGCAAACGCCGCGTGAACTTCCGCTTACGTGACTGGAGTATTTCACGACAACGTTATTGGGGTGCTCCTATCCCTATTATCTATTGCCCTGACTGCGGACCGGTTGGTGCAAAAGATTTGCCTGTCGTATTACCTGAAAAAGTTAGCTTTGAAGGCGTTGCCTCACCATTAAAAGCCATGCCAGAATTTTACAAAACCCAATGCCCTCAATGCGGAAAACCCGCCGAGCGCGAAACCGACACATTCGATACCTTCTTCGAATCTTCCTGGTACTACGCACGTTTTACCTGCAAAAAACAGGACAAATCCATGCTCGATGGTCGTGCCAATTATTGGGTACCAGTCGATCAATACATTGGTGGCGTAGAACATGCCGTCATGCATCTACTCTACGCGCGCTTCTTCCACAAATTGATGCGCGATGAAGGCTTGTTGAATACGGATGAACCCTTCACAAAATTACTCACACAAGGCATGGTGCTACACGAAGGCATCAAGATGTCCAAATCCAAAGGGAACACTGTCGATCCGCAACCATTGATCGATCGCTATGGCGCTGACACTGTCCGTTTATTTATTATGTTCGCAGCACCCCCAGAACAAAATCTGGAATGGTCTGATAGCGGTGTGGAAGGCGCGCATCGTTTCCTAAAACGCGTCTGGGCATTTGCTTATGAAAATCGTGATTTGATTAAAAAAGAAAATCAAGCCATCAAAAATAATACCGCTGCGACCATGGATTGGGATAAAACCGATTCCAAACAACGCGAAGCATTACGACAAATTTACGATATCCTCGAACAAGCCAGATATGACTATGAAAGACTGCAATTTAATACCGTTGTCTCAAGCTGCATGAAACTGCTGAATTTACTGGCCAAACTACCAGAAAGCAGCAACAGCGAGGCCATCGACATTAAACCTTGCATGACGCATAAAGGTTTCAGTATTTTATTACGCCTGCTTGCTCCGATTGCGCCGCACATGACGCATGAACTCTGGGAAAACCTCAGTTACGATGGCATCATCCTGAATGCACCCTGGCCAAAAGCCAGCGCCACCGCACTAAAGATTGATCAAATCCAGTTAGTCGTGCAAATCAATGGAAAATTACGCAGTCACATTCAAGTGCCAACCGATGCAGAAACCAGCATCATAGAAGGACTAGCGTTAAATGATCCGAAAGTGAAAGCAGCTATTGCAGACAAAGTAGTGAAAAAAATCATTACCGTGCCTGGCCGACTTGTCAATATTGTCGCTGGGGACAAATAAATGCAAAGCGCGATTCGGCAACTGCTTTTAGTTATCTCACTTTTGCTGCTCACTAGCTGTGGATTTCATTTACGTGGATCCGAGCCGCTCGCGCCGCCTTTGCATAATCTGTATATCCAATCACAAGATCCTTATAGCCAACTCATACGCTTCTTAAAGCAAGCACTCAAACAATCGGGCGTGCATTTTGCAGAAACACCGCAAAGTGCCTCGGCCATTCTTGAGATCATCAACGAAAGACAAGTACAACAATTGCTTAGCGTCGGCGGCACACAACAAACTCGCGTTTACAATTTAACACTCATAGTCGCTTATCAATTAACAGATCCCCATGGCAGACCTATTGCTAACCGACAAGAAGCCACGGAAACTCGCACGGTCACCATTCAAGCGAATCAAATCTTAGGTGGCAGCAACGAGCAAAGTAACTTATTCCAACTCATGCGTCGCGCGATCATTTTCACCATCATGCGCCACTTGTCTTCTCTGGATGTGACCAATGCCTTGATGCAAACAGAACCGGCCGCCAGTGTGCCAAAAAAAGGTTAGCGATCAATGAAACTCTCCTCCCAGCAGCTAGAGCAACATCTTGCAAAAACCTTAGCGCCCATCTACATCATTAGCACAGATGAATTGCTTCTGGCTCAAGACGCCTTAGATCAGATTCGCGCCGCAGCACGCAAAGCCGGCTTTACTGAACGTCAGTCGCTGACCGTTGAAACCGGCTCTGACTGGGGAAAATTATTATACGCCGAAGCACACAGTCTTTCGTTGTTTGCGACCAAACGGATAGTCGAACTGCATCTGGCCGGATCAAAACCTAACAATGCCGCCAGCAAAATATTACAAGACATTGCAGCCTCACCCTTACCCGATACGATTTTAATCATCACCTCAAATAAATTTGATAGCCGCACAGAACAAACAGCGTGGCACAAAGCATTAGAAAAAAGCGGCGTCGTACTACAAGTTTGGCCTATTCCATTACAACAATTACCCACCTGGATCATGCAACGCGCCAAAAAAGCCGGTCTGCAATTCACACCCGATGCAGCAAAATTACTTGCCGATCAAGTGGAAGGTAACTTACTTGCCGCCGCACAAGAAATCGAAAAAATTGGCTTACTCCAAATCACTGGCGTAATAGACCATCACGCTATCGCACAAGCCGTCACCGACAATGCACGATTTGATATTTTCAGCCTGGTTGAGTGCGCGCTCTCCGGCAATAGCCAGCGCTGTATCCGCATCCTTGATAATTTGCGCGCGGAAGATGTCGAGCCCATTCTGATCTTGTGGGCACTGGCACGTGAAGTGCGGACGTTAGCAGACATTGCCAAACAAATGAAACAAGGCGCACCTTTAAACACACTCTTTTCCAAGTTCCGTATTTGGGAAAAGCGCCAACCCAGTGTCCGCCGTTTTCTACAACAACATTCCCAGGCAGACTGCTTAACCTTACTCGCACACTGCGCCAAGATTGACCGAATTGTCAAAGGCGCGCAAACGGGCAATGCCTGGGATGAGCTACAACTTCTGACATTAAAACTGACCGGAAGTGTTATAATAACCAACTAGCGTGGGCGGAAGTTATTAGCCCATATATTTAACCCGAACAATGAACTGATCATATGCCTCATTTAAAACAACCCATTGGCATCTTAGGCGGCACTTTCGACCCTGTCCATTTTGGACATTTACGCATGGCGCTTGAGCTCTATCAGGCACTGGATTTAGCCGAGGTTCGCCTCGTCCCCTGCTATCAACCCGTACACCGCAAAATGCCTGTAGCCACACCAGAGCAGCGCTTAAAGATGGTGACAGAAGCCATTGCCAAAGAATCTGCGTTCACCGTCGATCCTTGCGAAATTGAACGCCAAGGGCCGTCCTATACAATCGATACCTTAAAAACCTTGCATGCCCTTCTGCCCAACACGCCATTTTGCCTGATCATGGGAATTGATGCTTTATTGAGTTTTTCGAGCTGGCATCAATGGGAAAACATCCTGGACTTAGCCCACCTTGTTGTCGCCCACAGACCACAGTATCAACTGCCACAAACCGGTATCGTGGCCGACCTCTTAAAAGAACGCCTGCGTCACAATGCCATTGATTTACATAACAGTTTAGCTGGCAATATTCTTCTTCATCCTGTTACACCGCTTGAGATCTCCTCCACCGATATACGCAAACAAATCGCCTCCGGCAGAAATCCCCGCTTTTTACTACCCGACAGTGTATATAATTACATCAAAGAACATGGCACATACAGCATAAGTAGAATATAATGCGCCACACTTAACTAAATAGAGAAATACGGAATGAAAGCTGAACAAATACAAAAAATAGCCATTGATACCTTGAACGATTTGAAAGCGATTGACTTAGTGACTATCGATGTCCGTGGCTTAACCACCATCACAGACATGATGATAGTCTGCAGCGGTCGCTCTTCACGGCACGTCAAATCCATGGCAGAAAGCGTGGTGACAGCCGCCAAGCAAAACAAAGTCAGCTACATCAAGATGGAAGGCGAACGTGAAGGCGACTGGGTGATTGTCGACTTGGCAGACGTAGTGGTTCACATCATGTTACCCACCATGCGTGACTTCTACCGCTTAGAAGACCTTTGGGAACCCGTGCAAAAGAAACGCGAACAAAAAAGCTAAACCCTTAAACTGTCAGCTGGGTTTGCGGTTTTTAGCTAACCCTACGTCACGTGATTTCTTGGGTTGCGCCAAAAACGCAACCCAACCGACGAAGGAACCACCCCATGCAAATCAATCTCATTGCTGTCGGCAACAAAATGCCAAGCTGGGTTGAAAGCGGCTATGCAGAATACGCAAAACGTCTCCCTCCTGGCTACTTGCTAAAACTCATTGAAATCACACCTGAAAAGCGCACCAAACAAGCGGATATCCAGCGCATTACTGAAAAAGAAGGCGACAAAATACTGGCTGCAATCAAACCCGGCAATCTCGTGATCGCATTGGATGTCTTGGGACAAGCATGGCCGACTGAACGCTTAGCCAAAGCATTACAAACCTGGCATAGCGAAAGTCGTGATGTGGATTTATTAGTGGGGGGTCCTGATGGTTTATCAAAAGCGGCATTACAAAAAGCTGAGATAAAATGGTCGTTGTCTCCTCTCACTCTACCGCACCCATTGGTTCGCATTATTCTAGCCGAACAACTTTATCGTGCGTGGAGCATCTTACACAACCATCCTTATCACCGCTAAACTCATTCCCAATTCGTGACAGCAATCACATTCCACATGATTTTCACTTTTGCAGCTTGCTCATGATACGCTCTTTTTACCAATTTCAATTTCACTAAATCCAGATTGGATTTGGAACGGAGTGCCGCAATATCGTTTGCAAGGGTCACTAACTGCCATTGCGCAGCCAATATTTTTTTACCGTATCCTTGCGGATCCGCACGCTCTGAAGCCACTTCAGTCTCAAAATCATTTTGAGCATTGCTTACTATCACACAATCTGGATCAATAGCCGTATTCGGGACCGCCAAACAGCGAGCGACTTCGCGCTGTAAAGCCGCAGGATGCGTCATGAGATAATTGTAACTGTGATGCGTTTTACATCCCGCTAAAAACAACGTCGTGAGCAAAACGAAGAAAGGGATCAAACTATATTGTGATATTTTCATGTAGAGATCTGCTTATAGCAAATGGAAAGGAACACCGCTTTCAGTTAACTTATAAGCTAACGGTAAGCATACTAGCACAAGGCCCATAAGGAATAACACCAATACAGTACTCATGGGTGCCGCTAGTGGATTAATACGATACTGCATGTATTTTAAGAATGCGCCAAACAAACAAGTACCGCCGATGATGATTGCAGCACTACTCACAAAATCCGAAACAAGATAAACAGGTTCCAGCATATTGTTGGCAACCTGACCAATACCCGCCGGATGTGTTGCCGCCACGGCAAGCACTGGCAAACAAAGTGCACAAAAAAATAAAATTCTTTGATAGATAATTGGCATAATAATTTCTACAATGATTGTTAATTAATGTTTAATGGATTTAAGCTACCATTATGGCCAGTTCCGCATTATACCAAGATCCGCATATAAAGTATCCCATCTATGATTTGAATCTGAATTTTGCCGATTATATTTCACAATGCAAGACCATCATTAAGACACACCGTCAAGATCTCACGAATGCCGATGCCGAACGCATCATTGAAGCGAACAGTCCCTTTGAGCTCATTCCTAAAAAAGATGACACCAAAAAGATCCGCTATGGCGCACTCTTGATTCATGGCTTATTAGACGCACCCTTTGCAATGCGAGACATAGGGGCACACTTACAAGAACAAGGCATGTTAGTACGGGCTGTTTTATTACCTGGTCACGGGACTGTACCCGGCGCACTCTTGAATGTCTCATTTGAGGAATGGTTGCAAACCATGCGCTATGGTATTGCAAACCTCTCAAAGGACGTCGATCATTTATTTTTAGTGGGTTTTTCAACTGGCGCTTCACTGGCACTGATGCACGCTTTAGAACACTTGCCCAATCGCGTTATTGGATTAATTCTACTAGCACCCGCCATTAAAATTTATTCTTCTTTAGGGTTTTTAACTAATTGGCACCGTGCGATTAGCTGGGCTATTCCGCGTGCACAGTGGGTGCACATCACGGCAGAAAATGACTACACAAAATACCAATCCATGTGTTTTAACGCCGCCTACCAAGTCTATCGACTCACTCAAAAAATTCGTAAACTCGAAACCACTAAACCCTTGGCGTATCCGGTATTAGCCTGCATCAGCCAAGAGGACAAAACCGTTAGCAGTGAGGCAACATTAGCTTATTTTCAAGAGCACACAGACCAGAATAGCGAATTAATCGTCTATACGAATCATCCTGAAAAATACAGTGACCCGCGCATCATCCCGCGAGCTGCAACGTATCCAAAATGGCATATTATCGGCATTTCCCATGTCTGCTTGCCCATTGCGCCAAATAATTCGCATTATGGTTTACAGGGTGATTACATCGATGCAAGCCATGCTGAAGAGGTATTACCTTTTGGTAAGAAGGTCGCTTACGGCCCTTATAACACAGCCGAATACTTGGTTTTGAATGTACTTTATCAATGGGGATGGAATAAAGAAAAACATACCAAATTAACTTTTAATCCCGATTTTGATTTTTTAAAACAAGCCATCGATAGCTTTTCCAAAAAAGCTATTCTTTCTTCCACAGCGCATCACACACCAGCATAAAAGCACCAATGCAAATGGCCGAGTCAGCCACATTAAATACCGGCCAATGCAAGGTTTTCACATACAGATCAATAAAGTCAATCACATGCCCATAGCTTAGCCTGTCCCACAGATTTCCCATGGCACCACCAATCACACAAGCCAGCGCGATCGAAATCCAGCGTTGACGATACGACAAACGCAACATCCACACGACTAAAGCGGCACTGATACCTACTGCCAGCAAACCAAACAACCAGGACTGCCAGCCATTTGCCGCACTTAAAAAGCTAAAAGCCGCACCTTTGTTATAGGCCAAGGTGAAATTAAAAAAAGGCGCCACATTCACCGGTTCATAGGCCGTCAAATAGTGCTGCGCTGCTATTTTTGTCACGCGATCCAATGCCATGACAAAAACAGCAACCCAAAGCCAACGGATGCCAGACTGAGTAATTTTTTGTAACATTTCATAACTCCTGAATAATCCACATCCGCAAACAAGCTTAAGCGTATAAACGCACTTCACCAGCACCATCAACATTCACAATACAACGTCCACACAAGCCAGGATGTTTCACATCTCGACCAACATCCGCAAGACGGTGCCAACAACGTTCACATTTAGCAAACGTCAATGGCGTGACTTTCAGCCACAGTCCTGGCACCTCTGTTGCTACCAAATCTGCGGTATTGTTGCCAGCCAATAAGACTTCCGCGCCTGAGGTAATCAACACAAAACGCAAATCATTACCGAGCAAATCCACTTGTTGTTTTAATGCAGGCTCACAATACAATTTCACATCGGCTTCCAACGCTGAACCGATCAACCCGGCATTACGTTGATTTTCGATTTCTTTATTCACTGCATTACGAATGAGTTGCATTTTTTCCCAATAAGCCTGGTTCATTTCGGCATTCGCATCCATCGCTTGCAAATCGGTATACCAACGATTTAAGAAGACGGATTCATTACGCTTGCCTGGAATATATTGCCAAATTTCTTCCGCAGTAAAACTTAAAATCGGCGCCATCCAACGAACGAGACTTTCAATGATATGAAACATCGCCGTTTGAGCAGAACGTCGCGCCAAACTATTGGTTTGTGTCGTGTATTGACGATCTTTGATGATATCCAAATAAAAACTGCCCATATCAATCGCACAGAAGTGATGGATTTTTTGATAAATAATATGGAACTGGTATGCATCATACGCTTTCAAAATCTCTTCTTGAAATTGACGAGTGCGATCCACAGCCCAACGATCTAGCGCCAACATTTCATCAGGTTTCACCAGATGTTTTTCTGGATCAAAACCGTCTAAATTCGCGAGGAAAAAACGCGCGGTATTACGTAGACGACGATAAGTTTCTGAGTTACGCGTTAAGATCTCATCGGACACCGTGATTTCAGAACGATAATCAATGGAGGATACCCACAAACGTAAGACATCCGCTCCTAATGTTTGAATGATTTTATCTGGCGCGACCACATTACCAATCGACTTAGACATTTTACGTCCTTGTCCATCCACCACATAACCGTGTGTTAAAACAGTTTTAAACGGTTCATGGCCATTAATCGCAATCGATGTCAGCAAAGAAGATTGGAACCAACCACGATGCTGATCAGAACCTTCCAAGTACAAATCGGCTGGAAAATCCAATTCAGGCCATTTCTTTAAAACGCATTCATGCGTCACGCCGGAATCAAACCACACATCCAAAATATCCGTACATTTTTTATAGTGTTTTGCATCATCACCTAAAATATCTTTTGGATCCAAAGTATACCAAGCATCGACGCCTGCTTTCGCAACGAGATTAGCGACTTTTTCCATGATTTCGATGGTATTCGGATGGATTTCATCTGTTTCGGTATGAATAAACAAAGCAATTGGCACGCCCCAGGTACGCTGGCGTGAGATACACCAATCCGGACGGTTTTCTATCATGGAAGCAATACGACTCTTACCCCAGTCTGGAATCCATTCCACACGGTCAATGGACTTCATGGCCTCAGCGCGTAAACCTTGCTTGTCCATGCTGATAAACCATTGCGGCGTGGAGCGAAAAATCAATGGTGTTTTATGGCGCCAGCAATGCGGATAACTGTGCGTGAGTTTCGCAAAATGCAATAAGACATTTTTTTCACGCAACACTTCAATAATGCGTTCATTGGCTTTATTAACATGCAAGCCCGCAAAAAGTTCTGTTGTAGCGATAAAACAACCATCATCGCCCACTGGATTTTCAATTGGTAGATTATAGCGTTTACCCACTTGATAATCGTCGACACCATGCGCGGGAGCCGTGTGTACGGCGCCTGTACCGGACTCAACGGTAACATGTTCGCCTAAAATAACAGGCACAACACGTGAATAGAAAGGATGTTGTAATTGCACACCTTCCAGGGCTTTGCCTTTCACTTTTCCGAGTACGCGATATTTTTCGTGACCGAAACGTAGCATCACCGTTTCAAGAAGCTGCTCGGCAATCACAAGTTGTGAACCAGCATCCACTTCGACTAAGACATAATCCAGTTCTGGATTCAATGCCACCGCTTGGTTCGCAGGCAATGTCCATGGGGTAGTCGTCCAAATCGGAATGGCAATCGATCCTGCGCCTTTTTCCGCGTTTTCAAAGCGTTTCAAAAATTCAGCGGTATCAACGACTTGAAAACTCACATCAATGGCGGATGAAACTTTATCAGCATATTCGACTTCCGCTTCTGCTAAAGCAGAACCGCAATCCAAACACCAATAAACAGGCTTGTAACCTTTTTGCAAATGGCCATTTTTCACGACCTCTGCAAGACTTCTAATGATGTCCGCTTCAAAAGAAAAGTCCATGGTGGTATAAAGTCGCGCCCAGTCTGCTTGCAGACCAAGACGTTTAAACTCGTCGCGTTGAATCGCGATAAAGCTATCAGCATATTCACGACATGCTTTACGAAAAGCTTCAGCAGTGACTTTATGGCCGGACTTTCCGATTTTTTTCTCGACATTTAATTCGATTGGTAAGCCATGACAATCCCAACCCGGAATAAACGGCGCATCAAACCCACTAAAAGTTTTCGCCTTTACCACAATATCTTTTAATGTGCGATTTAACGCATGCCCCATGTGAATATGTCCATTCGCATAAATCGGGCCATCTAACAAAATAAAATGGGGTAAACCTTTATTTTGTTCGCGAATCTTTTGGTAAAGATTCATCTCTTCCCATTTCTTGATAATTTCAGGCTCGCGTTGCGCCAAATTTGCTTTCATTGGAAAATCGGTGCGGGGTAAATTCAATGTGCTTTTGTAATCGCTCATAAAAACCTTTAGTCAGTTAATCAAAAATCAAAAAAATTAGCGATCCGTTTTTTCTGCCACAAAAAACGCTCTCGCTTGTTCGGCATCTTTCACTATTTGTTCTTTCAACAATTCAAAACTATCGTAACGCTTTTCATCGCGTAATTTTTTGCAAAATTCCACACAAACATGCTTTCCATAAATATCTTGATCGAAGTCAAACAAATGCACTTCTAATAAACTGCGTGTGCCGCCAATGGTAGGCCTAACACCCACATTCGCAACACCTGTTATGGGTGTCACATTCACACCGTGCATACGCACAGCATAAACGCCTTTCACCGGCGCAATGTGCCGATGCAAATTAATATTGGCGGTGGGAAAACCAATACTGCGTCCCCGTTTATGACCATGGACAACCCGCCCTTTCATGGAATAAGGTTGACCTAAATAATGCTTAACGAGGTCATGATCCGCCACTGCCAATGCTTCGCGTATGCGAGTACTGCTAATGCGCTCACCATTCAACACGACACTAGTCATGTTTTCAACAGCAAATCCGTTTTTCTCACCCGCTTTTTTCAAAAATTCGAAATCACCCTGACGCGCTTTGCCGAAACGAAAATCATCGCCCACCAGAACATCTTTCGCATTTAAACCTTTCACTAACAGCTCTTCTATAAATTCATCGGCTGTTAATCCCGCCAAATGACGATTAAAACGTAAAAAAAGAATCTTATCGATGCCACATTGGGATAAGGCATAAAATTTTTCTCGCCATCGCATCAAACGCGGCACATCTGACTTGCCGCCCGCAAAATACTCAATAGGCTGGGGCTCAAAGGTGATCACCACTGAAGGCACGCCCAGGGCTTCTGCCCGAGCCTTAACTTGCTCCAGTAAAGCTTGATGACCCCGATGGACCCCATCGAAGTTCCCGATCGTTACCACACACCCTGTTTTCAGAGGAGCGAGGTTATATAAACCACGAATTAATTCAGCCGCCACAGTGGCCTCATGTTAAAAGTCAAAAAGGGTTGATTATAAACGCAAATTAGCTTCTTTGTAAAAGTGCTGATCAAAATACCTTCAAGTACAGTCTAGTATATTACTATTGATGGATATATCCTTAAAGCAATAGTCACCCCAAAGCACCGGATGCACTAGAATATATGCCAATTCACTACAAAAATCTGATTCAATCGATGTCTCCGGCTGAAATTGCTCGCCCCAAAGCCTTGTTACGAAAATTATTTAGGCTTCACTGTGAGAACATAAGAAGCAGCGCACCCTACTCGCTGTGGCCAGATAAAGCCAAATATCGCTGGCTAAGTGGTAGACTCTTAAATACCCTGGTCTCTACTGAAGAGAAAGAAGATGAAGCGTCTAATCGTGATTTAGCGGCCTTTGTAGGGATTTTAAATGAAGACTCGCGTGTTGTAATGCTCCTTGAAGATAGCAGTATTGCAGCTTTACTCAACGCATTTTTTTCCTACTTCCCAGAATATGTCTTACAACTGCGATCCTCTGTGTTTGTTGAAAAGTTGGTGTTAGATTTTTCGTGGGTCAATGAATGTGTCATTGGATTGATTAATCAGTATCTCGAACAAATCCATGCGGATGATGATGCCATACGCGAAATAGCTTGCACTGCTTTAGGTTCAGCTGCGCCTCTTCTGACGCAGGCACAATTGGCGTTTGTGATAGATGAAATGTTAATAATGTCTGAAAAAAGAAATGAAAAGGGCTGGATACGAATCTATGCTTACAAAACCTTGGCTGAAGCAACTCGTTATGTCGATGAACCCAAAAAAAGTGATGTTATCCAAATACTCTCTGCCCGAGCCACCCGATCGGAAGCGATAATACAGCATTATTCCATTTTGGAAGCACTGGGCATCATTGCCAATACTGCATCCCGTGAGAACAAAATTGAAGTCACTAATCTTTTTACCCATCTTTGTACGAATGCCAATAGAGATGTGCGACAGGCTGCAAGCACCGCCCGAAACATTGTCTGCCCGAACTCGAATAAGGAGCCGCCACCGCGAAGATTGAGCGCAAGTCATATTGATCTTTCTCTGGCTGACAGTGAATTTATTCAAGCTCAAGCTGTTAAAATGCAATATGCAAAACGCATTGCGCTTATCAGGAAGTTTGCGCTGAACCTTCACGGTGAAGCGATTCCTCACTGGGATTTTGATGCCATAGCTCACATCTATCATCTGAATGAGGTGCAACATACGCTACAAGAAAGGGAGAGCCGGGCTTTTATTGAACCGATTACCCAGATTATTGCCGAATACTGCGCCCCTACTCCATCCTGATAGCAACGGGCTCGCCAGCCTGTTTTTTTAGTTGGGTATGCTATAATATACAGATATGAAAAGACTGGGTGAGGTTGGTCATGACAAACGGTAGAACAGAGCCTTCGCTTCTTAATGATGCGGCAAATTTACGTGGCAACACCAAACATATTTTAATTACACTCTACAAATCTTTCATGAATATACCTAAAATTGACACTGACAACTCTGTGTTAAAACGCAGTGTTGTTTTAGATATCCAAGCCGCTAAATTAACCACCCAAGTTGAGACCATACCGAAACTCGCCCAAGACGGTGATATCATTCGCATCAGCCTGGACAAGCTGAAAGCGCTCGGGACTGTGCCGACAAAACAAAGCTACGAAATTTACAGCAAACAATTTTTGCCTTTTGAAGACAGAATTAAGAAACATTCGTTATCACTTGATGAGCTTCTGACGCTCTACAAACAAATTATTACCGAGCAACATACTAACGTCAGAAATTTATTGTCAGAAATTAACAAGGCGCAAGATCAAGCCGGCATGGCAGGCAGCCAACCTGTTCAGCGCGAACTGGCGGGACAGGAAGCCAAACTCAAAGAACTCCGTGAACGTCTCAGCGTACTCTCCAAATCCGCTACCGTCACTGAGACAGAGCTGTCTTCACTGCATCGCTTGATTTACAATGCGATTCCGCCCGCAGAGAGAAAGAATATTGTTTCGCCGGAAGAAGTGGCAAGAGCGCGGCCAACTCCAGGCCACAGTTAATTGACTGGGGTCCTGTCAGGGTAGGTCGACTTTTTTCGTGCTCGCTAACGCTCCGCGCGTAAAAAGCCAACCTACCCTGCCACCCCGTTTTTTTGATTCACTTCAACTTCGTTGAAGTGAGTGAGTAAGCTAAAATGATTTTTCTGTAACAGGGTGCGCTTGTATCAATAAATGACGTGGTCTAATGCCAGCCAACCATAACCCCAAGAAATAAACCACAACGGCTGAGATTAATAAAAAAGCCAAATGCTCAATCCGCCAGATACTTTTTTGAATCAACCACTCTTGCATATCGCCTGCCCCAACCCACAACCAGGCGGCCAACACACTATTGGCAAATAAAAGCCGAAATGAGAAATTTTTCCAGCCAGCGCGTGGCTGATAAGCATCAGTTTTACGAATAAAATAGTACAAAAAGCCTGTATTTAAAAGCGCAGCGCATGAGGTTGCCAAGGCAATACCTGCGTGTTTGAACGGCCAAATCAAAATAAGATTAAATACCATATTGGCAATCATAGCCATGATCCCAATGCGAACCGGTGTGCCCATATCTTGCTTGGCATAAAAACCCGCTGCCAGAATTTTAATTAGCATGAATGGCGCAATGCCAATAGCAAACATGGAAAGACTTTGTCTCGCCATCATGACCGAATGCCCATCAAAATGTCCGTACTGAAAAAGCGTACTGAGCAGTGGGCCTGATATCACGGCCAACACAATCGCCGCTGGCACCCCGACTAACAAGACACAACGCAAAGCCCAATCTAACGTCATTGAAAAATCTTCTTTGGATTCGGAAGCATGATGACGAGAGAGATGCGGCAAAATCACAGTGGATATAGCCACCCCAAACACGCCCAAAGGAAATTCCATCAAGCGATCAGAAAAATATAACCAGGAGACGCTCCCAACTACCAAAAACGAAGCGAACAAGGTATCAAGCAAAAGGTTAATTTGTGACACCGAGACGCCAAACAAAGCGGGCACCATCAATTTTAATACCTTGGTCACACCCTTATCGCGGAAATTAACCACTGGCTTTGGCAGCAGCCCTAAACGCTTTAGGAAAGGCCACTGGAAGAGCATCTGGACGACACCCGCAATCAAGACACCCCATGCCAATCCCACAATCGGAATCTGCAGATGAGGCCCTAACCAGATAGCGGCCGCAATCATGGAAATATTTAAGAACACCGGCGTAAACGCCGCCACCCAATAACGACTGTAAGTATTTAAGATCGCACCGGAAAAGGCTGTTAACGATATCAGCATCAGATAGGGAAAGGTAATGCGCAGCATCGTGACGGCTAAATTAAAACGTGGGCCATCCACTTCAAATCCTGGAGCAAATACTCTGACGAACACAGGGGTTAACAGGATGCCTGCACATGTGACCATTAAAAGAACAGCGCCTAAGGTGCCCGCCATGCAATTAATAAATTGTTTAATTTCTTCAGGGGATTTTAACTTTTGGTATTCAGACAAGACCGGCACAAAGGCTTGGGAAAAAGAACCCTCGGCAAATAATCTGCGCATAAAATTCGGGATCTTGAATGCGACCAAAAAGGCATCCGATGCGGCACCCGCACCAAATAGTTGTGCCACGACCATATCGCGAATAAATCCAAACACTCGCGAGATCATGGTCATGCTCATGACGGTAGACGTTGACTTGACTAAGGCTTTGCTCATAATGTGAATAAATCGACGTTTAAAAGAAGCTCATGCTATCATAAGTCGCCAATCGGGGTCATGCCTCTTTCTGTAAAAATTAACATAAGTCACTGGCAGTTGGCTCAATTTTGCAATAATTGACTTAGAGTTGACAAGCCCAGAATAAGCAGGCATATTACCACCCTTTATTGATTCTAAACTCACGTAAAACAAGCACTTTTCACCTAATCAGACTCTGATTATGGCGAAAAACCTGTTAAACGTGTGTAAAACTAACATGAGATTTTTGGAGGCTTACCTTGGCTAATACTGCACAAGCGAAAAAACGTGCTCGTCAAGCGGAAAAACACAGAGAACACAATGCAAGTCTGCGTTCAATGGTACGTACATACATCAAAAAAACCTATACGGCTGTTGAAGCTGGCGACAAAAAACAAGCTGAAGCTTGCTTTGTAGCCGCTGTACCAGTGATTGATCGTATGGCAGACAAAGGCTTGATTCACAAGAATAAAGCTGCTCGTCATAAGAGCCGTTTAAGCGCGCAAATCAAAAAATTGTCTGGAACTGCGGTTGCAGCAGCAAAAACCACAAAAACCGCTGCTAAGACAAAGACAACAAAAGCCAAAGCATCAAAATCTGCTGAGTAATACTCTCTAAGATTTTTTTGTGACGCACGTTGACTGAGCCATTCGCATCAGTAAGCAACACTGAGTATTCATTTTCAGTGTTGCTTACTTGTTCGAGTGGCTTAGCTTCTTCTCATCCCTGAATATATCCTCTTGCTCATTATCTTAAGATGCTTCCTGTTTCCTATTCCACGAATAGCAAAAAGCCCAACATCGAACCGAACAAAAAAAAAGATTAAACGGGGAAAAAGCGAAAGATGGCACTTACATTGTAGGTTGGGCTGAGCGTTTTTTGCGAAGCCCAACCTTTTAATGTAGTGTTGGGCTTCGCAAAAAACCGTCAGCCCAACCTACATTAATGAGTCTCAGGAGATAAGACACGTCTATTAACTATTACTCATCAAACTCGTCATCATCCAAATCAACATGCCCACGACTAATCTCAATCGGACCCATAGGATCAATGGGGTCAATCGGAATCATGGCATCAGCTTGATCTTTACGATGCTGATCTAAATACATCATGGCTTCACGCGCCAACTCTTCCGTACCCGCATGACTCAAGCCTGAGATAAAAAATACTTTACCCTGCCAATTCAAACGCTTCACGATGTCTTCACAACGCTCTTTTGCGTCTTCTTCTGATAACAAATCAACCTTGTTCAATACCAACCATCTTTCTCTTTCTAGTAGCTCAGGGCTGAATTTTCTCAGTTCATTGGTAATGGCATTCACAATGTCCACAGGATCTGCGTCATCGGGCGGCATAATATCGACCATGTGAAATAACAAACGAGTGCGCGAGACGTGCTTTAAAAAACGGATACCGAGACCCGCGCCTTCCGCTGCACCTTCAATCAAACCCGGAATGTCAGCAATGACAAAACTTTGATACTGAGCCACCCGCACCACACCCAAATTCGGGTATAACGTCGTAAACGGATAATCCGCCACTTTAGGGCGTGCTGCAGATAATGCATGAATGAGGGTCGATTTACCCGCATTTGGCATACCCACCAAACCTACATCCGCCAATACTTTGAGCTCTAAGCGCAAATTTCTTTTTTCACCAGGCGTGCCGGGAATGGTTCTACGGGGAGAACGATTCACACTGCTTTTAAAACGGGAGTTACCTACCCCATGTCTACCGCCTTTCGCCACACAGGCTTGTTGCCCATGCTGCGTCAAGTCAGCGATCACCTCATTGGTGTCTTCATCATAAACCATGGTGCCGACTGGTACGCGCAAGAAGGCGTCTCCACCTGCTTTTCCTGATGCATTTCTACCACGGCCTTTTTCGCCATTGACCGCGCGAAAAGAACGCGTATAGCGATAATCTACCAGTGTATTAATCCCTTCGTCCGCAACGAGAAAGACGCTACCGCCGTCACCACCGTTACCACCGTCAGGTCCGCCCATCGGCATAAATTTAAGGCGTAAGAAACTACAGCAACCATTACCACCGCTGCCTGCTTCTACCTTAATACTCGCTTCATCTATAAATTTCATTTCAACACCCAGCATCTCTTTTCAAAAGAGATAAAATAATATACCAAAAAAAAGCCCCGCTTTTGACGAGGCTTTTGTCAATCTTGTATCAAAACACTATATTAAATTAAGCTACTGCTTCTTCTTTCATAGGTTCAATACTGACGCAGCGCTTAGCCTGTGGGCCTTTCACGCCGAAAACCACTGTACCTGTCTTTAACGCATATAAAGTATGATCTTTACCAATACCTACGTTACGACCAGGATGGAATTGTGTACCGCGTTGACGAACGATGATGGTACCTGCATTGATAACCTGGCCACCGTAACGCTTGATACCTAAATACTTAGGATTAGAGTCGCGACCATTTCGTGTACTACCACCGGCTTTTTTATGTGCCATTGCTTAAATCCTCTCGCTGAAAATCTGTTCTTTTGACCGCTTACTTACCAGCGCTAATGCCAGTAATCTTCACTTCGGTGTAATATTGTCTGTGCCCCATTTGTTTTTGATGGTGCTTACGACGGCGGAATTTGATGATGTGAATCTTGTCACGACGGCCTTGGCCAATAACGGAAGCCTCTACTGTGCTGCCGGTTAAGAATGGAGCGCCGACCTTGATATCGTCCCCATTGGCAATCATTAACACCTGGTCAAAGTTCAGGGTTGCACCCACTTCGAGTTCCAGCTTTTCTAACTTTAATGTTTGACCTTCTTTTACGCGGTATTGCTTGCCACCGCTTTTGATTACTGCGTACATGTTTATACCTCACGACTATTTTTATATACTGTTCTAGGACCTACAAGGAGACGCATTATAGAGATTCTTACCCCTTGGCGCAAGAACCTAATCAAGAATTTATCAGATAAAAAGCACATCAAAGACGACAACCGCTTGACAGATAACCGGCCTGCCGAATAGCATTCAAGCCTTTAGATACAATACTTTAAGGGAATCGCACCCCATGCCACTAGATTCTATACGCTCCCTAGTGCAAGCTGACCTGGAAGCAACTGATCACTTCATCTCGACTGAGCTTAATTCTCATATACCATTGATTAATCAAATGGTTCAATACATTTTAAGCTGCGGTGGCAAGCGCATCCGTCCACTTTTAGTACTGCTTAGCGCGCGCGCTTTTGGCCATGCCGACAAGCAACACGTGACGCTGGCTGCTGCGATTGAGCTGATTCATACAGCGACTTTGCTGCATGATGATGTGGTCGATAGCTCCACTTTGCGTCGAGGGCATGAGACGGCACATACCATCTGGGGTAATGAGGCGAGCGTATTAGTCGGGGATTTCTTGTATTCGCGGGCTTTCCAGCTCATCGTGCAATTGCAAAATTTACCCGTCATGAACATTTTTTCCAGCGCCACGAATTTAATAGCAGAAGGCGAAGTGTTGCAGTTGGTCAATTGCAACGATCCAGACACCACGGAAAGCGCCTATTACGATGTCATTCAACGCAAGACCGGCAAATTATTTGAAGTCAGCTCGCAATTGGGACCAACCATCTCGGCTTGTTCGGCAGCGGAATACGATGCCATGCAAAAATATGGCATGCATCTTGGGATTGCTTATCAATTAATTGATGATGCGCTGGATTATAATTCTTCCGCAGAAGAGATGGGCAAGAACGTGGGGAATGATTTAGCCGAAGGCAAACCCACCCTGCCACTCATTTACGCATTACGTCACGGCACACCGGCTGAAGCTCAATTGATTCGTCATGCCATTGAACATGGATCTTGTGAACAGCTTGATTCTATTATAGGAATTATTGAATCGACGGGTGCGATCGAGTACACTGCCAATGCAGCAAAACAACATGCGCGCGATGCCAATGCAGCACTTAAACTGATCCCCGAATCACCTTATCGTAAAGCGCTGCATGATCTGGCTGAGTTTGTTGTAGACAGAAGTTACTAGTTTTAAACGGGGTGTAGCTCAGCCTGGTAGAGCACTGCCTTCGGGAGGCAGGGGCCGCAAGTTCAATTCTTGTCACCCCGACCAGTATAATCTATAGATTATGATGCGACCCTTGAACTTGCGCTGCCAGCTGGAGTGCACATGGAGTGCAAGATGAATGCATAATGATGAATAATCATGAGCACTAATGAACAAATTGATAACTACAGAGTGAATTAACAGTTAATAGAAATTACGCAATACTCGATGCTCTTTCAGCCAAGCATCTAAATCAGCCTTAAGATATCGCACAGAGCGGCCTATCTTAATAAATACTGGGCCCGGGGTTCCTCCATCTCGATATCCGTTCATACGATCCTGGCCCAAAAAGCTTCTACTCATCCCAATATAAAGCGCGGCTTCTTTCTCAGTAAAAAATCGCTATTCATTGTTTTTCCTAATTAAGATAAATTTATCGACCTAAATAATTCTTATGTGCTGCAGCACATAATTCGTATGCCAGAGCTAATATTGAAATGATGCGGGCAGCTATTGAAAAATCCAGCACAGCTCCCACACCAAAACTACCGGCGTGAAAGGAAAATAAGTCGCTGCTGAAATGGCTGCAGTCGTTATAACTGGAGGCATCTATGTGTTTTCTTACAAGAGCTCCACCTCTATTAACAGGGTTAGCCAGACTCGTGCGGAATTGCAGCATAAATAGATACAAAAATGCGCCTAAAATTCATAAAATTAATAACGCAATGGACTTTAACTGGCTTATAGTGCAAGTTTTGACTTATCTTAAGTTTAAATTTTTGGTAGAATTTGAATCCATTAAAACGATCGCTTTAGTGAACTGCGAATCAAAGGATTTGATATTTAATATGCCATTATTTATTCGCTCAATAACACCGCTTTCTCAAACTGAAATTCTTGAGAATTTAAAAGAGTTACGTTCTCATGCAGTAACGCCTTATTCTGATTATCATGTTGCCTCTATTGCAGAAATTAAGTTACAAGAAAATTTATTTTTTTATACTTCAGGTGTGAACGTTGAAAACGATGAGCATAACCGCCTCAGTATACATAGCGAACAAAATGCTATAGCAAGTGCTATTACTTTATTAGGTGGAGATACAAAATTTTCAAAAATATGGATTATGGCAGCTCCTGCAAATGCTACACCTGATGAAGCACAAAAAGCTGGTAAATCATGTGGCCATTGTCGGCAGATTATGATGAGCTTAGCAAAACTTGGTACTGAGATTTATGTGGTAACGTTAGATGGTAAATTTTCATCACCTGACAGCTTTGAAAAACAATTTTTACCTGACGGCTTTAGTGAACGAGATTTAAATTTATCATCTTCAAGCTCAAGTTCGAGTTCGAGCTCCAGTCTTAGTTCGAGCACAACGTTTTTTAATTCTCCCAAATTTCAAGCCTGGAACATTATCAACGAAACACAAAGTTTAACAACCGATGAAATAGCAAAATATCTTAAAGTATTATCTCCACATATTATTAGTAAAAAATTCCAAACTTCTTCTATCACAGCTTGCATCATGAAATGTAACAACGGTCGTTATGCTGCTGGTGTTTTATTGCAAGATATTGCATTTCTTACAACAGACGCAATTTTTGCAGCTATAGGTAATGCAATTACACAGTTTAGTAATAAAAAATTACGTTTTGATGAGATTCATTTGGCTAGCGATAATTTGCATCCTGCACAACTTACTTTTGCTGAAATAGAAGTATTGAGTCGTCATTATGCTCATAAACAAACGGTTGTACATTTTTACACATCGGATAAACATGCTTCGTACACTTTTGTTGAATGTAAGAAGGCACGTAATGAAGAAATAGATAAAAGATTAGAAGATAACTGCGAACTCAAAGTTGACTCGCAGAAGTGTTATAGTTAATTGGTGAAGTAGCGTAACTCAGATTCGGCATTTTGGGGGTTCTTGCTTCTCGCCACCTCACTATAACTGCATTTAAGCTCAAAACGCTGCCTTAACACTTCACTAATTTTACGCATAGATAGCCTGTCCATTGATAACCCCCTCGTTTTAATTTAGAGGGGTATGTTACCCAAAAATTGATCAAATAGGGGCTTGGCTAAGCGTTCGGTTAGCCCGGAATGAGTGTTCGGGCAGTCCGGAATCAGTGTTCGAGTAACTCCGGAATGGGCGTTCGAATGAGGCCGGAATACACAATTAAGCGCCGAACTTTGCACATCCCTTGCTCAATTATTAATATTATTCTTGATTATTGCCTTTATCATGGATATATTACGCCCGCGGTAGATGGACAGAAATCGGATAGAAAGTGCGGCCAAATAAACTTCGCGACAATTTAATCTCCTTACGGAAGAAAAAACATTAGCGCAATTCAAATATCACGCGCAACAAATCCTCCATTAAGCAGTATAAAAAATCAGAAATGCCAGCAATCCAAATTATTGCAACATTGTTACCTTTTGCACGCCACTTTCACATTGAAGCAGAGGAATTAATTTTACAACATCATCAAGGAAAACCAAAAATAAGTTTTCAAAACTAATCCCTAGCATTGAATGGGAAAAATATATGTTTACTCAGATAAGTCGTTAAAAACCCCCTTCCTTGGCGAAGGTAAAAAAGTTTTGGCATAAATCTCTCAAGATAGAAAAATTATTTTATCGAACCAATAATCCTAATGGATCGAGAAAAAATTATTGTTCGTTATTAACAAGCTAAAGGTTAACTCATGAAAAATTTTATTTTATTACTAGGCGCCAATCAATTTCAAAGAGAAAGAGCATTAATAGGGGCGGAAAGAGCATTTAAAGGAAGGGTTGTCACAACGTCAGCTTTAGCTCCTTTTCATATGAAACGAATCCAGATCAACTCTTAATTGATGTCATGAAGTTTTGCTCTAAATCTAAAATGATCCCTGCCGCTGTTATTCCATTAAATGATTTTGTCCTGAATGCCGGCTTAAAAATTGCTGAACATTTTGACTTACCTTATAACTCAAATAAAACGATCACACTTTGCCGCACCAAAGATTTAATGAAAGAAGTATTAGAGTCAAAAAATATCCCTGTTGTGAAAAGTCATCGCTTTTCAACAATTGAAGAAGCAAAAAAATTGGCTAACAACATAGGCTTCCCTCTTGTCATTAAACCACTTAATTTTGGCGGTAGCGGTGGCGTTATTAAAGTTGAAAACAATGCAGAGCTGGAAAAAAATATCACTTTAACCCAAACTCACTTAAAAATGTTTGCTGAAAAATATGATTCAGATGCTGATCAAATGCTCATGGAGCCATACATTCAAATTAAACGCGAAATATCAGCTGAAGTTATTAATACACCCACATTTCGACATGTAATAAGCATTACGGATAAATTTCTAAGCCAAGAACCTTACTTCTCTGAGACTGGTCATATAGTTCCATCTTTGCTTTATAGGGACAAATGCCTTTCAGCTAAAATTACAGAAATGGCATTAAAGGCATGCGAAGCATTGAATATTAATTATGGAATGGCTCATGTAGAAATGAAAATTGGGCCAGATGGAGAAATAATCGTCATTGAAGTGGGTGCACGAACTGCGGGGGACGGTATAATGGACCTTTATGAAAAATCTACTCATGTAAACATCTATGAATTACATTGCAAAGCATTCCTCAATCAGCTAACTGAAAACGAATTACCAAAAGAATTTTTCAATACATCAGCTATAGGATATTTACATCCCGAGAAAGGCTTAATAAAAAAAATTAATTTAGAATCACTGACAGACACCGACTTAACTCATGTAGATTTAGTCGCTATACGAACACAAGTCGGCCAAAAGATAGAATCACCTAAAGATTGGTCAACACGCTATGGATTTGTTGAATATACTTTATCAGATCTTCTATACGACCATGATTTTGATTTAATTAAAACAACCAATACTATTGCTAAAAAAGTATTCTCAATTGGAACAGAATAATGAAAATACAGCTCACATCTTATCTTTCATCTGTGTTTTTTTTCAAAATAGCGGTGGGGGCCATTCTTCTGGCAATTGGCTGGGATTCCATGGAAATTTCAGGGAATGGTTTGTTAAATATAACAATTATTATGGCTCTCAGTTTCTTTCCCGCAACCTTTGCTAGACCTATATTTCAACGGTTTAGCGCAATCCCAATTCCAAAATTATTAGCATTGTGTTTATGTATTAGTGGAAGCTTAATCATGATTGAGTACAGGTTGATGGATATAAATAGAGGAGCAGCCTTTACAACCCATTTCATTTTATGGATATTTATATTTATTATCGAAGTAGCATGCGAAAAATGGTATGTAACACTTTCTCAAGGATTTGACCTAGATAAAATACGCAAACTTAGCGGTCTTTCAACCAGCGTAGCACAACTAGGAATAGTTATCGGCCCTCTTACCGTTATGCTAGCAAAAGAATATAGTCAAGCTTTGCCATACTGGATTATTGCCTTAAGTTTCATTATTTCAATGTTATTTTCTCTATCAGCGGTATTTCTTTCTAATGCCTCATTAATAGCTTCAAACAAACCTAATCGCAAGGTCAATGTAAAATTAAATGATAAAAAATTACTTTACGTATTAGGATTTGCTTTAATTTGGCCAACTCTAACCGTATTTAACTTATCAATTCCCGTATTAGCAAAAACTCAATATAACTCCATCAATGTAGCTGGAACACTCGAAATTCTAATCGCAATAGCAACAGTTATCGCAGGCTTTGCACATCCTTATATTACTCGCTCGACCGTTTTTCTAAAACGCACTTCAATAGTATTCATAATATTATTTATCTCTGCATTATCAGCTTATTTGTACAATAGTAACTTAATTATTATATCGCTCGGAGTATTTTTATTAGGAATGAGTTTTGGTTATCTTAGAATTGAACTAAGAGCCCAGCTTTCAAGAAGATTTGAACCCAAAGTCGCAGGTGAAATAGTGGCTTCCGCTAATGGCTGGAGCGGATTAATTGTAATAATCTACGCTGTATTCTTTTATATTTGCACACAGATTCAAACTGCAAATGGTCTTACAGTTAGCTTTCCTATTAGTTTTGTTGTTTGCGCAGCACTATTTGTTTACATATTAAATCATGAAAATAAAAATGAGGCGCTTTATGGAAATTAATCAATACAAATCATCTATTGTCAAATTAGATCAATTTAAACTATCAGATAAGTTAGTATTTAATGATGCTGTTGCAAGTTACACTCTCTATGGCGACTTAAAGAATGGTAAAAAAATAGCTCTATTTTTTCATGGTTTTTCTAGTGATTCTGAGATGCATATTTGGTGGAAAAAATTTCCTCTCCAAAAAGTTATCGAAAATTACAATATCTTATGCATTAATTCGTTAGGATCATGTCATGGCTCTTTAGGCCCCGAAACAATTAACCCGGATACAAAACTGCCTTATTCAACTAATTTTCCGGACATCAGCATTTCAGATACTGTTAATTTCATCGTATTAACTTTAAAGAAAATGAATATTGAAAAAATCGATTTGGCTTTTGGTTGTTCTATGGGCGGAATGCAAGTATTGGATATGTTCATTCGCTTTCCTTCGATTGCTGATAAATACATATCGGTATGCGCTTCGCCACTTCCTCACTTAACAAAATTAATGAATGCGGCTCAGTCAAATATTTTAGAAGATGGAATAAATAAAAATCTTTCTATAAATGACCTGAAAGCACGCATGGGGCTAGCAAGATTTTTTTTCCGTATTTCATGCACAACCGAAAATGCACTATCCATTTTACACAACGATCAAACCAAAAATAATCCAGACAAAAAAGATTTTTTAGAAAAATATTTTATTGCCGATAGTCTCAATTATGAAACCTGCTTCTCGCCATTTTCATATAAGCTGTATATGAAAATGCTCACGAATTTTGAATTGAAAATACCTGATGAAATAGATAGTAATGTTTATGAAAATAAAGAGCTTTTATTAGTTAGCATAAACGATGACCAATTTACACCACCCGAAAGCATTGAAAATGTTTATAACTTCCTTAGGAAGGAAAAAATAAATGTAAGAAAAAATCAATTTAACACAAATTATGGGCATGAAGCATGGATATTAGACGGAGAAAGATTTTATGAATTTATTGAAGATGAGCTTATTGCTTAGTGTCGCTTTGTTAAGCCAGGAATGCTTGGCTCATATTTGTGTCAACACCAGCTCGAATTATAAAATGTTTGGATCTGTTCTCAGATCCGGAGCACTTGCTCGTGGTCACGAGCTAGCATTTCAAGATAGTCATTTTTTAGATCACAGGCAATTTGCCGCTGAAACCGATGCGGACTTAGCAAAACAAATAGAAAACATGTCTTCTGGCTCCTGCTCAATAATCCTAGGACTTTTCACAAGCCGAGAATGCTTGATTGCTGGCCCAATATTTAAAAAAAATAAATTAATTGGCATATCATCTAGTTGTGGGCATAACAACATTAAGGAATTTTCCCCTTTTCTTTATACAATAATTCCACCTGTTAGTGAGTTTTCAGATAAAATTTCAAAATATCTTGGTGAAAAAAATGATACTGGTGAAATTTTTGTTTTATACCAACCAACTGATGTTTATAGCGCAACGAGTTTTAATTTGTTTAAATCAAAATATAAAAAAGCATTCGTCGAAGTTCCGATCGAATCTGACGGTCAATTTGACGTTAATAAGTTTTCTAAAAATAAAAACGGCATGATTACACTAGTATTTTTTACCTACCCATTACCTTCGGCCAAAATCTTAGTGACATTATCAGATAATCACATAATATCAAAAAATTCTACTATATTAGGCGCATCATGCTGGACATTCGACGTTTCTGTATTTCGCCCTATTAGGTCTATTTTAGAAAAAGCTCGTGATGTTCTAGCTACAGATGTCCTGGATTGGAATCAGGTTAAAAATTCAAAATTTGTAGCAGACTTCAATAAAAAATATAATCGCGACCCGTTAACAATTGAAATTTTAACATATGACGTGACTCTGTTATCGATTAATTGTTATAAAAAATCACTGATAAAATCAGAATATAATATCAACCTCTTTCAAAATTGCATGATAAACACACAACATAAAGGTGTAGCAGGATCATATTCATTTAATGTCGGCTCTCCTTTTGCTAAACGACCACTTTATCTAACCCATTTCCTTGATAGAATGCAAAAATGAGCATAAGAAAACTTTTATTTGAAACAGCAGCAATACTCTTTGTAATTACATTATCTGTTATTGCATTCAATAGTTTTCAAATCCGCCATAATGCTGAAAGAAACCTCATAAAACTCCAGGAAGAGTATTTTGATACAACTTATCAAATCTATAAAGATGAGATCGTCGGCAACTTATTGCTTAGTGATCCAGTCATTGAAAAAGCACTTTTTAACGAGATTGCAAAACGTCGGGGAATTGCTTTAAGCCTTACATATCAAGAGCATCATATAGAATCAGGAATTTCAACAACAGAGACCCCTGTGAAGATATATGAAATTAATTTAGGTGAAGGTAAAACAGCATCTTTAGCCCTGTATCCCATTAAGGATATTAAACGTCCATGGGTTATAAACGAATTAATTACTCCTCTAATTTTAGAAGCATTAATATTAAGCTTAGGTTTTGTATTTTTATGGAGACGATTCAATAGAAGCTTGCTAGCGCCGCTATCAGAATTAGCTTCCGCTTTAAAATCGGGAGAGATTGAAACATATAGATCCCACGTTACAACGATTCATGAAATTATCAATTTAAGCGATATGTTAAAGTTCATGAATATTGAAATTCAGAAAAAAGCACTAATAGAAGCTGAAGTTAATGCTGCGAAACAAGTAGGTCATGATATTCGCAGCCCCCTTGCATGTTTGGTTTTATCCTTATCTCAAATGTCAAGTCTTCCTGAAAAACAAAGAACGTTAATGCGGTCCGCAATCCAACGAATAACAGATATTACAAATTGCTTACATATTAAAGCCCAGAAAATAAGCGATACTAAAATTAATAACCATAAAATTGAAAGCTTGATGATTTCATCTATTGTTGATTCATTAATTTCTGAAATGAGAATGCAGGTTCGAGAAAAGAAAAACATTAAAATAGACTTCAATACAGAAAAATCTTATGGATTATTTTCAAAAATAAACCCAGTTGAGTTAAAAAGAGTAATTTCGAATTTAATTAATAATGGCATTGAATCCTTTGATAAAGAAGATCATCAGATTAAAGTATCTGTCGAAAGAATTGAAAAATGGGTACAAATTGAGATTAAAGATAATGGAAAAGGAATACCCCCAGAAATTCTCAATAAAATTGGAAAACAAGGTTTTAGCTATGGAAAAGAATCAAATCAAAATTCAGGTTCCGGACTTGGTATCAGCCATGCGATTAAGACGATACAATCATTTGGCGGTACATTCTCCATTCATTCTGAGCTGCAAAAAGGAACCAGTGCTATTATTAAACTTCCTTTAAGCAATGAACCCAGTTGGTTTATTAAAAAAATTAACTTAATGAAAGTATGCCAAGTTGTGATACTAGACGATGACCAATCTATTTATAATTTATGGTTTGATAGGTTTAATCGTTTGCCTAAACGAAAAATTGACTTAATACACTTAACCAACGGAAATCAATTTCAAGATTATTTTTTTAAGAATTATCAGTCAAATAAAAATAATCTGCTATTTTTATTTGACTTTGAATTATTGAATCAAAATATTACCGGCCTAGACTTAGTAGAAAAATTTAATATCGCTAAGCACTCTATTTTAGTAACCAGTCATTATGAGGATTTAAAAATCATAAATAGGTGTCAAAAAATTGGTTTAAAAATAATTCCTAAAAGCATTGCAGCGTTTATCCCGATAGCTATTTGACCCTATTATAATTAGACCTTTAACTTGCTATAAGAAAACAATTAATTTTTAAGTAAGCGCTAAATAAAGCGCCCACCAGCTAGCTAACATTGCTGACCAATAATTTTTCATCAATATTAAATGGGAGTAATGCTTCAATCTCATCTCGTGTCTGACAGCTAGGAATTTTTTGCAAAACATATCTAAACCATGCATACGGTTCAACCTCATGATGCTTGCAGGTTTCAATTAAACTGAAGAGAAGAGCAGAAGCCTCTGCTCCCGCAACACTATCCGCAAAGAGCCAGCCCTTTCTACCGATCACAAATGGCTTAATCGCGCGTTCGCTTAAATTGTTACTATTATCCAGTCTACCATCGTTTAAATGAATCAAGAGCTTGTTCCACTGCTTGAGCGTATAACTTATTGCTTTGCCTAATAAGCTTTTAGGAGGCACGGTGGGTTGGCTAGCTGTGAGATATTCATATAGCTCTGTAAATAGAGGCTTGCTTTTTTCTTGCCTGATTTGGTATTTTTCATCAGCAGGTAAAGCTTTGATGTTTTGCTCAATGACACTCAGTTTAGCGATTAAAGCCACCACCGTTGTCGCCACACCCTCTTTGCCATTTACTAATTTTACAACTTCGACAAACTTACGCCGTGCGTGATAAAGACAGCCACTTAAAGTGATAGATTTATTTTTAGCTGCAAGCGTATCGTATCCCGGAAATCCATCGCAGTGCAGATAACCTTTAAAATTCTCAAAGAAACTGAAGGGAGCTTCATGAACTCGGCTATGATGATAATGGTAATAAAAAACAAACTGATCAGGCGGCCCTCCCGCAAAGAGCCACATATACTTTTTGCTACCAACACCTTTGTTGGGATCTTTTAAAACCTGCACGGTGGTTTCATCAACATAAGCAATATCATAATGTAATATATGATCATGCATGATCTTCATAAAAGGTTTTAATAATTCAGCGCATTTAATGATCCATAAACAGAGAGTGGCGCGAGGAATATCAACACCGATTCTTTTTAATATTTTCTCTTGGCGATACAGTGGCAGATGATCAGAATATTTCGAAACAATCACATGGCTTAGTAAGCCTGCAGCGGCAATACTTCTTGGGATGGGTGCTTTCGGCATAGGAGCAGTTTTAATGGTTTCTTCACAAGAACGGCACGCATATTTTTTGCGAATGTGTTCAATCACATAAATTTGCGCAGGGATTAATTCAAGCTGCTCGCTTTTTTCATCTTTAATGTAAGTTAACGCACACCCACACATACATGTTTTTTCAGATTCATCTAAATCATAAATTCGCTGGACTCGTGGTAGCTCAGCAGGCAAAGCCTTGCGACCAGGTTTTTTATAAGCATATGCAGCAACTTGAATTTCTTCTTCAGCTTGTAATATGTTTTCAATATTCTTAGGTAGCACAGCCTCATTGAAAATAGAGTGCTGATCAGGTGATACTTTTTCGGATTGATTACCAAATTGGCGTAATTGATAAGCGCGATGTAGTTCTTCTAAAAGATGAATTTTTTTCGCTTGAGCATGAAGCAGCTCAATTAATTCTTCTTTCGTTTTGGTGTTAAAATCTGTGGTTAAATTCATGCGCGCATTATACTAATAAAAAGCTTTAAATTAAATGATTTCAAGCAAATTGCGAATAATTTATTTCGCTGAATTTTGCCATAAGCATGAAATCTAAGCCTGCTAATAAACCTTGCAGCTGTGTTTCGGTGATCTCTAAATGAGTCGATGAATGCAGCTTTGGAATGATAAGTTTATGTTTTTCCAGTCGCTTATAATGTAGGATATAGCCATTTCTATCCCAGTAAATACATTTCACTTTATCTCTAGCCTTATTAAAAAATAAAAACAGATTTCCAGACTGGGGACTAAAGTTATTTTCATGCACCAAGCTCATCAAGCCATCGATAGATTTGCGAGCATCGATAGGATTAATGCTAACGTAGATTTTCACTTCAGAATTAATTTTCAGCATAATTGAACCCTATCAGTTTCAAAATTTGAGCTAGCTGACCTATATCTACATTAGCAGGAATAACCATTCTCATGCCTAACTTGTTTTCAATAATAAGCGGCGACGGAGCTGAAATATTTTCTGATTTAATCTTAACTGGGATGAAAGGTGAAATTGACTTAGCTTTATTTTTTTTGGAAACGAACTTGGTTCGCCAATAGGTGAAAGTATGCGGGTTGATATTTTTTCGTTTACAAAAGGCTTGCTGGCTTTCCTTACTATTTTCCCACTCAGTGTTTAGTGCTGACCAATCCAAATCAGCGGGGCTTGAAGTTAAGTCATGATTTATCTTGCTTGGCTTAGATTCCATATGGCGATCCTTAATAAAAGTTAAGGATTGAGTATCTCAAAAATCATTAGGTGTTTTTAGGTGCTTAAGAATTGGCGCTTACAAAGAAGCAATAGAAATCTTAAAACAGGGGTAGTCAGGGGAGCGCCCGCGCTTAATGCGGGCGTTTGTCTCATCTTAATTATATCGAGACGGTTGGTGTAAATTGGCGTGAGACATCACAACACCCAGCTTTCATACAGGCTAGGTATGTTTGCTACAATAGGCTGTTGCAGGTAAAGGTAGCTTAAATAAATAATCTACTAGAGGCTACCTTTGTATGATATTACTTCACCAAACGTTGTGCTGCTGGTTGCATGACTTGAATATTTCCTGCTGCATTGTTTTGATTTCCGGGTAGTAGATTAGATGCTGGAACTTTAGGGGTTTTTTGAGCAAGTAATTTAACATGAGCTATGACAGTTGCTTTTGTTTGATCAAATAATAACTTAATAGGATGTAGTTTTGATATTAGATCATCTTGCTGTTTAGTTATTTCTACTAATT
Organism: Gammaproteobacteria bacterium; assembly: GCA_031291175.1. Lineage (GTDB taxonomy): Bacteria > Pseudomonadota > Gammaproteobacteria > DSM-16500 > DSM-16500 > UBA5158. Next base: position 31,789 of record JARLJO010000042.1, read on the forward strand.
GTTGCTTAACAGAAGCAATCATTGATTGTAAACTACTAATGCCATCATTGCTTTCTTTCAGTAATTTATTTTTACTTAAAACGTCTGCATTCTTTTCAATAAAATCTTTTAGTTCTTCCGCCATTTTACTCAAAACTTCTACTTGCGATTTCGTAGATTCTGAACTAATTAATTTTAACTTATTCGTTTTCTCGGTAAATGATTTAAATGCAGCCATTAGTATATCTTTTTTGGCATCTAACATTAGTGCAGAAGGACTATCTGACAACGCAAGTTCTTTTGCAGATTTAAACATAGCGTTTAAGTCTTTAGCAGCTACATTTACATCTGCATATTCTTGCGGCTTGGTTCTTAGATTAGAGGATAGAGTAGAATTGTTGCTAATTACTTTTCTTAGAATCTCATGCGCTTGTGCAAATTTGGCATGCAGAGTATTAATTACTTGAATGCTCGCCTCCTCTGCATTAGATTTTTTTTCTTCAGATACACGCATTTCGGCTAAACATTTGTTTAAGCTTTCCATCTGCGCATTAACTGATGCATTGCGAGATTCGATCTCTGCTGTGTAAGCAGTTAGGTCTGTTACTCTGGCTGTTGACATTCTTCCAAGCCTCCATTTAGTTGGAATATATAATAAATTGTATGGGTGAAAGATAGCATTGAAAGCTTAAGGAAATCTTAAAAACACATCATTCTTTGAACAATACATAAAACTAATTACTGATAATTATGCCGGCAAGACGCCTTAATAAATTTAAATTCTTCTTTAAATTTAGTATCTTAGACTGCTTCATTTAAAAGTGTACGGACACAAAACCTGTTAAATAGAATACAATAGTATAATAATTATCCAGATTTAATAAGCATAACCGCGTCTTTATCTGAAGAGGTGCTAGCCTATGATACCCGTACCTAAAGATTTGGATAAACAGCCTTTCATCACTTTTTTATCCAATTTAGAAAAGCTGATGGGGGAAGATAAGTTTGGAATATGGCTATCAAAAGAACATCCCGAACTCAATACTCTAGAAGTTCAGAAAAAGCACGCAATAGAAAATGAAGTGGTTAACAAAGAAGAATTTGAATTTAAATTAGCGGATTTGCATGCATTAGAAGCTCGCAAGGAATATGAAAAAGAAAAAGTAGCTCTGCTGGATCAGCTTCGTCAATACCAACATTTAATACAAGAGTTTGTCGCCCAACTTAATCAATCTGAGATGGATAGGGCTGCTTCTTTAAAAAAATTATTGGAAATGGAACGACTGATAAAAGATCAGTTAAACATGTTAATTGAAAAAATATTTGAGCAACTTAAACGTATAGATGCAAAAATTCAATTTTTATCTTCGGTATTAGAGAGGATAAATACTTTAATCGAAGCAGTAACTCAAAAGTTAAATACCGAAATTACTAAATTGATTTCTAATTATGAGAAGTTTATAAATAACTTACCAGAAACTAATCAAGAAATTAAAAATATTAAATTACAGCTTTTACAAAGTTTACCAAGTACAAATTCTGCAATCAATAATCGAAATTCTCTGGATGTTTTCTCTAATTTATTTCATGAAGCAATTCGCCAAATCGCTGAGATTGACCCTAAGTTTAATGTAGGTCGTGCAACTAGCGCAATCAATCATATCAGTAGTCTCGAAAGAAATGTTGCAGATTTAACATTACAAAGTGATAAATTAATAGCAACCAGAAATAATGTGAAGGAAGAAATAGAATCATTAAAGCAAGAAGCTACCGAAATCCAGGAAGTATCATATAATCTTACTAATAAAACAAATGTAAGCCTATCTGAACCTATTCAAAGTATAGAGTTTTTAAATGAATCAGCAGAGTATTGTGAGAGTGCAAGTGAATTTTTAATTAACGAACCTATTTCGGAAATCCGCGAAGATGATTTAAAGCTCCTCGAAGAAATGGAATCTGAATTTGGCATGGGAGACGATATGCCTGAACAAGATGATCATGATAATGATCAAAGGTTGGGGCTTTAAAGCCAAAACTACTTAATGAATATTGCTCTCGTCTCAGATTGCGTATATCTATCAAACCGTAGATGGAGGACTTTATGGATAGAAAAACTTTGGAGTATTTAGAGGAACGTGCAAAATACGATCCTAAGGTAAATGAAGAGTTGGACCGACTTAAATCTTCTGTTATGAATAAGCTTGTTGCTATGCAAATGGTCATACTTAAAAGATTTGCAAAAATTGATATTAGTAACATGTCAGATAATGAAATATATCAAGCTGAACAGAACTTTTATAATGATAAAATAAACAGCCTAGCAAACAAGTTTAATTTATCACGACCGGATGTTGAAAAAGCTGTGAAGAAAATAGGTTTTTTAGAATTTCTTCAAAAAGAACAAGATAATGTGATACTTCCTTATATCAAAAATATTAAGCAAGAATGAGGATCTAAAAATCCGCTCCCTCTGTGCCAGCGAAAGTGAGACAAAATTTAGGTATAATGAAGTTCATGAGGGCGGTAGGGAAAAAGTACCATGTCAGCACCAATCAAACACCAAGATGGTTCAATAGAAATCAATCAAGCCGAGAGCAGCTCTGCTCAAACGGATGATGCCACCTCGCAATCCATCGATACACAGGTGAAAATTAAAAAGAAATACTCCCCCAGACGTTCTTTTGATACGGCATATAAGCTGCGCATCTTGGCAGCATACAATACGTGTGAGAGTGCATCTGACCGCGGCGCCTTGCTTCGTAAGGAGGGTTTGTATCATTCGCGAATTTGTTTGTGGAAGCAGCAATTTGAAAATTCCAAATTAACTGAAAAGAAACAAGTGCGTAACACATTAAGAACGGATCATTTAGTCAGAGAAAATGAACAGTTAAAAAAGAAGCTGGCTCATGCTGAGGCGATTATTGATCTTCAAAAAAAAATATCAGAATTGCTTGGGGCGCACATTCTCCCAGTCGAGAAGCTCGAGTAGACATCTTAAAAACCATCACGCTGGTCAATCAAGAAAGCAGCATTCCGATCGATGCGCTCTGCAAGGCGCTAGAAGCGCCTCGCTCAACTTACTATCGACACCTGCATCCTGAGGTTCAATTATCGCTGCGTTGCAGTAAGCCGACTAAAAACGCGCTTAACACTGTTGAGAGACAGCAGGTGCTCGATGTGTTACATGGCGAGCGTTTCATTGATAAGACCCCGTATGAGGCTTATAACGCGTTAATTGATGAGGGTACGTATTACTGCTCAACGCGCACGATGTATCGCCTATTAGAAGAACAAGGAGAAACAGCTGTTAGGCGTAAGCAACGTAACCATCGCGATGCGGTGAAACCTGAATTAATTGCAACTAAACAAAATGAGGTATGGAGTTGGGACATCACGAAGCTGAAGAGCGATAGAAAATGGACGTATTTTTACTTGTATGTCATTCTCGATATTTACAGCCGTTATGTTATTGGCTGGCTAATTGCAGACTGTGAATCGAAAGAACTTGCCAAAGAACTAATACTTAAAACAGCTTTAAAACAAGGGGTTCAGCCGCATCAACTGACATTGCATTCTGACAATGGACCCAACATGAAATCGCATACATTATCAGAGTTATTGGATAATCTTGGAATAACTAAAACACATAATCGCCCTTATACAAGCGATGACAATCCATTTTCTGAATCACAATTTAAGACATTGAAATATTGTCCTGATTTTCCTGGCGAATTCACAGATATTGAGACTGCTGAAAAATTCTTGCAGAAGTTTTTCTTGTGGTACAACAACGAGCATTACCACTCTGGCATTGCATGGTTAACACCGGCGTCAGTTCACCACGGTAATGCACAAAAAGTCCTGGGAAATAGGCATAAAACGCTCTTAAGTGCATTTTTTAAAAATCCCGTGAGATTCAACAATAAGCAGCCACAACTGAAGGAGCTTGCGTCAGCTGTATATATTAATCCACCGCAGACAATTAAAATTAATTTAGGAACTTCGGAAAATAATTCTAGACAAGAAATAAATAATTTGGCAGCATGACCGCGTACTAACTCAACAGCAAATTTGTCTCACTTCCCCTGACACGTTCCGTAACATTAATAACATGTCAGAAGATGAAATTATAGAAGCTGGTAATACGTTCTTTAATAGAAAAATGAATTTACTAGCTAAAAAATTAAATCTGCCCAAACAACAAGTGGAACGCGCCATTAGGGAAGGCTGTGGTTTTTTGGAATACCTTGAAAACGAACAAGATAACAATCTAAATAATATTATACAAAAAATAAAACAACATAAATTTAATAATTGATATTTACTAATCCATATTAATGGTTGCTCTACAAAATCTCGCCTTTATTTAACAACGTCTTAAGCAAAAGAAAAGCCCCTACATTAAGGTTTATTACAGCTTTGTAATAAATCCGTCATCGTTCTGTTAAGAAAGAAAAGTTACACTGTCGCCTGTTTTGATAAATCCTGGAGTACCGTATGAAAAAAGCCATATTGTTATTGAGTATTTTATTAAGCACATCGGTTGTCAATGCTGCGAGCGCACCACCGTTTAGTGATGCTGTAAAAGTAGGTAATATACTTTATTTATCAGGGCAAATCGGTTCATCGACGCTGGGAGAACCACCAGTCGCAGGGGGCATTGTTCCGGAAACGCATCAAGCCATGAAAAATATCAAAGATGTTTTAGCGAAATATGGTTCTTCCGTCGATCAACTAGCCAAATGTACGATTATGTTGGCTGACATACGCGAATGGTCGCAAATGAATGAAGTCTACGCGTCTTATTTTCCAACGGGTCGCTATCCAGCACGCAGTGCTTTTGGGGCGACGGGACTTGCCTATAATGCTCGAGTGGAAATTGAATGTATTGCAACGACTCCTACCTAATGCATTGTTTTAAAATGAGATTGATACATTTGTTTTTGAGTAGCGCATTTATGGTACAATTCCTGTTTTATTCTTTCCGTGAGCGCTATGCGTATTTTAATTATTGAAGATAATAAGGCAACGGCTGATTATTTATGTCAGGGATTAAAAGAGCATTATTTTATTCCTGATGTCGCCCTTAACGGGCAAGATGGCCTGTTTTTAGCAGAAAATCATGACTATGAAGTGATTGTCATGGACGTCATGTTGCCTTATATCGACGGCTGGACTCTGATTGAAAAAATTCGTGAATTCAATACGACAACGCCGATATTATTTCTCACCGCTAAAGACTCGGTTGATGATCGCGTAAAAGGATTAGAGCTGGGCGCTGATGACTACTTAATAAAGCCATTTTCATTTACGGAACTGTTAGCACGTATTCGCTCACTACTGCGACGCAAACAAATTCATGCGACTAAAATACTTCAAATCGCCGATCTGAAAATTGATACCAGCAAAAATAAAGTGACACGCGGAGAAAACACCATAACCCTAACCGCCAAAGAATATTTATTACTTTTGCTGATGGCCAATAGAACAGGTGAAGTCTTATCAAGAACATTTATCGCTGAGCATGTGTGGGACATTAATTTTGAGAGCGACACGAATGTAATTGATGTCGCAATTAGTCGATTACGAGAAAAAATTGATAAAAATTATTTAAATCCGTTAATACATACGGTACGTGGGGTAGGATATGTTTTGGAAGAACGCTAAGTCTAGCCATGCAAATCGATTTTCTTTATCAACAAAGTTAATGATACTTTATGCGTTATCGACGTTAGCTATATTAGCTGCTGTGAGTTTATTTTTATACCCTACTTTCTTAACAACCCTTTCTGAACTGAGCGGAAGCCATGCCGCAGTTATCAAAGCGCTATGTTATAAAAATATTGTTATCGCGTTATTATTCAGCTCTCTTTGTGCAATAATCCTGGGGAAAATCGTTGCAAAAAATGGTTTAAATCAATTACAGGAATTTGCTGATAAAATTAAAAAAATATCGGCTGATTCATTGCATGAGAGAATTCATATTGAAGATTGGCCGGAAGAGCTAAAAGGTTTAGGTACAGAATTCAATTTTATGCTCGATCGCATTCAAACCTCATTTGTTCAACTGACTCAATTTTCTTCTGACATTGCGCATGAGTTACGTAATCCACTCAATAATCTGCAAGGGATAACAGAAGTTGCTTTAGCTAAAGAAAAATTGCCTATGGAGTATAGTAAGGTATTAGAATCTTACATGAGTGAGTTTCAGAATTTAACCAAACTGGTTGAAAGTCTTTTATTTTTGGCACGATCAGATCAGCGGCAATTGGTCATAAGCAAACAGTGGGTCAATGCGCGAGAGGAAGTTTTAAAACTGGTGGATTACTATCAGCTTGTAGCGGATGAGAATCATATTGCAGTGACCTCTGAGGGAGAAGCTTCTTTATCAGTGGATGTTACTTTATTTAAACGTATTATTAATAATTTACTATCCAATTCACTGAAATATACGCCAACCAATGGAAAAATACATTTTTCAATAAAATCCATAGAGCCATGGGTGGAAATCGCTATTCATGATACGGGCTTAGGCATTGATGAAAAACATTTAGCAAAAATCTGTGATCGCTTCTATCGCGTTGACGAAGCCCGATCTCCAGAATCAGGCGGCTTAGGACTGGGTTTAGCTATTGTTAAGTCTATTATTGAGCTGCACCAAGGAAAAATGAATATAATCAGTAAACCAGATAGCGGCACTTCTATCTATTTGTATTTCCCTCACTCGACGGCGCCGAATACATAATACGCAAAAATTATGGCGCTTTAGTCGCATTCTTTTGCGTATGCTTTGGCGCTATACCTTGTTGATTTTCTTGCGCCAGTCTGGAAAAATCCAACATCTTTCCATTTGTTTTTAGCGCCCCATTCTCGTAAGTTAAATTCATCGCATACCCTGTATTATCTTGCACAAAGTAGCCCTGCTTCACTAAGTCATCCCATTGCTTTTGTAGGGTACTCAGCGAGATTGACTGCGCGCCAGAATTAGCTTGTGAGGTTACGGGTAGCGAAGCCTTCGCCTGCTGCGCAGCAATCGTTGCATCTAAATGTTCGGCTATTTTAGGCATGATTTGGTTGACCACGTCAGTATCAATATGCAAACTGACGCCGGCATTAATATTCTGTTTTATTGCTGACAAATCCTGAGGAAGCGGCACATTCACTGGCCATAACAATTTTCCGTGTATCGCTACATTACCACCAGGCATCGTAAACAGCGCATCATCTGTCATCGTGAAATCTTTTGTCAATAACTGAGGTAGATTGGCTATAAGCCGGGTCAAGAATGGCGATGTACTTTTATTTGAAGAACTATTGGTAATTACCTTATTTAAGGCCACACCATCCAAATTATTTATTTCAAAATTCATGACGAAAGGGCCAAATTGAGTTTTCGCATTCACGATCTTTGCAAGGCCTAAGTCAATTTTATAAGTATTTTTATTATCAGCATTCGTAGAAGAGGAATACACAAGATAAGTGTCGGTCACTACAAAGTTAGTTTGATTAGCTTCAATAGCCATAGAGGGAATAGCGAATTTTCTGGTCACTGTACATTGAGAGTTTTGACAATTTTCAGCATGATGCAAAGAGAAATCGGTCAAGTTAATTCGAATATCTTTCGATGAAAGTGAGACATCCTTGGCATCAATATCAAACTGGATAGGTTGCTTCGGTTTAATGCTTATCATTCCATCCGTTTTCTGAATCGCTAATTTTACATCTGTCGATTCATATATCAAAGGATCTATTTCATAATGAGTTGACACCTCATTATGGAGCGTTACCTTTGTTAAAAGATGAAAAACCAGTGGATTTTGTAATTTAATGAGGGCCGTTAACTGATCATCCATTTTGGCATCTGTTTTTATCATGACAAAGAGGTGCATCCAGCCTTGCCTGGAATCATATACGTAAGGCCCATGCGAAATATGTTGATCGATGAGAAAGCCGCTGTCTTTTGATTGTGGGTTTTTCATGGTGAGATGCAGTTTGACATTGGAGCTGAACCAACCCAGGCGATAGCTCAGCACATCAATATGATAAATGCCCTGTTGTTGATTTAACTTATTCACAAAACCAAGATAGTTTTTGCGAAGCAGATAGCCATTTTCGCGAGGCACCATTGCTACACAAAACAAAACAATGACCAGGATGAAAACAAAAACGTATTTAAGGGCACGCATTGTAATAATTCCTTGCTGGAATAAATGTTAATAAAAATTTAATGCTTAGCAATGACGGGAGAAAAACCGGCTTCGGTTCTGACCTGGTCAGCCAATACATGGATTAACGTGGGTTGCGTTTCCTTTTCTAATCTGGGATAGGTAAAGAAAAAAATGGTACCAAAAATCAAAATAGCTACGATACGAGAAGCATAATAATTGAGTTCAAATTGAAACAGAGAACCAAACCACTCATCAAATTTTTTGGTAAAAATATTTAAGATAGGGATAGATAAAATTTTCGAATAATAATCGTGCACTGCTGTATTGAATAAATACATCATGAAGTTAATAAGAATTACAGAACAACCAAAGGCTGCCCCGAAAAAAAACTTACCAGGCTTTGAATGAGGAGAGGTTTTGGGATCCGTAATGCCCAGCATGATAGCCACCATCACACTCCCCCCTGCAAGACGGTAAAGCAATCGATAACCAAAAAAGGTTTCAGAAAGATAATCCACGAACATAATAGCGCAATAGGCCCCAATTGACTCGACATAGGAATTCGGCAGCCAGAGAGTAAAGCACCCCGCGCACAAGACAAAAATATCAAAACCGGGGGTTCTGTCATATATCGTGGCAATTTCTATATCATAGATATGCGTATGAAGATTAAACATAATGACAAAGAAGGCGCACAGCGTCAAAGCGATAAATGAAGGATTAAAAATATTCGAGGATTTGCCATTCCCCTCATTTCTAACCACATAGGTTTTAATAAGAATACCGAGAACGATCAAAACCAGATGAAAAATAAAATAGTTATCTGAAAACCATAAAAATAAATTGATACTCATGACCATAGGGATGACATAGAATTCGGGAAAATACACTTTGCCACGGCTGATTATGAATAAATAATCAAAAATAAAAGCGAAAATCAATTGATAAAATATTAGTGGTATCCTTGATAACACTAAGCTCTGCGTTTCACTTGAACGCGTCATCAAAATAATATAAATAAATACTGAGGACTGAACGGTGCCTTGAATGATTAAAGGTAGAATTCGACGAAATGGTATTCCTTCACTAGGAAAATGGACGCGCTTTCTAGTAGCAATAGCAAATAAACCTAGCAATACATTCACACCAATAATGGCATAAAAAGTAAATGCGTTACTTTGCATAGAAGATGAAAATAGTGGGAGATTTAACAAGACAAACAAGGTAATCAAAAATTGTGATCGAAAATGCAGTATCAAATCTAAGCTTTTCGATTGTACTTGACCCATGAAATTAAATTCCATCTAGTTTCATTAATAAATATTATTGAGCAAATATAATTCAATGTAGCACAAACTTTTCTATGCAGCAAGGCAGGAAGAAAATGAGCACCACTAACAGTGCAGCATCAACGGTGCGGAGGAAACGGATAACCATCTGGATTCCGCTTTTCACCTTTTTCGCGCTTTTCAAAATGCTGATAATCTTGCAAATCATGCCAATGGCCACCCCAGTCCCAACCGCGCTCAGTGAATAAAATATATGGCAAGCTGGTCAGAGTGATTTTACCCGGACTAGGTTCATCGCGACTGACAAATACTTCGCTGCCGCTAGGCAACACTTTCTGCTTTTTGACATAAGGGTTTATCTTAGGATTAATATCTATCGCTCGACCGTAACTGTGCTGCGAGAAGATACCTGGCTGCCCTGTGATCTCTCGACAATTGAAGGCTGAAGTATTATTCGCGGCCATGGAGGCATCGTCATTGTGATTAAACTCATAGATCGGTTGCATTTGTTCGATAGGAAATTTATTTTGATACAAGATCGTAAATATTTCTAATACTTCACCGGCCAATGCTTTATTTACGATTAAAGCACCCACATGCGCTTTATGATCAAATCCCCAATAAAGCAATTTGACATAAGCCAAATCTGCTAATGGAACAGGATATTTTTCTGGCCACGTTGCGGGATCCATTTTTTTAACGATGCTTGGAAGATCTTCTAAAGAGGTAATAGAATTAATTTGGACAGAGTCTTGTACTTGATCTTTGCGAAGACAAATCGTCGCTATCACCCAAAGGGATTGTTTAATGCAATCTAATACTCTTGAAACAGCCTGGCTAAACATTTTATTTTCCGCTCAATGAGCATGACTTTAGAAAAAATAAACTCGCCTCTTCCCTGGTTAAACCATAATAAACGAAATGTTGAATTAACTAAAAGCGATAATAAAAACTGGTGGAGACAACCACCCAGGTATAACTTAACTCCCAACCAAAATGTTTCCAGGTGAGATCGGAAATCACCTGAGGAAAAGGTAAAACGGGAATTTGCTCTGCAATACGACCGAACTTTCGATCGTATCCATAAATTAAGCCTAAACGATAACCCAGCTGCCACTTTAAATCCTGGCCAATCGTTTCCGTTCGCCAATAACGCTGCAGACCTATCACATAAGAACGTCGACGCTGAGAGTTCACTAACGTCCCAACAAATACCCCACGATACGCTAACCCAATCAGGTCATTGCGTGAATTATCCATGTCATCTTGTTCTTTTTTGAGATGATATGACCACATGCCTAAAGCCAATGTAGGATCATTAGCAGGTACACCCCAAAGCGCGTGCAACATACTGGAAGAGTTAGTTGAAACAGCGTGCGTCGTTCTCAGACCATCTGTTTCTTCTTTCTTGATGGGCAGCAACGGAGACGGATTAATGGCATAAGCGACATTCAAACTTTGTAGCAGTAGTGGCAATACCCACCACTTCTGGATAACTCTTTTATTAGCATACATTTAGTAAAAACCTAGCGTTTTGGTGCAATTTATTTTTGGGGAATGGTAACAAATTTTTAGCACCAAAGTGTACTTTTTTTAACTCACTGATAAATCACAGACTTTGTACTTTCGTTTCAACATAAAGATTTGCTCTCGTTTCTTCGCTTTGTAGTCCGGAGCAATATTAAGCACTTCAAATCACGTTGCTCCATCAACAGACGAGGGCTTACAAAGCAATGATTAAAATATACCTAACTCAACGCTGTGGAATCATTTAATATGCAATTTATCAATCATATAGGCTTACCTGTCAAAATTTGTTACAATAAAAGACTGTGTTAAAGCCATTATCCGATTCGCTACCTCAACACTCGCTTGCGACTGACAGGAGCTGCAATATGGAGTTAGTGACATTTCAATATCACCTTGGCAAAGCATGCCGCATCGCCACACTCTCCGACCTAAACGCCGAGACGACTTTAGTCCTAGAACTTTATGATCGAAAAGAATCTTTCAAAGAATTGGCAAATCAATGCCCGCTCTCAAAAATAATGCGCCATCAGAAGACAAATAAATCATAAAAAAGGATAACGCATGTGAGCGATTCATTGCATACATTACTGATACGTCACCTACAGCAATCGGACTTAGCGGCAAATAAAATGCCAACCGATCCTGAGCAATGGAAATTATTTTTAGATAAGATCAATCGCAATTACTTCGAGACGGTTCACGATCATCATTTGCCTCAATGCTTCATTGATATTTCTTCTCTAACCTTATCCGCTCTCAATGAGAAACTGCAAAATCCCGAACATTTAGCGAGGATTGGTCATTGGCAACGTAATTTTCAAACCGGGCACGGGATTTGGTCAAAGGAAATGTATGCCGTGATAGGTTATAACCCTGAACAGACAGCACCCACTTACGAAGATTACTTAAATGCCATTTGCGAAGAAGATCGCGAGCGTTACGATGCGCTTGTTAAACGCGCGCTCACTGAAGGTAAAAATTACGATATTGAAGTGAAAATTTTTCACCGAATGAAAAGCGAATATCGTTGGATATTTGCTGCGGGCTTTCCAGAAAAAAATAGCGATACCATTATTTCTATATCAGGTATCGTCATGGACATCACGCAACGCAAGGAAGTCGAAACTCAAATTGCTGAGCTAAATCGACAGTTACTGATAGCAGCAAGACGCGCTGGCAGAGAAGAAGTTGCCACCTCCGTACTACACAACGTCGGCAATGTATTAAACAGTGTGAATGTTTCCGCCGAATTAGTCCTTGAAAAATTACAAAGAACCCGCATCAAAAAACTGGATGTGGCAATGAATATGCTGCTAGATCATCTACCCAATTTAAAAGACTATCTAGCCAATGATGAAAAGGGAAAACTATTACCCGGTTATTTAAAAAAAACCATTCAGACTTTAAAGAATGACAATGAAGAAATGAATCAAGAAGTGCGGACATTCCACAAACATTTAACTCACATAAAACAAATTGTTGAAATGCAACAGTCTTTATCGGGCATTTCCGGCTTGGCAGAAAAATTTTCGCTGAGAGAACTCATGGATAGTAGCTTGCAGATGAGCGGCCTTTTGTTGAATAAATCCAATATCACCATTACAACAGAATACGATGACACGCCACCCCTCTTTACTGACAAGTCCAAACTATTACAAATACTAATTAATTTATTACAAAATGCGAGAGATGCCGTGACTGAAACGTCTCAACCCGATAAAAAAATCCAATTACTCGTTAAAAAATTTGACGACGACGCAGTTGACATTCTGGTCTCTGATAACGGCATTGGCATACAACCTGAAAATTTAAATCGCATCTTTTCTTTCGGCTTTACGACAAAAACGCAAGGCCATGGCTTTGGATTACATAGCTCAGCCATTGCAGCAAATGAAATAGGCGCGACACTACAAGTACGAAGCGAAGGTATCGGCCAAGGTGCGATCTTTAAAATAACATTACCCATTGCAGAATCACGGTAAACTGCGGAGACTTATTATGCCTCAAAAAGCGGATTTCAGAATCATTGTAATTGATGATAGCCCCGCTATTCATCGTGATTTTATTAAGATTTTAATGAAATCCGCCGTTTGTGAATTAGATGCCATGGATCAGATTATTTTCGAAGAAAATAAACCTGCAGCACTCCTACCCGAATTTGAAATCGATACCGCCTCACAAGGTGAGGAAGGTGTGAAATGTGTTGAAAAAGCGATAGAAGAAGGACGTCCTTATGCTTTAGCTTTCGTTGATATTCGTATGCCACCAGGATGGGATGGCATAGAAACCATTAATCGCATTTTAAAAACAGACAAAGATATCCAAATTGTCATCTGCACTGCCTATTCTGATTACTCTTGGGAAGATACCGTCGAACGCCTAGGGAAAATGGACAATTTACTTATTTTAAAAAAACCGTTTGATAATGTGGCCGTACGACAACTTGCCTGCGCACTCACCTGCAAATGGCAGCTACTCCAAGATGCTCGTGCCTACACATCTCATCTCAAAGAAAAAGTCGAAGAAAGAACCATATCATTACAACAATCGCTTTCGCTGGTAAAAGCCACTTTAGAATCGTCAAATGATGGTATTTTAGTGATTAGCATCGATGGCAAAATGATTGATTATAATCAAAAGTTAGTTCAATTGTGGGAAATTCCTCAGTCTGTTTTAAACAGTCAGGCTGAAAAAGAAATAGTTGATCATTTAAAATCATTAATCAAATATCCAGTTGAATTTGACCATAAACTAAAACAAGTTCACAGCAACAATGACATGATATGTATAGAAACCATCAAATTCAAAGATGAGCGTATCTTTGAATGCTATTCTCAACCACAAAAAGTGGGGGACAAAACGGTAGGCCGAGTTTGGTGTTTTAGAGATATTACCAAACGTTATCAACTCGAAAAAGAATTACAGCACATGGCCACACATGATGCACTGACGGGACTCGCTAATCGCGTGCTTCTGTTAGAACAAATACAAAAAGCCATTACTTCGGCAAATCGTCAGCGCAATAAATTCGCTCTCTTATTTGTGGATTTAGACCGTTTTAAATTAATTAACGATAGCCTAAGCCATTCCGGCGGCGACCAACTTTTACAAAGCGTTGCCAATCGTCTCCAATCGATAGTAAGAGCCGAAGATACATTAGCTAGATTGGGTGGCGATGAATTTGTACTCGTTGCAACCAATATCTCAAGTAATGAAGACGTGGTTGTCGTAGCAAACAAGCTCTTAGCTTGCTTTCAAGAACCTTTTAACATCGCGCATCGAAAGGTGTCCATCACAGCCAGTATTGGGATTGGCATTTATCCTAATGACGGCGATTCAGTCGATATGTTATTACGTAATGCGGATTCTGCGATGTACAGTGCAAAAGATCATGGTTCAAACAACATTCAACATTATACGGCCGAATTAAATGCCCGCAGTCTTGAGCAATTAGACCAAGAAATGCAACTTCGTCTAGCCATACAAAATAAAGAATTGTTTCTCTGCTATCAGCCTCAGATTAATGTGGCCACCAATAAGTTAGTGGCAGTGGAAGCCTTGGTGCGATGGCAACACCCACAAAAAGGCACGTTACTGCCTATCGATTTTATTCCACTGGCGGAAGAGCGCGGGCTGATCGTATCAATTGGCGAATGGGTTTTACGCCAAGCATGCCTCCAGAATAAAGCTTGGCAGATAGCGGGATTTGCTCCGATTCGAATGGCGGTGAATGTGACAGCTCAGCAATTGCAACAACAAAACATGATAGAAACAGTGGCCAATATTCTAAAAGAAACACATTTAAGCCCACAATTTCTTGAATTAGAACTCACAGAAAATGTTATTGTCAGTCATCTCGACATTATTAAAACCGTATCTGAACTAAAAAATATGGGCATTAGTATTGCCTTAGATGATTTTGGCACCGGGTACTCAAGCTTAAGCTATTTGAAAAAAATCCCTCTGGATCGATTGAAAATTGATGCTTCTTTCATTCAGAGCATTTGCATGAGCACAAATGATGAAGCCATTATTCGTGCCATTATTGCAATGGCACATAGCTTTGACTTAGAAGTATTAGCGGAAGGCGTTGAAACAACAGACCAACTGAATTTTTTGAAAGCGGAAAATTGTTGGGAAGCGCAGGGTTTTTATTTTAGTGAACCGCTCATGACAACACAAATGGAAGAATTTTTGCGGAATGCCACCATGACGAATTCTACCATTTTTTAACATGAAAAAATCCTCGTTAATATATTTAACGAGGACCCAACATATGAATCATTTAAATCCAGGCGCACTCAGTAAAAAATAACTATTCATTCCTTACTGATATTCTCTCCCTACCTCCAACGTCACAACGCTTACCAAAAGTGAATCGTAGTTTCGAACTTACCATCTCACCCATCGCGTCGTTCTCGGGCTTGTATTTTTTCAATCACAATTAAAATTAGCCCGATTAAAAAGCAGATTAACGATAAAAAGAATAATACTTTTGTAAAAAAAGAGATTGCGATTGCAATGCCGCCGAATGCTAAAAATGCTAATATCAAAGCAAAAATCAAAAACAAAATAGCCCACAGTAATAACATCTCATCTCATCCTTTAATGAATCTGCCCATTATGGTAAACCTTGGCGAAATACAAATTAACCACCTCTCAGCCGTCAAGTATAACTTGATCAATGTCGTCAATAATAGGGATTGACTTGATTTTAAATAGCATTAAGATAATCCACTCCAGATCGTTTGAAGCATTTACAAACGTTTACGCTCAAAAAACAAGCTTGGCTTAAGGATTGCGCAAACATGCTAAAAAAAATCTTTGCAGGATGCACCCTCTTATTTAGCTGTATCACTGTCGCTCACGCTGCTGCGTTTTACCTCGGCCCCACCATTTTCTTAAAAGCCAATACGTCCAACTCAAACAGCATTAGAGAAGCCAGCCCCAGATTTTCGCTAGGTTATGGCGGTAACACGACTCAATACTATTATTTTGGCGGCGAAATCTTTGTTGACCCGTTCTCAGCAGTCGTCAGCAACCATAATAAAACCGGCCCTACCATGCGAGACACGCACAGCTTTGGTATTAGTATTATTCCAGGTGTGCGATTAAATGAATCTAGCATGGTTTATGTCCGAATTGGCGGAATTGACTCTCACTTTACCTACAACAACAATAATGATGTCGGTCTACAATTAGGACTCGGTCTTTCCACTACTGTCAGTATGAATTGGGATGTTCGCGGCGAATACAATTACGTGACCTACCGCTCAATGACTGACATTGGCGCCCCCAGATCCGATTGGTATGGTATCGGCGCCGTTTATCGATTTGAATAATCGTTTTTGCTTGATGCCTCACGGCAAATTTTCAGGTAAAATAGCCGACTATTAAACCTTCGAGGCAGTTATGGCAAAAGCTAGGCCAATACTTCAATTTCTCTCTATCGATTTACTGGTTCGTGGCAAATACCAGCCGCGTCGCCACTTTGATAGCGCCCAATTACAAGAGCTGGCTGAATCCATCAAAACAACAGGCGGTTTATTGCAGCCTATTGTGGTTCGACCTATCGCTAACAGCAAATACGAAATTGTCGCAGGTGAAAGACGCTGGCGTGCCGCGCAACTTGCAGGTCTTAGCGATGTCAGTTGCTTAGTCAGTCACTATACTGATGAGCAAGCACTGCAAGCCTCCATCATTGAAAACATTAATCGTGCTGATTTAAATCCCATTGAAGAAGCGCAAGCGTACCAACGTTTAATTGACGAATTCCATTATTTACACGATGAAGTGGCAGCCGCCGTGGGCAAATCGCGCACCTCTATCACCAATGTGTTGCGCCTCTTAAAACTTGACCCTCGCGTGCAAGAACTCCTCATTACCAACAAAATCTCTGAAGGCCACGGCAAGATTCTTGCAGGACTACCTGTCTCTGCTCAGTTTGAATTAGCTGAACGTTGCATTCAAAAAGGCTGGAGCGTTCGCAAAATTGAAGCCGAGGCCAAAAAACTGCAACAACCTGTCGCGGTCGAAAGTCCCTACAGTGATCCTAATCTCAAAAAACTCGAATTAGCACTCGCTGATCACATTGGTAATGCTGTTGAAATTGATTGCGAAAATCGTGGTGGTGGGTTTGTGAAAATTCGCTTTAATAACATCGATGAACTGGAAGGCCATTTTGATCGACTAGGCTTTAAGTACGACTCTTAAATAATATTTATGCTATTCGTAAAAAATTTTTCAGCAATGCATGACCACAGTGAGTCAAAATAGATTCCGGATGAAATTGTACACCGTAGACCGGATAATCTCTGTGCGCGAGACCCATGATTTCTCCCTCCGCACTTTGCGCTGTTATCTCAAGCTGATCCGGCAAATGCTCTGGACTCACAATTAACGAATGGTAACGCGCAACTTGCAACGGGCTCTCCAATCCTTCAAACAACCCTTTCCCGGTATGGCAAATTAAACTGGCTTTGCCATGCATAGGATGTTTTGCTCGCTCCACTATGCCACCATACACTTGACCTATGGCCTGATGGCCTAAGCACACGCCTAAAATAGGAATACGCGAACCAAACTCGCGAATCACCTCCATTGAAATACCCGCTTGCAGTGGAGCACAGGGACCTGGGGAAATAATAATATGCGAAGGCTGCATTAACGCAATCTCGGCTAAAGTAATCGCATCATTACGCTTTACCAAATACGTAAAACCTAATTCACTCACATAGCGAGCCAGGTTATAAACAAATGAATCATAATTATCGATTAATAATATCATGTGATATTCGGCACGGTGGTAAGAGCAGTTTTGAGTGGTCGCACTTTAGTAAGTGTTTCCTCATATTCTGCTATGGGGTCTGAGTCAGATACCACTGCTCCACCTGCTTGAAAGGTCACGATGTCATTTTTAATTGCAAAAGTACGAATCGTGATAGAACAATCCATGTCACCATTAAAACCGATATAGCCGATACTCCCGCAATAAGGCCCCCGGGCTGTCGGCTCGATTTCCGCAATGATTTCCATGGCACGTAATTTAGGAGCACCCGTGATCGAACCACCGGGAAAAGTAGCGCGCAGCAGGTCCACGGCGTGATATGTCTCTTTTAATTGACTTGTCACCACAGAAACCAGGTGATGCACGGTGGCATAACTTTCTAAACCACACAATATCGGGACCTTCACGCTGTGATCACAAGAAACTCGCGACAAATCATTTCGTAACAAATCCACAATCATGACATTTTCGGCGCGGTCTTTCTCACTCCTTACTAATGCCTCTGCCAATATCGCATCCGCGTAAGGTGTGGCACCACGCGGACTAGTGCCTTTAATCGGACGCGCCTCGACTTGACCTTGGCTCAACTTTAAAAAGCGCTCCGGTGAAGCGGATGCCAGCACCGTGCCTTCAAACTGCAAATAAGCAGAAAAAGGTGCGGGATTAATCGCGCGTAATCGCTGATACAACTCAAACGGCGTCAACTTTTCCGGCAATGGTGTGTTAAAACGCTGTGATATATTTGCCTCAAAAATATCGCCCGAAAAAATATACTCGCGCACCGCATCCACAGCAGACTGATAAGCCTTTCGAGAAAAATTTGAGAAAATGACATCGGGGTCACTCACACTCAACGACTCACACTTCAAATGCCTCGCTTTTTTTATTATTTCAAGCAAAAATGTCGTTCGATTTTTTGCACGCTCTTCTCGCGCGACTTTCTCTTGCAACGGATATCCACTTGAGAAGATCCACGCTTTTTGCAGTGCCTCATCAAATCCAATGACTAAGTCGTAAAAACCCAAAGCCATATCTGGAAATTGCATATCATCTGTGTGTGCTTTTGGTAAATCTTCCAGATGTTGATACAGATCATAACTAAAAAATCCTGCTACTCCTCCTTGAAAAGGCGGCAAATCTTTAGCAATACCCAGTGAAAACATCGAAAGCTCACGCTCTAAAATAGCAAAAGGATCACCATGATACGCTGCCTGATTTAAACGTACGTGCCCGTTCTTACTGATTAATGTTGCAAAAGGATCTATCGCTATAAAACTATAGCGACCACAAAATTCTCTCTGCGCGGCGCTATCTAAAAATAGTGCACCATCATCTTCTTTAAATACAGCAAAAAGCTGCAAAGGAGATACATAATCTATTTCTGTTATTAGAGGATAATTCATGAGAAACAACAACCTAATCTATATTGACCGGGGTCTGCCACCCCGTTTTTTACACTTTTTCAGTCTGCTTTTTAGCATAAATAGCGCTGGTACGTCTATCCCCAATAAAATGTGAGGTGAACAATGCCACGCATTGTTCACCTATTTGGTTTTAGATACTAGCGCGTCTTTTGAAAATAGACGTGTCACTTTCCGCATTACTATCAGGAGAAACATATTCATAATCTTTTCTGATGACAGCAGGCGAGAAAAACCGGGGTGAATTCAACGCCGAGGCTCTGTTGTCAGAAATATGAATACGCAAATCAATCGCCTCCAGGAAATTATTTCTGCCGTGTCCTTTCTCCTCTCTTTTTTGTTCTAAGGCTACGATTTCAGACACTTTAGTATTAATGCTACGCGCTACCTGATCCAAGTCATGCGTCACACCCAAAAGCTGTTCTTGGCCTCTTTCCATAGATACGACTTGTTGACGATGTTGTTTTTCTTGCTGCAGTATAGCTTCATTTTGCTGCGCTAGAAGCTCTTCCTTTTTTAGTCCCTGGTACTTTTGATAGATACCGAGACCCGCACAGCCAACTCCCGCAACAACAATAATGGCAAAACTGACAGCCACCCCCACCGGCACAACCAAAGCCACTACGCCAAGCACTAAGGAAACCCCTCCCACGGCAGATATAAAATACCTTGCACCTGCTTTCAAAGACTCAAACAAAGTTCTAGTAGCCATGTTGCCTCCGTGTTTATTTTTTTATTAATATGAATAGTACCAAACAGTCAATCTTGTTAAGTTATTATCCTAACAAACCCAACCTTAACGTATTCTTAAATGGCCTTTAAGCTACTGTTTATTCTGCTATTTAAATGGACATTTAGCGAGTTTTTAGCGCATTTTGGGTTCTTTTATTGGGTTGTTTTTGCTGTACTGTTCAATTGCTAACCTATAGCTTCGGGCGCGCGCCCAACAAAAGTGCTTATTCTCTAAAATAATTGCTCAAATGATCGTAATTCACCTGTTATTATAGATTAAATACTCTGACCCCTATGAGAACCATCATGATCAAAATGACCTTATCCGAACTAGCATCCATTTTAAGCACTGACAGCACCCACCCTGACATCACCTTCACCGGTTTAAGCAAAGACACGCGCACACTCACACCAGGCAATCTGTATATCGCCATCGTAGGTGAGAACCTGGACGGCCATGACTATGTGATGAACGCCCAAAAAGCAGGCGCTGCCGCGGCTCTCGTGAGTCGCCGGGTTGATTGCTCTCTTCCCCAAATTGTTGTCAAAGACACATTAGACGCTTTAGGTAAATTGGCTGAAAACTGGCGCGACCGTTTTGCCCTACCTCTCATCGGTGTTACCGGCAGTAATGGTAAAACCACTTTAAAAAACATGATTGCCTCTATATTGCGTGCAGCCTGTGACGGCAATGCAGATGAAGTCTTGGCAACGGAAGGTAATCTCAATAACAATATTGGCTTGCCATTAATGTTAGCGCGCTTAAACAGCAATCATCGCTATGGCGTACTTGAAATGGGCATGAATCATTTTAATGAAATTGCTTATTTGACCAAAATGACCAAGCCTTATATTGCTATTGTCAATAATGCAGCTGAAGCCCATCTGCAAGGACTAAAAGATGTTGCGGGTGTCGCTAAAGCAAAAGGCGAAATTTTCATGGGCTTGCCGCAAAATGGTATTGCCGTATTAAACCAGGATGATAAATTTTTTGCTTACTGGGCAAGCTTGGTTGGCGGCCATACGTATCTTACCTTCGGCCTTGAAAATGCAGCCGATGTGACAGCGACCTTTACTGTTTCAGAAAATGCGACCTGCCAATCCATTGTGATCAAAACACCCAAAGGTGACATTGGCGTTGAACTGCCTTTATTAGGTATCCACAATGTGATGAATGCGTTGGCAGCAACGGCAGCCACACTCGCATTAGGATTGGATTTATCAGCAATCCAAACCGGCTTGACTGAAGTCGCCGCCGCACCCGGTCGCATGAATCATCTCCTACTACCGAATGGTGCGTGCGTGATTGACGACACCTATAATGCCAATCCTTTTTCAACAGCGGCTGCTATCAAAGCACTCTCTACTTTTAGTGGCAAAAAAATATTGGTGCTTGGTGATATGCGAGAGCTCGGTCCGGATGCAAACGAACTGCATGCCACAACCGGAGAAAAAGCACATACCGCTGGTATCGATTTTCTTTTCACCTTAGGTGAACTCTCGGAAGCAGCAACTAAAAGCTTCGGTAAAAACGCCTTTCACTTTACAGATCACGCCCAATTAGTGGCAGCGCTCGCACCGCATGTGAAAAGTGGTTGCACCGTTTTAGTAAAAGGATCGCGTTCCATGAAAATGGAAAAAGTGGTTGCGGGTATTGTTCCTGAAGAACAATTAACACCCCATTAAATAAATTCAGTGAAGCGTTCTCAACTTATGGAGCCAACTTATGCCAGTTAAAACACCTATCACAATAGCGTACGGTGACGGAATCGGCCCTGAAATCATGGCGGCCACCTTAAAAATATTAACCGCCGCAAAAGCGGACATTGAACCGGAAGTGATTGAGATTGGGCAAAAAGTTTATCTGGAAGGCTTTACCTCGGGGATTCCTGATGCGGCATGGGAATCCTTGATTCGCACCAAAGTACTGTTAAAAGGCCCCATTACGACCCCACAAGGTGGCGGCTATAAAAGCTTAAATGTCACCTTACGTAAAACCTTAGGGCTTTATGCCAATGTGCGCCCTAATGTTGCTTATGCCCCTTTTGTGCATACCAATCATCCCAAGATGGATTTAGTGATTATTCGCGAAAATGAAGAAGGCACTTATGCGGGCATTGAACATCGTCAAACCGATGAAGTCTATCAATGTTTAAAGATCGTCACCCGCCCAGGCTGCGAACGCATTGTGCATTATGCTTTTGAATATGCGCGCAAATTCAATCGTAAAAAAGTGACCTGCTTGACGAAAGATAACATCATGAAAATGACAGATGGTATTTTTCATCAAGTTTTCAATGAAATTGCGACACAGTATCCAGACATTCAAAACGAACATCTCATTATTGACATTGGAACCGCGCTTGTGGCTGCTGAACCTGAACGCTTTGATGTGATTGTCACTTCGAATTTGTACGGCGATATTTTATCCGATGTGGCGGCACAAATTGCAGGATCAGTAGGCCTCGCAGGCTCGGCAAATGTTGGCAATCAAATGGCGATGTTTGAAGCGATTCATGGATCGGCACCTGATATTGCCGGCAAGAAAATGGCTAACCCTTCTGGGCTATTGAATGCCGCTATTCAAATGTTGATTCATATCAACCAACCTAAAGTGGCCGCCTTGATTGAGAATGCCTGGTTAACAACGCTAGAAGATGGCTTGCACACAGGCGATATTTATTCTAAAGAACACAGTAAAAAGAAAGTGAATACAGACGAATTTGCTGATGCGGTGATTGAACGCTTGGGTCGCAATCCAACACACTTTAAAACCGTTGAATACAAAGAAACGAAAACCAATATTGAATGCTTAGGCGAAAGTAAAAAGCCGATGGCAAAAAAAGAATTGGTTGGCATTGATATTTTTGTCGATAACCCTAATATGACACCTGAACAATTAGGTGAGAAAGTAGCAACTATCACTGGGCCACTCAAGTTGATCGTCATCACAAGCCGTGGCTTAAAAATCTGGCCAAATTGCATGATTCAAGCGCCCTTCGCTCAACATTGTAGCTGTCGCTTTCAAACCAGCGTGGATACGAAAAATTTGTCTACCGTGACCCACATGGATTTAATTCATCTTTTACAACAATTTGAACTGCTGGGATTGGATGTGATCAAAACGGAAAATCTATACACCTTCGATGGCAAAATTGGTTATTCGTTAGCGCAAGGGCAATAATCGTTATGTAAAATTGCAGCGCCAATGCTGAGTCTAGCCTTGGCACTCGCGCCTTCTTACTTTGCTGTCGCTCTTTGTACCCTGTCACGAATCGCATCCCAATCCTGTCCTTCTGGGAGCGCTTCGATCACAATCAACTTCAATTTTTTCTTATCTAGCTCTCGCATCACGCGATACAAATCGTGTGCGTATTGCTTAGGATCCGCAGACATGACAAGACATGTCACCCCCTCGCGTTCGAGGGCAATACTTTCATAACTCAATACCACACAAGGCAAATCCAGAGCTGCCAAATTTTTCACGTAGTTGGATAACTCAGCCTTGGCAACTAATGCAGTCGGTGTACGCGGCGCATAATGCGACTCCAGTGAACCTGACACACGCGGCGAATTTTTTTTGCCGAAACTCACTGGTTCTCGTAATACCGCCTCAATTTCTTGTGAAGTAATCCTACCGGGTCGCAATACCACCGGATGCTCACTACTCACATCCACAATCGTCGACTCTAACCCCACATCACATTGCCCACCATCCAAAATCATATTAACGGCTTGTTCTAATTCTTCTTGCACCGCTTCCGCCGTGGTTGGACTGATACGCCCAAATCGATTTGCGGAAGGCGCCGCTAAGCCACCACCAAACGCTCTCAGCAAGGCTCTCGCAATAGGATGATTCGGAATGCGCAATCCAATGGTATCTTGATTACCCGTCACCATATCAGAGACATGAGCAGCCTTTTTCAGAATCAAGGTCAAAGGCCCCGGCCAAAAAACCTGCGCCAATCGTTCTGCTGACGCTGGCACTTCTCTTGCCCAATGCGTTAATTCGGCTACATCCGCCAAATGCACAATTAACGGATGGTCAATGGGTCGTTGTTTAGCGGCAAATACTTTACGCAACGCATCAAGGTTTGAGGCATCTGCTCCCAAGCCATAAACCGTTTCTGTTGGAAAGGCCACGAGCCCTCCGGATCGCAAAATTTCAACTGCTTTTTGAATGTCTTTTTGATTAACCACCAAGATACACCGCTCGCTTTATCGCTTTATAATGAGGCGCTATTCTCGCTGATGGTGACTTATCTATCAAGCGTCGGTTTTAGACATGAGTAGAATCAAGCTATTAATGCTTAGGAGCCGCCCGAAGGGCGAGGGACTGGGGTCCTGTCCCAGAAGTTCTATATACGTGCTCGCAGGCTGCGCGCGTATATAGAACCTCTGTGCCACCCCGTTATTCTATTTTGAGCTTCGCTCAAAGTCGTAAAAATTAAATAGCACGGTAAACAAATATAGGTGGCTTTTCAGTGTATCGATGTTGGCTGTGAAAGTAGCATTTTTTGATTTTCTGTCATTAGTGTTTTGACAACTTGTTTATATTCATTTTTTAATTATTGAACCGCCTCTTTTTAAGCTTTCATGAATCAATAGAAATAAGGTAATATAGTGCCCATGGAAAACATTGACCCAAATCAAGCAGAAGTCACCGAAGAAGCCCCCGCCCTGACCCCCATCATGGTGCGAGGCCAAGCCTTTACGACGATGCCAAAAGACCTCTACATCCCACCCGATGCCATGGAAGTCTTTTTGGAAGCCTTTGAAGGACCGCTTGATCTGTTGCTTTATCTCATTAAAAAGCAAAACCTCGACGTATTAGATATCCCCATTGCCGAAGTCACCCGTCAGTACATGGAATATGTCGACATCATGAAAGAAGTGTCGCTGGAGCTTGCGGCTGAATATTTAGTGATGGCAGCTTTATTGGCTGAAATCAAATCCCGCATGTTACTCCCACGCCCCGAAAACGTTGCCGTGGAAGAAGAAGATCCCCGCGCTGAATTGATCCGTCGCTTACAAGAATACGAACGCATCAAAAAAGCCGCTGAAGAACTCGATCAACTGCCTCGTCAAGGTCGAGACACTTTTGCCGGGACTGCCGTGATCGATAAGATGGTATTTGAAAAACCACAGCCATCGATTAATTTAAAAGAGTTAATTCATGCTCTAGGCGATGTGTTAAAACGCGTAGACTTAAACGCAAGCCATAATATCAAAATGGAAACGCTATCCGTACGTGAGCGCATGTCAAATATCCTAGCCGCACTACAAGGCAAAGATTTCGCTTCCTTTTCCACTTTGTTTACACTGGAAGAAGGCAGACTGGGCGTTGTTGTTACCTTTCTTGCCATGCTTGAGCTATTAAAACATAACTTAATCGAATTCGTACAAGCTGCTCCATTCGGACCTATCCATCTCAAAGCCGTTGCTTAAATACACCCACTCGTGACCGCCTACAACTAGCTTCCCCCCAGAGTTTCTGCTAAAATTCGCCTAATTTATTTGAGCTTTGACACATGACCCTAAATCCCGAACAGTTTCAACGTATTCTCGAAGCGGCTATCATGGTAGCAGGCCGGCCACTAACCTTAGCCGACCTTCAAAAACTCTTTGACGAAGCCGATCAGCCCACCACAAAAGACATCCGTGCCGCATTAGAAGCGTTACAAGAGCGCTATGCCGATCACGGTATCGAATTGCGTGAGCTGGCCAGCGGGTATCAGTTCCAGGCCCGGGTCGAACTCAGCCCTTGGCTATCCCGACTATGGGAAGAACGTCCACCCCGCTATTCACGTGCCGTGCTTGAAACCCTGGCCTTGATTGCTTACCGTCAACCCATTACCCGCGCCGAAATCGAAGAAATTCGCGGTGTCACCGTCAGCTCCCACATTGTTAAAACATTACAAGACCGTGAATGGATACGTATCATTGGTTATCGTGACGTACCGGGCAAACCCGCTCTGTATGCCACAACCAAATCCTTCCTGGATCACCTGAATTTAAAGAGTCTGGAAGAACTGCCTGCGCTCTCTGACTTGCAAGACATGGAAAGCCAGGAAGAAAAGCTGAATGTTCAACTCGAATTAGCAGCAGCGCCAATGGAAGCAGAAGGCGAAGCCGCTACTAACGAAACAACAGAAAACTTAACCGATACGCTCGAATCCGAAGCAACAACAGAGAGTGATACGGAAGACCAGGCAGCAACAGTAGAAACCACCGATTCTGAAACCTTGCTAACCGCTGAAGATACAGAAAGCCAGCTTGATAGCGAATCACCTGAATCCATTTCTCTATCTGTCGAAACAGAAGATTTCTCTGAAATGACATTTTCGGATGAAACAGAAGAGCAAGAAAACTTTTCCGATGCTGAGCATGAAGTTCACGCAACAGAAACTGACGACCTTTCAGACTTAAACGAGTCAGAAACGCACGAAGATTTTTCCAACATTGAGCATGAAGCCCATTCAGAAGAATCCGCCATGAGCGAAGCTGAAACAACCTCTCAGGCAGAACAGTCCTCCGCAGAACTGGATGAGCTACATAAAACAACCCAACCAGAAACTCACGAAGAAAATCAATTGCGTCACAAAGAGTTTAGTGAATCCGAACAATGAGCGAAAAATTACAAAAAGTATTAGCAGCCGCAGGATTAGGCTCGCGTCGTCAAATCGAAGGATGGATAGCAGAAGGCCGCATTAAAGTTGACGGTAAAATCGCAAAAGTGGGTGATCGCATCACCGATGAAGCGAAAATATTTGTCGACGGTCGCGAAGTCAAACTCATTAAAAGCTACGCGAAAAAAACACGCGTTTTGCTTTACCACAAACCTGAAGGCGAAATTTGCTCACGCTCTGATCCCGAAAAAAGACCCACGATTTTTGATCATCTCCCCATGCTACGAAATGGGCGCTGGATTTCGATCGGTCGCTTGGACTTTAATACCTCAGGTGTGCTACTGCTCACCAACGATGGCGAACTAGCCAATCGCTTGATGCACCCTTCTGCTGAAATTGAACGCGAATATGCCGTGCGCGTGCAAGGCGAAGTACATCCATCTATGCTAAACAAAATGAAAAAAGGCGTGGATCTCGAAGATGGCAAAGCGCACTTTGATCAAATCATTGATGCAGGCGGCGAAGGCAGCAACCACTGGTACCATGTCGTTGTCAGAGAAGGACGTAATCGACTCGTTCGCCGTCTTTGGGAATCGCAAGAAGTGCGCGTTAGCCGCCTCATTCGTGTCCGGTTTGGCGCAATCACCCTACCCCGCACATTACGTCGCGGCCGCTGGGAAGAACTCGACCTGGATGCTATCTCTGCCCTGACTGAAATGAACAGCCCCAAAGACCCAGAATAACCCTGTAGTGGCTCGAGAGCTTCCTGGATACCGTGGACAAGCCACGGTACGTAGGGATTCTTTTTGCTTCAACGAAGTTGAAGCAAATCAAAAAAAACGGGGTGGCAGGGTAGGTTTGCTTTTTACGCGCGCAGCCTACTGGCGAGCACGAAAAAAGTAAACCTACCATGACAGGACCCCAGTCAATTTAAGAGAGCCCATCTGGATACCGTGGACAAGCCACGATACGCAGAGGATTCTTTGTGCTCTTGGGTATCCAGCGATTGAAACCTGGCTCCAGAGCTCCGTAGACAAGCCGCAGTACGGCGGGGTTTTGGGTGCTTATGGTGATGATATGTGGCTATTTTGACCCCCTCGCTACCACAGACCCTATCAACATCGCCCTCCCTAAGTCATTCATAATAGCTAAAAAAGGCTGCACAAAACTAAATTTTTTGAACAATCAATGCACTTTAATGGAAAATCCCAAAAGTTGTACTAGGCTTTATATAATAGAATTATAAAAACTAGGAGGTTAAGTTATGAGCATCTCACACGCCAATCTCGCCCTTGTAGAAACACATATCCCAATCCCCATAGTAGATAACGACGACCTCAACACTTTAATCATTGCAATCAACGATCATATTTCCAAAGCCGGCCCTGACAAAAGTGACAACCAACAAAAAATTGCCGCGCTTGCCCAAACACTAAAATTTCTTTCCGCAGAAACAGCATCACCTGAACGTAGCGTTAAAATCCATACCGCCATGATGAATACATACTTAATCGATGGTTTTGTCGAACAGCGAAAAAAAATCAAAAAAGGCGAACCCTCTATTCGTACGAGCTTAAGTGCCGCCATCATGGAGTTCCAGGCCAATACGCAAAGCCGACTGTTTGTCGGCCATGTGGGCATTGATACCAAACGAGAAGACTTAGTCGAAACACAAATCATGCACAGTGTCTGCAGTCAACGTGAAGCTCGCGAATTAACCGAAAGCTGCTACAAACGCACAATCGAAGCCTTTGTGGCTGGCATCATTGATGACAAAAAAATGGCGGAAGCACAACGCATTTATCTCAATGCGAAACGTGTTGTCATTGAGATCGAAGATAAATTCAAGACCTCAAGCCATTTATGGAATACGCTGATGGATCAAAATAATTTAGGCATGAATCGCGCCTCTGGCGCACTCATGATTCCAACACAAGGCGGCCAGGACAACCGCGAAAAACACAGCCTGGAATCGGTTTTTGATCAAAACAAAAAGTACATTATCGATGCACTGAATGTGAGCTTCTACCCTGCCGTCTTAATCTCTCTTCTTAGCCTACCCCCCAAAGACGAGAAAAAACCACTTAGCGAACAAGATAAAGCTAAGTTAGATGAACTGAAACAAGTATTAGAGGAGATTCAAAACAAATATAAACCCGTGAGCGGCAATGAGAATCAAATTCAAATTGAAATCTACAAAGCCATTATGCAGCGTTATGTAGATGCTTATATTCATCAAATAAAAAAAGACGGCAGAAAACTCGACAAAGGACCTCTGCTTTCTCATCTAGAAGACACTTTAAAAATATTCCACGATAAAACCAAAAACGATATGTTTTATGGTAAGGGTGACAAAGCTCATGACAAAATTTTAGGTAGCATAGACACTAAAGAAAATGACTCAAGCGTCTTTCGTACTGAAAAATATCTTTTCTTACGTGAAATGGCTCAATATGCGTTTAATGCAGCAATTGTAGAAGGACTGCAAAGCGACACACCAAAAAGCCAGGATCACTTCGTTTATGCTTATAAAACCACAGAAAAAATGGGTCAGCTTGCGAAAATGGAATTAAATAAAGCAGCGACCAAAGCAGTCTCAAACATGGCGCCTGAAGCAGTTGTCGATCCCAAATCAAGAAGCAAAGACATGAAAAAGGCAGCGGAAAGAGAAGAAAAACTGGGCAAAAAATTCATTAATTTTCTGGTGATTCGCGATAATGTCGAAATCAAAGAAGCCGATTTAAGAGAGCTGTTTGATGTAGCAAAAGCGACACCCCGACTCATGAGAGCGCTACAAAGCTATCAACCACTCATGGCGCAACAAGCAAACGCAGCGGCTGCTTCTCATAGAAGAGCACCGAGCGCGGAGGTCAGCGAGAGAAAACAAGACAGCCCAGTGGCCGCATCACAATCTTCTCTCAGCAATTCGCCTCAACCTGAGACTCTTTCTCAGTTTGCAGCGCACCGCACTTCACCCAGACACAGTATTTTTGCAAAGCAAAGTGGATCATCCACTGCGACCACCGCCACAAGCTCCGCTGCAGCCACGGCAAACAACAGTAGGCGCGCTAGCGAAGACGAAGGGCCATCCAACCAACGAGTGAGCACCGAGGAGCAAAAATTCTCCGAGCCAAACCCACTGGATGCGGGTGGCCAACCTAAACCATTTTTAGGCACAGCGGAACCTGTAAAAATACACGTCCCTAAAATAGAATCTCCTGCTGCAAAAGTAGCAAAAACACCAGCAGCTTTTACCTTTACGGAGATAATGGCCAACTTACATGAGAAAGTCAGAGCAGCAGTAGATTCACCTTCCAGCACGAGATCACCTACAACACCACAAAGTGGTCACCGCAGAAAATCCTCAAAAGGTTAACATAGCCTCTCTCAAGAACCGGCTGGGTGATAATTTAACCCAGCCGGTTTTTTTTTAACTTTCGATAAGTTCGATGGGCAATCCACCAATTGCGTAGCGCTGTTAGCGTGATAAAATTTTCTAGCAGTGGAAACTGAGAAACTTGCATCTCATGCATTAATTTTAAGGCTGCCTGACAACGAATAATTAAACTCGCATTCAATAAACACCCTTTTGGAGAAAGCGCTTTGATGGCTTTTTGATAGGCTAGCTCTGCTTTTTCCACTTGAAACGCCAATAATTCTCGAATCGCCGGTGTCGTTTTAAAGTGTTGCAAGTCAGAGACTGCGACATGATATTTTGCTAATTCATCTTCGCCGAATAAAATAAGACCGGC
Organism: Gammaproteobacteria bacterium; assembly: GCA_031291175.1. Classification (GTDB taxonomy): domain Bacteria; phylum Pseudomonadota; class Gammaproteobacteria; order DSM-16500; family DSM-16500; genus UBA5158. The sequence goes on from JARLJO010000042.1 coordinate 62,076, forward strand.
TCGCACATCCCGTCGCAAGTTTTGCATCAATTGCGCAAGCTCAAGCACCAGCGTTAATTGATAAATCGTTTCAGGATCAACCGTCTCTGTCCGTTGAGCAACAGTCGCAATGAGCGTCTCTCGAATACCGGCCGTTCGCATGATGTGTATCATCACATCTTCCACTGTTGGAAAAGGCGCCAGGCTTAAATTCTCTTCCACGCCATCTATCATGTCAGCAAAAGCTTGAGGCGATAAATTGAACGCAGGCAGATTTTTTTGTAGTACTTGACTGACAGGATGCTCAGGGTGGCCTAAGCTCAACTTGGACACTTCAAGACGCCACCAGTTTAACTTTACCTGGGCTAAAGCAGGCTCTTTGCATTCATACAAACATTCGATGAGCTCTTGATAAAAAGCGGCGATGGCAACAATGGCATCACGTTCCGATGCTGGGACTTTCAAAACACTATAATAGAAAGCAGAACCGACAGGAGCGATTTTTTTGTAACAGTATTGAATTTCATTTTCCATTCAGAGCTCTTTTCATTGAATGGGGTCCTGTCCTCATCATGAATGATTTCACTAGTGAAACCTATCACGCCACCCCGTTTTTTATATTAAGCGCATTGTATCTAGGGTGGCGCTGTATGGTTAGTGATTTTTATTTTTTTTATTCCTTTACTGGATCTGACTGATGAGCTGATAAACCAACTCTAACGCATCGCGTGGCGACAACGTATTTGGGTCGACTTTTTTCAAGGACTTTATCACCGCATGTTCTTCGGTATAACTTGCAAATAAATCTTTTTGTATAGGCGCAACATTGACATTTGTCACAGGCTGATGCGCCTGACTTTCCAATTCTTGCAATTTTTGTTTGGCTTGCTGAATGACTTTTAATGGAACACCGGCAAGCTGAGCGACTTGAATACCATAACTTTGGTTTGCCGGACCAGAATTCACCGTATGCAGAAAGACAATTTTATCGCCATATTCAGTCGCATCCAAATGCACATTTTGAACCGTTGAAATTTGTTCTGGCATCACAGTGAGTTCAAAGTAATGCGTGGCAAATAAAGTCATGGCTTGAATTTTTTCGGCAAGGTATTCAGCACTCGCCCATGCCAATGACAATCCATCAAACGTACTCGTACCCCGACCTACTTCATCCATTAACACCAAACTGTTAGCGGTGGCATTATGCAAAATATTGGCAGTCTCTGTCATCTCCACCATGAAGGTTGAAAAACCACTGGCCAAATCATCGGCCGCACCAATACGCGTAAAGATTCTATCGACTGAGCCTATTAGCGCCGCTTCTGCTGGCACGAAGCTACCGATATGCGCCAATAAGACGATTAAAGCGATTTGACGCATATAAGTCGACTTACCACCCATGTTAGGACCGGTGATAATTAACATGCGTCTTTGTGCGTCCAACTTCACATCGTTAGGGACGAAAGGATGATCCAGGACGGATTCAACAACAGGATGACGACCAGCGGTAATATGGATTTTTGCATCATGAGAAAATTCAGGACAATGCAAGTCTAGGCTATCGGCTCGTTCTGCCAAATTCGTTAAAACATCTAATTCTGCGATGGCACTTGCCGATTCTTGCAAAGGAATCAACTCTAATAAAATCTTTTCGATTAAATCTTCGTATAATTCTTTTTCACGTGCTAGCGCTTTGTCTCGGCTGCTTAATGCTTTGTCTTCAAATACTTTTAATTCCGGCGTAATAAATCGCTCTGCATTTTTTAAGGTTTGACGACGAATGTAGTCTTCAGGAATGGCTTGTGCTTGAAGTCGGCTGATCTCGATGTAATAACCATGCACTCGATTGTAACCCACTTTCAAGGTTGAAAAACCAGTGCGCTTTTTCTCGCGCTCTTCTAATTCGACTAAATAGCTGCCGGCATTTTCACTGAGATCCAACAACTCATCTAATTCGGCATCATACCCTCGGGCAATCACACCACCATCGCGAATCACAACCGGAGGATTTTCAACGATGGCTTTGACTAACAATGTATAAAGCGCTGGAAACTCTCCCATCGCCGCACTCAATTTTTGAACCAGGGATGAAGCAATACTTTTCAGTTGAAGCTGCAATGACGGCAAAACGCCTAAGGTTTCACGCAATTGTGCAAGATCACGGGGTCTTGCCGTTTTTAAAGCAATACGCGCTAGAATTCGCTCAAGATCAGCAATACTACAAAGCTGCTTGTGTAGCGCAAGATAATTTCGATCACCTAAAAGATTCGCAATGGCGCCTTGGCGTTCGCGTAAAATATCATGATGACGCAGCGGACGATTGAGCCAACGCTTTAATAAACGACTGCCCATGGCTGTCGCCGTGTGATCAAACACAGACGCCAATGTATTGGTATTGCCACCTGCAATGTTTGTCACTAATTCTAAATTACGGCGTGTGGCTGCATCTAAAATCACCCCGTCTTCGCGACGCTCAGCTTGCATGGCGCGAATGTGGGGGAGCGCTGCGCGCTGCGTGTCTTTGGCATACTGCAATAAACAACCCGCTGCAGAAATTGCGACAGGCATGTCCATGCAACCGAAGCCTGAAAGATCTTGAGTTTGCATTTGTTTGGTTAACAAGCGCATCGCAGCTTCGAATTCAAATTCCCAGGGTGGGCGACGACGAATCCCGGATTTTTTATCACGGAGAAATGCATAGTTCGCATCTTCACTAATCAAGAGTTCGGTTGGCTTGAGTCGTTCTAATTCACTTTGTAATGCTTCAAGACCTTTGACTTCGACCAGATGAAAACGACCGCTGCTAATGTCTAAAGTTGCGATACCAAACACATCTTGTTTGGCGTGCAAAGCCGCCAATAAATTATCTTGCCCTTCTTCTAAAAACGCCGCATCGCTTACGGTACCGGGCGTAAGAATACGCATGACTTGACGCTCTACAGGCCCCACAGTCGTTTTAGGATCACCAACCTGTTCACACACCGCAACCGATAATCCTTCGCGCAGCAATTTAGCCATGTATCCTTCGGCAGCATGATAAGGCACACCCGCCATTGGAATAGGATTACCGCCGGATTGACCACGCGCGGTTAAGGTAATATCGAGAATGCGCGCGGCTTTTTGTGCATCCTCAAAAAACAACTCATAAAAGTCGCCCATTCGATAAAATAAGAGCGTATCAGGGTGCTCCGCTTTGATGCGTAAATACTGCTGCATCATGGGTGTGTGCTGTTTAATCGTATCCAACATTTCGGTCATTTTTTTTCTTCTATCCTAATAAGAACTTTTCCAAGGGTGCATTTTGAATAAATCTGCCCTGGCAAGCAATCTCAATTTGTAAGCCTTTGATCTCGGGGGTTTGGTGTGCAATATCTATACTGTTATTGCCCTTAATTTCACCAAGTCCTTTAAGTGCGCTGCGATACAACGGCATTTGAGGAGTTGGATTTTTTTGCAGAACTGATATGCAAGAGAATATAAAATGACTGGGGTCCTGTCAGACCAGGGTTATATTTTTTTGCGCTTTTCGCTCCAAAAAATATAACCCTGGTCTGCCACCCCGTTTTTTTATATCACTTTCACGTTGTGAAAGTGAGTGAGAGAAGATAACCAGACAGTTCAACTAACCGCTTTTATACAAAAATACAGGGTGGCAGGGTAGGTTTGCTTTTTACGCACGGAGTTATGCCCCCACGAAAAAAGTAAACCTACCCTGACAGGACCCCAGTCCTTTTAATGCTTCTCACAAAAAACAGCCAACTGCTTCATCAACCGAGCAGCCGCCCGATTAGCCGCAATAACTCCACCATACGGATCATTACGAGGCGCTCTTTCCACAATAGTAAATTCTTTTGCTGCCACCACCAGATTCGTATTTGCATTGATGAGCTGCGCTCTCAGAGTCAAACGAATCACACTAGGTGAACGAGTAAAATCTTGCTGCAATTTCAACAACTCCGACCGCAACACCAAATCATAATGACCAGGGAAAGGCACAGCCACTACCGCACGATAATGATGCGTATTTTGTAGTGTTTGCACCATCAAACTCTGCAACATAACTGATGGTGAAGCCGCCCAACGATTATTGGCAAAAGAAGCAACTTGATAAGGATAGGTGGTGTAAACCATTTCTTTTGAACTATAGATAGGACCTGCTTCCGGCGCCATCACTAAGACCGTTGCATGCCCTACCCTGCTGGCCGCAACAGTGGGTACGGTATTGATAAGATATTCATGCTGAGCCCCGACTTTCACTGGCGAAAGCACCGAGGAGCAACCGGTTAAAACAACACTGAAAATCACAATCAGAAATGGATAAAAATAAGATAGCATCGATTACTCTCCCGGACCCAAAGGTTGCGGTTCTTTACCGCGAATTAATACCGCAGGATTTTGTTTAATTTCACCTGACAACGTAGAAAAATTGGTGGCTGTGTTATTCAAATTCATCATTGTCTCAGAACCATTTTGCAAAAGACCTGAAAACTGCTGGCTTGCTTTCGCGCTATTATGAAGAATCGTATTCAGCTGCTGACTATTACCTGCCAGCGCTTCTGACAAGCGATCCATATTTTTTAGCGTGCCTTTGATCATTCGCTGATTTTCAGGATCCAAAACCGACTTGATAGAATTAGCCACTTGATGAATATTCGAAGACAAATCACTTAATGCCGTATCTAATCGTAAAAACAACGACGGCGTGGTTTTAATCACAGGATACATCTGGCCATCCATTACCTTTAATGGTCGAGTATCCAAGCCTTTATCTTGTAGCTGAATATACGCTGTGCCAGTCAACCCCTTCGTTGTTAAAGTGGCTGTCGTTCCTTCTGTAATAGGTGTTTTCGTGTTCACGTTCAAGAGCAATTCTACTAACTGTGGATTTTTATCATTCAGCGAAATACTTTTCACCGTACCCACATCCACACCATTAAATTCCACCTGTGAATCCACATTCAATCCACTCACCGATTCCTTCATATAAATTTCGTAGACAACATGCCCTTCCATAGACAAACCGGCCGATAGCCACAGAATGCCAAAGATAACAGCAGACAACAGTACAATAACAAACACCCCTACAACGGTATAATTAACGTTAGTTTCCATAACATCCTAAACCTTGTGTCAAATGACCTATTCTTTTGCGCCAGGCTCATATTGCTGTTCAGCCACGCGGCCTCGCGGTCCATTAAAAAATGCTTTAATCAGCTTATTCGGATTTTTGACTAGCTCTTTCATTGGTTCCACTGCCAACACCTTGCCTTCGCCCAAAAACGCCACTCGATTTGACACTTTCCATAAACTATCTAAATCATGCGTCACCATAATAATGGTTAAACCCAATGTGGCTTGCAGATCCAATATTAATTCATCTAATGCGCCAGCGCTATCCGGGTCTAACCCGGCTGAAGGCTCATCCAAAAACAGTAATTCAGGATCCAGCACAATAGCACGCGCAAGTCCCGCTCGCTTTTGCATCCCGCCTGACAATTCAGATGGGAATTTGGTTGCTGCACCCCGGGGCAATCCGGCTAATTCAATTTTCAATAAAGCTAATTTTTGAATGGTTGCTTCATCTAACTGAGTATGTTCACGCAAAGGAAAAGCCACGTTTTCTAAGAGAGTCAGTGAACTGAATAAAGCGTTTTGTTGAAATAGCACGCCCCAGCGACGCTGCACTTTTAACAAAACAGAAGAGCTCGCGGTGGTCATCTCAACATCAAATACTCGGATGGTTCCCGCTGTTGGCTTTAGCAGCATGAGAATTTCACGCAATAAGGTGGTTTTGCCTGAGCCACTCCCACCGACAATCGCCAATATTTCACCGCGCTTGACTTCAAGATTCACATCTTTGTGAATCCAAGCACCGCCTAGCTGCGTTTTTAAGTTTTTGACTTCAATAATCGTATCATTGGTCGTCATAGTTTTAACTTACTTAAGACAACTGAGAAAATAGCATCGACAACAATAATGGCAAAAATCGCCAGCACCACACTTTTTGTCGTATGCTTACCTACGCTATCTGCACTGCCTTCTACCTTCATTCCTTCAAAGCAACCAATGCTAGCAATTAATAAGGCAAACACGGGCGCTTTACCTAACCCAATTAGTAACGTCTTTAATGAAATGACGTGTTGAAAGCGATGTATGAAATTGTACCAGGTGATATCTAACATATTATTAGACATGGCCATACCGCCAAAAACACCGAAGAAATCGGCCCAAATCGTCAATAACGGTAAAGCCACCATCAAACCGATTAATCGCGGCAACAGCAATAAGACGGCAGGCTTCACCCCCATGGTATTTAATGCGTCGATTTCTTGATTCACTTTCATTGTACCCAACTGTGCTGCGAAGGCTGAACCTGTTCTACCCGCAACAATAATGGCTGTAATTAAAGGTGCAAATTCACGTAAAATAGAAAGGCCTAATAAATCCACAATATAAATATTGGCGCCATAATTGCGTAGCTGCAAACCCATTTGATAGGTGATAACAATACCAATCATGAGTGAGAGCAATCCTACGATAAACAATGCATTAAAACCCGTGTCTTCAATAATACTTGCCAAGGCTGGCCAGCGCATTTTGGAAGGATGTAACAGTAAACGTAATCCTTCTACCGCAAGCTCGCCAATGAATGCCAAATAATCTCGAACTTCCGCTATTTGACGAATGGCGGCTTTACCAATGCGCGCTAAGATGTTAGGTACTTTGGCAGTGGGAATCTCCCCCAGTTCGGGAATTTTGCCTTTGATGATGTCGATGAGTTTTTGTTGCGGTTCAGAAAAGCTTTCTAGTTCTATGGTCAGCTTTGGTACAAATTCATTGACACCCAGCAACAGTAACCAGGCACCGGAGGAGTCTAATTTAGTAATGCCTTTGCCATCGATAATAATTTTACCGGTATTTGGCCATTTAATCCCTTTTAGGATTTTTTTTAGTTTAGGAAAAGTGGCGAGCGACCATTCATCTTGGCAAATGAGTCTTCGCGTATTAGGATCATACTTTATTGATGCTGGCGCGGCTGTCATAAGTCTCTACTTCCGTGAGCTAAGTGCTATTTATTCAAGAATTGTCAGTGATGTCAACCTTTGCCTTATCATGAGGAATAAAATGCCGTCGACCACTCTCTCATTAGTAACGAAAACAAGCCAGCTATTAAAAAGACAAAACTGGAAATTAGTCACGATTGAATCTTGCACTGGCGGCGGCGTGGCTTACGCTTTGACATCGCTACCCGGCAGCTCTACCTGGTTTGAACGTGGCTTTGTGACTTATAGTAATAATGCGAAAGAAGATATGATTGGCGTGAGGTCGCAAACGCTTTTACAGTTTGGTGCGGTTAGCGAACAGACAGCTTGCGAGATGGCTGAAGGGGGTTTACGTAATAGCGAAGCGCAAATTAGTGTAGCGATCACTGGTATTGCGGGGCCTGATGGTGGCTCTAAAGAAAAACCGGTGGGATTAGTTTGGTTTGCTGTGGCTGGTATTGATATCACTACGATAGCCTATCAACATATCTTTGCTGGTAATCGCCAGCAGATAAGAGAGCAAGCGATTCGTACTGCGCTTGAGAAAGTGATTACTCTTTTAAGTTGACTGGGGTCCTGTCATGGTAGGTTTACTTTTTTCGTGCTCGCTCCGCTCCGCGCGTAAAAAGCAAACCTACCCTGCCACCCCGTTTTTTTATATAAAAGCCGTGAGACCCATAGGCCGCAACCATCGCTCACTTACAGAATCGCCTTATACTCATATGTTTCTTTAAAAATAATTTATTTATTTTGGGCAGATCGGTTAAAGTAGTATTCGCATTTTCGCTAGGACTGTCTTTTCGATGGGCTAACAAATGCGTACAAAAAAGCACCCTCCGCCGACGTTGTGTCTATTTTAAACGCAGCATTGCTCTTTTCTCTACCAAAAAACCTCTCTACAACTTCCGTAGCTATCCCCAGAAAAGTTATGTCATAATCAAAACCTATTTTTAACAACGAGCAAAAGGACACCCCCAATGGATGAAAATAAAAAAAAGGCCTTAGGCGCCGCATTAAGTCAGATCGAAAAACAATTTGGTAAGGGTTCTGTCATGCGATTAGGCGATTCTAATGCTGATCGTGATATCGACGTTATCTCAACTGGCTCCCTCACCTTGGACGTCGCTCTTGGCATTGGTGGATTACCACGCGGCCGGATTGTTGAAATTTATGGGCCAGAATCTTCTGGTAAAACCACATTAACATTACAAGTGATCGCACAATGCCAACGTTTAGGCGGCACAGCGGCATTTGTTGACGCAGAACACGCACTCGATCCTAGTTATGCGAAGCGTTTAGGGGTGAATGTTGATGAATTATTGATCTCACAACCTGACACCGGTGAACAAGCGCTGGAAATCGCTGATATGTTGGTACGCTCAAGCGCGGTCGATGTGGTCATTATCGACTCAGTTGCAGCTCTCACACCGAAAGCAGAAATTGAAGGCGAAATGGGCGATTCTCATATGGGTTTACAAGCACGCTTGATGTCTCAAGCTTTGCGCAAACTCACCGCCAATATCAAACGTTCCAATACCTTAGTGATTTTCATCAATCAAATTCGTATGAAAATTGGTGTGATGTTCGGTAACCCAGAAACCACCACCGGCGGTAATGCTTTAAAGTTCTATGCCTCTGTCCGTTTGGATATTCGCCGTATCGGCAGTGTCAAAAGTGGTGATGAAATTGTGGGCAGCGAAACCCGCGTTAAAGTCGTCAAAAACAAAGTGGCTCCGCCATTCAAGCAAGCTGAATTTGATATTCTTTATAATGAAGGTATTTCACGTGAAGGCGAAATCATTGAGTTAGGCGTGCAACATAACTTTATTGATAAAGCGGGCGCATGGTTTAGCTACCAAGGTCAAAAGATTGGTCAAGGTAAAGAAAATGTCCGTATTTTCTTAAGAGAACACCCAGACATGGCCAACGAAATCGATGCCAAGATTCGTGGCGCGTTATTAAAGCCTGTCGGATCCGGAGCTAAAGCACCTGCTGAACTCTTAGAAACCGAAGAAGCATAAAATGGCGGGGTGGATTAGGTCTCGTTACCCTAATCTACCCCACTTTTTAAAAGGACTACCCTTCTGAAAACCATCGTCGACACACGTCGTAGCGCCCTCAATTTATTAGCGCGTCGTGAACATTCTGCCTTTGAATTACAGCGTAAACTCATTAATAAAGGTTTTAGCGTTGAAAATGTGAGCACCACCATTCAGGCTTTAGCCGGGGAAGGATTGCTGAGCAACGATCGATTCGTCGAAAACTATGTGCGCTATCGCCGCACCAAAGGTTATGGTCCCTTGCGCATTCATGCAGAATTAATAGCGCGCGGTATCTCAGAAGATCTGATTGAACATCATCTCGATATGGCTGATAATGCCTGGTTCGCCGAGGCGAGGCTCGTCTGGCAGAAACGCTTTAAAGGAACCCTTCCTCGCGATTTTAAAACGCGTGCAGAACAAATGCGCTTTTTACAATACCGAGGTTTTACACCCGAACAAATTAACAATATTTATCATAGTGACCTATAAGCATGCCTAAAAAAAAAGACAATATACCTTTCTTAACTGCTAGCCAAATTCGCGGTGAATTCCTCGATTATTTTCGTCAGCACCAACACGAAGTCGTTGCTAGTAGCTCGCTCATTCCTGGCAATGATCCAACCCTGCTCTTTACCAATGCGGGCATGGTACCATTTAAAGATGTTTTTTTGGGCAAAGAAGAGCGCCCTTATAAACGCGCGACTTCGTCGCAACGCTGCGTACGCGCTGGCGGCAAACACAATGACCTGGAACGTGTAGGCTACACGGCACGTCATCATACCTTCTTCGAAATGCTGGGGAATTTCAGCTTTGGTGATTATTTCAAACGTGAAGCGATTCGCTACGCGTGGGCATTTCTCACGGAGAAAATGCATTTACCACCTGAAAAACTCTGGGTCACTGTCTATGAAGATGACAATGAAGCCGCCGATATTTGGTTAAACGAGATGAAGATTGATCCCGCTCGCTTTAGTCGTTGTGGTGAAGCTGATAACTTTTGGTCAATGGGCCCAACTGGCCCTTGCGGTCCTTGTACTGAAATTTTTTATGATCACGGCGAAGATATTTTTGGTGGTCCACCGGGCTCACCAGATGCCGATGGCGATCGTTATATTGAGATCTGGAATTTGGTTTTCATGCAATATGACCGTGGTGCCGATGGTTCGCTCACGCCATTACCAAAGCCTTCCGTTGATACCGGTATGGGATTAGAGCGAATTGCCGCTGTGATGCAAGGCGTTTGCAACAATTATGATATCGATTTATTTCAGCAGCTCATCAAAGCCATTGCTGAATTAGCTAATACCAAAGATCTCACCAATACTTCATTACGCGTCATTGCCGATCACATTCGCTCTTGCGCCTTTTTAGTGATGGATGGCGTGACCCCGTCTAATGAAGGTCGAGGCTATGTGTTACGACGTATCATTCGTCGCGCACTACGACATGGGAACAAACTCGGTCTCACGGATCCCTTCTTCTACAAATTAGTGCAACCACTCGTGAATGAGATGGGTGATGCTTATCCTGAATTAGGCAAAGCACAATCGCATATCGAAAAAACGTTGCGCCAGGAAGAAGAACAATTCAGTTTAACCTTAAGCCAAGGTCTAAAATTATTTGATCAAGCTGTCAGTGAGTTAAAGACATCGTTGATTCCGGGTGACATGGTCTTCAAATTATATGACACCTATGGATTTCCGGTGGATTTAACGGCTGATATCGCGCGCGAACGCAATTTAACTGTCGATTACGATGGGTTTGATGCGGCCATGAATATTCAACGCGAACGCTCACGCCAATCCAGCAAGTTCGATGCGGATTACAGCACAGGCGCCCACATTGCTGAAGCCACTGAATTTGTCGGCTATAAAAATTTATTGGTTGAACGCACACCTGATACGGGCACAGTGATCGCACTGTATCGCGACGGCCAACCCGTCGATACTTTAAACGCGGATGAAAAAGGTTCAGTGATTTTAGATCGCACACCTTTTTATGCTGAGTCAGGCGGACAAGTCGGTGACCAAGGTGTATTGCGCAGTCAAAATAATTTATTTCAAGTGGTCAATACGGTTAAACAAGGCCAAGCGCATGTTCATCTTGGCTCACTTGAAAAAGGCAGCATCAAAATCGGCGACACACTAGATGCGGAAGTCAATGCAGAACGTCGTGCGGCCACTGTCTTAAATCATACGGCCACTCACATCTTGCACATGGTATTGCGCGAAATATTAGGTGATCACGTCATTCAAAAAGGTTCTTTAGTGGAACCCGAGCGCCTGCGTTTTGACTTTGCTCATGGCGCACCACTCACTAATGATGAATTACATCGCATTGAACAACGTGTTAACCAAGAGATACGCGCCAATCACGAAGCTAAAGTCCACGTTTCAACACCGGCTGAAGCAATTGCCAGTGGTGCTATGGGATTATTCGGTGAAAAATACGGTGATCAGGTTCGCGTTGTTAACTTTGGTCACTCAAAAGAATTGTGCGGCGGCACACACGCACATCATACTGGTGATATCGGCTTATTTAAAATCACATCAGAATCCGGTGTCGCGGCGGGCATTCGTCGTATCGAAGCAGTGACTGGTGAAGGCGCGTTACGTTATATCGACAAACGTGATCAAGAAGCCAAACAGAAATTGCAACAATCGGATGAGCGCATTCGTGTGCTAGAAAAACAGCTAGAACAATTAAACGAAAAATTAGCTGGTAGCTTAAGCCAGGATTTAATGTCGCAAGCACAAGATATTGCTGGCATCAAATTATTAACAGCACGCCTGGATGGTGTCGACGCAAAATCGTTGCGTAACACGGTCGATCAATTAAAAAATAAATTAGGTAGCGCGATTATCGCTTTGGCCGTTGTCAAAGAAGGCAAAGTGAGTTTGATTGCTGGCGTCACCAAAGATCAAATGCAAAAAGTTAAGGCAGGTGATCTTGTTAATATGCTAGCCACTCAAGTTGGCGGCAAAGGTGGTGGCAGACCAGATCTTGCAGAAGCAGGCGGCAATCAACCAGAGCACGTGGAAAAAGCGCTAGCTTCTGTATATAAATGGGTCGAAGCCAAGCTTTAGCGACAACTACAGGACAAATACTGGACAGACTTATTAAAATATAGCATGATAAAAGTCATCCTTAGGAAATTTACATGGCACTACTAGTACAAAAATACGGCGGCACCTCTGTTGGCAGCATAGAGCGCATTCAACATGTCGCCTCTAAAATCATGTTAGCCAAATCACAAGGGCATGATGTCGTCGTTGTGGTCTCTGCCATGTCTGGCGAAACTGATCGCCTCATTCGCTTAGCAGAAGCGCTCAGCACTGAACCGACACCGCGTGAATATGACATGTTAGTTTCAACAGGCGAGCAAGTGACTATGTCACTCTTAGCGATTGCGCTTGCCAACCATAATTGTCGTGCACGCTCATACACCGGCCCACAAGCTGGGATCATCACGGACAACGTCCATACCAAAGCGCGCATCATTGAAGTCAAGACAGAAACAATACGCCGCGATTTAGCTGAAGGCTATGTGGTAGTCGTTGCTGGCTTTCAAGGGGTCAATAGTCAAGGCGATGTGACCACCTTAGGTCGTGGTGGCTCTGACACCACAGCAGTGGCCTTAGCTGCTGCTCTTAAAGCGGATGAGTGCCAAATTTATACGGATGTGGATGGCGTTTATACCACCGATCCACGCATGATTCCCGAAGCGCAACTCTTGCCTCAAATCAGCTTTGAAGAAATGCTTGAAATGTCTAGCCTGGGCGCGAAAGTATTGCAAATGCGTTCCGTTGAATTAGCCAACAAGCACAATACACCATTACGAGTGCTTTCCACCTTTAATGATGGTACTGGCACTTTAGTTACTTTTGAGGATAAGGTTATGCAAAGACGCTTGGTCTCTGGTATTGCTTTTAGTCGCGAAGAAGCAATTATTTCTATGACTGGCGTGCCTAACCGGGCCGGTATAGAAGGCCACATTTTAGGGTTAGTCAGCGATGCTCACATTGAAATCGACATGATTGCTCAAAATGCGACCGACAAAGACCATACCGACTTTACTTTTACTGTACAACGACAAGACGCGCCGAAAACATTAAAGCTAATTGAAGCCATCGCTAGTGATTTAGGTGCTGTGGCTGTCAAAAGCAATGACAAGGTCGCGAAACTTTCCTTAGTTGGCATTGGCATGCGCTCACATACCGGCGTGGCCAGCACGATGTTCAAGGCACTTGGCCGAGTTAACATTAATATTCAAATGATTACGACATCTGAAATCAAGATTTCAGTGATCATTAATGAGGATTGTCTTGAAAAAGGTGTACGCGCAGTGCACGAAGCGTTCGAGTTACACAAGAGCGCGGCGGAGAGACATCTCGCCTTTATGGAAACTTAATGCAGATAATGCATTATTTTTTAAAAACATGTTTGCACAAAGAGTCCATATTGTTTACCATTGCTGACTTTAGATGATTAGCTATAATTACAATTAAAGATGATCACATATCACAAGCATTGTGATATTCAGGGAAGACAACACGGTATAAACAAGGTAGTTCTAGGAGGAGATAGAGAATGCTCATATTAACGAGACGCGTGGGTGAAACCCTGATTATAGGTGATGACGTTGTTGTCACTGTGCTAGGCATTAAAGGCAACCAAGTCCGGATCGGGATTAATGCGCCTAAAGATGTTTCAGTACACCGCGAAGAAATCTATCAACGCATCCAACAAGAAAAAAACTCGACAACGCCAGCTGCGGCTACTGCTCCAGCCAGCGAAGAAAAAGTAAAAGAGAAAAAAGCAAAAACACCGAAAGGTGAGTAAGACCATTTTTATTTATTTGCATAAATAAAAAGTAAAACGTTTGGAGAGATGGCCGAGAGGCTGAAGGCGCTCCCCTGCTAAGGGAGTATGGGGTCATAAGCTCCATCGAGGGTTCGAATCCCTCTCTCTCCGCCAAACTTGTAAAGTTGTATGAAATTGCCAGAAAAATAGATTGAATTTAAGCACCATAGTTGGTTTAATACGCTGCCTATTTAATTCGAAGTAAAATACATTTCTAGGTTTTTCATCGATAGTTTTCCGCTTAAACGCGCCCGTAGCTCAGTTGGATAGAGTACCTGGCTACGAACTAGGGGGTCGGGAGTTCGAATCTCTCCGGGCGCGCCATTTTTTGAAGTAAGACAATGCTGTATGCAGGCCGTAAGCGCCCGTAGCTCAGTTGGATAGAGTATCTGGCTTCGAACCAGGTGGTCGGGAGTTCGAATCTCTCCGGGCGCGCCAAATCAAATCATTAGCTTTCCGAAGTTTGAACTGCATCACTCACTGCTGACCATAGCCACAAGCAACCCTCTCACATTCCGCTGCATTTTTTAAATGATCGCGTGTCTTGAATTCAACAAACAAATAAATGTAGGTTGGGCACACGTGCCCAACAACCCAAACCAACCCACAACATACTCAAACGGAACCACCATGCAATACCGCCGCCTCCACCAAAAAGGTGGGACCTACTTCTTCACACTTGTCACACACAATCGCCAACCCATTTTTGATAATCAAACCAACATCAACCTGTTAAAAAATGCCATCCGCTACGCCAAATCCCGCCACCTATTTTCCATCGACGCCATTGTGATTTTACCCGATCACATACACTGCCTCTGGACACTCCCAGATGACAATGACAATAACGCCGTCCGCTGGATGTTAATCAAAAGCCATGTCACCAGAAACCTTGCTCCAATTTACAAACAATCTATTCGCTCAACAAGCAGAAAACAAAAACGAGAACAACCCATATGGCAAAGACGATTCTGGGAGCACCTTATTCAGAGCGAAGATGACTACCGCAAGCATATACACTACAATCCGGTAAAACATGGTTTGGTAAAGAGTGCTGAAGCTTGGCCTTATTCATCTTTTCATTATTATGTGAAACGAGGGTTGTATAATATTGACTGGGGTGAGAGCGAAGACAATTCAGGGGGATCGGAATGAAAAGTTGGGCACGTGTGCCCAACCTACGCACTA
>JARLJO010000043.1 GCA_031291175.1 Gammaproteobacteria bacterium
CAGTGAAATTCTTTGAAGATATTAAACCAATCTTGAAGAAGTTGGATGTAAATAATTATATGCAATTGAAGCAAAATTTGAAGAAGGATCAGTCAAATACTAGTAGTAATTGTGGCGAGTTCAGTGTTAAGTTTTTATAAGACAGACTTCATGAAAAATCATTTGAGGAGGCCAGCGGGGCCAATGCTAAAGGTGAAAAGGAGATCAATAAGTGGAAGTCGAAACAGCCTTTGTTTATTGATGGCTTTCAAAATGGCCAACATGGGGAAGGGTTTAAAGAAGTTTATCATAATGTTAAAGATGCCATAACCAAGGGTGTTAAAATTATTGGCCGTGTGATTGCCGGAACACCTGTGAGAAAGGGATTCAGTCCCAGCATAAGGGCATTGGTTGAGAAGTATAAAAACAACAAAATCACAAATATCAAAATATATCGAGAGCCGATTAAATCAATCATTAATAGTATTCTTAATTGGGTTACGGCTGGAACATTTCAACAGAATTTAAAAGATCTCGGTTATGACAAAGCATTTCACCTTTTCATGTATGTAACTCTTGACAATGGGGTTATTATTCGATTTGAGAAGAATCATATTATTGAATTTAGAGTTGAGAAAAATCATCACGATAAAGCCGAAGTTATGAATGTCCCGAATGTCCATCCAATGTTTATTTCAGACTTTCTGAACAAAGGGATTGATTCAGTAGGACCAGAAAAATATTTCACATATGACTCAAGATCGACAAATTGCCAGAATTTCATAATGGTCAATCTCAAAGCAAATGGTCTGTTAACACCCGAATTACAAAAATTCATTTTACAGGACGCCGAAAGTATATACAAAGGATTGGGTCTGCTAGGTGAAGTCAATAAGAAGATTACTGTGGCGGCCAAAAGTAAAGACCTCTTGCTTTGAACTGCCGTGTGCGCGAACGATCAGGAACTGGGGCCAGGCTGTGTGCTCGTTGTGTATGACCACTCACACTCACCCACGCTGGCACATGACC
>JARLJO010000044.1 GCA_031291175.1 Gammaproteobacteria bacterium
AGACTTTGAATAAATGACTGGCGACCGAAGGCCAACTGGAATAAATGACTGGCAGTGCACACCTGCACATGCCAGGAGTACAGGGGATAGAATACAGGGGATGGAAGCATACATTAGATACGTCATCCGGCCATCGGGGAGGTCTGCATTCGTATCCAAGCAGCGCCTGTCACACACAGCTTTGCCATCGTTTCCGGCTGACATCTCGCCTAGTAGAACTTTGAACCGATCACGCAGATACTTCTTAGTGTTTTTCTGTTTGGGCATTCTCAGGTCGTCTTCCGTAATAGGCTTGTGTTTGATGATACCAACAATCTTGAAAACGCTCTTGATGTAATCATGTTCCTTAGGGCTTAGTTCAATACTACTAACTGGCTCGCCGTTCAGGAATTCTCGAATGTACTCTTTGAGTGCTGGTGTTAACACCTGTATCTTCATTGATGTGATACATCTGTAGACGCCATTTTTCACATTTTAATACTGAGAACACCATCTTTGAATTTCTGCACATCCATGAAATACCGGCCGAATGGAACATACTGTCTTTTGTTCGTATTGGCGGATTGACTAGTCAATCCAACAGTATCTACGATACTCATCGCTCGATTACGTTCCTTATCTTCGCTTGGGGTATCATATGAAGGTCGTAGGAAATGCTGCGTAGCAGTGTGTCCTACTGCTAACCCATGACCAGTCTGAGAAGCCAATTGATTGGCATAATCATCATCCACCTTCTTTAGCAATGCGGCGATAGCCTTCTTGGTCGTCTCGACTTGACCAAGACCTGGAATTTCAGGATGCTTTTTCATGAATTGTATCATGAGTGACCGATTATGAGCTTTCATACCTATACCAGATGTATGAAATTCAAGCGTCTCAAACTCATGTCGTACTGTGTTTGCATGAACTTTCTTCTCCTGGAGACTCATACCTGGTGTTACACTTGAGGAACTTGAGGAAGTTGAGCTTGAAGAACTCGTCGACAATTTAGTCGGTGCTGGTGGTGACTTCAAGGATGATTCGTGAACAGGCGAACTGGGACTCGGCGCGATAGAGCTAAACGGGTTTTCACTTCCCAAGACAAGAGCTGGAGGAGCCTTTGTCTTAACCCCGCTAAAAGATACGGGACTTCCGAATGGGCTAGTCGCAGGCGAACTGGGTAAAGAGATCTGAGCTGCTTCAGTAGCAATGGACGCGTTAGTTGGACTAGGAGGGTTACTTGGTGGGTTAGTAAAAAGACTCGATGCAAGCCCGACGTTAGGATTCACTGGAGGATTTGCATGTGGAATAATAACACCAGTCGCCTGTGTAACTTGAGTTGGAAGAATGGATTGCGGTTGTTTAGATTGAGGTACTGTTGCATTACGAAGGTCTTTGATTAGTTGATCTTGTACCTCATTCAGCGTTAAAGAACGACCCATCATGTATTCTGCAGCCAAAAACTTGTGATTTTTGAGCAGATCATTGACATCATTAATGAGGCGGATATCGCGCTCACATTGATCACTCATCGCTACTTCAACCTCTTTGGAAATTACATCGACTTGTTCTATGGGTTTGTCTTCCTTAGGATGCAGAGCGTTGAAGATACCCACCTTAAAATCCGGTTTGAAGTCGATCTCTTTCGGGCTATTCTTAGGGAGGTCTTTTGTGGCTATGATGGGAAGAGCAGCAGCTTGAGCCAAGGGATCAACTTGAAAGATGTTGTACTTTTGTGATACTGGAAGACCTTCCGATTGAAGGATGTTTACTTTTTGATGATCGCTCAACGGGGCAGCATCGACTTTGGCTGCTCTGCTAATAGGGGGAGAATGTTATCCGATCGTCGGGATAAATATCTTTTCGGAGGCATTTTAGTCTAAGAGAAGTTATTGAAATGATTGAAAATCAAAGGTTATAAAGAAGCAAATATAATAAAAATGTATCCTTATTTACAAAAAAATAAGTGAAAGTCTTAGACTATGATCTTTATGATTACTCCAGTATTGTTGGATTGCTCGTGGATCAATCCTCCAGGGCAGACTGATCAAAATCACTGAATGCCTCAACCACTGTAGATGGGGCTGGGGGATTCTTTGCGCGACGAACCATCAGCTCGGAGATAACTGAACTAATGTAAGTAACCTCTTCGGTGTGCGAAACCTGATAACGGTTCTTTGAAGCAATTAGCGAACCGGGATAGAGCCAATCCTTGAGGTCTGCAAACACGATTCTTGTCATCTTAGAGTCGTGGAGATGGAAAACCTTGGTGAAACTTCGGATATAATGACGGACACCAGGCTCATCTAGCTTTTGGCTTTGCGCTTCGTACTGAATAAAACCGAGAGCCTTAGGATACATGCGCTTGAGCTCTTCATTAATGAGAGTGAGAGCTTTGTTGTTATCTCGGGTCAACTTTCCAGCTTTAGTGTTCGTGGATTGCCCAGAGGTCAATCCGCGAGTATCATCAGTTGCCTGTTTTTGCTTCGTAAATAGCGACAGACTCTTACCGACATTCTGAAGCCACGATCCACTAAAATAAGGATTCAGCCGATGGACAAGAATATGAGTTTGCCCATGTTCCATAATAGTAACATCCTTAAACTCGGTATCTGTTACTCCAAGCCATGCTGCATCTGGATTCTGTTTGCGCTCTTCCATACAAGCCTCTGCGATTTCAATAATTTGCTCACTAGGGAGTTCGCGGTATTCGGATTTTTTGGTTTCGGACATTCTTGAGATGTTTTATGATTGTATAACATATGCTGTGAGTTGTCTTTAACACATATTCTCTAACTTTGGGTATTTATGTTAGACACTTGATTGTATATACAATATCTTTATCTGTTATAAAATGATCAAAGCTTGTTCTATCTGTCTCAAAGACAAAGATGATTCCCAATTCACTAAATACGTGATCAAAGATGGGACGATACGCTCTGAGAGCAATTGTATGGACTGCAGTAATGCGAAACGAAGACAAATTGCTGCTGCTAAAAGAGTTGTTGTTCTTAAACCAAATGCCTTCCAAAAGTTGTCCGATGATACACAAAAATCTGTGTTGGATAAGATTGGTGTCGGCCATCTAAAGGATCATAAAGCATTCTTCGAAGGGATCGGTTTGAGTATGTCGCAAGTCTACAAATGGCATGCTCGTGGTTATCTTAACGCGAATTGAAAACAAATCAATAAATTTAAAGAGATGAAGTATATTAAAGTAATTAGCCGCTAATTGAAGGCACCTAAAGTAAGAGTAAGAGTGATGATATTGATCTGTTAGTGTATTTCTGGAAACTTTCCTGATTTTTTTTGATTTTTTGTGATTGATTTTTTGAATGAATTTGAATTAGATAGAAAAAACGTATATTCAAATAACACAGAAAAAATATATCGACATCTCAAAAGATCATTCCTCATTATAGTTGTAATATGAACCGAAAACAAAAATTCGTTAACAAAATCAAAGCGCTCGGAGGAGATGCTTCGTATAATAATACACAGGTCGAACTGCAAACTCAACTCGACAACATGAGAAAGGATCAAAATCGTCTTACAATCATCGATGATCTCAAGAACAAGAAAGTGTTTCTAGATTGGAATAAGTATTCACTAGGCCCTCTTCCAAGAGAACAAACGCAGTCATTAGGTAATCTTCAACAAGTACAAAATTATGTTCGTCAGCATCCTGGAATGTATATTGGCAAAGGAAAGTGGATGATTACTTTCACTGGTGTCTTCCTCTTTCGAGATCATGGTACGCATCGTGAAGCACAAGTAAATGGCGTCCTACCAGTAGAGGATTTTAAAAGTGCCGCTGAGATTGATGCCTTTTGTGTTGATGCAGCAAGAAAATATATCCAAGAGAACTATCATGAGAGTCCAGTCGACTTTATTCGCAAGAAAGATGTAGTAGCAAAGCTCATGAACGACCTTCAAATAAAGAATCTGAGACTCTATGGGACGACTCTTGGATATAAGTTATTACCAAAGAACATTGAAGTGAACAAGAATGGTGGATCGTGCGTGAGAAACTTCATTATGGCTAATATGACAAAGGTATTCACTAAATATACTCGAGTGAAACTGGATGACGAACTAATGAAGCTCGAGGTGCCTCCAGACCAGGCATGGCTCGATCTTGAAACGATAGTGGCATGGGTCAAACTCAGGGATTGTATTTCAATCTGGGCTTTCAATGCTTTAGATGAGCTTATTGCTAAACATATTGCGACAGCTAGTAAGACGAAGCTGTCGTTGGTATTCAAGATTAATAACGATCATTTGTACCCGATTATGCAAGATGATCTCAAGCAGTTCGTCTTTAAGACTGGTCGTATCAATCTGACGAAAGAAGTGTTCAAGATCAAAAACTGGAATGACGCTGTGTTGGTTCGCGCTGAAGATATCATAAATAATGAAATGCCCGATTCTACGAAACCAAGATATTGTATGTGGATGAAGACGATCTATGCTCGTTAGTTTCACCGATTGTGAAACAGACAAGTGTGCTGCCTAATATGAAGTTCAGAAGTGTTGGCACTCCCCCCCATCCCGCAATGATCATGGATAACCATTTTTTTGATTTCTTCGAGGCTATGGGATTCAAAAATTCCATTTTTTGAATCTAGTGGTAGCCTAATTATGGTATATATAATAATAGCAACTTGAAGAAAACGTCCTTGAAGCGAAGCGGAAAGCGTTCGGGGAGGAGCGGAGCGGAGGGAGCCCATTATATTATGGTATGCTGATTGAAGGGTTAGTATTGTATTTTTTCAAAGTTACTCAGTTAATTAAGTTAACCATTTTTGAGACATTATTATGGAAAATAAAAAAAAGTTCAAAAATATGTGTAAATTATTCTTAACTTTATTAATTAATAACTGAGTTAATAAGTAATTGTAAAAAAAGTGACATAGGTTAACAAGTTAATCAAATTAACCATTTTTGAGAGATTATTCTGGAAAATAAAAAAAATGTAAAAAATATTTGGAAATTATTATTAACTTTATTAATTAATAAT
>JARLJO010000045.1 GCA_031291175.1 Gammaproteobacteria bacterium
AAGGGGGATTGAGGGAGATTTGTATAAAATGACCTTCTGTTTTTGGTCAAAATTGACAAAACAATTTGATATAAATCCCTCCTAACCTCCCTTTTTCAAAGGGAGGGACTCTTAGGTTAGCGCTTATGCAGACAAGCCGCAGCACGACGGTAATATAAAAAAAGAGACAGCATTTTGATTGATGTAACAACACTACTGGCTAGGTCTTCGCGAGCCAGAGCTTGAGACACTGGGTGAATTATCCGATGAAGAATTGGATGAACCCCTCGTCAAAGTGACGGATGCTTCACGCGATTTTTCATCAAATA
Source organism: Gammaproteobacteria bacterium (assembly GCA_031291175.1). Taxonomy (GTDB): domain Bacteria; phylum Pseudomonadota; class Gammaproteobacteria; order DSM-16500; family DSM-16500; genus UBA5158. The sequence continues at coordinate 309 of JARLJO010000045.1, forward strand.
AATTGGTTAATGCCTGCATATGACTTTTGATTTGATCCTGTAATTGTTTTTCTGTACTCTCTGGCAAATCATAACTGCCAGCGACTTTCTCTGCGATATCGCTAAGATATTTCAACGAAATCAGCAATTGATCATTGGTAGGCACAGTGTGCGACAAAACATACTGATGATAATTATAAAGATTGATTAAGCCTTGCAGATTTCTCAAGCCAGCCATATCCACAATAATGCTTACTTCAAGAACATCCGTGATGGATGAAAGTGATTTTTGCTCATTCACATAAGCGGTATTTTTGACCGTCAAATATTGGTTAAGCTGCTGAATATTGGCTCGCGATTTTTTATCCACGGCTGGTAAATCCGCTTCCAGCAACTGACTATCTTCTGCTGACATTTGACCGATGGCAGGATGCAATTTTTCTAGTGTGGAAGCCAACTGAGACACACACACCACCATGTGATCGCTCAACTCATCAGAATAACTTTCTTTGACTTTCTTAGGTTGAGACAACATTAATCTATCCATGTTTTCTGCGCTCACCACATCATTTAGCAAAGACTTAATACGAATCACCAGATTTGCTTCGTTTTCAGTGGGTTTTGTTAAATAATACGGACCTACAGCCGTATAAAGTGTTCTGAAAACGGCAGAATACAACATAGCATGCGCATAAGGATCTAACAGATCGTTGGTTTGCAGGATACGAGTAATTTTTTGATCGAGAGATGAAGCCGCATTTAAAAAATCCGATAAGGTCATCGCGGTTTTCAAATTCAATTTACGATGGAAAAAGCTGGTTCCTGGCTTCTCTTTATTTTGAAGGTAATCTAGCATTTTTTTACAATCGGGATAGAGATTATCGATCTCATCCATTGCTAATCCGGTTATTGCAACCTGCAAATTTTCCTCAGCTAGCTTTGCTTCGGGGCTTAGGACGTGCTCATTTTCAACGCTGAAAGCAGCTCGATTATTAGCCATAAACTTACCCTCTTTATAATTATTTTTATAGTCTCTTTATGAGTATAGCGGCTATTTTTAAATCTGCTTTATAATTAAACAGCTGGTTGGCTATTTACACACTTCGGGAGGGGTGAAATCGGAAACAGGCAATAAATATTAATTTATTATCAATTATTTATAAAAATATGAGCAGAATTGATTAATTTGTGATCACGCTCTTATCCCTTGAAAACCCAACAAAAAAGCATTGCGATAATAGACCATAGACTGATGCCTGATTTGGTTTTTTTATATCAAGAGCAGATCGAATGCGCTTAATTAGCAGGATTATCTGAAAAAGAACTGAGCATCTGTTTAAGACCAGCGACAGCAATAATAGAATGTAGCTGAGTGGGAATGTGACTGAATCGGATCGATTTTTTGGCCAGCTTAGCGTATTTAATCCATTCTAAAATAAGCGCAAGCCCTGCACTATTACTGGATTTAACCGCTGAAAAATCAAAATGCAAATCAGGATACTGCTTAATAAGCGGCAAGCTCTCTTGCCACAAACTGACAGCCGTCCTAAAGTTCAACTCGCCCGTTACCACGAGCGAGTCATCTTGATATTGAATTGTTGCATGCTTACTCATTAATCAGAGCTTCCTGAATTAGATGAGTTATGTGATCCTAGTAGCTTGATCACTGACTCCATGTCGCCGCGAGATAACTGATCGGCGAATTGGGAACGGAAACTTTCTAACATACTCACGCCTTCAACACTCATGTCATACAATTTCCACTGTGAACCCGCCATCAACAAACTATAGCTCACAGAAACAGGTGGACCATCGGGACGTTCAATTTCACTGCTAACTTGTACCGTGGATCGACCTTGATAACCACCGCGTATAGGAAAGAATTTCACTGTCTGGTCAGTATAATTTGCCAACGCGGATGCGTAAGTGTGCACTAACAAGGTAGTGAACTCTCTTTTAAATCTGGAACGCTGCTCTGCTGTCGCGCCATTCCAAATTTGTGGGGGCAATACTTTCTTCGCCATCACATCAATATCAGCATGTGGTACCACAATCTGGTTAGCGAAAGAATAAACTAACGAAGGATTAGTTTTAATAGTCGTTTGATTGGCTTTTAATTTGGCAATCAATTGATTGGCGACAGAATTTAACATATTAACCGGATCAGAAGCGGCAATACTCACGCTCATCATTGCCGAGGCAAACAAAGTGACCAATGCGAGATAAAACCCTTTTTTCATTTTACTCATTTTTGAATCCTCTTCTGAGTATCGACGTTATGATTAGAATCATCTATTTTATTCGAATCGCTAGCATTACTGGTATTGCTAGTAGTAGTACTAGCTTTGCTGCTTGAACCACCACCCAGCTTGTATATTAACTGGCCAATCATTTTTTCGAGAATCATCGCCGAGTGCGTGTCTTCAATCGTACTACCGCTTTTTAAAAACGTTTGGCTATACATCGGTGTTAATGCGATGTAGTTATCCCCTAATAAACCGGCAGTTAAAATATTCGCCGATGAATCATCTGGAATCTCATTAAAACGATGATCAATATCCATCTTTACAATCGCTTTAAACGATTGCGGATCCAAAGTAATCGATGACACTTCACCAATTAATACCCCGCCCATTTTAACGGGAGAACGCACTTTTAACTGGCCAATTTCATCAAACATGGCAATGACCGTATAACTTTTGGGTTTAAAGAAGCTAGTCAACCCGCTTACTTTAAAAGCCAATACCATCAGCGCCATCATGGCCGCTAATAAAAACAATCCTACAAAACTTTCAATCGTCCGCTGCGATAACATTACCAGCCTCCAATCATCATGGCGGTTAATACAAAATCCAAACCCAAAGTGGCTAATGAAGAATACACGACAGTACGTGTTGTTGCATTAGCAATTCCCGCTGATGTCGGTTCCGCATAATAGCCTTGATATAAAGCAATCCAAACTATAACTAAACCAAACACAACGCTCTTAATCAGACCGTTAATCACATCTAAATGAAAATCCACGGATGTTTGCATATTAGACCAAAACGCACCTGCATCTAACCCCAACCATTTGACACCCACTAAATACGCACCATAAATGGCAACCGTATTAAAGATAATCGCCAAGAGCGGCATGGAAATAAAACCACCCCACAAGCGCGGCGCAATCACGCGCCTTAAGGGATCAACCGCCATCATTTCCATACTGGATAATTGCTCGGTGGCTTTCATCAAACCAATTTCAGCCGTCACAGCCGAACCTGCACGCCCTGCGAATAACAACGCGGTAACAACAGGCCCTAATTCGCGGGTCACACTGAGGGCAACCAAAGGACCTAATTGCTGGGCAGCCCCGAATTTCACTAGCGTGTGATACCCCTGCAGAGCGACGACCATACCAATAAACAGACCTGATACAACAATAATCAGCAGGGATAATACCCCTTCTGCATAAACTTGCTGCATCACCAAAGGAAAACCTTTTTTAAAATCAGGCAAACGAAAAACAACTCGCAGCAACAACAGTCCGGCCCGACCTAACTCTCTTAACGAGTCAATGCCCCAACGGCCAAGTGCCGCAACATCCATGCTCATGAAACCCCCAATAAATCTTGGTCTAGCGCCTTTGCAGGATAATGAAATGGTACAGGCCCATCAGGCAATCCATCGACAAACTGCCTCATTTGAGCAGATTTATCTTGATTAATCGCATCTGGTGTACCTTGACCTATGATCTTACCATTCGCCATGACATAGACATAATCAGCAATACTCAAGGTTTCAGTCACATCATGAGAGACAATAATGCTGGTCATACCTAATGCATCATTCAAAGTTCGAATGAGCTTCACAAGAACGCCCATTGAAATAGGATCCTGACCTGACAAAGGTTCATCATACATAATTAACTGCGGATCCAAGGCAACAGCACGCGCTAGAGCGACGCGACGCGCCATTCCACCGGATAATTCGCTAGGCATCAAGTTTTGAGCGCCCCTTAAACCGACCATCTCAAGCTTCATTAAAACGAGACTTCGAATCATGTCATTGGACAGCTTTGTGTGTTCGCGCAGCGCAAATGCGACATTTTCAAATACATTGAGGTGAGTGAATAAACCACCGCTTTGAAACAACATGCCCATTTTTTTGCGTAATTTGTATAATGCATCCGTTGATAAACGATGGATATTTTCACCAGCGACTAAAATACGCCCTTCACCAGGCTGCAATTGTGCCCCGATTAAACGTAATAACGTAGTCTTGCCGGTACCACTGGGACCCATAACGGCTGTGATTTTACCTTGGGGTATCACAATATCAACGCCATCAAAAATGACGCGCTTATTACGCTCAAAATGTAAGTTACTTATTTCAACTAAATTAGTCATGCGTGATGTAAGTATCTGAAGAATAGGAGTTTAAACTTTCTGGCGCCAATGGAATCACCGCCCAGGCAATAATGTATAACCCAATTGCCATAAGAGCCGGACCACTGAATAAGAACAAAAATGAGAAAATAACAAGAATTAACCTAACCCAAGTCGTATCGATATTAAAATATTCTGCCATCCCACCACAAACGCCACCAATGACTTTTTGTTTACGAGAACGAAATAGACGTTTTGGTTGTGGCTGAGAATTCATAATAGCATCCATTACCGATGAGTAGACCTCATAATAATATATTCTGCTGCAATAGTTAACGCGAAATACGACTAAGGCTAATAAAAAATTTTCTTCCTAGGTCAAAGACAGGTAAAATACCTCCTTGTTGGTCCGACTTAGGGTACAGATATGCAAGATGCTGAAAAAATATGCGAACTTGGCCAGGCAGTGAGCAGAACAGAAGCAAAGTCTATCAGTGATATAGAACAAATATGCGAGCTCGGGCGCGCTGTTATTGAAACTGAAGCCAAAGCCATTCGCGATCTGACCGCCAGAATAGACCATCACTTCGCCACAGCATGTCGATATTTGCTCAATTGTGAGGGTCGCATCATTGTCATGGGCATGGGTAAATCTGGCCATATCGGTAAAAAAATTGCGGCCACCTTTGCAAGCACCGGCAGCCCAGCATTCTTTGTTCATCCAGGCGAAGCCAAACATGGCGATTTTGGCATGATCACGCATAAAGATGTGGTTTTAGCGCTCTCAAATTCCGGCGAAACGGAAGAAATCGTCACGATACTACCGTTCATTAAACGCCTGGACATTCCCTTAATTGCGATCACTGGCAAACCGCTCTCAACACTCGCCCTGACCGCCAACATTAATCTTAATATCAGTGTAGAAAAAGAAGCTTGCCCCTTAGGACTGGCTCCTACCGCCAGCACCACCGCCACACTGGTTATGGGCGATGCATTAGCCATTTCGCTATTACAAAAACGTGGGTTTACTTCAGAAGATTTTGCACTCTCTCATCCGGGTGGCACCATCGGTCGACGGCTTCTACTCAAAGTGGATCAAATCATGCATACGGGTGATGCCATTCCTAAAGTGAGCTATGACGCATTCCTAAAAACCGCCTTAGTTGAAATCACGCAAAAAAAACTCGGCATGACCACCGTATTGGATGCAAACAATAAACTGAGCGGCATTTTTACCGACGGCGATTTGCGTCGTGCGTTCGACAGAAACGATGACGTTCATATCACACCGATTCATCAAATCATGACCAAGAATCCGAAAGTCATTAGCCAGGGCATTTTAGCTGCCGAAGCCTTACACATCATGGAAACCCATAAAATTACCGCTCTTATTATTGTCGATGAGAATCAGCACCCTATTGGTGTTGTGCATCTACACGATATTCTACGTGCAGGAGTCATATAAATGGAAACCACCTTCACCAAGGCACAACGAATTCGCTTAGCTGTTTTTGATGTCGATGGTGTACTCACCAATGGCAGACTAACGTACGGTGAAGGTGGTGTTGAATATAAAACATTTCATGCTCACGACAGTTTAGGTTTACAACTATTACAAAAAACCGGAGTCGCTGTTGGCATTATTGCCACTCATCCCTCTGACATCATTACTCGTCGCATGAGCGAGCTTGGCATCACGCATGTTTATCAAGGTTACGCCGACAAAATCACCGCTTACGAAGAGCTGAAACAAAAACTCAATTTAAAAGATGATCAAATCTCCTATACCGGTGACGATCTGACCGACTTACCTCTTATCTTACGTGCGGGCTTAGGCATCACCGTCGCAAATGCTCGTCAAATTGTTCAAGAACATGCGAACTGGATTACCAAAAACAAAGGCGGCAATGGCGCCGTTCGCGAAATCTGCGAAACCATTATGCAAGCGCAAAGCACTTATGATGCGGCCATCTCGCCCTATTTAGGTAGCTAACCTTGTTAACTTTCAAAAATTTGATGACTAGCATCTTACTTATCTTAGCTATTGCACTGAGCAGCTGGTCTATTATTATTTCACGCTCCTCGCAAGTCACTGAGACACACGATAACCCGAAAGAACCTGATTCCTATATGGAAAATATTCAAGCGACTATCCTCAATAAAGAAGGCAAGCCTTCCCTCAAAGTCATCGCGCCTAAAATGATTCACTATCCCGAAAATGATTCGACAGAAATGACGACACCACACGTGACTATTTATAGACATTCACCTAAGCCGTGGTATATCGATTCTGACTTTGCAAAAACCAAAGGTGGCATTAACGAAATTCAATTCTGGCAAAACGTCAACATTCACCACCCAGCCGATACCGAAAATCCCAATACATCGATGACAACAGATACCTTAACGATTTTTCCAAACCAGCAATTAGCCAGCACAGATCAAGCCATCACCTTTATTCAACCCGACACAACCATTCATGCCATCGGGATGCTCGCTAATTTAAACGATGGCACCATTAAATTACTCTCTCAAGCTAAGGGCGAATATGTCCCCGCTTCTTAAAACAAATATTCAACTTCCTCTTTCCTCTCGACAGAAGAAGGGACTAAAATTAATACCTAAAAGAAGCAAAGAGAAAACCTTCATGTGGAAAATAGCAAAAAACATTCTTATGCTCGCCCTGCTGACCTTCTGCGGCACCCATAGTTTTGCACTACCAACAGATGAAACTCAGAAGATGGATATTATCGCCAATTCTTCTCTCTTAAATTACAAAAACGGCGCGAATGTCTATGAAGGCGACGTTAAAATTGACCAAGGCGCAACCCATCTCACCGCTGACCGTGTGACCACACAAAACAATGACAAACATAAAATGGAAGAAGCCATTGCGTATGGTACCCAAAAGCCTGCTCGTTACTGGACAATTCCTAAAGAAGGCGATCTTGAATTTAACGCATTTGCTAAAGTCATTAAATTCTACCCTATCAAATCCATCGTTATTCTGGAGGGAGATGTGGTCGTTACCCAAGGTAATAATAGTTTTCATGGGCCACTAATTATATATAATATTAAAGACCAAACTGTTTCAGCACCGGCGTCAAATAAAGGCCGCGCTACCATTATTATTGAACCTAAAAACCTATCATGATAAATACCTTATCCGTCAATAATCTTTGCAAGAAATATAAATCACGTTCCGTTGTGAACAATGTCTCTTTATCACTTAAACGCGGCGAAGTCGTCGGCTTATTAGGACCGAATGGAGCGGGTAAAACCACTTTGTTTTATATGGTTGTGGGTCTTATCCCATGTGACAGTGGTCAAATTGATTTTGATGACAATGATATTACTAGCCTACCAGTACATGCGCGCGCGCAAATGGGTATCAGCTATTTACCACAAGAAGCGTCCATCTTCCGAAAGTTAAGTGTTGCTGACAATATTATGGCGATTTTAGAATTGCGTCGTGATTTAAACAAAGCACAACGCAAAGCTTCACTGCAACAGCTATTGGAAGAATTTCGCATTGAACACATTCAAAATAGCATCGGCATGAGTCTTTCTGGTGGCGAAAGACGCCGCGTTGAAATTGCACGGGCCCTTGCCATTGAACCGAAATTTATTCTGCTGGATGAGCCTTTTGCTGGTATTGATCCTATTTCTGTACTGGACGTAAAACAGATCATCACTCACCTGAAAAATCGTAACATTGGTGTTCTCATTACTGACCATAATGTTCGTGAAACTTTAGATATTTGCGAACGTGCCTACATTGTAAATCAAGGCGGTATTATCTGCGAAGGTACGCCACAAACCATTCTAAATAACAAACAAGTGAGAACCGTTTATCTAGGCGAAAATTTTAATTTATAAAAAAGGAGTTTATTATGCAAATCAGTTTCACAGGCCGCAATATCGAAGTAACACCTGCTCTTAAAAGCTTTACCGAAGAAAAAATGGATCGTCTGCAAAATCGTCATGTGTCAAAAATGCATGTCACTTTTCATGTAGAAAATCTCACCCACATTGCCGAAGCGACAGCCCATGTCAATGGCACAGAGTTACACGCTTCTGCAAAATCTGAAGACATGTATAGCGCAATTGATTTGCTTGCTGATAAGTTATTAGGGCAGATCAATAAACATAAAGAAAAAGACAGCGATCATCATCGGTAATCACACACTATGCTGCAACAACCTATTACTATCATTAACAAGTTGGGATTGCATACACGTGCAGCCGCAAAGCTTGTCGCAACAGCGGGAAAGTTTGAGAGCAAAATTGAACTCAAACGCAATGATCACACGATTGATGCGAAAAGCATCATGGGTGTCATCACATTAGGCGCTACTCGGGATACTACTCTTGAGATCACTATCTCTGGTGCAGATGAATTCGAAGCACTCGCGGCCATTGTTGAGTTAATCAATAATCGTTTCGGTGAGTCGGAATAAGGCCAACTAATCAGGTAGGGAGGATGAAGGTGAATAATGCTTTGTCCGACCTACTTTGATTTATCTTTTGTGACAACTTAACCTTCTTTTTAGAATGACTGGGGTCCTGTCATGGTAGGTTTACTTTTTTCGTGCTGCTCGCACGTAAAAAGCAAACCTACCCTGCCACCGTTTTTTATATAAAAGCTCGCATCCACCATTGCAGCAGCCAAATCAAAAAGTAGGAAGGTTTGTCCTATTATTGACAAGGGCTTGAGGCATTCATCCTGTGGCGCAAAAAATATTTTGGAACACTATCAAATTACATTCAGAAAAGATGACTTGTAAACAACAATCCAAAACTCCTTTCTCAGCCAAACTTGTTACTGGTGATGACCCGGAAGCAAAATTGTTCCGCGGGCTTTTATATAAAAATAGCGTTAACTCAAGGAGAGTGATCATCTTATGGAAGCGAATTGCCGCCATGGATGGCGGCTTTAACCACAGGGATGTGGTGTTTTGAGCTGGAATAAGATGATCACTCTCCTTGAGTTAACACCTTGTAGCTTTGCCTTTTACGCTGCTACGCTTATGCTCCCACAAAAAAAGTAAACCTACCCTGACAACCCCAGCCATTTTAAGAGATTTAAGCAGCAGGCGCGGCGCTTTTCGCAATAACAACAGCCAGCTCATCAATTTTATTTGCTTCAATTCTTGTCGTTGTCTGCAAGAACCCCCCGCGCTTATACACATTAATAAAACCAAAAAATAAAGCACAGCTCACGATTTCCCCCGCAAGACGAAGCATTTTATTAAAGAAGCTTTTATGCTCATCAATTAGCTCTTTAAAAGGCGCAGATTCAAGCCTTTCATGCACGTCCTCGGCAAACCTATCTGCGGCATGCTTTTTCTCTACAGGATCTGGATGCTTATTTTCTTGCAAAAACTGCAGTGTGTCGTCGCAAATTTCTTTCATGACATAGCGCAAGCTCGCTGCTTTTTCATTACGATTCTCATCTTGCATTTTTTTAATATGGCTACGTACTTCACCATAGACATTATATAGCTCTAAGCAATATTTTTTTTGTGGACCGCGCGGCAGTTTCAACACTTGTTCTCGTACTGTTCTTAGTGCTTGATCGAGCTGAGCCAACGACACCTCTTGATTTATGCCTGCGTGCTGATCCACCAAATTGTTACCTGCCACGGGAGCAGGTGGCACAGGATTAGCGGGAACAACAACACCTGGCGGTTGCATGACACCGTTTAACTCTTTCATCTCGGCCAAAGCATTATTTGCTGGTAGACAAACATTAACGGGCGGTTTCTTTATTTTATATTTAGTCGGCACACCACAGGCTGCCAGAAGCTGCGATGCCAATAACAGTATCTTATTTTTTTCAACATCAATTTCACCATCAGCGTTGGGGTCAGACATTCTCCTAACGTGTGTCTGAGTCAAATCGTTTATTGAGGAAGTGATATTTCCCGTGATCTTTTCTAGCAGTCCCATGACCTGGTTGACGACACGATCCTGATCTTCGTCCAGCATGGCGCGCGCCTTTGCGTTATCTCTTTTTATTTGGTCTATTTTGGCGATAAATGCTTTTGCAGAGTCGTTAACCTTTTGCCCAAATTCAATTAATGCTTTAAAAATATGATTACAATGAACCGGATCAGAAACATAAATTTCACCCAGTTCTTTAATCCTATTCCACAAATGAAATCCAAAATGTTGTAACTGAATCATCTCGGTAATGAGAGAAGCATAATCCGAATAAGTGCGAGTTCGCTCAATAATAAGCGCATCATCTTGTATAGGAACAAAAGTATGGGTCGCTTTAAAATCTTTTTGCTCAGGCACAAGGGTCAAAAAGTTTTCGCACTCGCTAAATAATACTCTCAACTCTTCCATTTCTTTTTCACTAAACCGCTCATCTTCGAGCTTTTTGATTTCATCAACAGTTAAAACTTTATCTTTATAGACCTTAAGTTCAGCCACTAACATTTTAGAAAATAACTTCATATGTGCCAGCTCATCCAACTCAGCTCTTGATAAAGCACTATCCAGAAAGCGACCTTCTGCGAGACCTCTTTTATTCAATCGATCAATGGTTTTTTGAGAGAAAAAACCCTCATCGACAAATTGTTTAAATTCGGTGGCCGTTAATTTTTTCTGTTGCAATGCGTGGATCTCAGCCGCACTGAAATACCGTATATTTTCAATCTGATCTATGTCTTTTGACGTTAGCTTTTTATCTTGATGTTCTTTCAAGACTGCCAGTGCTTTAGCAGAATAACGCTTATGCTTATCAATGTATTTTTCGCTTGAAATCAAAAAATCGGCTTGATTGATGCCAGAGGTACTAGAGGTGATAGACTCAGACAATAAAAATTTTGTTGCGCAGTCATCAATCCACTTCTGCACGGGAGACTCTTTGATAACAGTCGCATGCGCCACACGGAAAAATGGCACATGAAAATTATGGTCGTATTTGAACTTAGGCCTGACAACACTTTCCGACAATCTCTCAAGTGTCGTTGCATCCACTTTTTTCCATATGTCTTTTGGCACCCCCAACTTGGTTAAGCTTTTAATCATCATTTCAGATAAGTGCGTACAAGTAGGCAGAAATTCACAAATCAACTCTTCATGTGAGAGCTTCAAAGCATGGTCTTTTAATAATAATTTGGCATTTTCAAGTTCACCATACGCCAGCGTCAAACGCTCATAACGTTCGCTGTGCTTATGCAGTGAAGCATATGCACGAACAAAGTTAGTCAAGCCATCCAAATAAGCAATACATCTTGCAGTTCCCTCAAACTTAATACAGTGAACACAAATTTCTAAAATCAAATAACAAATAACGCTGGAGGTCACATCATCTTCATGACCTTTTTGATAGTCTCTTTCATGAATCCGATCTTCATGAAACTCTCTAAAATAAGCCAAAGCATTTAATAAACTTCTAACACAGGGCGCCATGTGTGGATCACTGTACATAGGAATTTGATTATCAATATCATCCAATATGGAACTGGTTAACTGTAAGGACTTTGCTTTAGTAGGATTGTCAGGATCATCCAATTCGAAAGGAGGAGGAAAAGAAACGGTTTCGCCGGTGGGTTTGTTATTTCTGTCTTTAACGGGAATATTTAATAAATATTGTTTAAAAATTTTATCAACTTCAAGGATTCTTGCGAGGTGTTCTTTTTCAATGTGTTCTTTATATTTCACTAATGCAATGGTAATTCCCGAAGCGGCTAATGTACCAATGGCTAATATCAATTCCGATGTCGCATTTGCACCGTCTCTTGCACCTGCCATAATAATCTCCCTATTATCACAACCCTATTAATTTATAATATAGGACGATACTTAAGGGAATCTTAAGGAAGAGACGGAGCATCAGAACCAAGCAAAGCAATCCGGCTCAACTTTGAATAATAATAAGATTCTGTAGCACGGACTAAAACCCCCACGCTTTTTGTGGGGGTCTTAGTCCGTGCTACCAGTTCAAAGTTGAACTCGACTGCCCTGCCAACCCGACGATATATCCCGGGCCTCAATCAACAACTTACTCACCAGCAATCGTCATCTCTTCAAGCAAAATGGAACCAGTCTGAATATTGCCACGGGTATCCACATCGTTTGCCACTTCAACTAAATTGCCATACATGTCTTGCAATCTGCCAGCCAATGTAATTTCTTCAACTGGATATTGGATTTCACCATTTTCTACCCAGAAACCGCTCATGCCACGTGAATAATCACCAGTCACCAAGTTCACGCCATTACCCATCAGCTCAGTGACTAATATGCCCTTACCCATTTTTTTCATGAGAGCTGGCAAATCTTTATCACCTGTTGAAATAAATAAGTTATGTACGCCACCGCCATTACCAGTGGTTTCCATCCCTAATTTTTTCGCTGAATAAATACCCATTGCATAGCTTTTTAAAATACCTTTGTCGATAAAAACATTGGGACGAGTTGCTACACCATCATCATCAAACGGCGCAGAGCCCAAGTATTTTGCGAGATAAGGTCTTTCATCAATTTGGACATGATCAGGAAACACACGCTGTCCCAGATGATCTAACAAGAATGAAGACTTGCGATACAAGCTACTCCCCTGAATAGCAGAAACAAAATGCCCGAGAAGGCCTCTCGCTTCCTCTGCCGCATAAATCACGGGAACCTTACAAGTAGATAGGCGCTGGGCGCCAAGACGTCTTACCGTGCGTTCTACTGCGGTCTCAGCAACATGTTGAATGGATTCGAGCATGGAAGGGTCGCACGCCACCGAATAACAATAATCACGTTGCATTTCTTTACCTTTTTTTGCGATCAAAACACAGCTGATTTCGTGACGTGTAACAGGACAAGTGCCAATAAAGCCTTGGGTATTACCATAGCTATGCCAAACTTCACCGGTTGAAAGCGTGGCACCCTCGGAGTTCACAATGCGCTTATCCTTGCTTAAAGCCATGGCTTCACATTCCAGCACCATTTCAATTGCTTGGGGTACAGAGAGACTCCAAGGTGAATAGATGTCCACGCTGGGATAATCGAAAGCTAATAATTTTTTATCGGCTAAAGCATTAAATTCGTCTTCGTCGGTAAAACGTGCAATGTTGCATGCCGCTTGTACCGCAGACCGGATAGCTTCAGGACGCACATCAGACAAACTTGCAGTCCCACAACGCTTACCAAAATAAACCGTCAGCTCAATAATCTTATCTTGGTTGTATTCGACTGTCTCAACCTCACCTTTACGGGCTGTCACCGTGAAACCTTTGTTTACAGCGACATCAACTTCAGCGCTAGTGGCCCCTTGCTGTACAGCTTCACGCAAAATATCAGCAACAAGCTGTTCTAGATGAGGTTGATTAAAATAATCCATTTTTGTGATATCAGGCATACGTCATCTCTTAGTTACGCATATAGGTTGCAAAGATTTTATAGTATTTACGTTAAATAAAGCTAATGAAACTTGCATGCTGAGCAGATATGGTTAAGAATAGTTATGTTTTTAAAAACTTACGTTCAAGGAGATTAACCTCATGAGGAAATTTGTTACATTGTTAGCTGCAACCACTTTATTGGCTTCTACAGTTGCTTTAGCTGAAGATCAAGGCAATTCAAATGATGTGTTGCAAACTGTTCCACACCAACAAAATGCTGAAGGCATGAACGTTGCTGAAAATGATGCGGCTGCAAAGCCTGCTGCTGATCAAGCTATGGCTGCTCAAGAGCCAGCTGCTGAAGCTAAAGCTGCTAAAAAGCATCATCATAAGAAGCATCACCATGCTGTAAAACATCATCATCACAAAGCTAAAGCAGAATCCACTGAAGCCGCTCCAGCACCAGCAGCAGCTGAACCAGCTCAGTCTTCTGAACAGCCTAAATAAGTAGAGAATAGTATGCAAGAGCCAGACAATCTTCCAGAACGCGAAAGCAAAACCCAACGCAAAAAGCAGATGCTGGCTCTGCAGAAAATCGGTGTTATCTTGGTTGAGTTACCAGCTGCACAACTCGCCAAGATTCCATTAGAATCCCCTCTTAAAGAAGCCGTGATTGAAGCTCGCTCATTAAAAAGCCATGAAGGCAAGCGCCGTCAAATGCAATACATCGGCAAACTGATGCGCAATATTGACGCACAGCCAATCTTGGATGCACTAGATAAGATTCAACTCAAAGATAACCACAGCCGCTCACTCTTTCATCAAGTTGAACGCTGGCGTGATAAATTTATTGCTGAAGGCGATAAAGTATTACAAGAATTTATTCAAAAATTTCCTAAAACGGACAATCAGCATCTTCGTCAGCTAATCCGTAATGCTCAAAAAGACACTAAAGCTGAGAAAAATACTGGAGCTGATACCGCATTGTTTCGTTATCTGAAAGAGATTATCGACAGTAATTTATAAGCGCCCATCACAAGTTTATGCAGATTTGCCGTACATTAGTGCACGAAGGCAGAAACCTATCTATTTTTAGCACAAAACCCAACATCGCTTTATAGCTGTGCGACAAAAATGTGACGCCAGTGGGCTTTAATGATTACGGTGGGGATTTTTGGCTCGTATGTGCTGAGTGAATGTGTGTGTGATTTAGCAGAGGTTCGCAGACACAACCCCCACAAAAAGCGTGGGGGTCTTAGTCCGTGCTACTAAACTACTCTTTTGCTGTTCCACCTACCGTAAGCGCATCAACACGTAAAGTTGGCTGACCCACGCCCACAGGCACGCTCTGACCATCTTTGCCACAAATTCCAATGCCCGAATCCAGCTGCAAATCATTCCCAACCATGGAGACTTTTGTTAATACATCAGGTCCATTGCCAATCAATGTCGCGCCTTTTACCGGCCGCGTTATTTTACCATTTTCAATTAAATACGCTTCGCTTGCGGAAAACACAAACTTCCCTGAAGTAATGTCCACCTGGCCGCCACCAAAATTCACGGCATAAATGCCTTTTTTAACCGAAGCAATGATTTCTTCCGGTGTGGATTTACCTGGCAACATATAGGTGTTCGTCATCCGTGGCATTGGAATATGTGCATATGATTCCCGACGTCCATTACCCGTGGATTGACCACCCATCAAACGCGCATTGCGTTTATCTTGCATATAATTGCGCAAAATACCATTTTCAATTAGCACATTGCATTGTGTGGGTGTGCCCTCATCGTCCACATTCAAGGAGCCTCGTCGATTCGGTAATGTACCGTCATCCACCACCGTACAAAGCGATGTAGCCACTTGCTCACCCATGCGACCACTGAACACGGATGTACCCTTACGATTAAAATCACCTTCAAGCCCATGCCCCACTGCTTCATGCAGCAATACACCTGGCCAACCCGGGCCCAACACCACCGGCATAGTACCTGCCGGCGCATCCACGGCTTCTAAATTCACTAAGGCTTGACGAACCGCTTCTGCTGCATAGGACAACGCTTTATCATCGTCCATTAATTGACGATAATCAAAACGTCCGCCACCACCCGCATAGCCATGCTCACGACGACCATTTTGCTCAACCACCACACTGACATTGAGCCGCACTAATGGACGCACATCTGCCGCTAAATGACCATCACTGGCCATAATTAATATGGTTTCGAATTCTGCGGCCAAGCTCACACTCACCTGTATGACACGTGGATCTTGTTTGCGAGCATACGCATCTACTTGCTGTAATAATGCTACTTTGTCATTCTCACTGAGAGACAACAAAGGATTCACTGGCAAATATAACTCATGCCCCGTTGTCCATTTGGAAGCACTAACCGCCTGAGTGCCATCATATTTACTAATACTACGCGCCGCCGCTGCTGCTTGCTCTAAGGCTGGCATAATAATGTCATCCGAGTAAGCAAACCCGGTTTTCTCGCCGCTCATCGCGCGCACACCTACACCACGGTCAATATTGTAGCTACCGCCTTTAATAATCCCATCTTCTAAAACCCAAGATTCTGAGCAAACGGATTGAAAATACAAATCCGCATTATCTATCGACTTGCCAAGAATAGAACCCAATACACGCTGTAATTGTTGCTCTGTTAAACCCGCTGGATCCAACAAATCACGACGTGCGATATCAAGAAAATTAATCATGCCTTTCCACCTGTGTTTTTTGTCATATTCATTTCACCGAAATAATCTTGCGTTCCCTGCACCATGACTGCTTATGCATATCGATGTAGTGCATGTATATAAGCCGCTGTTCGCATATCGGTTTTGTGTTTTTCCATTAATTGGTAAACATTATCAAATTCACACGGCATGGTCTCGTTTAATTTCTGATAAACCGTCTCTGCCGCCCAATAATATTCCGATTTGTTTTGTACCCATTCAAAAAACTGACGCTGACACCATCCGCATTGGCTAAAAAGACTTATCTGTATCAATGGCCACGCAGGAAAAAGCTTTATTAAGTCGCGAAAGCACCTCTGCATAGATATTTGCCATTTAGATCCTCCTTGAAAAACACCGCTATTGCTAACCTGAATAAATAGGATAAAATAGAAACTTAGTTCATAAACCAGTTTTTTTTGCAAAGGGATGCTGCAATGAGAACATTATACCCGCTTAGTGCAATTTTTATAGCCTTGATTCTAACGTCTTGCGCGACAACTGACAGTACAACCAGTCCGTCAGCCACAGTACAAGCAACGCAACAAACCACCAGCGCAACAAATGACATGACAACACCAGCAACAGCCCCACCCAAATGTCATCACAAAAAGAATCCTCTGAATGTCAGTTTTTTGACAAGCCAAAAACCCCAACGCCCATTCTTGGTGTTAGGCGAAACCAAAGTGTCTAAATTCAATTTGGTAGGGATTAAAAGACAAGAAGCTACCTTACGTGAAATATTGAGCCAGGAAGCCGCTTCGTTAGGTGGGGATGCCGTGATGAACATTAAACACGACGACCATACAGTCACAGCGACTGTGATTGCGTATAAACAAATCCTAGTGTAATCCTACAAAAAACTTACCCGGGCTCAAGAATAGAACCCGGGCAAATTGACTGGGGCTCTGTCAGGCCCATATCATTACCCATAACTATTACTCATAGCACAGAGAACTTACGGGGAATGATATGGTCAGGCCAGGTTGCTTTTTTCGTGCTCGCAAGCTCCGCGCAAAAAAAAACAACCTGACCTGCTACCCCGTTTTTTTAATTCACTTTTCACTTTCGCGTGAATGAGTAGTGATCAATTCCCATTCGAATAAACAGGCTCACTGCTTGGCACAAAATCGGGACCAACTAATAATGGCACCTGACCATTCACATGCACTTCGTGATGCGGATAAGGCGGCTTAATACCATTTCTTTCAAATGCCTTCCAGATTGCCATCAATACTTCCGAACGGAAGACCAAACGAGAGCGCACTTGGCGTAAATTAACGAAGTACCGCACTTCGAATTCAATTAAAGATTCATTAAGTTCTTTTAATAAAACCTCAGGTGCGGGATCACTTAACACATCTTTGTAATTGACCAAGACATCATAAATCATCGCCTGCACATCCGGTGGATTATCGTGACGATTAATTTTTAGCGAAATAATGCTACGAACAATACTGTCTTTGGATGTCCAGTTGGTAAAGGATTTACTGAAAATCTCAGCATTGGGCACTAATACTTCCATGTGATCCCAAGTGCGAATCGTCACGGCGCGACCACCAATATGCGTCACATCCCCTTCATAACCACCAATTGTCACTGTATCGCCTACCCGAAGTGGGCGCTCAATTAACAATAAAAATCCGCAAGCAAAATTATTAAATAAATCTCGCAAACCAAAACCGATACCAATAGAAAATGCCGTTGCAACAAAGGTTAACGTCTTAAGATCAATGCCTAAGACATTCAAACAAATAAAGACCCCCATCACAATCATGGCGTACTGACTGAATATTGAAATACTGTTTCTAAGCCCCATATCCAACGTTCGCGCAGACAATAAACGATAAACAAATTCACGTGTCCAACGCGCTGCCCAAAACAGAAAAGAACCGATTAGTCCTAACTCAATAATACTGAGCGGCGTGAACGTGGTATTTAGCATATCCGCTAAATGATAATGCAACAGTGTATTCAAACGACCAACGACTGGCGACTGTTGATCCCAACCGTAAAATAAGAACAACATGGCCCAACATAATAAAAACAAACCAATGCGCATTACTTTATCGATTGGCTTTAAAAAAGCTTCTGTCCACAGCCAACCATTCACCACATGGCGAATAATTAAATCGGATAACAACACCATGCCGTCGATCAAAAGACCTCTCAGTATCAAGTAAGCTACCAACACCACCAGGAAGATACTTTCATACCACGAAATCGTCAGCACAAGATTAACAAATCCAAACATGCCAATCGCTGAATTAACCAGTAACACCAACGGCACAAGCAATCCAAGCAGCTGCACGACTTTTTTGAAATATAAATGCTTGTTATCGATATGCGGCAAAATCAGTGCTGGCATAATTTCCCAAGAGCGTAACAATAAAACTGAAACGACCAAAAGAAAAAGTAAAAACGTCCGATCAAATAAATCTTTTACTTCATAAATAACCGGTAATTGATGAACAAAAACGGTAGCAGCCGTGATAAGGCCTCCCACCATAAACGTCCATTTCAAACGATGATACAACCGAACGTCTTGTCCAGCGCGGTCATGAACCGTTTCAACTAGACAAACACGAGCCATGGTAACAATGACTTTAAAAAATAGCCAAATCAAAGCCAAATTAATTAAAAAACTCGAATTTTGTTGTGGTATGCCTAAAAAAGAAAATAACAAAACAACGTTGGTAATGGCTGCAATATCAACAAGGCTTCGACGTAATAACACGACACATAATCTTTTTAGATTGATATGTCCATGCTCGTGTTCCGCCATGCCAGCTTTAATTTTTGTTAAAAAACGCCCGGTCATAGCAAAAAATACGACTAAGGCTAATTCAAACAACAATAACAAAGAAGCAAAACCCAGTTTTATATTTTCTAATGAACGAATAACAGCCAACGATAAGGTTTTGACAACATGATAAGTTAATGTCGGAACCAACCAAATCTCGGCACCAAGATCTAACCAAGCCTTTGTATCAAACCCAGGCAACCCCTGCCTGGAAGACAGCTCGTATTGCAAAGCTTGCTCAAGGGCAATGCGAAACTTAATCAACTTTTTATCCAGCAGAACAACATGATTAGTGATAATAGCGTATTGACTTTCGAGTTTAGTCAATCTGACAAAATCCGCCTGATCATCACTGCCTCGGTCTTTCGACTGAGACAAGATAGCCTTGCGCTGATCTAAAATACTGACTCTTGTTTTTAACAACTCTTTAAGGCGCAGCAATTGCTTCGTCAATGCCTGCACTTGATCACTGGCATTATTTAACAAAGTAATTGAACTGCTGTGCGAAATCGATATGCGCAACTCTTGTAGCTGATCCTGATAGCGCACAATCAACATTTGTAAATAAGTGAAATTGGCATTCTCATTCGCGTAAAAAATCTCACGTTCTAAATTGGCATAGGCTTTTTTATCCGGTGTTTTGGCCGCTTCTACTTTACCCAATTCAGCATACAGCGTGTTTAATTGTTTTAGCCAATAACTTTGCTGTTGTTGAAAATCATTATCAGATCGCGCTTGGCGCTGTTTCAATTGCAAAATAGTACGTGACTTCATGAGCGCATTAATACGCGTATATTTTAACTTTTGCGCTTGCAAGATATGCTCTGCCACTTCTTGCAACTTGGATAAGTAGCCCGATCGATTTTTTTCGAGATCCAATACGTTTTGTTGATGCGTTAACATCGCTTTCAAATCAATAGAACGTAAAGATTCGTTGCGAGCAATTTTAGTACCAAAAGTACTATAGACATTTAATTGATTTTCAACACTTTGGATTTCTTTTTCTAAGCGATTAATGGTTTGTTGTGACTCAGACAATTCAATACTTAAACTGTCCAAATCTGACTTGGCAACAGCAATATCTAAACTTGCTTGATTGCGCAACTGCTTATTGGTTTGATTTTGAATAATAGAGAGCAACTGACTGTCTTGTTGATTTTGCAAATTTTGTAATTGGTTTTCGGCTTGTGAGAGGCGATTTTTCAGTAACTCGGTTTGTTGTGAGATGAGTTGGCTTCTATCCAAATAAAAGGCATCAGCCGTGTCTGTCACCGCACAATGGCCGTACATTGGTGTGAATATCAGCGCAAAGCTGAGTAGCCACAAAATTATTTTCACGTTTAACAAACGTTTAACATTCAGCTGTTTGTGCATTGAAGCTCACCTTATTCCGTATCAACCAAAGTATGATTAAACCCGGAAATGAAAACACGAACGCCCAGGCATAAAAACTCGCCCAGCCCATATGTAAAACCATCATGCCCGCCACGGGGCCCAAAAAGACCCTGCCTATCGCAGTCAATGCAGAAAGACAAGCATACTGGGTTGCAGTATAACGTGGGTGGCAAAGACTCATCAAAAAGGCCACAAAAGCTGCCGTTCCCATGCCACTACAAAAGTTCTCAATAAATAGGGTACCAGCCATGAGAAAAAAATGCTTGCCCGCTAAAGCTAAAACCATAAAAGCCAAGGTCGAAAATGCCTGCGCAAATCCAAAATACAATAAGCTGCGGTAGAGACCCAGCCTAATCATTAATATACCCCCGGTGAAAGCCCCAAGGAGCGTTGCGGCCAGTCCAAATGTTTTATAAGCAATCGCAATTTCAGTGAGAGAGAAACCAAGGCCGTGTAATAAGAAATTACTGAGTAGGGATGCTGCAAATGCATCACCTAGTTTATAAAAAACGGCAAACAATAAAAGCAAAAGAATTGCATCACGCTTAAACAAGTCACCAAACGAACCCGTCACGGTTTCGAAAATATCAGTCGGTGGAAATGCTGTCTCAATAGGTCGGGGAGCAAAGTAAGTCGCAATCATCGATATGAGCAACAAACCCGCCATCAATTGATACGCTAATCTCCATCCTAAATATTCTGCAATAACAAGCGCTAAACCGCCTGCCACCAATAAAGCGATGCGACAGGCAAATATATAAGTGGCAGCTCCAACACCACGCTCTTCGGGATGCAATACGTCAGTACGATAAGCGTCAATCGCAATATCTTGTGAGGCTGAAAAAAAGGCGATTGCCATTGCCAGCAGTCCCATGGTAACGGGATCAATCTTCGGATCTAATAATGCTAATAAAAACAAGGTAACACAGAGGCCAATTTGAGTGATAAAAATCCACCCTTTACGTCTACCGCCTCGGGGAGGAACAAACCTATCCATGATAGGTGCCCACAAGAACTTCCATACATAAGGTAATCCGACTAGCGAAAGCGCGCCAATTGCAACAATATTCACCCCCGCTTCAGTAAACCACGCTTGTAAGGTTGAACTGGTTAATGCCAACGGCAATCCGGAGGAAAATCCTAAAAAGAACATAGCCATTATACGAGGATTCAATAAAATCGATTTCATGCTTTGTCGAGGCATATCGGTTCCTTGCAGGTTTTTCTAGATTTATTTAAATAGTTAGAGCCACGCAACACAATGGTTTACAGAAAAAGAAACATTTTCCCAAGCGCTGTACCGCTGATAAGCTGGGGTAAAAAGATCCAAAATAGCGCATAATTTTACCATTGAATTGGCTGAATGTCATTCCTACTTTGCATTCATTGTGACAGACTATCTCAAATAGCACTTTGTTGACATGACAAGTGCTCCAAGCCTCTATAAAATAAGTTTTCTTTTCTTCTTTGACTGAATCGAGACTCTTTATGACCGTCAGCGTGTTTGATCTTTTTTCCGTTGGTATCGGACCTTCCAGTTCGCATACCGTAGGACCCATGAAAGCCGCAAAAACATTTGTGACGACACTGGATACAAATCAGCTTTTGATGAAGGTTCATACCATCAAAGTTGAGTTATTTGGCTCATTAGCTTATACCGGCAAAGGACATGGCACCGACTTCGCTATTCTGTTGGGTCTTGAAGGCCATGCGCCTCAAACCGTGGATCCCGATATTATCAAACCTCGCTCTTCAGAAATCATCTTACAAAAACACCTGCGCGTTTGTGGCAAGCACGAAATCCCTTTTCACTACGAAACTGACCTCATCTTTAATTTTAAAGATGCTTTGCCAGCTCATACCAACGGCATGCGTTTTAGTGCTTATAACGCTGAAAATGAAGCCATCAGCACCAATATTTTTTATTCTATTGGCGGTGGTTTTATTGTCGATGAAGCAGAAACGCATCTGGCCAAAACACCTTATGATCAGCCGGTCCCGTATCCTTTTGCTACCATGAAAGAATTATTCCAACAATGCGAAACCCACCATCTCTCCATTAAAGATATTATGCTGGCCAATGAAGCCAGCCTGCATTCTCTAGAATCGGTCAACGAACGTTTATTGGACATCGCTCGCATTATGCGTGAATGTATCGATAAGGGCTGCCAGTCTTCCGGTATTCTGCCGGGTGGTTTAAATGTAAAAAGACGTGCGCCCGAGCTATTTCGCAAAATCGAACAGAAAGGCATTCCGTCTACTTATGAACATACCGACAGCATGTCATGGCTTAATCTTTATGCCATTGCAGTCAATGAAGAGAATGCAGCTGGTAGCCGTGTTGTCACCGCTCCGACTAACGGCGCCGCTGGCGTGATTCCCGCCGTATTACATTATTACTTAACTTTTTATCCGGGCGCAGAGCCCCAAGATGCGATTGAATTCCTATTAACAGCGGGCGCCATGGCGATTCTTTATAAAAAAGGGGCTTCAATCTCAGGCGCCGAAGTAGGTTGTCAGGGAGAAGTAGGTGTAGCCTGCTCCATGGCTGCGGCTGGCATCACGGCTGTCTTAGGTGGCAGTATTTATCAGATAGAAAACGCCGCAGAAATTGCGATGGAACATCATTTAGGTTTAACCTGTGATCCGATTGGCGGCCTGGTGCAAATACCTTGTATAGAACGTAATGCCATGGGCGCTGTTAAAGCGGTCAACGCAGCACGCCTGGCATTGCTTGGCGATGGTTCGCACCACGTCACACTCGACAAAGTCATTGCCACCATGAAACAGACGGGTAAAGACATGATGTCGATTTACAAAGAAACATCATTGGGTGGCTTAGCAGCTAATATTCCGGAATGTTAGCCGGTACACAGAAATGTAGGCTAGGTTGAGGCACGAAACCCAACATTACCTTATCGTTGCGCGACATTGGGGCGACACCGTGGGCTCTAATGATGTTGGGTTTCGCGAAGGCGGGGACGTATTTCGAAAACTACTCTGATATCGAAATGAACCCTCTTTGGGCTCTTACTGGCCTGGTGAGGTATCATATTTGTTACATCCTCTTATTATTTGAATTATTTAACATCGCATTTAGAAAACACCTGTTTTTAAATCGCATCATTCATACCTTTGTAAAGTCCCAATAATTATTTATTGCTGACTCTTTAGTAGTAGTAGTTCCCTGGCTTAATAGATCTACAAGCAGGTGCTTCATCTCTGACATTTTCCACATTCAATGGCTTTGCTGCAGAAGAAAAAAAGCCATGCTGATAACACTTCATCAGGCCATAAGCACTGAAGGCTAACAAAGCAGCGGCTAACAGGCCGATGGCAACTGTTAAGATATGAGGAACAAAAACGGATGCTATGCCTGTGCCTGCTCCAGCAATAAGCAATGACGTGGCTAATGCCAATGTCGCTTTCATGGTTTGCTCTAATCCACTTGCTTGCGGCTCTATTGGCAGCTGTATTGGATCCTGTATCGGCTCCTGTTTATATTCCGGTAAAACATTGGCGGGTGGATAGCCATTTAATCTATAGTTTTCCTGAACAACTCTACGAGTAAACTCACAGATAACTTCATCAGTTGTAAGTATTCGTGGTGAGTAGGATTTCTCTCTGATAGCATCACGCTGCTCAACGGAGAGGAGCATATATATTTCATTATCATTCAAAATAATATTTTTATAAGACGGGAATTCGAATGTAAGCGAAAACCATAAATCACCCGTCATTCTTTTCCTGATCGCAGGATTATCCTGCAATAGTTGTGGCATTTTGTATTGGGCTTCTCCCATTAAAATTAATAAATTTTTATCTGAAAACAGGTCAAGAATTTCAGGCGTATTTAAAATAAGTTTACGATAGTCATGCGTTTCTTTTCCAAGCTCAAGCCATAAGTTCTCATTCATTCTTTCCTTAAGCGCTGGATTGGCTTGCAATAACTGTAATATTGTAGCGCACTCATATTTCAAATAATCCAACAAATTTTTGTCTGTCAATAAGTTGGTAATATCCGGATTATTTAAAATAACGTTACAATATGGCTCAGATTCTTTTGACAGCGCAAGCCACATATCCTCTTTCATTCTTTCCTTAAGCGCTGGATTATCCAGCAATAGCTGTGGCATCTCATCCCAAGTTTTTTTTGTTAATTTTAACAAATCATCATCTGTTAACTGATGAATGATTTCCGGAACCGATAAAATTACGGCAGCTCGATCTGAAAATATGGCTGATTTCTTGTGATGCCATGTGAGCTCAATAGTCGCCATTTCGACATAGTGATGGCTTAAAAGTCGTTTGCGCAGCTCCGCTGAACGTACAGCCACTCTTAAAAAATCCAGATCATGACGCTCAGGCTGAATGCCACTATGTTTCACTGCAAAAACAACGTCGTCCGGCGATAGATGATTAAAGTGTGAAAACAAAATTGGATTTGTAATTAAAAGTTCCGTACTGAAATTCGGAGAGGCTAGACTACAAATAAAAAATATAGCTCCACGTGAGATATTTTCCGTTATTATTTTGTTGCGAAATAGATTAATAATTTTCTGATCCAGGTCAACGGGCCCTGGGAGCAAGCCAGCTAAAATGCCATTTAATAAAACCATATCGGACCATAGTTGTTCGATCAAATGAATGGTATCAATAAACTTCTTTAAGTCTTGGTAGTCTTCCAAAGATATCTTAGGGGGTAGCGGCATATTTGTTAAGGCATTTGTTTTTGTCAAAACTGGTTTTACAGGAGGAATATAACCACATAAGGTGAAAATTTTATTTACTAAATTAGGATTATTAGATTGCGGTAGAACATTAATGGATTGGCCTCTTTCAGGAAAAGAAAGCGTTTGCACTTCTTCATCCGTCAGCTCCAAGTCGGTGACTTCGATAACCTGGTCTTTCTTAAAGTACGCACTTAGCTTCTGAAAATCTTTTTTTACTATAATTGTTTTTTCAGTCATTTCTTCAAAAACTATTATGCCATCAATGGAAATCAGATGCAGCTTAGGTTCTTCAACATGCTCCGGCTTCTCAAGGAATTTTTGGTAAGCAGGCGCTATTTTCTTTGCTAAAAGCATCAGAGAAGTAAGCTTTGACTCAAGCATACTTTGGGTGACACCAGGGTATAACTGTCGTTTTATTGCATTTTTGTAACTTACCCAACCTCTACCTTCTCTAACAAATAGACGATCCTGGATGGCATCAAGCTGAGTCAGTAAATCCAGGTTATTAACCCCAAATCGATTTTCAAAATACTGACTTATCAGATTGAGATTGAGATTGGGCTCTTGATCCAATAGTGTTGCTGCCATTAATGTTTGGGATAAGGTATTTTCTTGTAACCACTGTGGGTGAGTCATTATATAGCGAAAGAAGTATAGAGAATCGGAGAAGAGTTTCATTTCCCTATTCACTTTGCGGACATCGGATAGATCAACATTTGATAGAAAGCTTAATGATCTTTCCCATAAATCATCAGGACATGAAGTCCAATCAGAAACATGCTCCGCTATTTCATTTTTTGGGCTCTTGCTGGCCTGGTGAGGTATCATATTACTGCGCATATGTTACATCCTCTTATTATTTGAAGTATTTAAGGTGGGAATTTCGCTATCGCCCTCTGTTTCGGCTTGAGAATCCTCATTCCCCAGAGAAATCATATTTTGATGACTGCGTGTTTCTTCATTTCCTTGAGGATCTAGTTTGTTGAGGCGACGCATTAGCTCATTGATGTTCTCGCCTTGACTTGTAACTGTTAAATTCAGGCTTTTGATTGTAATTTCCGTTGTAATTGCCTGATCCTTAGCTTCTTGTTTCACGCTGCTAATTTCTGCTTTCAAGCTGTTAATTTCTTTTTCTTGACTCAACACTTTATCTTCTAATTCTCTAATTTTCACTCCCTCAGGTTTCCACTGACAAGGAATATTTGTCACCGACGTAACACCTTGTCGTCGTAAAGCGGTAAACACATTCTTATCAACTTGCCAAAAGAACCGCGCAATTTGTTTTCCAGATTCTTTACCTAATATAATTTCCGCCGTATTACTCTCTTCTCCGCCTGCTTGCAAAAGACTGTTTAGTTGATCGGTCTCTTCTTTGTCCGCTAGACGATTTACCGCTCGATGTATATCAGCTTGATATGGTAAATGCGATTGCGCTTGGTAACAACTATAGCTCTCTAATATTTCTATCTTAAAATTTGACCAGTGAAAAATAACGTTTTTATTAGGCGCTACGTTACATACTAGACCGGCGCCTCGTATTAACGTGTCAGCGGATATCGAGCTTCCTGTATTGAGCCTTAGCCAAAGTGGAGATTCCATAGAGATGTAGGTTACCCAGCGAAAACTAAGTGATACAAACTGTTCTAGTGACAAGATGGGTGAGCCACGCAATAATCCAAACATCAAAGCGCGAGCCACGTGTTGTGCGCAAGCACGGCCTAATTGTGCTGCTGCTACAGAATTTATTTCTTGTAGCGATAAACTAAAGTGATGAATAAATTTATTAAGGAAGCCTGCTATCTTAAGATCGAAATCTGGTTGGCCAGTAAAACTCTGGTATAAATTATCTAATCGCTCATCTGTATTAAGCCAGCGTTGTTTAGTGACTTTTTCATAAATTTTACCGAATACTCCCTCTACATTATGTAAAAAATGATGCATACCAGGTACATGCTCTGAAAATTCTATCGCATGAGTTGCTTCTGCGGCTATCGATAAACTCGCCATTCTCTGAAATATTTCAGAGCGATGAAAGAAGTGATGACCAATTGCTCCTATTGCTGGGATACCCAAACCTGCGCTTAACAGAGTTTCTTTTGCACACTTTAAAACTTGCTCGGGTCCTGTTATTGGATTATCAATCGCAATTATTTTACTGTGAACAGCACTGCTTGCTATCCATAAAGATTGTAATGTCTGCAGGAACTCTGCATGAAACCAACGTGCCTGAAAAGAATTTACCTCGGCTGGACATTCAGGGATTGCAGGCGGGTGCGAAGCACACGCGGTCAACTGCTGTAAGCGGCTTTTATCCTGCGCGGCAATGAGAACTTGCAGCCAAACATTAAAAGTATTAATAGCAACGAGAGATGAAGCATAGGCTTCTAATTGATCGCCTTTAGTAAAGCCTATCCAAGTATCTCGTAACTCTGTGATGAGTTTTAATTCCTCCACAGGATTATTGTCTATTGGCAGGATGAGTCCACTTAACCTTTCATGAGCCTGTATTGCTCTTGATTGTAATCCTTCAAAATAACTTAAGGGGTTGGATTGTTTTACTTTAGATTTAAATAATAGCTGTTTAGATGCCCCAGGAATAAATGCTGCAATCATGTCACGCGTTAAATCATACAGCTCCTGCACTCCGCGCTCTTTTTGTTGGATAAGATAATCTATTATTCCATCGAATTTAGTAGGTTCCGCTAACTCTTCGGCGCCATTAGGAATAGGTTTTTTATCTGAGATGCTTGATAAACTATCGACTAATGGATATTCCTCAATCAATTTATCTGATTTGTCCGCAGCATTTTTACTGGAAGATAGTTTCGACTCGTTAACATTTTTAATTTCCGGATGGTCATTGGTTGCATCGGGTTGCGCTTGGATTGTATTGCTAGATATCTGTGTCATCGAAGGAGTATTAAGTTTTTCGATGATTGTGTTAATTTCTTTATTTGTTACATGGAATTTACGACCCGTTAAATCAACTGAATTTAACTCAGCTACTTTTATCTGGAAAAAGAGAAACAATAAACCATTAAGCTCTTTACATTGTTTATTTTTATTAAATAACTTCTGTAAGGCATTACGTATTCTATTATAATGCAAACTAATCTCTTCTGCTGAGTGAGCAGTCAATGCAGTTAAAATGATTTGCTTGCTATCGGGATAATTTTTTTCTAACTCATTAATCAGCTTGACTGCTTCAAGCACTACGTCAGGGCGAAAATGATTCCCCGCCTCTTTTAACAAGGCATCCTGTTGCTCAATGGGAAGAGATCTATTGATATTATTGCATTGTCTATCATAGAATTCATTTTCTGCCTGGGGATGTTCATAATATAGCCTGACTTGCTTCATGCGAATTTTTTGATTTTCGTCTGAAGTAACTCTGTGTGGTTCTTCTTTTACTGCCCCATCTTTTGCAGCATCTAATAAATTTTCTATTGTTAACGGACCACAGCTGACTGAGTCAGTTTGTATCAATCGTTTGGGCGAACTTATTTGTGATTTGGGGGTCTTCGACTGGTAGACGCCATCTATTTCGTTGCACATTGTAGCCAATAGATTGGCATCATTATTTTTTAATGAATAAATATAAATATTTTCGCTACTTTTCTCATCATCATTTAATGAATCAATATAAATAATTTCGCTAATTTTCTCATCGTCATTAATTTTTATTATCAACGCCAACCAGTGAATGCTAGATTTATTATAAGGTATTAATAATGTCCTTTTTCCCTTATGTTGAGTTTTTTCATTTTTCAGGTAGTCAGTTAATGATGTGGCTTTATCCCCTACTGTCAGCGGTGGGGCGTAAGTGGCTAACAGCTTTTGATTAGTTATTGCTGCCTCTAATATAAATCTGATGTCATTATCTTCATATTGATATAGATTATTAACCTGTATCTCTGGTGGTAATATCTTCTTAGGAGCTTGTATTGGTTCATTTTTATTTTCTTTAGCGGAAATGGTAGCAATATAATCATTGCTCACTTTCTTAAGCCTAGACTGCAACGGTGATACAATCTGAGGGGGTAAAGGGTATCCTAGAAGTTCTGCCCGAGTACGCGCGTGTTTCTCCGCTTGCTGAATCTCTGCAAGCAGGGTTGGGCTCTCTTCTAATGCATTATCTTCAGATAATAATTCAAAGAAAGAAGTCAGCGACCCCATCATCTCAATTAGGGCTA
Organism: Gammaproteobacteria bacterium; assembly: GCA_031291175.1. Lineage (GTDB taxonomy): Bacteria > Pseudomonadota > Gammaproteobacteria > DSM-16500 > DSM-16500 > UBA5158. The sequence goes on from JARLJO010000045.1 coordinate 29,866, forward strand.
AACCATCTGATTTAACTAACCCTACGTTATTTAAACTCAATTTTCGTAAAGAAGGATAGGCTTGCAAAGCACTAGCAAGTTGCTCCACACCGCTCTGATTAAACCACGAATAAACATGCTGCCCTCCTATTGGATTTTGATCCAGATACAATTCCTCTAATTGCCTGTGCTGCTTGAGAAAACTGATTAGGTGTTTTGTGTCATCGCGATTAAGCTCCATTTGAGATAAATTTAATATCTGCAGATTAGTCTGATTGATGTATGGTTGCGAATATAAAGCGAACTGTTCTAGATTGACTAGAGCTCGGGGCAAACCGGAAAAGTCTAAACGCTTTAATAAAAACACCGAAGGCACATTTGGTATTTTGTCTCGCCAGAGGCTAATCGTTGCAAATTTTTCATAATGCTTTGTGTTTTTTGCGCTCGCCAGATCTTCGGTGGAATCATATGCATTCTCAAAATCAGAATTGTGCTGGCATATCTTTTTTATTCTTAACGTTAGCAGGTCGACAAGGTATTTATGGCTAGACTCATCAGGCCATGGTAGTAATTTTTTTACTATTTCATGAGTCATTTTTTCTTTTAGTTTATCGTTGCTGATCTTTGACAGAAAACGAAGTAAATTTCTGTTATTGAGTATGTATTGTTCTGGATATTGGTAAAGTAGTTGCGCTATGAACTCGACACTGACACCTTTATTCATTTGATTTATTATTTGTGCTAGGTTATTCGCGTATACATAACCTACTGCTGCTGCTTTTTTACTTGCGCCTGCAAAGATTTGGTTTTCAACCTTTACAACATTACCAGCTATGGCATAGCCTTGTGCAACACTGTCTTTGCTTGCATGCCAACGGGGTTGAGGATCTACTTGCATCATGTTATTGCCAGCTATCGCATAATCTTCTACAGCTACACTTTTGCTTGCGCCTACAAGAATTAATCTTTCCACCTCGTCGTCATTGCCAGCTATTGCATAACCTTCAGCAGCTCTGTTTACGCTTGCTCCCGCACGGAATTGTGCATCCACCTCGTCGTCATTGCCAGCTATTGCATAACCTCGTGCAGCATTACCTCTGTCCGCACCCATAAGAATTTGTGCGTTTACCTGCGTGATATTGTTAGCAATTGCATAACCTTCCACAGCTGCGTTTCTGCTTGCACCGGCGCGGATTAGCGCTTCTACTTGGCTGTCATTACCCGCAATTGCATAACCTTTCGTGGCACTGTTTTTGCTCGCGCCCGCCTTGAGTAGTGCGTCCACTTCTTGGACATTACCAGCTATAGCATAACCTCGCACAGCATCGTCTTTGTTTGCTCCCTGGCGGATTTGTGCTTCTACCTGTACGCCATTGCCAGCTATTGCATAACCTTCAACAGCTGCATTTCTGTTAGCACCTGCTCGAAGTAGTGCCGCCACACGGCCATCATTACCTGATATTGCGTAACCTCGTACAGCGTCATCTCTGCTCGCCCCCGCATGGATTTGTGCTACCACCTGTGTAACATTGTCAGCGAGTGCATAATATTCTACAACTGCACTTTGGCTTGCGCCTGCACGAATTAATTCTTCTACCTTGCTGTTATTACCCGCTATTGCATAACCTTCAGCAGCTCTGTTTATGCTTGCTCCCGCAAGGCGTTGCTTCCACCTCGTCGTTATTGCATAGCCTTCTATAGCTGCGCTTCTGCTTGCACCACCTTGATCGATTTGCACTTTCACTTGTATATCATTGCCGGCAATTGCATAACCTCGTGCAGCATTACCTCTGTCCGCACCCATAAGAATTTGTGCGTTTACCTGCGTGATATTGTTAGCAATTGCATAACCTTCCACAGCTGCGTTTCTGCTTGCACCAGCGTGGATTAGCGCTTCCACTTGGCTGTCATTACCCGCAATAGCATAACCTTTCGTGGCACTGTTTTTGCTCGCGCCCGCCTTGAGTAGTGCGTCCACTTCTTGGACATTACCAGCTATAGCATAACCTCGCACAGCATCGTCTTTGTTTGCTCCCTGGCGGATTTGTGCTTCTACTCGCGCGACATTGCCAGCGATTGCATAATGTTCTACAGCTGTGTTTCTGCTTGCGCCTGCACGAATTAATGCTTCTACCTTGCTATTACTACCCGCTATTATATAACCTTTTATTGCACTGTTTTTGCTTGCACCTGCACGGAGCTGTGCTTGTACATTTCTATCATAGCCTCCCATTGCATAACCTCGCGTAGCATCATCTCTGCTCGCGCCTGCGCTCAGTTGTGCATCTACCTCCCGGTCATTGCCGACGAGCGCATAATACTCTACAGCTCTGCTTCTACTTGCCCCTGCACGAATTAGCGCCTCTACCCGACTATTATTACCCTCTATTGCGTAACCTTCTACAGCACTATTTTTGCTTGCGCCTGCACTGAGCTGTGCTTCCACCTCTTTATGATTGCCGGCTATTGCGTAACCTCGTGCAGCATTATTTCTGTCCGCACCCGCAAGAATTTGTGCATTGACCTGCGTGATATTGTTAGCAAATGCATAGCCTTCTACGGCAACGCTTCTGCTTGCGCCTGCACGAATTAATTCTTCTACCTTGCTGTTATTACCCGCTATTGCATAACCTTCTATAGCACTGTTTTTGCTTGCACCTGCATGGAGTTGTTTTTCCACCTCTTCATTATTGCCAGCTATTGCGTAACCCTTTGCAGCGCTACATCTTCCCTCACCTGCACAAATGTTCAATTCTACCTGCTGCATATTGCCAGCTATTGCATAGCCTTCTATAGCTGCGCTTCTGCTTGCACCACCTTGATCGATTTGCACTTTCACTTGTATATCATTGCCGGCAATTGCATAACCTTTTACAGCGCTGTTTATACTTGCACCTTTTTCGAGTTTTTTTTGCACCTCTTTATTATTGCCAGCTATCGCATAACCTTCTATAGCGCTGTTTATACTTGCACCTTCGCGAATTTGTGCTTCTACCTGTATATCATTACCTGCTATTGCGTAGCCCTTTACTGCGCTGTTTCTGCTTGCACCTCTAAAGATGAGTGATTTTACCTTGCTGTTATTGCCTGCTATTGCATAACCTTCTACAGCACTGTTTATGCTTGCACCTGCATCAATTTCTGCCTCCACTGCACTGTCATTACCTGCAATTGCATAGTCCTTTATGGGGCTGTTTATTTGTCTTGCCGCTTGCATCCCATTGCCTGCCATTGCATAAGCTCGCGCAGCGTCATATCTAATCACATCCACATAAATTAGGTCTTCTATCCGTGAGAGATTGTCATCGAAAGCATAACCTTCTATAGCGGCGCTTCTGCTTGCGCCTGCAAGAATTAGTGCATTTACCTTGATGTCATTACCCGCTAATGCATAACCTTTTGCAGCACTATCTTTACTTGCACCTGCCTTGAGTAGCGCTTCCACCTTTATGCGATCGCCTGCAATTGCATAACCTTCTACGGCTGTGTTTTTACTTTCACCCTCATCGATTAATGCATCCACCTGCAAGTGATAACCGCCTGCTGCATAACCTAATACAGCCTGTCTTACACTCCCCTCAAACTCTTTTAGCAATATATTAACTCCCTTATGACGACCTTCTGAAGCAAGCAAGGCTATCAAGGATTCGCTGTCATGATGACCACCCAAGTAAAACGCGGCTGAGGATGTGCAGTGAATATTTACAGAATATATTGAGCCGTGTAGTCGTCTTTTTAAAGCTTCTTTATTGTCCAAAATGAAAGCTTTTTTATTGTCAGAAATTAAAGCTTCTTTCATGCCACAAATCATGGCGTGGATGTGTTGAAATCTCTCGTTATTTAAATCATATAAACGACGCATTTTAAGCAAACGACGCTCTTTTTGAGGTAAACTTGCTAACATATAGTTCTTACGTTGCTTCACGATTCATTTCATCCAGTTAAATAAGGGCTGTGAGTATAAATTGCACTAATTGTATCGCGCTCATCTTATATTTACCACTTTAATAAAAAATGCTCAGTAATTGCACGTATTTCTTATACTTAGCTTAGCTGTTGTGGTACTTAGCGATCATAATTAGCAAATACGAGCAATTATAACCATCTGCACAAAGAATCTCCGTGAATAATATTTGTTTTATTTGTGAGCAGCTGCCTATAAGGCGACCAATGCCATATTGATGAAACTTGTTGCTCTTGAAAAGCATATGAGAAAACACAGACACATCAAACGATGCAAAGGCGGGAATCTATTTATGGTAACAGATTGATTTAAAATGGATTCCCGCCTTCGCACACAGGCGTCAACTTAAGCGTTCCTCTCTTCTAAAGAACGGCGGCCTAACTTGTTGATATAGTATCCGTTCTTTCTGGTTGTAACGCCGCGTTAGCGGCCTGAGTTGCTTTGAAAAAGCTTATGATTACCCACAAAAATTAAAGGTGTTTCTGCTTCATCATCTCAAAACACCAACGTACCGCGGCTTGTCCGCGGTATCCAGCGATTGAAGCTCAGGTCGAGACTGCGCGGACAAGCCGCGGTACGACAAACTTCGGAAACTTGTGGGAAATGATATGGACCCTGCCTGATTGCAATGGATAAATTCAAAGATCTAGAAAATAATGGTGAGATGCAGTCATATATTCGGCCTCTGGTTGAGTGATATACGTTCACTCGGGCCCAGATAGCATCCGCGCTCTAACTCCTCATCAAGTGCGTGGCTTTGTGTAAATGACACAGTTGATTTCGCTAATAATAGGTTTTCGCCTATGTGAAAATGACAGAGCCATTTTTTGATTTATGCAACAACGCCGATCAAACCGGGGGTACGATGAGATTTAATAATACGTTGAACTGCCCCCGAAGCATTTAATTACTGACCTAAATTCCCTTTCGTTTTTCTCGCCTCTTTGGCAATTTTGCGCATCTTACGCAATTGCCATAAAGTCATAATGGGGCCTGACAAGGCGTATCCGAAAAAGATACCAAATAACATTTCTGGTGGATCTAAAGCAATTGCCACCAACACCACAATCGGGATCAGCACAACAAAAAATGGCACCTTCCCTTTGAAATCCACTTGTTTAAAACTATGAAAGCGAATCGTACTGACCATGAGAGCGGCAAGAAAAACAGTGAGCAGCGCCGCCACAAAAGACATCACGACACTGTCAGTTAAATGATATGTATAGCCCAGCCAAACCATGCCTGTAACAACACCCGCTGCTGCCGTACAAGATAACCCTTGAAAATAACGCTTATCTTGATCATGCGCTTGCGTATTAAAACGTGCCAGGCGCAAAGCGGTCGCTGCAGTATATAAAAATGATGCCAGCCACCCCAATTTACCTAAATGCACCAAGGACCAGCTGTATACCAATAAAGCAGGGGCAATCCCAAAAGACACCATATCAGACAAACTATCGTATTCGGCACCAAATTGCGTTTGCGTGTTCGTCATTCGCGCCACTCTACCATCCAGTGTATCCGCTAACATGGCAGCAAAAATTGCCATACTGGCTACATCAAAGTGACCTTTGACCGCTGCAATAATCGCGTAAAATGCAGCAAATAATGCTGCTGTGGTAAATAGGTTGGGCAAAAGATAGATGCCACGGGGCTGTGATTTTTTGCCGATTTTGTCCTGATCTTGCTGAATATCCACAAACCTTTCCTCACTATTTTCTGCAAAGATGCTGATTTTGCCTGAAATTTGGGTTTCAAGCCAGCTTTTAAGAATTCCTTAAGGTTAGGCCTATAAGATTTAGTTCTATTTATATTTTGAATTTTTGTCTTTTTACTGTACAATGCGCACATAATTCCAATCATACAAAACTTGAGCTATGAGGAGCTTTTTCCATATGCAGAGAATGGGCGAAATAGATGGCGATCACGACATTGAGTCTCAGGCAGACTATCAATTATTATCAGACGATGGTGCCAATCCATTCGATCGTGATGATTATGACCTCAATCCCAAGCAGCCTGATAATCAACTAGCCTCTGCTTTTCGCCAGCAGCGGGACAAAAAAAAGGCGTCTCGCCATTCACGCGTAGCACTGCAAGAACATAAGCATGAGCCTGCATTGGAACTTTCTTCTCCTCGTCATTACCAGCGCATTGTCATCAAAAAACGTAACCCTGTTCAAATACCAGATAAATTAGGCATATTCGACGCGCGTGTTAATCAACATATACGCGATACAACCGACCCCTTAGGCGTTCTCGAACATATTGTTGTACTGACTGCCATAGGTTCAAGCTTAGCGACTGCTAGTACAGAACATCATTTCGGCGAAAATTTTGTCAAACTCATGGAAAAAGGCCTTCCCATGCCAGGGGTCGCGGCTGACGCGCTATCATGGATCATTGCCAGCCCCGCCTCCGCCGTGCAGTTTGCATTTTCAGTAGGAACCGCACTTAATTTTGACACGCGCTTATTGCGTGCAGCCACTCATGAAATCTGGCATCTCCTACGACACTGCCAGTTTGATGAGTTTAAAAAGGATTTACCTTATCTGGCCAGAAGCGCTTTATTAATTGTGATACCGAGCGCGCTCCCAACCGTTGTGATGGGATATGAAACATTTAAAACCTCACCACCCTGGTTGCGCTATATGATCGAATTTGGTCGCTTTAAAGGTGCCGTTGCCTCGAATGGATCTTACTATGATCGCTATGAAAAAGACCAAATCATTGCCAATAACAAAAATCCCAAGAAGAAAAATAATACTTTTAATAATTATGCTCTAACCTGCTTAATCGAAAGCGTACGTGATAAATTGAGAGTCTTGGCACGCGATTATCCAGGTGCCTACATCGAAGCATTGGATCAAGGCTTACTGGATAGCCTGCATTACCCTACCTCGTTTGCAACCAAGGTAGAAACCTTGCTGAAGCTCAATGACACCCTCGATAAATTGAATCCAGAGCTGTTTCAAACCGGCAAGGTACCTGCCTGGATTGAAGCGCTCAGTCTCTTCTTAGGTTTCGTGACTAGCCTTGTTAACGTCAAAGCAGCAACCAAAGTAGTTGAACTCATTGATTGGCAGATCGTAAATAATCCAGTTGATTTTTTTAAAGACTGGGCAAATGATTTTACTAAATTCCCTGATTGGGAGTGGAAATTAATTATCGGATTTATGATAGGCCTGATTTATTGTGGCTATGGCTCATCCAAAAACAACACCTTGATTAATCGAGATGCTTCACGTCGTCTCATTAGCAAAATAGCACGTTTTACTAATGAAGGATGGAGCGCACATTTTGCTTCCTACACGACTGGAGATCATTGGCGTCTTGGCTTGATTTGTTTCAGCGGTGTTTTTTATGCCGCAACAAAAGGTGGCTCTGCTGTAGGCTACCCAGTGCTGCCCTATGATTTTATCTCCATTCCCGAAGCTTGCTTCATGACTGTTGTATTTGGCGGTCTAGCCTATATGTCACTGGATAACTTCTTAAATACGCTTAGCAATCGCTGGCAGCGCTATTTGTTTACCGATTTCTTAAGAGCAAAAGATAAAATCAAATATTTTTATGATCTATCTGAAAACAAACAGCTGAAATTAATCGATTTAATTGATATCTATCTCAATTTTGCTTTAGGTCAAATTATCGATCTGGTTAACGCTTATCCAGAACAAGAAACTAATGAGGCCTTACCAGCTCACATTATCGCTAAATTAGAAAAACTCTTTCCTAAACCTAATCAACCACAAGCAGCAGCAGAAGCAGAAGAACAGAAGCAAAATGTGGATTCTGATGAAGAGAACCATCAAGCAGGAGATGAGCAAAAATACGCCGATGGTGATCCGGATCAGTACGAACCACCATTACCGCCAACCTCCGAACTCACTCCCAAACCAAGAGAGGAAGATGCTGAAGTAAAAGAATCTCCTATGCTTCATTCATTGCATAAACGACACATGAGCCGTCATTCAGCTACCCACCTGGAGCTACCACCGCCAACGACTTCGCCTGCTTTGACGCCAGCCAAAGGTGCGCCTACCTTTTTGAATGAGAGCATCTATCGGAATTCTAATACTAAAAGAAACGTTCACGCCGCCATGAGCGCGGCCAACCAGAGTCGAGGGGCTTCGCCAAGATTAACAGGTAGCTCACATCACATGCCATCACCGCCTGATCTGGAAAATGGCTTGTTGGGTTCTCCTCCTGTACTTCAGTTATCGTCAACCAAAGCGACAAGTAACAGACACTAGTAGTTTAAAAATATCCCACATTGTCTCCTCTGGAACAGTGTGGGAAAATTTCGAAACTTTACCCACAATCTATCCACAGATCTCACACATGTTGTTCTCTTGCTTTGTCTGCAAATATACTCTATCTTGTATCCCAAGGGAGAAAAACACCTATATATTGTGGTTTTGCAAAAACTCGTTAATATCCTTAGAGTTAGCAAAATACGGCCCTTAAAAGCTAACCAAAATAAAACCAATCAGTCAATATAACGCTCTGGAGGAGCCAAATGAGTACAGACACTATCGACCAACGCCAGACCGCTTCCAGCAAAAACAATCAGACCAATCACACAGACATTACAGCCAACGCTCCTGGCCAATTAAAAGTCATTCGTCGTAATGGCACCGTGACGCCCTATGATGCAAACAAAATTGCCATTGCCATGACCAAAGCGTTTTTGGCTGTGGAAGGCGTTAATGCATCCGGCTCTCCTCGTATTCATGACACCGTGAGCAATTTGCTACAAAAAATCAGCTACACTTTTACACGCCGCTTGCCTACCGGTGGCACCATTCACATCGAAGACATTCAAGACCAGGTAGAACTAACCTTGATGCGTGAAGGTGAACAAAAAGTCGCTCGCGCTTATGTATTGTACCGCGAAGAACGTCGCAAGATTCGTGACGAACAAACCGAAGAAACCTCAGACAACCAGCTCCATGTCACTTTAAATGATGGCAAAGTGGTGCCATTGGACATGAAGCGCCTATCCAATGTCGTGACCAATGCGTGCGAAGGCTTAGAGGATGTTTCTGCTGCACATATTATCGAAGATACCCGCCGCAATCTTTTTGACAAAGTCCCGGTGAAAGAAGTGAGCCGCGCTTTAATCATGTCTGCTCGCGTTATGATCGAAAAAGAGCCTAATTATAGCTATGTTGCCGCTCGCTTATTAGCTGATGATTTACGCAGTGAAGCGTTAACTTTTCTCGGTATTCAAGATAAAGCCACCTTTGATGAAATGAAGGGACTCTATCACACCTATATGACAGCCTATATTGACCAAGGGGTTAAATTAGAATTAATTCACCCTAATTTAAAAACGTTTGATCTCGCTAAAATCAGCGCAGCAATCAAACCAGAACGTGACTTGCAGTTCACCTATCTTGGTTTACAAACTTTGTATGATCGCTACTTCCTACACAGCCACAACACCCGCTTTGAATTACCACAAGCGTTTTTCATGCGCGTTGCAATGGGTTTGGCGGTTGAAGAAAAAAACAAAGAAGATCGCGCTATTGAGTTTTACAATTTACTTTCTTCTTTTGACTTCATGAGCTCAACACCAACGTTGTTTAACTCCGGCACATTACGCCCACAATTATCTAGCTGCTACTTAACCACTGTTCCAGATGATTTAGACGGTATCTTTGCTGCGTTAAAAGATAATGCGTTATTATCAAAATATGCAGGTGGTTTAGGTAACGATTGGACTAGCGTACGTGCAATGGGCGCGCGCATTAAAGGCACCAACGGTAAATCCCAAGGCGTTGTTCCTTTCTTAAGTGTTGCCAATGCAACCGCTGTTGCTGTTAACCAAGGCGGCAAACGCAAAGGCGCGGTCTGCGGTTATCTCGAAACATGGCATAAAGACATCGAAGAATTCTTAGAATTGCGTAAAAACACAGGCGATGAACGTCGTCGAACTCATGACATGAATACCGCCAATTGGATTCCTGATTTATTCATGAAACGTGTGTTTGAAGAAAAAGATTGGACTCTATTCTCACCAAATGATGTACCGGATTTGCATGATTTATACGGTGAAGCATTCGAAACCGCCTACACTGCGTATGAAGCCAAAGCAGCACGCGGTGAAATCGAAAATGTGAAAACGATTCCAGCACTCAGCTTGTGGCGCAAAATGCTCAGCATGTTATTTGAAACAGGCCATCCTTGGATCACATTCAAAGACGTTTGCAACCTGCGCTCACCACAACAACATGTTGGCGTTGTTCATAGCTCAAATCTCTGCACTGAGATCACACTGAACACTTCTCAAGAAGAAATTGCTGTGTGTAACTTAGGTAGCATTAACTTAACCACACACATGACCGACAAAGGGTTAGATAAAGAAAAATTACGTCGCACCATCAATACCGCTATTCGTATGCTGGACAACGTCATTGACATTAACTATTACTCTGTTCCTCAAGCGCGTCATTCAAACTTACAGCATCGTCCAATTGGTATGGGCCTCATGGCATTCCAAGATGCGTTATACAAACTAGGCATCCCATACACCTCGCAAGAAGCCGTTGAGTTTGCGGATCAATCCATGGAGCTTATCAGCTACTATGCCATTGAAGCATCCACCAACCTTGCGGAAGAAAGAGGCACCTACAAAACATTTGAAGGATCACTCTGGAGCCAAGGGATCTTGCCTATTGATTCCATTGAGTTCGTACAACGTAGTCGCGGTACCAACTATGCGTTCGAACAAGATCGCTCACAAACATTGGATTGGGATACTTTACGTCAACGCGTTAAAAAAGTGGGTATGCGTAACTCTAACGTATTAGCTATCGCACCTACCGCGACAATCGCTAATATCTGTGGCGTGTCACAATCGATTGAACCGACTTACCAAAACTTGTTTGTGAAATCCAACTTGTCCGGCGAGTTCACTGTCATCAATCCATACTTAGTGACGGATCTCAAGAAACAAGGCTTATGGGATGACGTTATGGTTAACGACCTGAAGTACTTCAATGGTAGCGTAGAAAAAATCAGCCGCATTCCTGCTGGATTAAAAGCACGTTATGCCACTGCCTTTGAAATTGATCCAAACTGGTTAATTGAAGCCGCTTCCAGACGTCAAAAATGGATAGATCAAGCTCAATCATTGAATCTGTACATGGCACAACCTTCCGGCAAGAAGCTAGACAATCTTTACAGACTGGCTTGGAAACGTGGGTTGAAAACGACTTACTACTTACGTAGCATGGGCGCCACAGACGCTGAAAAATCCACGGTACATAATGCCGCATTGAATGCCGTGCAAATGGACGCTGAACCAAAAGCCTGCTTGATCACAGACCCAACCTGTGAGGCGTGTCAATAAGCCCATCCAATCCTGGCGCGGCCATGCTGCGCTAGGATTTTTAACGACCGAATAATCAGCATAATAAATATTATTAAAGGAGAACCCAATGTTAGATTGGAATGATACCGCCGAGGCTACTCGCAAAACACCGATCCAAACAGCCAACACTGCAGCCGAACAGACGGACGAAGATGAATCCGGCACGGGTGGTGCAACTGGCCTAGAAGCGTTAGAGATGGGCGCAGCACGCATCCAAGTGGACGACAAGAAAATCATCAATTGCCGCGCTGATTTAAATCAGCTAGTGCCATTCAAATATAAATGGGCTTGGCAAAAATATTTAGATGCGTGTGCAAACCATTGGATGCCTAACGAAATTAATATGTCGGCAGACATTTCACTCTGGAAAGACCCTAATGGTTTGACAGAAGATGAACGCATTATTATCAAACGTAATTTAGGCTTTTTTTCCACAGCAGACTCATTAGTTGCGAATAACTTAGTATTGGCTGTCTATCGTCATATTACTAACCCAGAATGTCGCCAATACTTGCTGCGTCAAAGCTTTGAAGAAGCGCTGCATACACATGCCTATCAATATGTGATTGAAAGCTTAGGCATGGATGAAGCCGAAATATTTAACATGTACCGCGAAATTCCAGCGGTGGCTCGTAAAGCGGCTTGGTCTTTGCCTTACACACAAAGCCTGGGCGATCCCAACTTCCATACCGGTACACCGGCTAACGATCAGCGCTTGCTACGTGATTTGATCGCATTCTATGTTGTCTTTGAAGGGATCTTCTTTTATGTTGGTTTTGCTCAAGTGCTTTCAATGGGTCGACGCAACAAAATGATGGGCACCTCTGAACAATTCCAATATATTTTGCGTGATGAGTCCATGCATTTGAACTTCGGTATCGATGTCATCAATCAAATCAAAATTGAAAATCCACATTTGTGGACAGAAGCCTTCAAAAAAGAAATCATTGGCATGATCCACGAAGGGGTAGATCTAGAATATAACTACGCTGTTGATACCATGCCTCGTGGCATCTTAGGTATGAATGCAGATACCTTTAAAGAATATTTGCATTACATTGCTAACCGTCGTTGCGCGCAAATTGGGTTAACACAACAATTCCCTGGAGCAACCAACCCGTTTCCTTGGATGAGTGAAATGATGGATCTGAAGAAAGAAAAAAACTTCTTCGAAACTCGCGTCACAGAATATCAAACGGGTGGCGCACTCAGTTGGGATGAATAAAAAAGTACTGATCTAGAGTGCTCCGAATACGGCGGACAAGCTGCGGTACGACGAAAACAATAGTGATCCGACAGAATAGAACCTGTTAATTTTGACCAAAATCCCACGTTTATCGTGGGATTTTTTTGTTTGGCTTTTTTTATTTTTCACGTGATTCTTCTGATTTTCCTCTATCAAATCCCTTCGAAAATAATCAAGCCAAACAATCAATTACTCCTCTCCTTTCCGGCAATAGCCTCACAAACTAACATCCCTTTCATCTATCGCTACTGACATGATATCCCACTATTTATCATTCATTTAAGAAAACCTTAAGGTGCTAGAAAACTTTTTTTCTCTGTAAATTCAATTTATTAGTAGGTTTTTTTGCACCTTTGCCAAAAAAAATATTATTTGCACTATACTGAATGTATAAGAAAAATTAAACGAGGGCTTAGCCATGCAGTCACATACAATACCAAAAGAAACGACTCAATCTTATGTTTGTGAATTCCCCTCGTTAGATGATGCAAAAAAATATTTTGGAGAAACGTCCGATGGCAAAGTAAAAGTCAAAGGGCATTCTGAATTTGTTGTACAAACTTTTTTTGTCAATCACTCAGCCAAACTGACTGAACAATTCAATGACGATAAAGTTCATGGCGTTGTGCCCCCTGATTCAACCAATCAAATAGCTTTGGATCAAGAATTTGTCGAGTCACCAGCCTACAAACTTTTATTAAAAGACTTTTACGAAATTGCAAAAAATTATCTCATTGCTGAAACAAAAGAAGTGAACATGACATTCACTAAAGATGGTAATGACCAAGTCGAAATTAAGATCGACAGCACTCAAAATCAACCCGGATTTAATGCTTCCTTTGAAAAGCACTTTAAAGACGGAGTAACGCAAGTGGATTATGCTGACATTCTCGATGGCAGCGACAAAATTCAATCCAAAAAAGACAAATCAACCTCGTTTGGTGGCGCAGGAAAAGGCTTTGCGCAACTGAGTCAGTCGTTAAATAAACAAGGTGGTCGATTGGTTTTAGAAAGCAGCGCTGAACATCCTGCTATTATAAGATTGCAATCGCCACTCTACCCCACTCTAGAAGAGCAGCATGATGAAGAGGCAGAAGGCACCATCACCATGCTAGCTGATGACAATGATGGTCAAGAAGAAGAAGCGACATTCAGTTTAGGCAGCGCACTGAAAGCATTTAGCTTGAGAAATGTAACGCCGAAAGTGATACCTGAAGAAGATAACGTAAGCGCACCCGTTCCTAGTTTTCTTAATATCCCATCACCAACAGTCAAAGGCGGCCCTAGCCCTAGTGACGCAAGCCCTGCGTCAACGAGTTATAGTAGCGATAATGACCTCTTTTCTCCCATTATGCTACAGTCACCACCAAGCATTATGGATATGTCATCACCAGGTGGAATGCAATCTCCGCCAACAAGCGGCAGCGAAAGTAATAGCTCTCGCAATGCTTACCAATGGAATCAGGCCGTGGGGCAACCAGCTAAACTTTCAACGGCGAGATCAACACTGCTCTCTCCGAAAAAAGAGCAAGCTGCTGAGGTAGAACCTGAACCACACTCACCACAAACCAAACTGGGTTCGTCTCATTAAATATGACTCATTGAACAAGGATGTTCATCCCTTCCCTTTTTACTTTAATTAAAATGACTCAATGCTCTGAGAGACGATTTATTGCATTGATATGACTAAACTGCACACCGTCCTAAATGTTACTGACAAGCTTTAATTCGATGAATGAGGTCTATACTATGACTCTCGGCAGTTTTACCATTTTTTAAAACAGCCGTCTTATCTCCAATGACTTCAATGGTAAAACGCTTTAAATTTAGCACGCCAATACAATTCGATTCAAAAGCCCCGTAATCCAAATTAATATGTTTGCTAAACTCTCTCAACCCTTCTGCAATAGTATGACCACATATCGTATAACGATCGCCACTGGCCGCCACTTTCTCCCGGTCAATCAACACAAAACTTTCTGTCAACCGCGCCCATATAGCATAGTTTTTTTCAGCATCGCTTAACGAGAAATCGGCTGTTGTTATTTTACGTTGTAAATGCACATCTGAAAAAGGCAGATCCGCATGCACAACGTTAAACTGGGGACTCGTAATAATGTAAGGTAGGTGAGAAATAGCAAAGATAGCCGTGTGGAGTTGATCATTGGTTAATTCATCGACCCAAAGAGCGCTCCTGCCGAAAGCGGCTGGATTATCAAAGCGTAATAGATTAAATCTCGCGTGTTTATAAATGTCGTATTTTTCTTTATAACTTTCATAAGCGAGAGCAGCCTGTAAACACTCATTATCCGCGACAAAAACGGCTTTTTTTATTGATTCAATAACTGCTTCGGCTGTTTCATAGGCTTTAATGATTGTTTGGTTCGCTTGTTTAAACATCTGATCACTCGAAAGATCAATCACTCCTTGAAGATCGTCCATATGGTTTGTGTGAATATAGCCTTCTGAAATTTC
Organism: Gammaproteobacteria bacterium; assembly: GCA_031291175.1. Lineage (GTDB taxonomy): Bacteria > Pseudomonadota > Gammaproteobacteria > DSM-16500 > DSM-16500 > UBA5158. Next base: position 44,908 of record JARLJO010000045.1, read on the forward strand.
ATTTAATTTTTCTTGAATAAGAGCGAATTCTTTTGCGGCTTCTTTACGTTCATTTTTTTTGTTAATAAGTGCTTCTCTTTTTATATCATATGTATGATATAGCGTCTTGAGATAAGCAGCAGCTTGATGTCTAAAATCACTGGTATCGATAGGATAATGCGAAGTAATGTATTCACGAGCGTTGGCAAATGCCAAGAATACCTCTTCGTGATTACCTCGTACCGTGTAAACCTTTGGCTTTGCATTTTTCATGCCTTGAAAGAAAATGCATTCAATCACTTTATAACTATCAGGACCTCGGTCTGTTAAATCGCCCACAAGGAATAATCTATCCTCCGCTCGCATCTTGGCTAGCACTAAACTCAATAAATCAAAGCGACCATGCAGATCACCAATAAAATAATCTTCGCCTTTTGTATTTTCTTCCACACTCATAATAGCGGGATATAATGTAAGGTCATCTCGTAAATGGTCATTATTGTGAATCATGTCATTATCTACCTATATTAAAGCCATAGACTCAAAAAACAGAAACCCAGCGCAACCATGCTCAAGAGTATTGTAGCACGGACTAAAACCCCCACGCTTTTTGTGGGGGTTTTAGTCCGCGAACCCCCGCCCCATTCATATTCCATACCTCTAATCTCACAACGAATGATCCTCCCAGTCAGGATCATACCGTCCTTCTTAAGGTACATAATAATGAATATTTAAATTAAGAGAAAAATACACAGGGTTTCGCGGACACAACCCCCACAAAAAACGTGGGGGCCTTAGTCCGCGCTACGAATCTTATTATTTTTCAAAGTGAAGCGATTGCTTTGATAAAAAGTATTCTTAATACTTTCTTAAGCTATTGAATGTACAATTATGGGACACTTAGTATTCATAAGAGATAATTTCATGCCAAATGAACATGCGCAAACTGAACAAGTCGTACTGGCCAAACCTCCGAAAGCTCTAAGCAGCATATTAGCACAATGGCTAAAGAACGGTTGGCGCACACTCATCTCCCCGCTCACTCAAGTGATTATGGCCGTGGGTATTTTTCCAGCGCAAACGCTGAGTACTATCAAAAAAATTCCTCTTTTAAGCTCTATGGTTGGATTTATTACGCGAAAACTCGGCAATGATTCACGCCTCGCGACTGAGACATTTCAAGAAGATTTCGTGGAAAAGAAAGTGCCCGTCGATCGCGTTGGTTTCTTTGGCGTGATCTGGAATTTTTTTAATAAGAACGCTAAAGCCATTCCATTTGTTGATGGCCCCGATCTAAAGGTAGCAGCAGTAAAGACACCTTACACAACCGATTTTGGTAGACATGTTGAGTTAGAAACCTATCATTTCGAACATAACGACTTTGAAAAAATTCCGACAGAACATCAATATTATCGCGTGCACTGTGGTAACAACACAGCCAATTGCAGCCGTTTTTTCACTGAATTAGCCACCCTCAGTCAACGTCATCCCGAATTAAAAACCATTGCCTATAACCATCCTGGGATTGAAGGCAGCGGTGGCGTTACCATGTCACAAGACGATTTGATTAATGGATTATGCGCGCAAGTGAAACTGTTGATTCAGAACGGCGCGAAGCCAGAGAACATTGAGTTAAGCGGTTTTTCAATTGGCGCAGCAACAGCAGCGCTCGCCGCAGAAAAATTATATCAGGAAGGATTTAACGTCAAATTAGATAATAAAAATGGGCCTAGTCTTTTTGATGATAGAACTTTTTCAACGATGGGAGACGTAGTAACCAATGGGTTTCCTGTTTTAGGCGGAGTCTTTAAAGCCTTAAAAATGCTGCCTATCGTCAAAGAATTAACGCATTATATTTTGCAGCCACTGGTGAAAAATCTGGTTGTTAAACCTTTACTTTGGCTCATTAACTGGAATATGGATCCTGCTCGCGCTTACAATTCTGTTTCACCTGCGAGAAGAGCATTAACTGTCGTAAAACCCGAAAGCAAAGGCGACGGCGCTCTAAAAACAATAGGTAAATACATTGGTAAGTTCACTGGATTATTTAAACGCGGCACCGGAGATAAAGTCATTCCTTTCCACGTTTCATTATTGTCTGGCACAGAAAATACTGCGGATAAAGCCGCGTGGAAAAAAACGCTCAGCGAACTAGAGCAAGATATTAAAGATAATGAGGGCGTGATCACTAAACCCGAATTACTTGATGCATTAAAACCTGATAACTCTATTTCATCCGATGCGCTAGTGCGATTAAAACTGGCAACGGTACGGCATGAAAATGCTAGTGACTTAGTTTGTCTTTTAAAAGTTGGCACGAAAGCGCGTCGCTTTCACGGTGTAGCAGAAGCGAATGCACACAACAATAGATCAGAAGAACTGGTATCACGTGTTAAGCCAGAAGAGATGCAAGCGGCCTTACGTGCGGCCAAATTAGACCCTGCATTACCGGCCAATGGGGTAACTTTTTACTCTTTACATCATAAGGCCGTTCAAGCTCACAATGAGCGTGAGGAATATGTTAGGAATGAGTTTAAAGCTTAGTGCAGTGAGAATGATTCTACATCCATCCACCTACGTCCCGCGGCTTGTCCGCGGGATCCAGTTAAGCTTAATTCAGCGATTTTTATTGGCCTAACGCACACTTCTTATTGAGACAAGTGCAACGGTACATTCCAATCACACTAATGAAAATCCATGCTACCTCTATAACGACAGAGGACAAGTTCCAATGGAAGTACAAAGAAAACAAAATTAACCATGCGCCCAGAAAGTTCAAGAACTGATATATCATGCTATCAGAAATCCACTTACCAGTGCTTAATAAAAAGTAAGCCACCAGAATAATAATAACTCCAGTCATGCCTACAAAATCAGAAATTCGTGCAAGATTTTCGTACATTCTTAACCTCAGTTTTGATATTCATTTTTTTCAGCCGCCATTCTTTCATGTAACTTCACATTTATCCAGCGTAACTTAGGCAAAGTCTTTAATCGCTAAAAAACCCATTGCAGCAATCAACACATCCACCCCGGCGCCTTCCTTATGGGCATTTTCACTCAAATGCCGCCGCCAGGCACGAGCGCCCTTCTGACCTTGAAATAGACCTAAAATATGACGTGTCATACTCGATAATTTCACCTTCTTCCCTAACTGCTCTATCACGTAGGGAATAAAAGCCTCTATCACCGCCTCTCGCGTTCTTACTTTTCCATCTAATGCATAATAATTTTTTTCAATTTCCGCTAAAAAATAGGGATTGGTATAAGCCTCACGCCCTATCATGACGCCATCAACAAATTGTAAATGTTCGTCTACGGCGTCCATCTCTTTGATTCCACCATTCACCACAATCGTCAGCTGTTTGAAATCTTGTTTAATTTGACGAACAACATCATAACGTAATGGCGGTATTTCCCGATTCTGCTTGGGACTTAAACCATTTAACCAGGCTTTTCTGGCATGAATCACAAACACCTGACACCCGGCAGCCGCCACCTTTTGAATAAAATGAGTCAGCTCTTCATAGGAGTCTTGTTCATCTACACCAATCCGGCATTTTACCGTAACGGGTATTTTGACAGCCGCAGACATGGCAGCCACACAGTCTGCCACCGTATCGGGACTTAACATTAAGCATGCCCCAAAATGCCCCGACTTCACACGATCACTAGGACAACCCACATTCAAATTAATTTCATCATAGCCATAGTCCTCACCCATTTTAGCGCAATGCGCTAACGCCTTGGGATCGGATCCACCCAACTGCAATGCGACAGGATGCTCTGACGAATCAAATGCCAGAAAGCGGTTATAATCCCCATGAATTAAAGCCCCTGTTGTCACCATCTCGGTATAAAGCAAAGCGTTGGGCGCAATCAGACGCAGGAAATAACGATCATGGCGATCGGTCCAATCCATCATGGGAGCAACTGAAAAACGGCGATCTAACATCATTTTATTCTTCTAAACTGTGCACGGGCTTAACAGAACTCCATTGTTTGCAGCCAGGGCATTGCCAATGTAATGTTTTGCCCGAAAAACCGCAGGAGACACATTGGTACTCCGGTTTATCGGCCAGTAGCTTATGCGTCAATCCTTGCAGAATAAGCAAATCGTCACGCGCTCTACCCTCTGTACTTGAGACATAGAGATTAATAAATAAGTGCAAACCGCCTATGGAAGGATAGCGTCGCACATAATCTGCGACAAATTTTGCCGCCACTTTGTCACCTTTCCATTGCCTGATACGTTCAGATAAAATCAAAACCACAGGAATTTTAGGGTATTCATCCAGTACTTGCATGAGATATGCCACCATTCTTTCTTGCTCATGCATTTTTTCATAACAAGAAGCCAAAGCCTCAATTGCTTCTGAAAGATAATCCGCATCTTGACTCTTAATGCGCTTTAAACTGCGCAGTGCACTTTTATATTCACCTTTTTCCATGTCCCACCTGGCTTGGAGCAAGCTCGCCCGTACAGACTGCGCATCTGCCTCTAAAGCTTGTTTGACGTTTTGGTTCGCCTGTTCATTTTGACCCTTTGCTCTAGCCAATAGCGCAAGCTCACAATAATAATGCGCAATCACCGGCTGCATGTTTTTCTTGGTCGAATTACCAAGCTTAATTGCAGTTTGAATCGCATTTTCCCAGGCTTTTTCTTGTTGATAAATATCAAGCAATGCTCGCAAAGCCGGAACAGAATATTCTTTTAATCCGACGACTTCTAAAAAAACACGCTCAGCACGATCCAGTACGCCAGCGCTGAGATAATCTTGTCCTAACTCGAATAAGGATTGTTCGCGATAACTTTTGTCTAATTGTGGCCGCGCAATCAAATTTTGATGAATGCGAATGGCTCTATCCACTTCACCACGGCGACGAAATAATTTGCCGACCGCCAAGTGTGTTTCTACTGTGCCACTGTCCACTTCTAACATTTTAATAAAAATATCAACCGCTTTATCAGGCTCTTCATTTAACAAAAAATTTAAACCGACTAAATAATCACGAGGCAAGTTCACTTTTTGCGTGGCAACATCACCTGTGCGCGTTCGATACCCGATGTACCAAGCACAGAAAATGGCTACAACAATTAATAAAAAACCTTCAATACCCATTAATGCTTATCCTGTAGGGGAATGGCGCGCAAATTTTCAATTTCTTTTTCTGCTAACTTCAAGCGTTGTTTCAAACGATAATTCTTTAATTTGATCTTTAACAACAGCCAAAGACCCACAAAAACACCCAGCAATGATCCTATTGTAAATACCATTGCAAGCAATAGAGACAAAGGCATTGTTCGATGTCCAACATAATAATTAATGCTCACTGAACCGGAGTTCAAAAGAGCAAAACTGATTCCCAATCCAATAATAATGACGATTAAAATATAACTCAAAATTCGCACGTTTATTTCTCCCCTGTCATTTCTTGCCGCCGTCAGCGGATAAATAAAAAAAAACGGTATCACACAGAGTCTGCAGATACCGTTTTCGTTACGACTTAACGTGTTATGATTTATTTTTCGTTGTTGCTCATTTTATCTTTAAATAAATCACCCAACGTCGTTTTCAACGGACCTTCAGCTTTTTCTTTCTTCTTGGCAGTTGTTGTTGCTTTTGCCTTTTTAGGCGCAGCATCTTTGGACTTCATTGAAAGCGTAATAGTATGGGTTTTACGATCTGTACCCGTAATTTTCGCTTCAATAGAATCACCAACGTTCAACTTGGTGCGAGCATCTTCCACTTTTTCTTGGGAGATTTCAGCAGCACGCAATGTACCATGAACATTTGGAGCCAATTCAATCACAGCGGATTTAGCATCCACTTCAACAACTGTACCCATTACAACGCTACCTTTTTCGTTTTCGTTCAGGTAGTTAGCAATTGGATCGTCAGCTAATTGTTTCAAGCCTAGAGAGATGCGTTCACGTTCAGCGTCAATCGCCAAGATAACGGTTTCAAGCTCGTCGCCTTTTTGATATTTACGAACAGTTTCTTGTGCTTCAGCTTCATTCCAAGAAACGTCTGATAAGTGAATCAAGCCATCTATGCCGCCATCCAAGCCGATAAAGATACCGAAATCAGTAATCGATTTGATTTTACCGGAGATCTTGTCGCCTTTAGCGTGATGATTAGCAAACTCTTCCCATGGGTTAGGTGTGCACTGCTTCAAGCCTAAGGAAATACGACGACGATCGCTGTCGATATCTAAAACGATCACTTCAACTTCTTGGCCTAAATGTACAACCTTATTTGGGTTGATGTTTTTGTTTGTCCAATCCATTTCGGAAACGTGGACCAAACCTTCAATGCCTTCTTCAATTTCAACAAAGCAGCCGTAATCGGTAATGTTGGTTACTTTACCGGATAGACGCTTGCCAATTGGGTAACGGCTACCGATATCAGCCCATGGATCTTCGCCCAATTGCTTCAAGCCTAAGGATACACGTGCGCTGCCACGATCAAACTTCAAGATCTTCACTTTGATCTCGTCGCCGATGTTTAAGATTTCGCTAGGATGCTTGATACGCTTCCATGACATATCAGTGATATGCAACAAGCCATCAATACCGCCTAAATCAATAAATGCGCCGTAATCGGTTAAGTTCTTCACGATACCTTTCACTTCGTCACCTTCATGCAGGTTTTCGAGTAAAGCTTCGCGTTCTACGCTGTTTTCAGCTTCCATCACTAAGCGACGTGACACAACGATGTTGTTACGTTTAGCGTCAATCTTAATGACTTTGAAATCAAATTCTTTGCCTTCCAGGGATTCAGGATCACGTACTGGTTTAACGTCAACTAATGAACCTGGCAAGAATGCGCGGATCTTGTTAACTTCAACAGTGAAACCACCTTTAACTCGGCCTTGAATCACACCGCGTACGGTTTCTTTCTTCTCGTAAGCTTCTTCTAACGAAATCCAGGATTCTAAGCGTTTTGCGCGTTCACGTGATAGACGGGTTGTACCGAAACCATCTTCTACTGTATCAAGAGCAACTTTAATGTTGTCGCCTACTTTAACGTCCAGTTTGCCTTGTTCATTGTAAAACTGTTCAATAGGGATAATAGATTCAGATTTGAGACCCGCGCTAACTACGATGTAGTCAGACTCGATTCGTACGATTGTTCCGGTGATAATTGCACCTGGAACCATTGGACTTTCATTTAAGCTTGCTTCAAATAATTCCGCAAAATTTTCAGCCATAGACATATAATAATTTTCCTAGATTTTTAAAAGCAGCTTACATACACTGTTTTAAATAACCCAACTTTCAGTTAAAAATAAATAAAACGACACAAAGCGACCTATAAAGGTTACTTGCATCGCACCTGTTTACATTAATTAGCTATCAAATACACTTTGATCTCTTCTCTTAAAAATGCCAGAGGAAGAGTTCGGGGCTGTTTTGCTAATGAATGCTTGAAAATATCTTCCTGACTTCCGACATGATTCTTTCGACGACTTGTTCAATCGTTAAAGTATCCGTGTCGATCCGTATCGCATCAACTGCCGGCCTTAGGGGAGCCACTGCACGCTCTTGATCACGCTTATCACGCTCAAGGAGCTCGCCCACAAGGTCGTCTAGATTAACATCAATGCCTTTTTCCTTCAACTGGTTATACCGCCTACGGGCCCGCTCTTTGGCGCTGGCGGTCAAAAAGATCTTAATTTCGGCATCAGGGAAGACTACAGTGCCCATATCACGCCCATCGGTAACCAGGCCAGGCGGCTCACGGAAGGCCCTTTGACGACTTAAAAGAGCCGTCCTGACGGCGGGCAAAGTCCCGACTTTAGAGGCGGCATTACCCATTTTTTCGGTGCGGATGGTTTCAGTGACATCCTGGCCTTCGAGCAAAATATGGGGCGGCACGCCTGTTTCAATCACCTTAAACTGGACATCGAGATGCTCAGCTAAAACCTCTAAGGCTGGCTCATTTTCAAGGGCTACACCGTGTTTTTGCGCCGCTAACGCTAATACACGATATAAAGCCCCGCTATCTAACAAATTCCAACCCAAACGTGTTGCAACTAATTGGCCTACGACCCCTTTACCTGTCCCACTCGCGCCATCGATGGTCAGTACGGGTTTTTTGCGAGTCATTCACTTGCTTCCACTTGTAAGGTTGCCACTCTTTCCAGGCTAACTAACAATTCTTCATTGTTTAATTGGATCAAACGAACGCCTTGTGTGTTACGACCAATCAATGAGATTTCAGAGACGGGCACGCGCACTAACGTTCCTTTGTTGCTGATTAACATCACTTCGTCTTCCGGTTTAACCTGGATGGCGCCGATGACATTACCATTACGTTCGTTGACTTGAATGGAGATAACACCCTGACCACCTCGACCGGTCACACGATACTCTTCAGCAGCGGTTCGTTTACCATAACCCGATTCGGTTGCTGTTAAAATATCGCCGTCAGATGCAACAACCACCAACGAAATAACACGTTGATCATCTTGCAACTTCACACCGCGAACACCGCGAGCTGTTCTGCCCATAGGACGCACTTTTTCTTCTGGGAAACGAATCACTTTACCAGCATTGGTAAAGAGCATGACTTCGTGTTTACCATCAGTAATCGATACACCAACCAGACGATCATTATCCGCCAATTCCAGCGCAATAATACCGGATGAGCGTGGGCGCGAGAATTCGGTCAATGCCACCTTTTTAACTGTCCCTTGCGCGGTAGCCATAAAGACAAAATGGTCTTCACGATATTCGCGCATTGGCAAGATAGCGGTAATACGCTCGCCTTCCGCCAATGGCAGGAGATTAATAATCGGCTTTCCGCGTGAATTGCGGCTAGCTTGTGGCAATTGATACACCTTCAACCAATATACTTTCCCGCTATTAGAGAAGCAAAGAATCGTATCATGCGTATTAGCCGATAACAGATGCTCAATAAAATCTTCTTCTTTTACGTTGGACGAGGACTTGCCTTTACCGCCACGATGTTGTGCTTGATAAGCATCCACTGGCTGGATTTTCGCATAACCATCATGTGAGATGGTAACGACAACATCTTCTTGAGGCAACAAATCTTCCAGACTGAAATCTCCTTCGCTTTCAACAATTTCAGTACGGCGTGCATCGCCGAATTGGTCGCGAATGAGAATCAATTCATCACGAATGACTTTCATCAATCGATCGGTATTTGAAATGATTTCAGTTAACTGAATGATGAGAGCTTTTAATTCTTTGTGTTCTGCAACAATTTTATCTTGCTCTAAACCCGTCAAACGATGCAAACGCATGTCTAAGATAGATTGAGCTTGCTCAGGTGACAAATGATAGCCATCAACATTCAGACCATAACCGTCAATTGCTGTGATCAAAGCATTGCTATCGCCAGACCGAGTCAAAATATCGATGACTTCGGCCGGATGCCAAGCTTTTCCCATTAACTGCACTTTGGCTTCGCTAGCGTCTTTTGCTTGTTTAATCAGCACAATCATTTCATCGATATTAGCCAGTGCAACAGCGAGTCCTTCTAAGATATGCGCTCTTTCTTTTGCTTTACGTAAATCAAATAAGGTTCTGCGTGTGACCACTTCACGACGGTGACGGATAAACGCATCAATTAGCTCTTTGATACTTAAAATACGTGGCTGGTTATCGACTAAAGCGACGATATTGATACCAAAAACGCTTTGTAACTGGGTTTGTACATACAAGTTATTGAGCACTACATCGGAGTTTTCACCGCGACGTAATTCAATATAGATACGCATGCCTTGTTTATCGGATTCATCACGTAAAGCAGTAATGCCTTCGAGTTTTTTCTCTTTGACCAATTCAGCAATGCGCTCTATCAAGCGAGCTTTGTTCACTTGATATGGCAACTCGGTCACAATAATCTTTTCTTTGCCGGATTTTTCATCCGTTTCAATATGAATCTTGCCGCGAACGACCAAGCGTCCTCTACCCGTGCGGAATGCTTCAGCAATGCCAGCGCGTCCTAAGATGATACCGCCCGTTGGGAAGTCAGGGCCAGGGATGTGCTGCATGAGCTCTTGAATAGTAACATCGGGGTTATCAATAGTTGCCAAACAAGCGTTGACGACTTCGGTCAAATTATGGGGCGGAATATTGGTTGCCATACCGACGGCAATACCGGATGACCCATTCACCAATAAATGGGGAATTTGGGTTGGCATGACCACGGGGACCATTTCAGATTCATCATAATTGGGGGCAAAATCGACCGTCTCTTTTTCAAGGTCGGCTAATAAGGCATGCGCAAAACGCGACATACGGATTTCGGTATAACGCATAGCAGCTGCAGCATCGCCGTCTACCGAACCAAAGTTTCCTTGCCCGTCTACGAGCAAATAGCGCATGGAAAATGGCTGGGCCATACGAACAATGGTGTCATAAACCGCTGAGTCACCGTGGGGATGGTATTTACCGATGACGTCACCGACGACACGCGCCGATTTTTTGTAGGGTTTGTTCCAGTCGTTGCTAAGCTCATGCATAGCAAACAGGACACGCCTGTGTACAGGTTTTAGACCATCGCGTACGTCTGGCAATGCGCGACCAACAATTACACTCATCGCGTAGTCTAAATAAGACTGCTTTAACTCAGCCTCAAGACTGACTTTTTCAACTTCTCTGGCAATCGGGGTTGGAGTATCCATAGGTCCTTTCAACTTAGCTAAGCGTCATAGAAATCGGTTAAAAATAATGCATCAAAATCGCGAAATTATACCATGGATTAGAGGGGAGAAAAAGCGATAGTCAATGGAAGGATTGAGTCTTGCGCTGATGTTGACTGGGGTCCTGTCATGGTAGGTTTACTTTTTTCGTGCTCGCCAGTAGGCTCCGCGCGTAAAAAGCAAACCTACCCTGCCACCCCATTTTTTTAAAATTCACATCCACTTCGTGGATGCGAAAAGCGAAGGCTATAAAAGATGCGTAGATTGGGTTGAGCGTTTTTTGCGAAACCCAACATCATTAGAGCACACTGGTCTTGCACCGAGGTCGCACAGCTACACGGTAATGTTGGGCTTCGTACCTCAGCCCAACCTACATTTCTCAATAATTCCGGGGCTTTTTTATAAAATACGGGGTGGCAGGATAGGATGGCTTTTTCGCGCGAAGCGTTGCTCCCACGAAAAAGTTATCCTGTCCTGACAGGACCCCAGTCATCATCAAACCCTGCATTCCGTTTCAACTCATGCAGACCCATACTCGCTACTGCCCAACTTGATTTCAACATCCTTAGAAGAATTTAGGTCTTGGTATAACACTAAAATAAATTTTAGTCGGAAGTAAATCCAAAGCTTCAGGCAACACGGATAACACTTCTTGCTGACGACGACGCGCTTTGTCAGGATCAACTGTCTTTGGTGGCTCATACTCTTGAACTTGCGCGGAGTCTTCGCCCAAATCAATTGCAAAAGCGTATTCAGGCAAATCAGCATCATAAACACGGAAAAAAGCGATACCCTTTCTGTCCGCTTGGCGCTTCATGTGCTTTAGATTTTTGCGCAGACGGTTCACAAACATTTGCACGGCCTGAGTATCCTGGCCTTCCATCGCCGCTTGTGCTGCAAGTATCTTACGCTCATTATCGCGCTCAGGGCTGCGATCAATGAATTTTTCGGCAGTCACATCAAATAGCAGCAATTTACAAGGAATAGCGCCATTATATAAAGCGTAATATTTTTTGGCACGAATCCCCATGACTTTTCCAAGATCAGGATTACCAGTAAAGACCGCCGCCTTCCAGTCAGTAAACGCTTCTTTTAAGCGATTACCCAAAGTGGTGTATAACGTTTGCAGCTCGTCTACTTCGCCTAAACGTTCGCCATAGGGAGGATTGACAATGACCAAGCCCGGTTTTGCATTAGCCTTAGGCTCAAAGCCTGAGACATCTCTTTTTTCGACATGGATTTTTCCGAGAAGACCCGCTCGTTCGATATTTTCAAAAGCGATTTTAATCGGATAAGGGTCTGCATCGTACCCAACAATTGGTGGCAAGTTTAGCAGCCCTTTTTCACGGCGCAATTTTGCCTCATCAACTAAGGTTTCCCAAATCGCAGGCTGATGTTTTTTCCAGCGTAAAAAGCCAAAATAATCACGACCCAAGCCCGGTGCAATATCACCCGCCATCAAAGCGCCTTCAATCAATAACGTACCAGAGCCGCTCATTGGATCAAGCAACATGCCACCCTCTTTGGCAATTTGAGGCCAGCCAGCACGGATGAGAATGGCTGCGGCCAGATTCTCTTTAAGAGGCGCAGCACCCCCACCACCCAACCGATAATTCCGGCGATGCAAGCTATCACCGGACAAATCCAAACTGATAGTCGCAAGATCCCGATGCAAATAAACATTCACACTCACATCCGGATGTTCACGTGCCACATTGGGGCGCGAGCTATATTTATCCCGGAATTGATCGACAATGGCATCTTTCACTTTTTGCGCGCCAAATAAAGTATGCGTGATTTCGGACTGAACACTCACGAAATTCACCGCCAATGTCCCATCAGGATCTAAATGTTGATCCCAAGCTATGGATTGGACACCTGCATACAGCTCTTCTGGCGTTCTCGCAGGAACTGTCACTAATTTTAACAAGATGCGGTTCGCAAGACGCGACCAGAGACAGGCTTTGTAGGCTAATGCCAAATCACCTGTAAAAGTAACGCCTGCGAGCTTCTCAGCCGCATTTGTCGCCCCCAATGCGCGCAACTCGTCTACCAGCAAAAGTTCTAAACCTTTTGGGGTAGTGGCAAAGAGATCTAATTGTCGGGTGGATTGCGTGGTTGTCATGCTAGCGGCTTCACTTGAATAAAAAGGGTTGGCAGTATACCACCAATTTAACGCGTATTTTCAAAGAAGAGGCCTACAGATGGCAATTTAAGTGGAAAATCTGACATTTTTCAAAATCCTTCTTTCTTTGGAACCCTTAATCTAGTCTTAATTTTAATCTGATAACATTCTTCCAAAGAACAACATCAAAAACAACATAACTGATTGTTTTTAAAAAATTAATACAAAACGAGGCCGCATAAATGACTTTAACAGGCTTAAAAACCAGAACAATTAATATTTTAAATAGCTTAGACGCAGGCTATTTTCAAAATCTTGTCACAGTGATAGAACAAATCGAAGCAAAAAGTACTTCGGGCTTTTCGGATATGGAAGCCAAAGCCAAAGTCATGTATCACGCTCTAACAGGATTACTGACCAATCAGTATTACCACAACCTACTCGACCCCTCCAAATTATTGCTCGCTCAGATTATATTTAATGATTTTGATGAAATCTCACAAGCACAGATCCTGTCCTCAAATGCAGATATATCTAGCATGTCTCAACAAATGCAGACAAAGCAGGGAGCCATTAACGAGGCCGAAACACAACAGCAGGTTTTTTTTCAATTTCTACATTCAATTGAATCCTTTCGCGGCCATTATGAATCACGCACCAAAAGTCAGATATTCGCCGAAGCCAGCCAAGCCCACGACTTGTTTAACCAACTTGCCCATGACATTGACATGGATGAAGACAAAAGCACTATTCTCTCAAAAAAAACCGCTATGGGCACAACCGGGCTCGCCTGCTGTGTTGCAGTCTGTATTTATGGAAATAATAAAAATAACAAAACTGTATTAAGTGTCTCTCACATATCGACCATCACAGCCGAAATACTAACAGAATTAAAATCGAGATTAGGCAAAAAATACTCCATCAAACCTAAAACCATGGAAGTATATTTAGTGGGCGGCTGCATTGGTTCACTCCATAACGAAATCTCGCTACTCATGCAAACGAATCTTGGCATCACGGATATGCGACTGGGATTAAGCGATAGCAGCCTTGCAGAGGGTAGCTGCGTTGCAATTATGGGTGACAACCCAGGCCAAATTATTTATTGCTTCGATAAACCTGTCATTCCCAGATTAGTCATAAGCCAAACTACAGCGTCCTCAAGCAGTGACACCATTCAACAGGACGATCCAATGGGCACTGAACAAACAGAAGTCTCTGTCTCTGAACACAAAAAAGAAAAGATAGAAGATACCCCTCTCCTACAACAAAAAGAACAACAACGGTTTCAATTCTTTTTCAAAGAACATGCTAGAGATGAAAGCTTTATGCGATGGTTACAACGAAAAGAAGCTGTAGAAGCACGTCCGGAAGGAAACTACCGCACAGAAGAAGTACCGCACACAAATAGAGATTATGCAACAGAAGAAATGCCCGATGCAAAAATGCCGAGCGAGGAAGACACAAATAGTAAGTTTAAAATGTAAATATCAGCAAAACACAGTAGAAATGCTTTCTCTCACCCGTTACTGAGACTGATCTCAGTTTTTTGACAGCGAGTGAGAGAAGTATCTGATTTATTGATTGAGCTCTTGCTGACGCAATGCTCTACGCATGACTTTACCCACATTTGTTTTAGGTAAATCTTCGCAGAACTTTACATGCCTGGGGATCTTATAACCCGTCAATTTAGTACGACAAAATGCGATGACATCTGCCACTGTAATGTCTTGGTTTTCCCTCACGATGAAAGCCTTTGGCACTTCTCCTGAATTTTCATCAGGCACAGAAATCACTGCCGCTTCTCGTATGCCCGGCATACTGACCAACACATCTTCAATCTCATTCGGATACACATTAAATCCCGAAACCAGAATCATGTCTTTTTTGCGTTCTAAAATTCGCAAAAATCCGTTTTCATCCATGGAAGCAATATCACCCGTTAGCAACCATCCGTCTTTAGTGAAAACCTTGGCTGTTTCCTGTGGATTTTGCCAATAACCACGCATCACTTGCGGGCCTTTTATCGCCAACTCGCCCGACTCACCTAGCGGCACCTCGTTACCATCCTCATCAAAAATACAAACATCCGTCGAGGAAACGGGTAAACCCACTGTGCCATTATAAGTTGTGAGCGTGACAGGATTGATGGATGCACAAGGAGAGGTTTCTGTTAGCCCATAAGCTTCAAGCAAAGGCACCCCGGTCACCTCATGCCATCGCTCGGCAACCGCACGCTGCACAGCCATGCCACCGCCTAATGCGAGTTTTAATGAACTGAAATCCAATTTTAAAAAATGCGAATTTTTTAATAGCCCATTAAATAAAGTATTCACGCCTGTGATTACGGTAAATTTGAATTTCGACATATCAGATACCAATGAATCAAGATCACGTGCATTGATAATCAAAATATTAAAGCCACCAATCTTCATCAAAAACAAACAATTCGCTGTGAGCGAAAAGATATGATAAAGCGGTAATGCTGTCACAATAGTTTCTTTACCAGGAACAAATAGCGGCTTAAACCACGCCTCGGCTTGCAAGATATTCGCAACTAAATTGCCATGAGTTAAAATCGCTCCTTTAGCAACACCAGTCGTACCACCGGTATACTGCAAGAAAGCAATATCTTGATGGCCTAAGGCCACAGGGTGAAAAGTGAGTTTTTTGCCGGCAGCCATCGCTGCTGTAAATGGAATAGCTGACGGTATATGCCAAGCTGGCACTTTTTTCTTGATGTGTTTAACAACAAAATTGACAATAGAAGATTTTGGCCACGGAAACAAATCACCAATGTTAGTCACAATCACATTTTTTAATGTGACATCCGGCAACGCTTTTTCAACAGTACTAGCAAAATTTGAGAGGACAATTAAGGTTTCAGCGCCAGCATCATTTAACTGGTGTACCAACTCAGGAGCGGTATAAAGCGGATTCACATTGACCGCAATCAAACCCGCTCGCAAGATGCCAAACATCACCACAGGATATTGCAAAACGTTTGGCAACATAATGGCAACACGTTGTCCCTTGGTAAGCTTTAATTCATCTTGCAGGTAAGCAGCAAATGCACGTGAGCACTCATCCACTTGTT
The DNA here is from genome assembly GCA_031291175.1 of Gammaproteobacteria bacterium. Classification (GTDB taxonomy): domain Bacteria; phylum Pseudomonadota; class Gammaproteobacteria; order DSM-16500; family DSM-16500; genus UBA5158. Next base: position 60,789 of record JARLJO010000045.1, read on the forward strand.
TAAATGTCAGCGTCACACCCATACTATAAAAAGCTGGGGCGCTATTATATTTGGCGAAGCTTTCTTCAAAGATTTGAACAACGGAAGTGTAGGTATCGAGATTAATTTCTGCTGGAACGTTTGCTGGATAGCGCTTTAACCAAATCTTTTCCATGGTTAACATTTCCTTTTTCTGTGTTCGCGGGAGAAAGCTTTGAATCAATACTTGGTCGGGACGGCCGGATTTGAACCGGCGACCACTTGCCCCCCAGACAAGTGCGCTACCAGGCTGCGCTACGCCCCGATTTCTATTTTCATTCTAAAGTACTTCTTCAGAAGTTTTCAGATTTTGCAGAACAGTTTCAAGATCTGCAATCAATTTCGTTACTAAAGCGTCAGTTTTTACAGAATGACCGTTCTCAGTAGGGTTTGAGAGCAGTTGTGCACGTGCACCTTCAATTGTAAAACCATCTTCATACAATAACTTTTTAATTTTACGCACCATCAATACATCTTTGTATTGATAATAACGTCTATTACCGCGTCGCTTGGAAGGCTTAAGTTGTAAAAACTCTTGCTCCCAATATCGTAATACATGCGGTTTCACACCACATAAAAACGCCGCTTCACTGATAGTGAAGTAGCGTTTATCTGGAATAGCGGGTAACGATTCGAGACTAACTTGTTGTAATTGGCTATTCATCATGTTCCGATTTGCGTACATCCTTGCCGGCGAACTTTTCCACTCGCGCTCGTAGTTTTTGACCGCTGCGGAATGTTACCACTCTGCGTGCGGAAACAGGAATTTCTTCACCCGTTTTAGGGTTCCTGCCGGGGCGCTCATTTTTATCATGCAGTTCAAAATTACCAAAGCCTGAAAGCTTAACTTGCTGACCACTTTCTAATGCTTTGCCTAATCGGTTAAAATACAACTCAACGATTTCCTTGGCTTCACGCTTGGTCAATCCGATTTCCTGAAACAGACGTTCAGCAATATCCGCTTTTGTCAGTGCCATTTTGTCAGCCTCTTAATTCAGCGTTGAATCTTCCTTTAAGGGTCACTATAACGCGTTCCATTAGATCTGCAACTTCTTCATCCACTAGCGTGCGTGAAGCATGTTGCAAGGTCAAGGCTACCGCAATGCTTTTCAGTCCTGGCTCAATGCCTTTGCCTTGGTACACGTCAAATAGCTTCAGTTCCTTTAACAACTCGCCACCTAACTCTTTAATTGTACCCTGAATAACCTCCGCTGGTACAGTTTGATCTATCAATAGGGCAATATCCCTACGTATCTCAGGGAATTTTGATAGACTTGTAAACTGTTTTACCGTACCTGACTCTAATTGGTCTAGGAAAAGTTCAAAGACAAAAACCGGAGCATCCACCTTCAACCCCTGTAAAATTGCGGGGTGCAGGGTTCCGATGATTCCGACATACTGTCCGTTACGCAAAATTTGAGCTGTTTGGCCAGGATGCAACGCAGAATGCGCAGCTGCCTTAAAAATAAACTCACCTTCGCAACCTGTTAATTTAAAAACATTTTGCAAATCGCCTTTTACATCAAAAAAATCTGCAGGGCGAGTTGAAATACCCCATTGCTCAGGTTGAGAGCTGCCATACACTAGCCCTGCCAGCATACGTTCCTGCTTAAGCTCATCCCCGCTTGGCATAAAGCGCAAGCCCGTTTCAAATACACGCACACGAGATTGTTGTCGATTCAAATTATATAAAAGCGTGGTGATTAATCCAGGCCAAAGACTAGTGCGCATGACCGACATATCCGCCGTGATCGGATTCAATAATTCTTTAGGTTGAATAGTGGGATCAATCAACGCTTGCATTTTTTTATCGATAAAACTGTATGTCACGACTTCGTTATAGCCTAAATCACAGATGGCTTGACGTAATTTTTGCAAAGGAATCTTGCTTTCAGTTGCGGAGTTAATTTGCAGCGTGCCCCTTGGGTGATGACAAGGAATATTATCGTAACCATAGAGTCTTGCTATTTCTTCAATTAAATCGACTTCCAGTGCAATATCAGAACGCCGTGGCGGCACTGTGACTTGCCAACCATCGTTAATTTTTTGTGTCGTAAATCCTAACCGCTGCAAAAGATTTTCGATTTTTTTAGACTCAATATCAAAACCTAAAATAGCTGATACACGTTTGTACCGTAATTTAATCACGGCCGGTCTTGGGATCACCTCATCGAATGAGACTTCAATCACAGGCCCGGGCTTACCGCCGACTATGTCGAGTAATAATTGAGTAGCGCGCTCAATGGCTGTGCGCTGGATGGTGGGATCAATTCCACGCTCAAAACGATAAGCAGAATCAGAGCTTAAGTGATAGTTTCGACCAGCTCTTGCAATGGTATTCGGCGAAAAGTAAGCACTCTCTAAAAAGACATCTTGTGTTAACAATGTTACCGCAGAATCTAAACCGCCCATGACACCAGCAATGGCTAAAGGTTTTTCTTGATCGGCTATCACTAAGGTTTCGGGATTTAATGTGACATCGCTACCGTCTAATAATTTTAATGTTTCATTTGCTTTTGCCATGCGCACATCAATACCACCCACTATTTTATCGAGTGAGAAAGCATGCATGGGCTGACCCAATTCCAACATCACAAAATTGGTGACATCGACAATAGGACTAATCGAACGAATACCACTACGACGCAAACGTTCTTGCAGCCAAACGGGCGAGGAAGCATCAGCTCTTACGGCGCGGATAACACGACCCACATAACGAGGGCACTCTTTTTCAGCGCTAATAGTGACAGGTAAAACATCTTTGATGGTTGTAATAATTTCGGGTGTTTTGTGAGTGATTAACGCAGACTCGGTGAGCGCTGCCACCTCATTAGCCATACCGCGAATACTCAAACAATCGCCACGATTTGGCGTAATAGAAACATCCAATAAATAGTCGGCTAATTGCAAATAATCCCAAACGTCTTTTCCTACCGGTGCGTTGTCTGGAAAAATGAATAAACCATTACTTTCTTCGGCTAAACCTAATTCGTGCGCGGTACAAAGCATACCGTGTGAAGTCATGCCTCGCACTTTAGCGAGAGTAATTTTAATGTTTCGGGGAAGTAATGCGCCCTCAACCGCAACAGGCACTTTGATACCTGCTTTGACATTTGTCGCCCCACACACAATAGGTAAGGGTTGTGCCAACCCTACATCTACCTGACATACATTCAGGCGATCTGCTTCAGGGTGTTTTTCAACGTGAAGCACCAAACCCACTAGCACGCCTGAAAAAGTATCTGAAACAGGAGCAAGCTCTTCAATCTCAAGCCCCGCCATGGTGAGTTTTTCGCATAATTCTTCGCGAGTGATTTTGGGATTAACCCATTCGCGTAGCCAGGATTCACTGAATTTCATGATCGAGGTGCCTCTTTAAAACTGCTTTAGAAAACGTAAATCATTCTCAAAGAATGAACGCAAGTCGGTAATGCCGTAACGCAACATGGTCAAACGATCAATGCCGATACCAAACGCCCAACCGGTATAACGCTCACTATCAATGCCAGCCATACTCAATACGTTGGGATGGACCATGCCGCAACCTAATACTTCCAACCAGCCGGTATTTTTGCAAATACGGCAGCCTTGGCTTTTGCAACTCAAACAACCAATGTCCACTTCAGCGGAAGGTTCCGTGAAGGGAAAATACGATGGTCTAAATCGAATCGGCACAGGTGATTCAAAAAAAGCTTGCAAGAAATTAATTAAAACGCCTTTCAGATCCGCAAAACTGACTTGCTCATCGATCATCAAACCTTCAATTTGATGAAACATTGGTGTGTGCGTTAAATCAAAATCACGGCGATACACTCGCCCCATGGCAATAATGCGCAATGGTGGTTTTTGTTGATTCATCACATGAATTTGGACGGGTGACATATGAGTTCGTAATAATTTGCCATCACCAAAATAAAAAGTGTCCTGCATCGCGCGCGCGGGATGTAAATCGGGAATATTCAAAGCGGCGAAGTTATGATAATCATCTTCAATCTCATCACCATCGACCACACTAAAACCCATTTGGGTAAACAGTGCTTCCAGGCGTTCACGAGTTTTGGTGACCGGATGAACCGTTCCAAAGTCTTGGGAGCGACCAGGTAAAGTCACATCTATGGATTCGGCTGCCAGTTGATTTGCCACGTGAGCGTTTTTTAGTAGTGAAACGCGCTCATCGAGTAGCTCTTGGACTTTTTCTTTGATGGCATTGACTCGCTGACCTGCTAGAGGACGTTCTTCTGCGGGTAGTTGACCAAGGTTTTTGAGATATTCTGTTAATTGACCTTTTTTACCGAGATATTGTACGCGGTAGAGGTCTAAGCTTTTTAAATCTGTGGCTTGCAGAATATGTGCTTCTGCCTGCTTTAATAATTCATCCAATTCATTCATTGAGGATAACCTTGGTATCTGGGGACGCGATCTCATAGTCTACAGAGAAAATGACGAAAACGCTAAACGCTTGCCCTAAACTTTTTGATTAAATCAGAAAAAAAGCAAAAAAAAATAGGGGACTAGCCCCTATTTCTTCAACCCTCCTTCACTTCGCAAGCACTCTATTTTAAAAGTGCTGCGGGTGCGGCGGTTATGCTGCTAAGCGTTCTTTTGCTTGTTCTGCGATAGCAGCAAAAGCTGTTTTATCGTGAACTGCAATATCAGCCAACACTTTGCGATCAACTTGGATTGATAGTTTGTTCAAACCATCCATCAAGGTGCTGTAGGTCAAACCACATTCGCGTGCTGCTGCGTTAATACGCACAATCCAAAGTGCTCTGAACGTACGTTTTTTCTGACGACGATCACGATAAGCGTATTGAGCTGCTTTAATAACTGCTTGGTTAGCAACGCGGAAAATACGACTGCGCGCGCCATAGTAACCTTTGGCTTTATCCAACACTTTTTTGTGTCGGGCTCTGGCGGTTACGCCTCTTTTAACTCTTGCCATTTTCTACTCTCCTACTTAGCGTACGGTAGCATTTGGGTGATTGATGGACAATCAACCTTGCTAACACTGATGACACCACGCAAATGACGTTTACGCTTTGTCGATTTTTTTGTCAAAATGTGGTTGCGAGCTGTACCACGATGTTTAAAGCCATTTCCTGTGGCTCTAAAGCGCTTCGCTGCCCCACGGTTAGATTTTAACTTAGGCATTTCAATAACACTCCACTTCATTAATTCATTTTGTTTGGTCTCGCTTAAGGGCGAAAACCAACCTACTCAGCACCGGTCTTAATTGGTCTTTTTAGGACCTATCACCATCACCATTTGACGACCTTCAAACTTAGGCCTTTGCTCTACAACACCGGCCTCAATGAGATCTGCCTGGATCCTTTCTAGCAACTTCATGCCCAACTCAGGATGCGCCATTTCACGCCCTCTGAATCGTAGGGTAACTTTCACTTTGTCACCATCTATTAAGAATCGTGACATATTACGCAGTTTGACCTGGTAATCCCCTTCTTCCGTTGCAGGGCGAATCTTGATTTCCTTGATCTGCACTTGCTTTTGTTTCTTTTTCGCAGCTGCTTTACGCTTGCTCTGCTGAAAACGAAACTTCCCGAAATCCATGATCCGGCACACTGGCGGCTTAGCGTCAGGTGATAATTCAACTAAATCCAAACCCGATTCTTCGCTGAGTTGTCTTGCCTGGCGGATAGACACTACGCCTAATTGCTCGCCTTCAGCATCAATTAACCGAACTTCAGAGACTGTAATCTCATCATTAACCCGAGGTTTCTTTTCTGCGCTAATCTGGTCTTCCTCCTAATCTGTTCGACTTCGTCGTGCAATGGCGCCCTTTATCAAATCTATGCACTGCTCAATAGACATATTGCCTAGATCTTTACCCTGCTGGGTACGCACTGAAATTGCACGCGTGTCAGCCTCACGATCACCCACTACCAACAAGTAAGGGATATACTGCAAGGTGTGTTCGCGGATTTTAAAGCCGATCTTCTCATTTCTCAAGTCCGATTTTACTCTAATGCCATGTTTTTTGAATAATTTCACTACTTCTTCGACATATGGGGCCTGTCGGTCCGTAATATTCATCACAACAGCCTGAATCGGCGTGAGCCAAACCGGCAATTTGCCCGCATAATGCTCAAGTAAAACACCGATGAACCGCTCAAGGGAGCCAAGAATAGCACGATGCAACATAACTGGCACCTTTTTGCTGCTATCTTCATCAATATAATAGGCATCCAGGCGGCCGGGCATCGAGTAATCTAACTGTAATGTACCACATTGCCACATTCGATTGAGACAATCTTTGAGATGAAACTCAATTTTGGGACCATAGAAAGCGCCTTCACCTGGTCTTTCTTCAAAGGTCAAACCGGCGTCGGTAAGCGCATCAGCCAAGGCTTTTTCTGCTCTGTCCCATAGTTCGTCATTGCCTAAGCGCTTTTCAGGCCGTGTAGCTAATCGGACAGTAATGTCATTAAAACCAAAGTCTTTGTAAACCTCTAAAAGGAGTTTAATAAAGAGCGAGGACTCGCCTTGCATCTGATCTTCTGTGCAAAAAATATGCGCGTCGTCTTGCACCAGCTGTCTCACTCGCATTAATCCATGTAAGGAGCCGGATGGTTCATTACGATGCAAACTACCAAATTCAGCCAAACGAATGGGCAAATCACGGTAACTGCGTAGGCCTTGTTTAAAGACCTGGACGTGGCAAGGGCAATTCATGGGTTTGATGGCATAACGGCGGGTTTCATCCGCATCTACCGTAAACATGCCTTCGCTAAACATGTCCCAGTGGCCTGATTTTTTCCACAGCTCTAAATCGACCATTTGGGGAGTAGCAATTTCTTGGTAACCGTTTTCGCGAATGCGTTCGCTGATGTAGCGTTTAATTTCCTGGTAGATGGTCCAGCCATTCTCATGCCAGAACACCATGCCGGGGGATTCTTCCTGAATATGGAACAAATCTAAATTCTTGGCGATTTTACGGTGATCGCGTTTTTCGGCTTCTTCGAGATTGGTTATGTATTGATCTAATGCTTTTTTGTCAGTCCAAGCTGTACCGTAAATACGTTGTAGCATTTCGTTCTTGGAGTCGCCACGCCAGTAGGCGCCGGCTACTTTCATTAATTTGAAGGCTTTGATTTTGCCTGTGCTTGGCACGTGCGGCCCGCGGCATAAATCGGTAAAGTCACCTTGCTGATAAGTGGTCAGTGTCTCATTGCCCGGAATGGATTCAATGATTTTGGCTTTGTATTCTTCGCCCAGGTTACGGAAGAATTTAATGCCTTCTTCGCGTGTGACTACGCTACGCGTCACCGTCAAATCCTGTTTGGCCAATTCTGCCATTTTTTCTTCGATCTGGATGAGGTCTTCGGGGGTAAATGAACGACCAAAGGCAAAGTCATAATAAAAACCATCTTCAATCACAGGACCGATGGTCACTTGTGCAGTTGGGAATAAGGCTTTTACGGCTTGTGCTAACAAATGAGCGCATGAATGACGGATCACTTCGAGAGCAGCAGGGTCTTTTTCGGTGACAATAGCAACTTCAGCATCGTCTTTGACGAGGCAAGAAGTATCTACTAACTCACCATTTACTTTGCCAGCAATGGCGGCTTTTGCAAGACCTGCACCAATATTGGCTGCGATTTGGGCTACGGTAACGGGCTCGTCGAATGTGCGCTGACTTCCGTCAGGCAGAGTAATGACCGGCATACTCATGTTCTCTCTATCAAAAGATATCCTTAGCGGCTGCCAAGGATGGGTGAAAGATTCTATTGCTTTAATCGGGATAAAACAAGCAAAAATTCCGCAAGCCTTATACTACTGAAAAAGGCTTAAGCATCTGATTAAATGCGAGGAGCTGTGGTCGATAGACTCATTAAAACAGCTAGAATGACAGGAATCATTTTAATAAGCTCTTTTATTGTATGTTTCTTATTGCGCCTAGCCCATAAGATGGAAAAAGCTCGAATAATAAGTGTGCTGACACGATGGTCTGCCATTTTCAATTACACCATAAATTATGGATTGTTATAAAAAAACACTTAATCAGCATCAGCTACTGCTCAAAAAAACATACCCATATCAACAATAGAAGAAAAATAGTTACTTTCCGCAACGTCTTCGCTTATACCGTTGACATGTATTAACACAGGCCTACAAGAAAAACCCTTCGGACGCTTTAAACGATCAATCTTTTGTTGCACTTCGTGAATGACATCCATACCAATCGCATTTTTAGAAAATTTAATTTCGCATATATAAAGAGTATTGAATTTGGTTTGAATCAAATAATCAATTTGACAACCCGGCTGTCTGCTTGTTGGTGTTTGAAAAAAAGGATTTTCACTTACAACATCATCAGGAGAAACACCTAACACCTCGTAAATATAACGCCGGTTATTCAATACTAAGTTTTCAAACTGCAAACCCATGATCGTTGGCAATTCAGGCAGCGAAGTAAGTGATTTTAGCTCAAATCCACTTCTGTCAATTTTCGTTTTGTACTTTTCAATGTAGCGCAAATAAAAACGCAAGTAGTTATCGCTAAGTCTATATTTACTTAATTTGGAGTCTTGACCTGTATTGATATTCCAAGTGTAATCGCGCCGGATAAACCCAGACAAAGACAATTCCTTGAAGTATTCGCTGAATAAACCCGTCAACTCCACTTTTAATTCTTTGCTAATTTCGCTAGCGTCTTTCGTACCGTAAACGAGTGCTTCAATGATTTCACGGTAAAGAGGAGTTCGTCGTTTAAAAATATTCGAAAAAATATGCTCAAACTCATTAACAAGAATCCCGCCTTTCTTAAAGCATAATTGTTTAATATTTTCTTCCGCACTTAAATGAGGATCAATCTCTTCCAAATATCTTGGAATGCCACCGGTAACAGATAAAATTTTAAATTTTTCATACGCAGAAATATTTTTCGCTGTTTTACCCCAGAATTGATCGCACGCTTTTAAAGGTAATTCATCAAGTGTTAACGTATAAGAAACCCGACCAAGAAACCCCGTGCTACTTAATATATTTTCCTCAATCCAATACGAAGCTGAACCACAAAGAACAAATATTAAGTTAGGATTTTTTTTAAATTTGATATCCCAGGCATTTTTAATCTTGCCAAGAAAGTCGGAGTCTTCCGAGCCCATCCAGGAAATTTCATCAAAAAGCAGCACTACCCTGCTCTTTTTGACTTTCTCCGCCAATAAATAAAACAATTTACTCCAATCATCTGACTGCAATTCCGGCAATCCTGTTTGTTCACTCAACTGTCTTGAAAATTCATCTCGCTGCGATTGTGCGGTGCTTTTATCTGTGGGAGGAAGACCTGAGAATTGATAAAACTCGCAATCACGCGCAAATTCTTCAATAAGTCTGCTTTTACCTATTCGCCGTCTACCTTTTACTACAATTAAAGAAGAAGATTTTTTATTGAAAAATTTTCTTAGCTCTTTTAACTCTGGTTCTCTACCCACGAAAGGAGCTGTTTTATTCATCATAGGATATTCCAATACTGCAAATAAGCATTTGTCGATTTACAGTATTACAATAACATTATATTTTGATACTGTAAATCGACATTTGCTCCTTTACAGTATCAGAAAGGGGTATTGGAAAATATAGTTGTAACCAATTGTTTGAACAAGGAAAATTAAAACGGTGGCGCAATATTCGCACAGACTTAAGGGCAATCGTCGGATTACGACAAGCATGAGAGAAAATATACTGAATACTGAATTATAAATATTTTTATGGTAGGCACGAGTGGGATCGAACCACCGACCACTACCATGTCAAGGTAGTGCTCTACCACTGAGCTACGTGCCTAAAGAAGATCTTACAAAAAAGTGGGCTAAAGATAGCATTAGAATGCTCGATACGCAAGATATAAGCTGTTGAATTGTAGCGTTCGAGTAATAGATTATAGGTAGCGTTATTTTTAGTCGTAGATTGCGGCGATTTAGCAGCAAAAACGTTTTATTATTAACCGATCAAGCGATGGAATTTTTTTACACAAATGCTTGCTTGGATTGGAGGCTGAGCCTTTTTTATGAAGCCCAGCCATACAGAATGTATCTCTCTCACCCTTCTTATTTATCCAGAGAATCCTTTTGGAGACGGTGAATCAAATCGCGTAGCTTTCCTGCTTCTTCAAATTCCAGATCATGTGCATGGGCATACATTTTCTTTTCTAGCTCAGCAATTTTAGCCGTCAATTTTTCTGGCGGCAAGGCGAGATATTTTGCTTCGTCTTTGTCTATGACTTTTGGAAATAATTTGCCACGGACAGAATTCGGTCCATATGCCCCTTCCATAATATCTCGAACCGCTTTTTGTACGCCTTGAGGTGTAATGCCGTTTGCTTCGTTATATTGATGTTGCTTTTCACGACGCCTGGACGTTTCACCGATTGCGCGCTCCATGGAGCCGGTAATACGATCAGCATACAGGATCGCTTTACCTTTTACGTGACGCGCAACGCGTCCAATCGTTTGGATTAAAGCGGTTTCAGAACGCAGGAAGCCTTCTTTGTCCGCATCTAATATGCCAACCAAAGACACTTCTGGCATATCCAAACCTTCTCGCAATAAGTTAATCCCAACCAACACATCAAAGGTACCAAGACGCAGATCACGGATAATTTCCACTCGCTCTACTGTATCGATATCAGAATGCACATAGCGAACACGCACATTATGCTCGCTCAAATAGTCGGTTAAATCTTCCGCCATGCGCTTGGTTAATGTTGTTACCAAAACACGCTCGTTTTCAGCAACACGGAGATGGATTTCAGACAATAGATCGTCAACCTGCGATTTGGCAGGACGCACTTCCACAATGGGATCTAATAAGCCGGTTGGACGCACAAATTGTTCTACTATTTGACTGGCATGCTCTGCCTCATAAACGCTTGGCGTTGCAGAAACGAAAATGGTCTGCGGTGCACGTACTTCAAATTCATCAAATCGCAATGGACGATTATCCAATGCTGATGGTAAACGAAAACCGTATTCGACTAAGGTTTCTTTGCGCGAACGATCGCCACGATACATACCGCGTATTTGCGGAATCGTGACGTGTGATTCATCTAATATTAATAAAGATTCTGTCGGCAAGTAGTCAAATAAAGTTGGTGGTGGCTCGCCTGCTCCGCGACCAGATAAATAGCGCGAATAATTTTCGATGCCTTGACAATAACCTAGCTCATTCATCAGCTCAAGATCATACAACGTGCGCTGCTCTAGACGTTGCGCTTCCACTAATTTATTTAAGCTATGCAATTCTGCCAGACGCTCTCTGAGTTCTGCCTTGATTACGTCAATGGCGCTAATCACCGTTTCACGTGAGGTGACGTAATGGCTTTTTGGATAGATGGTTAAACGCGGCACGCGGCGGGTGATTTCGCCTGTCAATGGATCAAAATAAGAAAGATTTTCAATTTCATCACCCATTAATTCAATGCGGACAGCGTCACGATCGGATTCTGCAGGATAAACATCAATGACATCGCCACGCACACGGAAAGTGGCGCGCTGTAATTCCATGTCATTGCGCGTATATTGCAACTCAGCAAGACGTCTTAATAAAGCACGCTGATCAATGCGATCACCCCGATCCAAGTGCAAGACCATGCTTAAATACATGCGCGGATCACCCAAACCATAAATGGCTGAGACGGTGGCTACCACTATCGCGTCAGGTCGCTCTAAAAGCGATTTGGTCGCCGATAAACGCATTTGTTCAATATGATCATTGATCGATGCATCTTTGGCGATATACGTATCCGAGGAAGGTACATAAGCTTCTGGCTGATAATAATCATAGTAAGAAACAAAATATTCGACCGAATTGTGCGGAAAGAATTCCTGCATTTCGCCATAGAGTTGCGCGGCCAAGGTCTTGTTTGGCGCCATGATCAATGTGGGACGTTGCACAGCCTGAATCACATTGGCAATTGTAAATGTTTTACCAGAACCGGTTACCCCTAACAAAGTCTGCGAGGCAAGGCCGCTACGCAACCCCTGGGTCAACTTTTCAATGGCTTGTGGCTGATCGCCGGCAGGTTTAAATTTAGATTCTATTTTGAATTTATTTGGCATGGGCGCTATTTTCCTTGCTAGACAGATAAGAAGCAACTAGAAAATTTCATGAGGAAAAAATCCCTAGACCCAAGAGACAAACTGAAGTGCGTCAAAATTTCATTTTGAGTGAATAATCAATGGCTAAGCTCGTTGATTGCCGGACAACCGATAAAAATCTATTTTACTAGGAATCGTGATTTCTCGTTCCTTTTTTGGGGCGCTTTGAGACGAATATCTCGGGTCCTTCTACTACTAGACCTCCAACTTGAATAAATATGGAGTAACCGTGCAACGAAGCACCGGCAGCTTTCTCGGATTTCAACATGCTCTTGATGGCCTTTCTCAATGCCACCGCATTAGCGGGATCCGGAACGTTTTTGCCTGCTAATGCATTGGCTATTTGATACCACTCTAAAGCCCGTCGGAAATCGTGATTTAATTCCTCTAAATTTAAATTCGCTAACTGCAAGCTTAGCTGATAATAATGATTTACATCATGATGCTCAGGTACATTGAGTCGCTTATAATAGTTTTTTTCAGAAGGCGTCGCGTGCTGCAAGCGCAAAGTCATAAAATGATTGATGTCTTCTTCTGCTTCTTCAATAATTTCTATACTTCTCTCTCTGAAAGCTTGACGATAGCCACTGGCGGCATGGCCTAATGCAACTTTAATTCGTTGATCACTGGAAATACCATCAATGTCTTCGTGCAACCGACTAATCCAATGCGCTAACTTTAAATGCGTTTCTGCTGACACATAATAGACCTCTTGCTTATCTAAAATAGCGTGCGCAAAATCACGATAAAAACCTTCATCGATTGAACCACCCTGCTCTAAATATTCGGCCGCTAAATACACTGCGCGATCAAAACTGACCTCATGAGAAAAAGTGTTTAATGCTGACATATACCATTTCAAGGCATTCTCCCAATCTTCTTTAAGCTCGTAGTAAGAGCTTAATCTGATCGCGGCACCCACACTCCCGTTCACAGCTGCCTCGCTATAAAGCCATTTTGCCTCATCAAAATCTTTTGTTTTTTCGGCTATAATGGCTCGCAAATACTGAAGGTCCTTAAATTCAATCTCATCTCCAGGTAAATAAATATTTTTTTGGGCATCTCCTTTGTGTTTTTTGACCGCGCTTGGCCTTGAGACAGTCTTAAACTGGGATTTCAGCGTGTGATCTATATTCTCTAATTCGTCTAAACTAAAATCATTCAATTTAGCGCCACGTTCTAACAAGAAAGTGGCCTTGTGAATCTGAGAAGCTGTTAAAAAAAATCCTGAATCACTGGCGCCCATTAAAATGAGCTTCAGAGGGGATTTATTTTTTTGATTTAGAGCATGAATGTTAGCGCCATTGATCAACAAGAATTCCGCCGTATCATCGTTCATGCCAACTTCATGATAATGATGCAACGGCGTATTCTGAATGCTGCTTGGAGCATTAATATCATATAACCTCTCTAACACGGGCAGTTCTGCTGTTAGCTCAGCGGCTTCTACCTCGTCCAGATCTTGTGGAGGCGCGGGTATTTTGAGTTTGATCAGGTGGTTTAAAATATCGAGTCGACTATTCGCCGCTGCACACTCTGCTACTGTTTGGTGAAGGGTGTTTTCTCCAGTAAGCGAGGCGCCGTATCGCAAGCAAGAATCAAACACTTCTTTAGAACCCATTTCAGCAACAAGATGCAATATGCCTCTGCCTTGATGATCTGAAATTTGCATATGCGCTACCACAATAGATCTTTCGAGTTTGCCTGCCGCAATCAAAGTATCAGCCAGTTTAAACATGTCTTGCAGTAAGGCTGGCTGTTTGAAATAGGCGGCGAGATGAAAAAGTGGCTGAGGACCTCCAAACGTAAACGGAAGTCCTGTTTCAAATAGTTCAGGGCTGTTGGTTAACAGTGTGAGCGCTTCTGGATTTCCATGCTGAATTAACTCCAAAAAATTCGACTCACGAGACAATGACATAAGAGCCCTCATTGGAGCAAAAACACAAACTGATGGTAATGTATAATTATAACACAGTCCTGGCTTTTAAGCTTTTGTAGATGATTAAGAATAAATCCTTTATAATCCGCCTCTTTTCTCAAGAATATAATAGAAACCGGAGTGAGATTTATTCCTATGCCTAATGAATTAGCGAGTCGAGTGCAACGCATCAAACCTTCCCCTACCCTAGCTATCGCGGCACGTGCCGAAGAATTAAAAGCGGCTGGCAAAAATATTATTAGCTTAAGCGTCGGCGAACCTGACTTTGACACACCTGCATTTGTGAAAGAAGCTGCAATTAAAGCGATTAATGAAGGCTTTACCAAATATACAGCGGTTGATGGTATCAAAGGTTTAAAACAGGCGATTATTAATAAGTTTGCACGCGACAATAAGCTAAATTATGATTTTAAACAGATTCTAGTTTCATGCGGCGCAAAACACAGTATTTTCAATTTGTTTGCTGCTGTGCTAGAAGCCGGTGATGAAGTGATTATCCCTGCGCCATATTGGGTTTCTTATCCGGATATCGCTTTACTATCTGATGCTAAGCCTGTGCTGGTGAGTGCTGGGATTGAGCAACATTTCAAGATCACACCTGCACAGCTGGAAGCGGCCATCACACCTAAGACTCGCCTCGTTATGCTAAACAGCCCTTCTAACCCTACCGGCACTGCTTATACGCTGGATGAACTAAAAGCGCTGGGTCAAGTCTTGCTGAAGCACCCAGGGATTATTGTGGCCAGTGATGACATTTATGAACACACCCAGTGGACTAAAGAACCTTTCGCGAATATTTTGATGGCTTGCCCTGAATTATATGATCGCACCGTTGTGATTAATGGGGTGTCTAAATCTTATGCGATGACTGGCTGGCGTATTGGTTATGCTGCGGGCCCGGTTAAATTGATTGCTGCGATGACAAAAATTCAATCACAAAGTACTTCCAACGCGACGAGCATTGCGCAGATTGCAGCAGAAGCAGCATTGAATGGGGATCAATCATGCATTGGCACGATGACGAAAGCTTATAAAGAACGTCATGACTTTGTCTTGGGTGAACTTCGCAAAATGCCTGGCATTAAATGTTTGCCTTGCGATGGGACATTTTATATTTTCCCCAACATTGATGAACTTTTAGCAAAAACACATGACATCAATGATGATCTTGAGTTTGCTGAATTCTTGTTGAACGTGGCAGAGATTGCGGTTGTTCCAGGTTCTGCGTTTGGCGCACCGGGCTATTTCCGTATTTCTTATGCAACCAGCATGGAGAAGCTACAGGAAGCGATGAAGCGTATGCATTTGGCATTAGCTAAATTGGTGTAATTTTTTTCCAAATTGACTCTCTCCCCTCCTGCTTTTTGGAGGGGATAGGGGTTTCCACTTCTAAACGTGCTGAAACTGAACAGATATAAAAATTTTTTTAAAAAGAAGCATCAGAATATATTGACGAAAACCTCATCCGATATTAGTATGCTTGCACTTGACCGCATATACATTCCCCGATAGCTCAGTCGGTAGAGCAAATGACTGTTAATCATTAGGTCACTGGTTCGAGTCCAGTTCGGGGAGCCAATCAGATAGCCACTTCTAGCGAAAAACTCCAAATTAAAAACTAGCCGCGGGGCACTCCTGGGGCACTTCAAAATAATAAATACCAATCAATAACAATCAAATTTGATTCCGTTAGGGTCTATTTTATTTATAATCAATCATGTGCTTTCGAAAAGGATATTTAAACATGACATTTTTATATACTATATCTATCATCCTTGCCACTTCACTTTTCACTGCATTTTTTTCCTTTTGGAGATACCGTAGCGAGCGCTGGTGGGAATTGAAGGTAAAAACCTATTCCAGCATTATGGAATCTTTACATTATATAAAAAAGAAAGCCGATCTCGATTATAATCTTTATTCTGAAGCGCTGAGCGCCCCACCTCATCATGAGGGAGATACCGAATATAACGAAATTACATTTAAAAATGGAAATAACCCCACAGCAATAGCTCTACTAAAACAAAGAGCTGATTCATCTTTGGAAGAGGTTCAAAAAACTATTGATGTGGCTTCATTTATCATAAAACAAGAAGCGCTGGATGAACTAATAAACCTAAAAACTGAATATGAACAAGCCTTAGACTATGACGAGCTTGAAGAACTTTACGATCAAGCAAAAAATGACAAAAAAACAATTAACACCTGCCTCTCCAAAATTAGAGCCATTGCTAAAAATGAATTTGAAACAATTCCTGACGCTCTACTTGATAAGCTTAAGGATTGGATTAAAAAAAGGAAACTTAATCCCACTTCAAAACACTAAGAGCGCACTCAAACTAGTAAACAATGAGACCCACTAGTATATAAAAATGATAATGCTAATAGACGGGTATTAAAATAATAGGAATTTAGCTAAATGCCAATAAATTACACAGAAGAACAAGTGACGGTTATTAATCATGATGAAACAAACAGTGGTGTTGTTCGAGCTGGCCCAGGAACAGGAAAAAGCATAACAATAGTGGCTCTTGCCCATCGCCTTGCACAAGCTGGAAAGCAACGCGGTGTTAAATTTTTAACATTTACGCGCGCTGCAACCTCGGAATTATTGAAAAAAGTCTCTGACGCAGAGGGATTGGATGTTAAGCCTAGCACTATACATTCATTCTCACTTTCAATCTTAATGCAGAATCAAGATGCTCTACTTATCTCACTGCCTTTAAGGCTAGCCAGTGAATTAGAACTAAGCGCGATAATCAATAATTATATTGCAAAAAAATCACGCATACGAAAAAATCGTTTAACCTCATTAATTAATTCTATGGCATCAAAGTGGGAATCATTGAATGATGAAGAGCCGGTTGGATTTACTCCAGAAGAAAGATCTAAATTTAATTCAGCCTTTCAGAAAGCTGTTAAATTGTTTGGGTTTACCCTACTCCAGCAGTTACCCGATCTTTTACGAAAGCTTGTTATTGAGCATGATGATGCAAAAGGATTAGATTTTGATTTTCTAATAGTAGACGAATATCAAGATTTAAATAAATGTGAAATTGAATTATTACAGCATTTTCATAAGAAAGGAAAATCTGTGCTTGCGGTAGGAGATGAAGATCAATCTATTTATTCCTTTCGAAGAGCACACCCAATAGGAATTAGAGAATTTGAAAAACATTTTTTATTAGCAAAAATTTATGATTTGAGTATCTGTCATCGATGCCCACAAAATTTAATTGATTGGGCGCAGCATGTAATACTTGGTGATTTAGAAAGAGAATCACGGCCAATTCCTAAATCAACGTCAGGGCAATCTGCAAAAGCTATTTTATTGCATTTTAAAAATCAAACTTTAGAAGCAGATGCAATTGCAAAAGCCATTAAGCATCTAGTAACGAAAAAAAATTATCTGCCTAGTGATATATTGGTTCTCTCTAGGACTGATCCTCATGAGCGATTTACTAAAGCGATCAAAAATAAACTAATAGAACAGTCAATTCCAATTTATGATTCAAAGCAATCTAAGCGCATTCTTGAAGATAAGCATGTTGTAATTCTCATTGCGCAATTGCGTCTATTGGAGAATCAATCAGATTCATTGGCATGGGCAACTTTATTAAACGGGAAGATTCTCGAAAGATTGCTTAACAAAGCAGAGTCTGAAAACCTTAATTTAGCCCAAGCTATTTTGGATGAAATACAAAATGATTATCCAAATATAAAAAATAGCAAATTTAAGGCCATCTCTTCTTCTGTAATAAGTATGGCTGACAAATACAAAGCTACGATTATTAATATTGAGAAAGAGAAATGGGGAAAATGGATTGTAGATAATGCAAACGATATTTGTGGGTCACCTGTTACAAGTGAGTTTAACGAACTCCTTTTAGAAGTTGACAAAAGGCTTGAAGGGTATAAGCAGAATCTTGGTTTTTTCATATCACAACTTACACCTATTTCAAAAGATTTAGCAAATGAACAACAAGCTGGCATTAGGTTTATGACAATGCAAAGCTCTAAAGGATTAACAGCGCGCGCTACTTTTGTTGTTGGTGTTGACAATGACTTGGTTCCTAGACCGGAACAGCACTTAGATGAAGAACGTAGATTGCTTTATGTTGCAATGACCAGATCACAAGAAATACTGATTATGACATGGGCAAATCAGCGAAAAGGCCCACAAGCAAGATCAGGTAGAACAAATACCGCTAGACGTAATTATTCTGAATTTTTGCAGAATGGACCCATCGATACCCAAGATGGACAATCATTTATCGATTCTATTGATATGCATCTTTGATATCAGAGTGGCAATTTTAGTTATTTTTATGAATATAGATTGCCTTATGGCATGATTCGCCAGGTGTGCGTGCTGCTCCGATTGACGCGATGTCATGGTTGAACAGCTTGCTAGCCTTAGATATAAGAAAATGATTATGTTTATGGAATTTTCTAGGCAAACAATAAATAGTTGTTTTCTATCTTGAGTGCCCCATGAGTGCCCTTTTATGCTCGCATACGAGCATAACATATTGAAAGATGTGAATTATTAAATGTATTTCATCTGATTATCAATCATATGTTGCCTTCTTTTGGTACTTGCTGTAGTTTATCGCCACAATTAAAACTACTATAATCATAACGTGGCTGGCATGGCAAACATTGAAAAAAGAATCACTAACAATGGTCAAACAACTTATCGTGCAAAGGTTCGACTCAAGGGTTATCCGGCACAAAGCGCGACCTTTGAACGATTAACAGATGCTCGAAAATGGGCTCAGCAAACAGAATCGGCAATTAGGGATGGCCGCCACTTCAAAACATCCGAAGCAAAGCGTCATACATTAAGAGAAGCGATAGACCGGTACATTAAAAACGTCCTACCTTCCAAGCCAAAAAGTGCAGCATTTCAAACGACACAACTTAAGTGGTGGAATGATAACTTAGGCGAATATTCGTTAGCCGATGTTACACCAGCCCTTATCGCCAACCATCGCGAAAAGCTCACTAACAGTCCAACGTCCCGCGGAGAATCACATACCCCTGCAACGGTAAATCGTTATCTAGCGGCACTCAGCCACCTATTTACTATCGCAGTTAAAGAATGGGGTTGGATAGAAGAAAATCCTCTACGCAAAGTCACCAAAATGAAAGAACCGCGTGGGCGTGTACGCTTTCTATCTGATAACGAGCGAACGCGCTTGCTAGACGCTTGCAAATCGAGCGAGAGCCATTATCTTTATATTGCCGTTGTTTTAGCGCTCTCCACTGGCGGTAGGCGAATGGAGATTTTAGGACTGGACTGGCATAGTGTATGCTTAATTCGCGGTATCATCACCCTACACGAAACAAAAAATGGTGAGCGCCGCATATTACCTCTTGCTGGTCATGCGCTTGAATTAATGAAAGAGCACTCAAAAACAAGATTACTGAATTGTGATTTTGTTTTTCCTAGCAATAATCTAAAAAATCCCATAGACCTGCGTTCTCCCTTTGAAACAGCTCTCAAACGAGCCGAGATAGCTGATTTTCGCTGGCATGACCTAAGGCATAGCTGCGCCTCTTATCTCGCAATGAATGGAGCTAGTCTTGCTGAAATAGCCGAGATACTAGGCCATAAGACATTACAGATGGTTAAACGTTATGCGCATCTTTCCGATGCTCATACAAGCAAAGTTGTTGCACGGATGAATGAAAAAATATTTGGAGCATAAAATGGTAGAAAATAAAATGGATTTTAATGAAGCCCCTCTAAAGGAAATCTCTTCTTCTCTTGAGCATCATCAGCTGCCTTCTCTCTCCTTGCAAAATCTGAATCATTTAAACAAGGCTTCAAAAAATATTTCTTCTCTAATTACATCATGCCCTGCGATGAAGCCCTTAACAACTCTAAAGAACCTCACAAATTTAAGCCCATTAATTCCCGATTATTTTAGCAAGCCAGAATCATTGCTTATCTTAGATAACATGCGACAAACTTTTGCTATCTACGAAAAATCATTAATGATTTTAAATCCTTCGCTGCAAAATCATTTTAATAAGATAGAACTTATGGCTACTTTGATAGACAAAACTAGCCAAGCGTTACTACTTTATAAAAATCCGTTAGCTATTTCAGCGCCCTCGCCTGAAAGTTATTTCGAACTACCTTCACCTTGGTTAACTTTGAAGCAAAAAACAGAGGAAGCTGAATCAATATTCAAATCAATAGATACCTTTAAATACACACAAGGCTGCGGCATAAATCTTCAAGATAGCTTTTTCTCACACCTCAAGAAAAACAAGATTGGCGCACCCTCTTTAGATTTTTTTAATAGCACCACCTCAAATGATTGCATAGACCCGTCCAAATATTTGTCTAAGGCCTTCGCCAGCGAATCGATTGATAATTTAGCACACATTGCACAAAATACTGCTAATTACAAATTTTGGTTAAATGTGAATAAAGACGGAATTGCCACACTTACTGAAATCGCATATTTATTTCATAATTATGAACCCCCTCATGAAAATTCGACATTACCCCCACCTGATCCTGTTAAGCGAACATATGTTTTACTGAGAAACGCCTATATTAAAGGTACGATAAAACAAATATACCTGGGACCAATCTCATTATCTATTGGCTCTATGCCTATCTCTATTTTAGATTGTATTAAATGGGCAATTGAAAATGATTACTGTTTAGACAAAGAACTCCTTGAGTATTACAAAATTTCTCTTTTAATTAATAAACCAAAAGATATATCTTGTTTCACAATGCTAAATGAAAATAAAAACAATATTTTTTCACACAAAGGGGATTTTTACGAAATATGTTATGAAAGATTGACTATAATAATTAAAAAAAACAATGGATTAATCTACCTTGAGCATTTACTAACCCATCCTAATACCGACTCATCAATTTTAGAACTTTATCGCCTGGTTAATAAATCTATTCCAACTGATTACAGCACTGAAGTAGTTGATTATGAATTAAATGAGGTATTTATGAATGAGGATATTTACCATACAGAGCCAACAATTGATCAAAAAACAATAGATACTTGCAACACCAGGATCAAAGAAATAAACGAATTACTAAAAAAAATTAGCAATCAGAAATCAGCAAAAGCCGAAGCATTAAGATCTGAAGAAATTGAAATCGCCAACTATTTAAATTCCCAAAAAAATATAAAAGGTAAACCCCGCATACTTCCCAATGTAGCTGAGCGCATCAGACAAAATGTCAGCAAAAGCATCCATACAGCAATAGGGATAATTCAGGAAAAACATAAAAAACTAGGAGCCCACTTAGACAGCTGCATCTTTACGCAGACCTCTACTTGGACATATCGTCCAAATATTGATACACAATGGAATAAAAAAATATAACTTTTCTTTCCGCGAAGCCATTTTTCGCGCCCGCGAACCCACTTTTCGCGCATTACCTCTTGGAAGACATCGCAATTCCGCAGTGTCTATTTTAATAACAGGAGGTAATGAAGCATGAATGCCAATCATTCTGAAAATCAACATACACGCTATATTCCCGTCCCAAATTGGGAAAAACATCATGAGTGGCCGCGCCTGGGTGGTCTTCGCAACCTTATTTTTAATCGGCATACAAATGGCTTCGATCTATTTGGTGTCGTTAAAAAAATTGGGAAGCGTGTATTAATTGATGAAACAGCATTTTTCAATTGGGTTGCAAATCAAGGAAAAATCGGGGGCTGTCATGAAAAAGCTAAATAACACGATAAAAACACAAAGGTTACGATTATTAAGAAGACTGCAAGAGGGGCCGTGCACGACAACCGAAGCGCGACATAAGTTAGACATTCTGGGAGTTGCTCCCCGCGTACATGAACTAAGGTATCAATATGGCTTTAACATAAAAACGCTTTGGACTGACGACCACAACCCAGGGGGTGGCCGTCATCGTGTTGCTAAATATGTTTTGATGCAAGGCAAATGGACTGGAGGAACTTATGAATAATCTAAATTCATCCCATTTATACACTCTAAATAGCAATCAAACCAAGGATAAAATTTTGCGTTTTCGAAATTTATTACACTGGATTGAGACTGCATACGAGCCATGGCTTACTACACACAATTATATGAACGCCGATATTTCTGAACAACTGCAAAATGAAGCCAATGAAAGTAAAAAAATTTATCAGGCTCTATTTGATAATGTTATGCAGGAAATTATTCGCATTTGGCATGAACCCCAGAACATAAATGAATCTAATAGGGAGGAAAAATAATATGCGATACCGTACTCTCGATGTCCGCATATGGGGTGATGAAAAATTTCGTTCTCTGAGCCCGATACCACCTAGTGGAAAGGCTCTATTTCTATATCTGCTTACTAACTCTAATACAACCTCAATCCCTGGCTTATACAGAGCAGGGGCTGCGGGAATGGCTGAAGAGTTAGGCTGGACCACCGAAGGCTTCCTTGAAGTCTTTCGTGAAGTCTTAGATCAAGGCTTAGCAATGGCAGATTTAGATTCTCGAGTAGTCTTTATTCCTAACGCTATTAAATATAACAAACCTCAATCACCTAATGTAATAAAAAGCTGGGCGTCACACTGGGATGAAATACCGGAGTGCAAGCTAAAAAACTTAGCGTATGAAAAACTTAAAGCCTTTATTGAAGGCTTTGGTGAAGGCTTTATTGCTGCATTTGTTAAGGCTATCCATAAGCCTATCTCAAAGGCTATGGCGAATCAGGAACAGGAACAAGAACAAGAACAGAAACAGGAAAGAGTATCTTCCCGTAGGGAAGATATCCCTACAACTGATATCCAAGACAAGATTAAAAATCAAAATAGTTGTCCTCATAAGGAAATTATCGCTCTATATCATGAAATATTACCTATGTGCCCTCTTGTGCGCTCGTGGGGCAGCCCGAGACGTAGCTATCTTAAATCACGCTGGAGAGAAGAGCCAGCACGTCAAAATTTAGGATGGTGGAGGGGATTTTTTGAACATGTAAAAAAGTCTGATTTCTTGATAGGCAACGTGCCTGGTCGCGATGGTAATGATCCATTTCTTGCTGACTTAGAATGGTTAATCCGTCCAAGTAAGTTTGCCAGAGTCATCGAAGGTAAATATCATAAGGTGCAACCATGTTAAACCACTCCCGAGAACTTCACGCTGAACAAGCTTTATTAGGCAGTCTTTTATCCGACAATAGCGCTTGGGATGACATTGGCGATTTCTTACATGTAGATGATTTCAGCTTGCCATTTCATCGCAATACATTTCGTGTAATTCAAAATTTGTTAATGAACGGAAAACATGCGGATGTGATTTGCGTTTCTCAAAAATTAACGGAAACAGACGAGCATAGTCCCGATCCTTTTATTCTGCTTTGTGAAATATTGAATGGTCAGTATGCTTCGCAAAACATAAAACTATATGCTGAAATTATCAAACAAAATAGCATAGATCGAAAGATGATTACTGCTGCGCAAGATATTATTACAAGCGTGCGGGAGCAGAAAGAAAATCGCCTAGACAATGCACAAAAACTCATCTCAGAAGTAGCAGACCAAACCCCAAGTGAGATTACCCTAATCACAGATATTCTACGTGACGTTCTTGATTCAATTGATCAACGACAAACTAGTAAAAGCGAAATATCGGGTTTACCAACAGGGTTTTGTGACCTTGACAAAATTACACATGGCTTACAGAAAGGCGATTTAATCATTCTCGCTGCTCGGCCCAGCATGGGAAAGACTTTACTCGCTATGAATATTGCAGAACATGTCGCCATTATTGAAAAAAAGCCCGTCGCTATCTTTAGTCTCGAGATGAGCAAAGAACAGCTTTTAGAACGCTCTTTAACAAGTATTGCTCGAGTAAAAGCAGATCAGATGCGTGCGGGCAACTTAGACGTTGACGATTTTAAAAAAATTACGAATGCCATCCCTAAATTCCAAGAAGCAAAATTATTTATTGATGATCGATCACTTCTGAGTGTCGCAGATATAAGAACAAAATGCAGACGTATTATGCGCGAGCATAAATTATCTCTTATTGTTATAGATTACATTGGCTTGATGTATGCAGAAGGCGAAAACGAAACCTTAAAGATGGGCAATATTTCTCGTGGGCTGAAATTGCTAGCTCGCGATTTGAATGTTCCCGTTATAGCTATTTCGCAACTTAATCGTGCTGTAGAACAAAGAAATGATAAGCACCCCTGCATGGCTGATATACGACAAAGTGGTGCTATTGAACAAGATGCCGATCTTATTTTATTTATTTATCGTGACGAAGTTTATAATGATAAGAGTCATCTTAAAGGAATGGCAGAAATTATCATCGCTAAACACCGTAATGGTAATATAGGCAAAATAAACCTCAGTTTTAATAGCCAAAATTGCCGATTTGATAATTTTGATGGAGTTCTCTTAAACCCTTCCCAACCAGAAAAAGTGTGGAGAGGCCAACCGTTTACTTATAACAAGGACTTATAATTTAATGAAAACTCTCCCAGAAATTATATTAGAGCGTGAACGGAGAGCCTGGCGGCTCAGACAGCAATGTTTTACTCAAGAACGCATTGCTGAAGAGCTAAATATTACTCAATCTGCTGTCAGTCAAATTCTTAAGCGCTTATGCACGCGCTATGCCGAAGAAAACATTTATGAAATTGGCCAAGCCAAAATTGAGCAAATAGTACAGCTCGAACATATCGCCTCAGAGGCCATGCAAGCCTGGGAGGCCAGCAAATTGATAGGCGGTGGTAATTCTCGTTACCTGAATGTCGTAATGAAGGCTAAAGACGATATTAGGAAGGTTCTTGGCATTGAAGCTCCAATAAAGGCCGAACTTAACAGTATGGAGCTTGAGATTAAAAATTTTAGTGATGATGAGCTGATTGCTAAAGCTGAGGAAATACTAATGGAAGTAAGACAACAAAGAAATGCTGAATGAAGCTAGCAATTACATACAGGGTAATATTGATTGCATCGATCTTTCACTCCATTTCTTTGATTAATGCTTTTAAACGACATTGATTCTTTTCACTTAATTTTCCATATATTCTAATTAACTCAGCCAAACCGTCATCGGTGGTATAAAAATAAGCAGCAGGCACCTTAAGCACCTTAGCGATTTTTTGGCTCATATTAAAATCAGGAACATGCTTGCCCGTTTCATATTGATTCATACGAGCACTCGCGACAAATTCATCAATACCCGCAGCTATCCCAAGCCGCTTTTGGGATATTCCCAGCGCACCACGAGCCTCTTTAAGACGTTTGCTAAAGGGTGATTTATACGCCACTGATATCTACCATTCGTGATCAATACCTAAGAGAATCTTAGTTTTAGCCTTGACTAGATACTAAGAACTCTTTAGCATGGTAAATTTTGATCACATGGGTAAAATTTGTCATGAATGTTATATTAACTAAAGATTCTCTATATCGCTCTGCTCCTTATGCGAAAGAAGCTGAGCTTGAAGAAGCTATTCTCAAAATTCAGAACGATTTATTTGGAAAAAATCGCATTTACCTGGATGTTAAGAAAAAAATAGGAAAAAAGGGCATACAACAAAATATACCTGATGGGTACCTCTTAGATTTAAGCAGTAAAAAGCCAAAGCTATATTTCGTTGAAAATGAATTAGCTTCTCATGATGTCTTAAGACATATTGCCTTACAAATCCTTGAATTTTCCTTGGCCTTTCAAGCTGAACCCCGTTTAGTAAGAAATATAGTTTTTAGGGCTATAGAAAAAGATCCCAATATACAACTGCATTGTGAAAAATACGCAGCTAATAACGGATATCGCAATCTCGATCATTTACTAGATCATCTTATTTTTGAAAATCATTTTTCCGCTTTGATTATTATCGATGAGATACCGGATAGACTGCAAAATGTCCTTGCCGAGAAATTTGCATTTAGTGTGGATGTTATTCAGATAGGGCAATACAAAAACTCTGACAATGAGTGCTTTTATTTGTTTGAACCTTTTTTACAAGATGTTGTTGCTGACATTAGCGTAAATCCTTTAACTAGTGATAAAGCGATTAACTGTTTAGATATTTCAAGCATTGATACTATTGTAGTTCCCGCACGTGAAGATGGCTTCAATGAAGTTTTCATAAATGAAGATTGCTGGTATGCAATCAGAATGAAGAATTTAATGCGCGAACAAATTAAATATATTGCGGCATATCAGGTCGCTCCCATCTCCGCTATTACCCATATTGCTACTGTAAAATCGATTGAACCTTATGGTGAAAACGGCAAGTGGAAAATAATTTTTTCAGACTCAGCAAAAGCAATTACACCTGTCATGCTAAATAAAGAAGGCCAAGTTAGAGCACTCCAAAGTCCTAGATATACTGTAAGTACCAAAATTTTTAATGCTAAAACGCTAGATGATATCTGGCAAACCAACCAAGAAGGCGCGCAATAATATTGAACAACCAAGTAACAATCTAAGGAATGAATTTATTGAAAACAACCTAATTATAAATTACTCAACCCAACATAAAGGAGACAGCTAATGGGGAAATCTATTTTATTAAATACAAAGCAAGTAGCAGAGCGCATCGGTCTGTCTGTTAGTCAGGTTAGGCGCATGGCCAAAAGCGGCTTAATAAAAGCCAGCAAGGTCGGCACTGAGTATGTTATTTATGAATCAGATTTAAAAAACATTAAACGTAAAAGATCCCTTAAAAAATTAGATCACTCAGAATAGTGAAAAAGAGAAAACAGCATTATGGAAGGTTGAACAATCAATTACGCTGGAGAGGCAAAAGCTTATTAAACAAGTTAGCCCGTTTGTGGGACACTCCTGGGGCACTTAGTGATAACAAATAAGAAATCACCACAACACATTACAATCCATGTCTGAGGTCATCTTATTGATTTAGTTATTTATATTAGTTATCATCTATTGTGACTTTTTGTTTGGATATAACTGTTAATCATTAGGTCACTGGTTCGAGTCCAGTTCGGGGAGCCAAAAACTCTGCTCTACACACCCCATCCCCTGTTTCAATTCGGCTTCACTCATTTAAATAACCTTTAAGATACTCATGAAAAAACTACTAACATTTTTTATAATTACTCTTTTATCTTTTAATGCTATCGCTGGAACAGAGACAAAAGCACCTAAAGACATTCTGGTAAAAATATCTTTGGACCTTACAGACAAGAAAGACGGATTAGCTCAACAGAGACAATCTCAAACCAAGCTTGTTATGAATACCAACACAAATCAATGGCAAACCGTTGAGAAATTACTGTCCTGCTCTGGATTCTTTATTCTGTCGGGCAAAATCGAAAATCCCAATCAGGAAACTGCATCTCTTCATTTTTTGCTTTTGAACAGCAGCACTAAATCTGATGTTATTTTTGAACCGAAGATAATCGCACGCTTTAACCAGCCATCCACTTTGCAATACACTAACACTGAAATGAAAGATGCGGCTAGATCAGGCACTACTTAACCTTTTCCAGTCGCGCCTTCAAATCTTCAGGAGCCACAAAAATAAATGCCTTACCTATTTGCCTTCTCACTAATAAGCCTAAGCTTTCCAGAACAAGTAAGTCGGTTCGCGCCGTCTGATAAGATATATTATGCGACTGACGATGCACCGATATTTGATAGTGCGCATCAGGATGCTTTAATGCGTGCCTGATAAGAGCCATTTGTCTGTAATTTATTTTCTCATGCAATGCTTGATTCACTTGCAATAATTTTTCTGCTGCATTTCTTTCTTGTGCTTTTTTATCAAGATATTCATATAGCGCATCAATAGCTTTTAAGATCACATCTAACTGATGCAAAACAAAGTACGTTACATCATTTTCATCTGTTTCTGTGTATAGAAAAGCACGCGCGTAATGACTTGAGGCTTCTTTTAGAATTTTTGATATGGAAATAAATCCCATTAAAGAATATCCCTGACGCGCCATAGACCAGTAAAATAATGCTCTTGCCGTACGACCATTTCCATCCACAAACGGATGGTCATAGGCTAAAACAAAATGTAACAGAATTGCTCTTACAACAGGGTGAATGAAAAAGCCATCATCATCTTCGGTTGCATTGCCAAAATCACAGAGCTTTTGTAATCGATGCTTTAATTCCACTGAATTAGGTGGTGTATGCAACAACGCTCCATCGCTATTGTCCCATACATGAATATCATCATCGGGGCCTCGTAATTTTCCTGCTGTATCGGGATCGTCTAATGTTTTTTCGGTGAGAATTCGATGCAATTCTAAAATTGAGCTAACTGTAATCTTCTCATCTTTAATTTCTTGCACAAATTGCATGGCTTTATAATTATTAAAGATCATTTGCTCGCTTTTATCTCGAGGCTTACGACCTGTTTGTAACATTTCTTTCGCCACTTTTCTTGTTGTTGAAGCGCCTTCAAGCTGACTGGAAGTAGTAGCCTCTTCCATGAATGATCGAACAAGATAACTATCTCGCATCTCAGAATTTAAGACGGGAGCGGGATTGCCTACTTTACGGTCAATTGTGTGAAGCTTTTGCAAAACGATATCTGGAGTAGCAAAAAACATGGGCTTGCCATATTTGTCAGCAAATGGGATTGTCTTATATATCGCCTTCCGTGCAAATTTGATTGCAAACCACCACGCCTCCGTGGAAAAACCCTCCGGCGGCTGTAAGTGCCTTAGCTTGTCCCAATGCTCGTATTTTCCTTTCTCTGTTACAGGCCCTAAGATTTTCTGGCTAATCAACGATATAAGCTGGTTAAAATTGAGCTCCGGCTCAGAAGTTAACTTTTTAAATAGCCCAAGATAATCTGGTGGAGACATTGGAATTTTCATCAGCTACCCTAACTGGCTAAAATTGATTACTAAATGGTTATCTACTAATTTAGTAAATATTAGTAGATAATTAGTAGCTTATAAGATACGTCAGAATTTATCTACTAATTTAGTAGATATTAGTAGGTAATTAGTATTGAAAAAATTGGAATTTATCTTTATTTGCGAACCGAAAATAAGAATAAAACTATAATAATCACATGGTTAATGACAACAAGCAAAACCACAAGAAAAGGCGGCGCAGAAGATCATTTATTGCACTCTGCCCTCTGACTTTATAAGAAACACCCTAAGCACAAAAGCATTTCTTTCGACCCTTTCCCCTTCCATTTCATTCTCTTTCCATACTTTAGCTACTCGATCTCGAAAAGTTGCTTCAGTCTATAATGATTTGGCATGCCCCTGAAAACTCTTTTCAGTCAACGAGAGAAAAGCAAAACCCAACACACCCACAGCCAGCCCCGCCGGGAGAATGCTTAATCCATTTACTAATGCTTGCCCCACAGCAGGGCCCCCATAAAGGTTCACGGCATAACCGATAATACTATGAAAAGCATAACCAAAACTCATGATGATCATGTTAGCTACCGCCGTCATTAAACCCGCCACATGATCTGAAACATAAGTGGATGCCTTGTAAATGGCGAGAATTTGATAGGCACAACAAATACCCACTATGACAAAACCCACACTGATACTTGCAACATTAAGCCAGTGACAGATCAACGCGATAAAAAACATAAGCATCAGGCTGCCTGCTGTAATGATACACGCCAAATAATTTTCGGTTTTTTCGGCAATCAAACTTAAGACTGGCGCACCAAAACACATGCCAAGAAAAATCAGTGAAGGTAAATAATTGGCGACATCAGGATTCAATCCATAAGCCTGTTTTAGAAAAACAGCACCCCACACATCTGCAAAACCTTCCAGCGGCCCCACCATACAGCCAGCAAAAAAACATACCGCCAATACACGTGTATTAGTAAAAACAGCTTTTATTCCTTTCATTATCCCTTCTTTTTGCTGGAATTTGATGTCAGGCAAAATCAGATAAGAGGCTAATGCCAAAATGATACCCAATGCCGCAAACACCTCGACAACTGTTTGATACCCCCATTTTCCACAAAGAAAACTGACGGGGCCGCCACCATAAATGGCGCCCAACAATCCAATTGTTACTGAGAGACTCAGCATGCGGGTAAACAATTTTTCCTGAAATACCATGCGTATAATTTTAAACGTACTCAAAATAGCAGCAGAGGAACCAATGCCCAACAATACCCGACCTAAAATGGGGTACATCCAGTGGTCGGCGAACACGATCGGTAAATTTCCTACGACACACAACAGAATGCAAATGGTCATGACCTTACGTGGACCATACCGATCCAACAAGAGTCCCAAAGGTATATGCATCAAGGCATATCCAATGTAATACACACCGGAGTATTGTCCGAAGAGCGTAGCGTCAATATGAAATTGCTGCATTAAGTCACCGACCATGAGGCTAGGCATGACGCGCAAAATATATTGATACGCATAAAACAGGGAACACAAAATCCAGAAGGACCAGGCAACAGGTCGTGAAGTTGTCATAAATATTTTTCCACTCAAGTCAAAAAAAGAGTATTTGGTTTTGTGCAGTCAGATTTTAAAACGGGGCCTGACTTAGCATGACAAAACCAAAGCAGCGGCGCTAAGCCAGGCGACTTAAGCTTGGTAATAAAGAGGATAGCAGAATATCCACGGGTGAAATGGGGCTGAAGTATTTGATTTGATGTTGATTTGCCATTTTGAACGCCTTTGCTTGAAAAATAACCATAGCAAATCTCTGTTAAAACGTCAACCAAGTTTGTCAGGATGCCTATGTGAGACATGCAGAAGGCGTTTTGGCAAAAGTACGATAGACGATTTGGATCTTAGGCTTTCTCTATTAAGTTTGCTCTACTAGAAAATCAACCCAACCTATGCATCTTAATTAGGCCATTAATTTAAGCTGTTTATGGCCAGCTCTGGATCCCGCGGACAAGCCGCGGGACGTAGGCGGGGCAACCTAATGGAACAAAAAATATTGGCCGCTGAACCAACTCGGCTGGACTCTGACTTTTTGTCTACCTTCAATTCCAACTTGTAAGCGCTCAAGGAGCGCTAGTGCAAAAAACCTCTCGGGAAATAGCGAAGTTTAACTTATCAAAAATATGTAAAAAAAGAAGAAACTCATTCAATACATTACAAATTTATTATCAATAAAAAAAGCACCGCCAAATAAGGTATAATAAGGTTTAAGTGATATCTTTCATGCTCGATACCGATTTTGTATCAATCCTTTTAAAAGACACCGACCATAACAAATTGATTATCTGATTAATAAGACCATCGCAATACATATTTCTTGATGTTGCTTTAATAAGAGGAGATTCTTTATGCGAAATTTCAAAAAGCTGATTTTGGTTTCATTCATTTTATTGAGTTCGCCAGTTTTTGCGACCATGTCACCCGACACTGGACCTAATCCAACATCTAACAATACACCAGCTGCACCAAATCCTACTTCAAACAACGCACCGGTTGCTCCAAATCCTACGTCAAATAATGCGCCAGTGGCTATAGTGCCTAACACTAACAACACACTTAATGCGCCCGGCACTATCAATCCTACAGGAACTATTAATTCTAATGACACCAATAATCCTGGTACGGCCAGCACTCCCAATACAACCATTGCACCAGTGGGAAGCACGCCAGGCATAGCTTCACCCAGTCAACCCATCAATAACACTTCAAACTCAATGACAAATCCTCGATAAAATCCTCCTTCCTCTCACGCATGACATTTTGAATGCGTGAGAGAGCGAGACGTCGCAAACTTGAAACATGACTGATTATTCAGTATCATGATCAACTTCAGGTAACAATCATCTCATTGCAAACTCGCAACATACGCGTACTCGCTTGAAAAATAAATCATTAGAGGGTAGCACATGCTTAAATTAAGCCAGTTTTCTATCGAAAATTTGTCAGATATCACATCCTCCGCTGTACTCATTTGCACATCATTCATCGTATTAACACTTTGCTATTTCATTTCGCGCCACTATCGCAGCTCCAAGCGTTCTCACAAACAATTATCACACATAGAGTTGGCGACCCTATTTTTAATTCAAGTCAGTAAAAAACCGTTTCTGTTTCTCTTCGGCACATACATCGTATATGAAGCTGTGACTATAGGCTGCATGACTTTCTCAGATATTCTTGGAAAACCTGGCATACTTATTTCTACGTACTTTAACTACATAGAAAAAATCGTGAATGTCATTGGATTATTTTGGTTTATTCTAAACACATTAAACTTAGGCCAAATAAAACTAGAAAACTGGTTGATTAAAAGCGATAAAAAAATATTAAGCATTCTACTTCCCATGCTCAGCAACAGTATAAAAGTAGCTGTGGTTTTACTCATGATCAACATGTTAATCCCCGAAATGGGCTTAACAGGACTTCCGAATGAAATTTTTCAGAAGGCCGCTAAAGTAGCTTTAATACTTATC
Organism: Gammaproteobacteria bacterium; assembly: GCA_031291175.1. Taxonomy (GTDB): domain Bacteria; phylum Pseudomonadota; class Gammaproteobacteria; order DSM-16500; family DSM-16500; genus UBA5158. Next base: position 93,241 of record JARLJO010000045.1, read on the forward strand.
TTAGCGTGGCTCTTTGTACAAATGCTAAATGGCCTGGAAAAACTAATCTTAAATCAATACAGCAGTGAAAATGCTAATATATTCGCCACTCGTAAAGTTAACACTCAAATATTAATCTTAAAAAAAGTCATTTTAACCCTGGGCGTCATTGTCACCACCGCAGCTATTTTGATGGTTTTTGATAGCGTTAAAAACTTAGGCGCAGGACTGCTCACTACAGCAGGCTTAATCAGTGCCGTAGGGGCTTTTGCTAGTCAACAAAGCCTCAGTCGCATTTTTGCAGGCCTACAAATCGCTTTCACTCAACCTATTAGTATTGGCGATACAGTCATTGTTGATAAAGAATCAGGTCAAATAGAAGAAATCACGCTTTCTTATATAGTGATTAAGCTATGGGATCTTCGCCGCTTAATTTTACCTACCGATTATTTTACCGGAAAAAGTCTACAAAATTTAACTCGCTCTTCTACTGAATTACTAGGCACTATCTTTTTCTATGTGGATTACACGCTTCCCGTCGACAAAATGAGAGCCGTATTTGAAAGCCTGGTACAAGATTCAAAACTTTGGAATGGAAAAGTGTGTGCATTACAGGTAACAGAAACCAAAGAAGCAACCATGCAAATACGTGGATTGTTAAGTGCCGCCAATTCCAGCGACTTATTTACTTTACGTTGCGAAATACGTGAAAAAATGATGCGCCATATTGTTCAACATTATCCTGAGTGCCTTCCAAAGGCCCGAAGCTTAGCGGTTGAAAACTCAAATACCACCCCTAGAAAGGCAGGACTTTCTATTAAGGAAACTGAGACCTCCCAATAAACTGCTAAGCGGCTCATTTCTTGTTGAAGCACTTTATCATCTAATAAAGTGTCGTGTTAATTCACATTAATTAATTTTTTGAATAGGATTAATTTTTTAATACTTAAATAAATGGCAAATGCCGTCAGAGAGATAATCACTAATAAATACGAAAATGAGGCAACTGTACCGTTATACAAGACACCCACGCTAGCACTGGCTAGCATACAAGTGCTTGCCATACCCGCGCCTAAGATCGCCGCTGCAGAGCCGACATTATTTTGAGAAGCACTGAGTGCATCGGCCACCAAAGTGGCCGAACAAAATCCGAAACCCATTGCATATAATGATAATCCCACAATAAAGACGCTTAAATTCATGACATCAAAATAATCCATTATCAGAAGAGAAAATCCACTGAGCACTACCAAGACAAACCCAACCGTCTGAAAATCAGCTCGTGGAAAATGCTTCTCAAGCTCACCTATTAACAAAGCACCGCCAATATAGCTACAGACAATCGGTAATTGTGTAAATCCAAATTGCTCAGGTGGCACCCCAAATAGCCCAATGATAATAAATGGCGCGGCAGTCAAATAAGCAATGAGCCCTCCTAACAACAAACAATACGGGGCAAAACTGCCGATAAAGATTTTATTCATACTCAATGCAAAATAATTTTTGAATAATGTTTGGAACTGCAATGCTTTTGGATTTAAATCCAAGTGACTTTCAGGCAACGCAAAATACAAACCCAATAACGTCAATGCGCCAAGACTGAATACAAAAATAAAATTAGACTGCCATCCATAATAAATAAAGAAGTAGCCGCCAATAATAGGCCCTAATAACAACGAAAGAGAACCTACAATATTTAGCTTGTTAATAATTTTTTTTCGTATTGCGTGTTCATATAAATCAGTCAAAATACTGAAACTGGTAACGTTTAAACAGCACACGCCTACACCTTGAAAAAAGCGGCTGATAATCAAAGATTCGATATTGATTGCGAGCGCAGCAAATGCAGTTGCGATAATAAAACAGATTCCACCGCCTAAAATGACAGGCCTTCTGCCTATCCGTTCACTGAGAGGTCCAAAAAATAATTGTGGCAAAGCAACGCCAGCAAACCAAGCTGACATTGTAAATTGCAAAGTGCCTGATGTCGTTTGAAAAACTTCGGTTAAATTTGGCATACTGGGTAAATAGATATCATTCGCCAAGTTCGCGATAAAATTAAATATAATTAAAAGCGCGGCTACACATTGAAGGCGTATTTTGGAATGCATCATTTAAAATTGATTTCCTGTGCAGAATGACTGAATGATTTTTTATATATAGGCTGACAGAATAAGACGGAGATTGTATAGTATTGATGCGCATTGGGCAAATTAGCTCTTTTGACAGATAAAATAGGAGCTAATAATAGTTTCTAGCTGCTGTATGTATGCCTTATCAACTTCGTTAAAAAAATCTTTCAAAAACCTTCTTATTTTCATAACACCTTGAATTAGATAGATTACTCTCGTACTTTTCTTAAGATTACCTTAATGATTCGTCAATATAATGCTATCAACCTTCTTTTAAATAACGATACACCAGATGCTGGGGCCAATATGCAACGTAACTCAGACTTAGATAAAGATCGAACTGCAAATCAATCTTCTACAGCAATAGAACCGCACGACTCAGACAATGAAAGCCAGTCTACTGTCGCGGTACCTTCGAGCATTACCTCACCTAGTAGCGCAATCCAATTTAACGCTAAAGGTTATCCCACAACAAGCATCCTCTCTTTACCGGCGAAAGAACCCGAGGTTTGCGACCCCGAACCTGAAATGAATGCTGATAAAGATAGCGAAGACCAGGTTAGCCCTTTAGGATTTTTTTCTGCTAAAAAATCTCAATTTGAGACCCCTGCCAGTCAAGTTATTCGAAGTACTAATACGAATAGACGTAGTTAATTTTATTTTTTAATTTACGGGGATCCTCTGCCTGGGTCATACATTGCCCATAACCATTAAAGCCATTGACTCATAGCATAGAGAACTCCGTCGTACCGTGGCTTATCACGGTATCCAGCGATTGAAAAACCTGGTTCCAGAGTTTTCTGGATACCGTGGACAAGCCACGGTATGTAGGGGTTGAGACGAGCAATCAATCACTTAGAAAACTTTTATCATTTCGAAAATTTTCGTTATTGACAAGGACTCTTGATTTAAGTACAAGTTTCAAATAAAAGATAAGGGGATGCACAAATAAAAACCTCCCACCATCACCATGTCCGTTCCCACATTTAAAACCACAGGTGAAAAATGATAATAAAAAATCGAGGAGCCACTATCAATCCTGAAGGCCGATTTGAAAAACAGCAGTATGAGGTTTTTGATGATGGCTGGTATGCTGAAGAAGAAAAGGCACTTCCCTCACTAGAGACTATTTTGCTACCCGAAAAAGCTAAAACAATTATTACGCGCAATGACACACCCGACATTGGATTCGACCAATCCATTAATCCCTATCGCGGTTGTGAACACGGATGCGTTTATTGTTATGCACGCCCTAGCCATGCTTATATGAATCTATCGCCTGGTTTAGATTTCGAAACCAAGATTTTTTACAAAGTCGATGCAGCCATCTTATTAGAAGCAGAAATTAACAAACCAAAATATGAATGTCAGCCAATTATGCTTGGCGCAAACACAGACCCTTATCAACCGCTTGAAAAGCAATTAAAAATCACTCGTCAATTACTTGAAATATTAAATACTTATAACCATCCTGTCGGCATTATTACGAAAAGTAACATGATAGAGCGCGATATGGATATTTTGTCTGATATGGCGAAAAGGAATTTAGTCAATGTCGCAATCAGTATCACTACTCTGTCTAACCCGCTAAAGCTGATTCTTGAACCGCGCACATCTGGCCCTCGCGCACGGTTGCGCACCGTCCAAAAATTACGAGAAGCAACAATCCCAGTTCGAGTGATGCTGGCACCCATTATCCCGATGATTAATGATATGGAATTAGAAAAAATTTTGCAGTTATCACATGATGCCGGCGCTTTACATGCCAGCTATGTTTTAATTCGCCTGCCACACGAAGTGAAAGCTATTTTTAAAGATTGGCTAATCAACCATTTTCCAGATCGTGCTGAACATGTGATGAGCATCATCAGACAAATGCGCGGAGGAAAAGAATATGATGCGACATTTGGTAGTCGCATGCGGGGCGAAGGACCATTTGCAGAGTTTCTAGAGAAACGATTTAGAATCGCGTGTAAACGCTATAAATTAAATGAAAACCGTTCTTCTAGATTGGATCTCACTAGTTTTAAAAAACGTTCTGCTTCGAAACAATTATCTCTTTTCGATTAACTAGTATGAACATCACGTCTTTTTATGGAGGTGTCATCTTCAGTTTGGGATTGATGGTGCCATTTTGATTGATGGATTGTTCAGGGTTGGTTGTGGCAGGTGCGGTCACTGCACTATTAGGATTGATAGTCGCATTAGGATTAGTTGGTGCTGTGGGATTCGCTTGGCCATTATGATTAAGCTTGCGTATAGGGTTGACCGTCATTTTGGGATTGATTGTATTGGTAGGGTCTACATTATGTGTTGGATTCATTGTCCCAGTCCCTGTAGGGGTAACTGAGCTTGCTGGTGGCAGGGCGCTTGATGAAGGAGCCGTATTATTGGTAGTACCAGAATTCGTAGAAGGCACAACAGAAGAAGCTGTAAATCCCGGCGTTGCTGATGCTCCTTTAGGATTAGCATAAGTTAAAATAGCATAAACTGGGGATGCCGCAAAAAGCATTATAACCATGAGTATTTTTTTAAATTGATGCATATCTAATTCCTAAAAAAATTTAATCTCAATTGATAGTCAGTGCAGGTGTCTATTATTTATTATACAAAATCTAAAATCTTTAATTATTATTACGCACAGGTAAAAAAATGTTTCCTCAATAGCTCTTAATTAGCTATATTAAACAGCAGATTAGTATTGTTATACAATTAACGCAATGCTACCCTAATGGCACTCCATTATACACAGTAGCCTTAAAGGTACTTTATATAATTGTAGCTTCGCTTTTTAGAAAGCAATTTTATAAGGATATAAAATATGAAACTAAGGACAAAAGTACTGCCCTATTTTTTTGTATGTTGCTTAGCCGTTAATAGCTCCGCTTTCGCATCATCAACTACAACTACCACCCAAACCCACAGGGTGACTCATCACGCACATAAACACGTGCAAAAACATACGCATAAGCATAAATACAAATATGGTTATGGGAAATACAAAGGCGAATCAGACTATAAACAATTAGTTGCGCCAGTGAAATCTGCTAATCACTTTGAAGTCATCGGCGGTCTTGGCATTGCAAAATTAAATGCAGGCAATGGCGAGCTTGGTGTGACAAGCAGCGAAACAGATAAATTAGTACAAACCAATAGCAGTAGCTGGAATACATTCGGCGCCCAATTAGGCGCGGGCTATGTTTATTACATGCGTGGTGCTCAGCAATATGCTGATCACGTGCAATATTTCCCATCCATAGAACCCGAATTAAATCTTTATTATCTTTCAAGCAACAGCATTAAAGGTAATGTTTGGCGTTTTAACAACTCCAATTTCAATCAGCTTACCTACGATATCCCACTGCACAGCACACGCTTAATGCTGGATGCTGCTTTGACATTGGCATCCTATAAGCGGTTTTCAGTTTACGCGATAGGCGGTATCGGTAACGCATGGAATCGCACAAGCTATAGCGATGTGGATGGTGCTAACACGCCTTGCCCTGATCAGCGCTTGAGCTTAGGTTCACATAACAATTCGAACTTTGCCTGGGAAGCCGGCGCGGGTTTAACATTTGCTTTCAATAATCGTATTAATCTTTCCGCAGAATACTTGTATACGAATTTGGGCAGAATAAAAACCTCAGGAAGTGGCAATTCGGGACTCATTACAGCACCCGTTATTTCCCCTGCTCATTTCAATCTAAAGACACAAACAGCGCTGCTCGCTCTACATATAGCGCTATAAATACAAGTAAATAAGGAGATTTATGATGTATAACAAAGTGCAACAAGGACTGATCATCTTAGGCTTAATGCTTCCTATGATGTCACAAGCACAGCAATGCCATGGCGTACAGGGAAATTCATTAGCGGCTAGAACCTGTGACGTGACATTTACCAGCACACCGACTTTTACAAATCTTTGTCTTGCAACAATTCAACCGGGCACGTATACCATTCGAAATAACACGCCGGTTACGCTGAAGATAAATTATATTCGCATTAAAAACAGTGATGCATTACCCAATGCGGCAACTGCCATTGTAGTAGCACCGACTAATAATTGTGGCAGCACGCTAGCCTCAGGCGCATCTTGCAATATTTTATTGAATCTTCAACCGCTCGCATTAGGCACTTTCAATAGAACACTGCAAATAGGGATAGACACACGCCAAGTCGAACTAGATGGAACTACCATTACCTCAGCTGTAAACTGCACACCAGCGGTTCCACCCGTCCCAGTCACACCAGTAAACCCTGCTCCAACCCCACCACCACCAAGCTTGTTCAGTGCCTCTATTCTGGGTGCAACCACTGTCACCAGCACGGGCTTGAGTGTTGTTAATGGTGACGTCGATGTCTCCCCTGGCGCTGCGGTGACAGGTTTTCCTCCCGCAACAATCGTCAATGGTTCCATTCATGCTGCTGATGCAACAGCAGCAACTGCGCAAGCAAATGCACTCGCTTACTACAACAGCGCCGTAGGATTAGCATGCCCAGCTGCCAATAATTTGACAGGACAAGATTTAGGTGGAAAAACCCTGGCTCCTGGCGTTTATTGCTTCAGTTCAAGCGCACAGTTAACAGGTGCATTAGTGCTTAACGGCGGCTCAACCAGTGCTTATACCTTTCAAATAGGATCGACACTCACAACAGCGTCTAATTCAAGCGTTGTGCTGACTGGCGGTGTCACGAATGGTAATGTCACCTGGGCAGTTGGTAGCTCAGCTACTCTAGGAACTGGCACAGCATTTGCGGGCATCATTGACGCGGTAGCTAGCATCACCTTAAACACAGGCGCCTCACTTCAAGGAAGAGCTTGGGCATTGAATGGAGCTGTTACTTTAGATAGCAATCCGGTTAATCCCAGCTAATCACTCACGTCACAGAAAGCTAAGGGGATCGAATAGATCCCCTTTTTTTTGGAAAATTTTTGGGAAAGCATCCTACGATAGATGTATTGCTAATCTTTTTTAACTTATTCATTTTATATAGAAAAATACACAATCTAGCTCGATAAAAATGCCAATCATCGCATTGTGATATAATTATACAGATGGGGAAACCCACATGTTAACTCCATGGTATTGGTTAATCAGTCAATGTTAGCAGCATCGAAAAACAGACATTCTCCTTAATCATCATTTAAAAGGAATAAAACTATGAAAACCATTCATCTATTTTTATCCGTTTTAATATTTTGCGGTTTTATGGCGGTTTCAGGATGCGGCAATACTGCACACGGCATGCATTCAGACTGGCAACAAAACACTCAAAGCATTGCTAATGCAACTGGCAATTAATCTTAAAGCCGGTGACGCAGAAGTTTTTCTTGTAGAATCAAACATACTTCTGCGTCGCTTAGGTCTTTAACTAATCCCTTTCGATTTTCGATAACAGGCTAACTCTCCTCTCTCTGCTCCGTTAATTTACATTCTGTTCAAAGTTCTATAAGATCGTAAAAAATTATCGGAGTGTTTATGAAAAGATTATTATTGGCTATATTGATTATTTTGGTGTCAAGCCATGCATTCGCAAAATCACCCTTAAAAGCCCCTGTGGAAATTCTAGTAAAAATCGATTTTCATAGTAGCCAGAACAAAAATGGACAGGACGAACAAAAAAAATCCCAGACTAAGTTGATTATGGATGCTAGCAAAAATCAATGGCAAACCGTTGAAACAATCCAAGCCTCTTCCTCAGCAGATCCGTCACATTTCTTTATTCTCTTAAGCAAAATTGACAAAGCCGATGCTGAAAAAGTCGCACTGAGTTTCTTAGTGCTAGATTCCAGTAAAAAAGGGAACTTTATTTTGCAACCCACAATGATTACGCGCTATGGCCAAGAATCGGCATTAGAATTGACTAATGGTGATAGAAAACTGAAATTGAAATTAGTCGCCGATAATATTCCAGCATAAAATAACGAAGCCTAGGGCTCGCTCCCCATAAGCGCTAACCTAAGAGTCCCTCCCTTTGAAAAAGGGAGGTTAGGAGGGATTTATATCAAATTGTTTTGTCAATTTTGACCAAAAACAGAAGGTCATTTTATACAAATCCCCCTCAATCCCCCTTTTTTAAAGGGGGAAGCGGCTTAGGTTAGCGCTTATCGGGGGCTCGCTCCCTTGAAAAGTGCGGCGAGTATCTGGGATGACTTGCAAACTACACGACATTAACCAAGTCCACTTCGTATTGAAAAACTGTTATGATACAACCTCTTTATCGCTATTTTGTTCTTGATTCAATGCAACTTTGATTATCATTAAATCTATCTAGTTATATAGGAGGGAACCCGTGATTGATTCAAAACAGAAAGATCTACCTTACAGCCTCTCTGAAATCCGAAAATTAGCCCAACAATCTCTAGAAGATGGTGCTGTCACAAAAGATTATCCTCTGGATCTTGAGAAAGCATATAAGCTATTAAATAACGCCTTGGCCACTGAAATCATGTGCGTCATGCGCTATCGTCATCATCAAATCATCGCTAAAGGAATTGATCGACCACAAGTTGCGGCTGAATTTAAAGAACACGGCGACGACGAACAAAGACACATGATGATGATTGCGGAAAGAATTAATCAGCTTGGAGGTAATCCGGATTTTAATCCTGGTACTGTTATGGAAAGAACCGCCACAGAATACGGCAAAGGCGATAATTTATTAAAATTAATTGAAGAAGATTTAATAGCCGAACGGATCGCAATCATGGTTTACCGTGAAATGATCGAATGGTTTGGAACAGGCGACCCCACCACTAGAAGAATGCTAGAAAGCATCCTAAAAGATGAAGAAGATCATGCTGATGATTTATCCGATCTTTTAAGATCAAAACAATAACGTTAAGCCATTAGGCTTCAGATGACTGAGGCCTAATCTTTTTACAAAAATTTTAGGCACTGATTGAGATTTAGAAAGACATGTATACCTATCCTTATGCACAACCTGATGCCTATCGTTTTAGCTTGGACTCCATTCATTTTGCCGAATTTCTGGCCGCTCATCTGCAAGCTCGCCCCGATCTTCAATCACTGCGCACACTGGATCTTTGTGCAGGTTGCGGCGTCATTGGCATCGAACTTTCCTGGTATTTACGTGATCTAAAAAAAATTGATTTTGTTGAAGTCCAAGAAATTTATACATCGTATTTTTATCAGAATGTAGCGACAGTGAACCGGCCTGAATTACAACTGCGCTGGCATCAGTTAAATTACGATGCATTACTTCAAATCGAATGGGCAAATCAATTTCATTTAATTGTGAGTAATCCGCCGTATTTTCAACCCAATCAAGGCATGCTCTCCCCTTCTGAATTTAAAAACAGATGTCGGTTTTATTTGGATAGCACATTCGCCAATTTTATTTTAGCGATGGTGAATGCACTTGCGGAAGGCGGTGAAGCGTATTTTTTATTAAGGTCACTGAAGCAACATGGTGATGATGTGTTTTCCACAATTCAAGGATTACTTCAAGATACGAATGCTACAGCAAAAATCATCACTCAAATTCGTGGAACGGATGTGGTATTACTCGAAAAAAGCTCGCTTGAATTAGGGTCTGTCGTCAATTAATCTTACCCTTCGCCTACGTCCCGCGGCTTGCCCGCGGGATCCAGATCAATTTAGCAATTCTCCATATAAATCACTTTATCTTATGGGTTCCTTTCAGATGCACTGGATCCCGCGGACAAGCCGCGGGACGTAGAGTGGGCATCGGTTAGTAAAGTGGGCACAGGTTGGTAGGCACCTGTTAGTAGAGGGGGCACAGGTTGGTAGGCACCTGTTGGTAGAGTGGGCACCGATTGGTAGGCACCTGTTGGTAGAGTGGGCACCGATTGGTAGGCACGGGTTGGTAGAGTGGGCACCGATTGGTAGGCACGGGTTGGTAGAGTGGGCACCGATTGGTAGGCACGGGTTAGCAGAGTGGGTTGGGGTTAATTGACGACAGACCCTAGCATAGGATCAAAAAACTTAAGGTAAACTTGCAAACAAATGTATTTGCAAATTCAAGATGAATCCATGCTTCATACAATATTCAGCTGCATATTCATGATTGCGCTGATTCTTTTTAAGATCCAGCAAATCGGGCTCCCAAAAGCTCACGATCTCGTTAATATCTGAACGCTCAGCCAAAGTAAGATCACGGCCTTGATCCCGGATAGATTTCACTCGTTGCGGTTCTTTTTTGTAGATATTCATGGGACTGACAAAAACAGATTTTCCTGTTTTAGCTGACCACTCATGTGCCCATGTTGGAATTTCGCTGTAAGGTGAAAATTTATCGTCGTCTAGCGCTGACATCACAAATTTTAAATAGTCAGCGCGGTCTAGCATTTTTTGATTGGGTTGAAGATAGCGTAATACTTTGCTGTCTTTTTCCAAACATTTTGGACTCACCACCAGCGTTGTGCTTTCCGGCAAATTAGGCAGAAGCGATATGCCATTGGATTCAATTTGTGTATGTTGAAACAGTTTTTGCGCTTCCTCTAAAAAAGCAGACAAATTATCTTGCAAAGAAGGCTCGCCACCCGTGATGACTAATACCATTTTCTTGGGTACATCGCTTGCCCATGATGGTGTCGGCATATTTCGCTTAAGAAAAAAATCATTGATGACCGTATCGGCTTCTTCTATTAAGGACGCAAAACTACGCCAATCACCTGAATCAAAATAGGTGTCACAGAAAGAACACGCTAAATTACACTTCGCTAAACGAATAAAATAAGCAGGATGACCACGATAAGGCCCCTCACCTTGCAACGTAAAAAAACGGCTGGCTACTAACAACTCGTCTTTTTTTGCGTCTTTAAAAAAATGCTTTCCGACAATTTCATTGATACCAAACATCGACTTACCTATTTTCAGCGCTGAAGGGGATGTGATTGCGTAAGATGATACTTAAAGTTTGGATGTTGTGCAAATATTTCACTTAAACTCTGGGAGCTATTTATTCCGGAACAGAATAAGCCTCTAATAGGCATAGTCATTGTGAGCGAGAGCGCGGCAATGACGAGAACAAGAATGCTCCGGGCGCTATTTCTTAAGTTAGTGCCATTAGCATCAGACCAGAAGCTTTTATTGGCACTTGATAAAAATAAAGGGCTATAAATTAGCCCTTTATTTCCTGCCAATAACCTACTTTTTATTATATTTTTTTCGACCCCTGAGGAGACAAAGGGGGGATGACGCCCATCTCGCTACTCTCCAGCTCTACGTGCTTAGAAGCCGGGGCATTATCAAGCTTATCAAACAACTTCCCAGCATAGTTACCCACCTCATAAGCATCTGGTACTTTTTTAGGAGTCATGTCTCTATCACCCATTTTTACGACCTGCGCTTCACTCACTGTCTTCAGCGAAGAACCAGCTACTTGACGTGTGTGCGCCAGCTCACTTCCGAGACCTCTCATGCGCAGTAATCTTACCTCATCTAATTTTGCTTTTGGTATCTGATCAACACTCACTCGACAAGGCTCTTGCTGACTGAGATTTTTTTCTTCTTCGGCCACATCATCATTATCTAAAATTTGTGAACCTTCTGTTTGATAGAGTACTTGCTCTGACTGAGGCTTGCCTTGACCTGAGTAAGTCCACTCTTTCCAATATTCAGCAAAGATAGCAATGAGATGATCCACCTCTGCTGGATCCGGGAAAAAAAACCTGCCGTGTTCATGATTCGAGAATGCGCGCAGATGTTCACTCACTTCCTTAGGTGTAATGTCTTGCCCATCCGCTCTTCGATAATGGTTATGGTTAAAGTCGGATTCACCTGAGTGACTGTGCATTTTCTTTAAATGATAGGCATTAGTGCCTCTGTAATAACGCTCACAACCGTGCTCTACTTTGTCATGAGCATCTGCGGCGGTGCCGTACAAAATATCTCTGAAGGATTGATAAGTCTGATCTTTAGGCGCCTGAAATGACCAAGTGATCACGCTGCCTTTGACTAAAAATTTGATGGACAAATTGCAAGTCTTATTTGGGTCTTCAAATATTTCGTAGACATGAGAGTCTGTTAAACGAAATTGATGTCCTATGCTTTTCAACTCACTAAGACGCGCTTCGTATTCCTCGGATTTCCCCGCGTCATAAAGCGCTTGCAAAGCAATCGCTCCGTCAGTCTTATCATCTGAGATATAAAGTTTCGCTTTATGGGTTTTGGATAGTCCGTAAGCAAATGGCATAGCAACCCCCTCTACTTTCTTATTTTTATTGAATATATAGATTAACTATAGAACAGCTTTTGCATTTTTCCACTCTTGCTGGATATTTTTTGGTCTTATGGCGGGGTTTATTGGATGCTATTTTCTCAACATTATGATTTTATTGATAAATAATTTTTTTGCGTCATTGCCACAGATTCATAATAAGCAGATGAAACTACAAACTTTTGGACAATTTTGGATTCATTTTGCACATTTTGGTGTTATAATTACGCATCAACTAAAAAAACAAGGTTTATAAAAATGACCGACGCGCCTCGGAATGATCTACCCTCTAGCCTCTTAGCGGAACAATACTTAACATCACCCCTCACCCTCTACGTGGGCGATGTGGCACCGCCTTTTTCTAAAGAAGATATAGATCGATTAATCATAACTTTTCAAAATCTCGTTGTGGCAGTGCCTTGTAGCAGTTTAGCTGCGAATACCAATGCGTTTTACTGGCTAAGCCATATGCTGTCTTGCGCAGCAGACAAAAAAAACAATGAGCAAGTCGAAAAAATTACTTCTCTGTTATTTAACCTTAGCGAAAGCGATCCCGATAATCTCGCCCTAGGTCTAAGCAAAAAAATTGAAACAGGCAAATACAAGGGACAAACGCCGGCCTACATCATCGCGAGCAAAGTCTATAGTAGCGCTTACTATCCTGAGTGCAAAACGACAGTGGATAACCTCAGCCTTCTTTTAAGTAGTTTAGTAAAAAACGCAAGCGAATTTTTCGCAACTCTTACAGAATCCATTACAGAAGAAAACCAGCCAGGTGAAACACCACTTTTAAAATTAGTTCTGACTTTGATGCGCGCCGGCGAAAGACCTGGTAATGAGGAAGCCGTGCGATGCTTAATGGATTTATTAATTGATTGCTTTAATGCATCGAGAAACTTAAAGAGCGCCATCACAGAAGAAATAACGCTTGGTATATATAAGAATAAGAGCATTCATTACTTTCTTGTTTTAGCCTTAGATCAAGCCGCTAGAACCAATCAACAATATTGTGTCCAGGCACTGACTGACATACTGGCTCAATTATCTTTTACGCTAGATCCATTTAACGCATTTGGTTCTCTTACTAAAACTATTCATTCAGGGCCATATAAAGATTTAAATTTATTGCATCTCACCATGCAAATCTTTAAGTCGGCTGCCTATGTCGATAACAATTATGACAACATGCATACTATCGCAAAATTATTAACAAAAATAATGACTGATAATCTTGCCAGATTTAACACCGCCATGACTCAACAGTTTCTCATTCCCATGTTTGCGGGAAGTGCTGAATATCGAACAGAAAGTGGTATTAAATTACTTGTGAACACGCTGACTGCCGCTTTCGCGCATCAAAATAACATAACCGATATTCTCAACTTATTAACAAAATTAACTGCTGCGCCTTCTAAGGCCATGGTGGATGCGTTCTTAGAAACAACAAATGGTTCCGTGAAAGAAGACTCACCATTGAAAGAACTCACTCGCCTATTAGAAGATAAGAATCTTAGTCGTGAAACGCATCAAGCAATACAACAGATTGTTGAAAAAGTGAAAACAGCAAAGCAGAGCTTGTACTCTTCCCCCTCTGCACAACAAATTGCTCCTGCTTCATCCTCGGGAATGTCTAATGCTCTTTCCTCACCATCTGCTTTTTTTATTAATCCAAATCCATCATCCAATCTAGGTCACAGGTCACCACCAATCACCTTAGATTCACCCTATAACGAAAACATTGAGACAGCGCATCCAAGCAAACGAAGAAGCATATAAAAAGCCTATTATTGCCATAGAAACCTCATAAACCTCTAATAAGGTGTATGTTAAATACACCTTAAATGACTGGGTCATTTAAATTATAGAATGTAGTATGGAAAAAATGGCCCTATTTCTTCAGTATAATCAAATAATTTATTGGATGACTTAGGCTTGGCATACATTCTAATCTTTCGCCCTTAAACATTCATTTTGGCATTTTATGTTATGATAGTTCTATTATTTATACTTAACCCTTGATTGGCTGGGGCTCCAGCAGGTCACGTTATTTTTCCTGCAGAGATGCTCCGCGCGCAAGATACTGCGCTGAAGTGAATGGAAAAAAAAATGAATAGGGTCATCTTATGCAGAAATGCTACGGTTGGTTTGTTTGGTTTATCGCAACACTATTTGTTGTTTATTCGTTTTGTTTAAATACCGCCTCTGCCGTTTTTTCTGATGCAATAAAAACCTCCCTGCATGCCAGCAATCTAGGCGTTTCAATGGCAACCGGGACATTTATCCTCGGTTTTGCTTGTATGCAAATTCCCGCAGGCTATCTGCTGGATAAATTCAATGCGCGCATGATTGTGAGCGGCGGCGTACTTTTATTAGCGTTGGGAAACATCCTCATTTCTTTTACTGATAATCTTTTACTGTATTCTTTTTCTAATTTCATACAAGGCATTGGAGCGTCGTTTGCATTTGTGGCGGCGGCTGTTTTAATTTCACAATGGTTTTCTGCCAGTAAATTCCCAGTCCTGTTTGGTCTAACACAAACTTTGTCCTGCATCTTGGCTGGTATTATTCATTATTATTTCTCTATAGCACTCACTACCCATACGTGGAATGAGATCTATCGTATTATTGCTATGTTTGGCTTAGTCTTGTTTATTTTATCCATAGCCATTGTGAAGTCACCGACGAATGAACGCCCCGAAGAAAGCTTATCTCTAAAAGAATCATTAAAAGCCGTTTTTAAAAATAAACAAATATTACTTTGCTCAATTGCCGCAGCTACATCTTTCGGTGTACTGCTTTCTTATGCGGGTCTTTGGTATCTGAGAGTACAAACTTTTTATGCTGTAGCGAATCCTCAAGCAGTGATTATTAGTGGTATGATTTTTCTTGGTATCGGCGTTGGCACACCATTATTAGGATGGCTATCGAATATAATGAAATCGAGAGTCATGGTTATACATCTATCACTGTGTATCGGCACAATGACATTATTACTTGGACTTTATTTACCACACTTTGATATCGACACTCTCTTGATTACTCATGTTATCTCTTTCTTGATCGGCTTTTGCCTTTCGGGATCCATGCTTTTTTACACCATGGTCAGCGAGATGTCCAACAATGCCACTCGGGGCGTCGCAATCAGCGTGCTAAATACTGCCGTATTTTTGTTTAACACCTTCATGTTATTTATTCCTTATTTATTTATCACCGTGATTTCCGGTGATTTCTTTACTTATCTTTGGATACTGCCTTTTTTCATACTATTTTCCATTTTAATTCTTTATTTTATCAAAGACACCTCGCCATCCTAATAAAAGGGAGAATGCAATATGAGTGACAAAATAGCCTATCGCGGATCTTTATTTTATTTCAAAGATTCAGCCACTATTGCAAATCTTCCGATTAATAAGGACAAACAGTCTGAGCACGATTGTCAATACGTCTATATTGAGGATGGCATATTGATAGTGGAATCGGGAAAAATCATTGAGGCGGGCAATTATGCCGATTTAAAAAATAAAATAGTTGATATAAAGCTAGTCGACTATAAAGGCAAATTAATTACACCTGGTTTCATTGATACGCACCAGCATGCTTCTCAGAGCGCGATCGTCGCCGCCTACGGTGACAAATTACTAGAGTGGCTTGATAATTATGTCTTCCCTGCTGAAAGTGCTTATAGCGACGATGCCAGCGCTGATAAAGATTTGAATTTTTTCCTGGATCAACTCGTGCGAAATGGCACAACAACGGCTGTTTCCTATGGCCCTTTATTTTATAATGCCTCGGATATCTTTTTTGAAAAGCTTAAAGAAAGAAATATGCGATTTATCACGGGCAATATTTTAATGGATGAAAACGCACCGGACTCTTTGCGCCTTTCCACCCAGGAAAATTATGATAACTGTGAAAAGCTTATTAGCAAATGGCATAACACTAACAGGCTTTCATTCTGCATATCGCCGCGATTTGCTTTGGCGTGTTCTGAAAAAATGCTTGAGCTCTGTGGCACACTGAAAAAAGATCATCCTGATTGTTATATCCAGACGCACTTAGATGAAAACGTCAATGAGGTTATTGAAGTCCAAAAACTATTTCCCTGGAGCAAAAACTATCTTGATGTGTATGATCATTATGGTCTGGTAACGGATAGAACGGTTTTCGGCCATTGTATTCATACTACGGATGCCGAACTTGCCCGATTCAAATCTTCTGGTGCCATTATGTCATGGTGCCCTTTAAGTAATAATTTTTTAGGAAGTGGTCTATTTGATTTTGGTCGCGCGCTAAAATATACCGATAGAATTACTTTAGGTACAGATTGGGGTGCAGGCAATCGTCTCTCGATGTTCGCTGTCATGGATGATGCTTATAAAGTATCAATGCTAAATAATGTGAAGTTGCCCAGCATGGTTGGGTGGTACATGGCAACATTTGGCGCTGCTAAAGCACTCAAACTGGAAAGCAAAATAGGTAATTTCGCGCCAGGCAAAGAAGCCGACTTTATTGTCATTGATGCAGATGCGTCACCTTATCTAAAATATCGCCGGGAAAAAGTCAGTGATATTTTTGAATTTTTATTCATCTTAATGACATTAGGTTCAGAAGAGAACATTGAAGCAACCTATATCTATGGTAAGCCTGCTTACATAAATCAGAGAAATAAATAGCATTACCAGAAGAACGGAACCAATGTAAAATAACATGACCTTTTTTGATTATATTAAATAAGGATATCTCAATGAAACTTTTACAAGCTGGTCTTTGTCTTTTTTTATCCGTAGTGGCTGTCAACAGTTGGGCGGTTTTGCCACCCCAGTATCTCAGCATCCCACATTGGAAACAGTGTGTTGATACAGCAACCATTAATGGAGGCTATTCTTATGTATGCCTACCCAATGCAAGGGAGCGTCATTGCCCACCTTCATCCTGGCGTGCTTTCCATGCAAAAAAGAATTTGTTACCTCGGTGCAAAATCTAGCTAGCCAGAAATGAAAAATCCAAACGGCTTCTTGATCACGGTAACAGAAGCCCTGGATTTAAATACAAATGATTTTTTTAATCAAAGGCCAATCTAATGAAGCAGACTCAAATGGGATTTATCTTTACGATATTATTAACTCTTTCTTCATTTACTTTTGCATCCACTGTTACCGCGCCTTCGCAAAATAGTTTGCTTCATTACAAACAATTCATTGCCAGTTTTTATCATCTACAACCGAAGAATCTTGATCTGCTCGCAGTCAACGGATATCAACAAACAACTGAATACACCTGCGGCCCGGCGGCGGTCATGTCTTTGCTGCACTATTACGGCTTATTAAGCGATACCGACATGAATCATAAAACAGAACTTAAGATAGCGACGGAGATGGGAACTTCTGACAAAACAGGCACTTCACCACAACAAATTGTCAAATGGCTGAAAGAGCATGGATTTACCGTAACAGCAGGGGAAAATGGTTCTCTCACTATGCTACGGGATAATTTAAAAAAGGGTATTCCAACATTAGTGGAATGGATGGATTGGGGTGGACATTGGGTTGTTGTAACCGGCTACGAGACGCGAGGCAAAACACCGAGCGATGACCTGGATACCATTTTATTAGCGGATCCTGCTGCTATTACTACGCACGAAAAAACTACGCATGGCATTATCTCTTTTAATCCAGATCGTTTTGATAATATGTGGTTTGATGCGCAGTTTTTTAATCCGGGACATTTGGTAAAAGGTGTTTATATTATTGCGGTGCCGACAAAAAAATAAAATGACTGGGGTCCTGTCGGGGTCATATCATTACCCATAACTATTAAAACCATTGACTCATAGCACAGAGAACTCTGACGTAGCACAGATAACTTTTCCGTGGGAGCTGTGTTCCGCGCGAAAAAGCCATCCTACTCTGCCACCCCGTTTTTTTGTGTCACTTCCACCTTCGTGGAAGTGAATGTCTAATCTCGATGTTATCGTGCGGGTACTAAACCAGGCTGATTATCATAGTCATCATCAGGAAGACCTTTATATTGCACTTTTTCTCCTGGTACTTTTTGTTCATTTGCAGCTCTGTTACCAAAGAAACCAGCAGACCAGGAAGCACCGGGTGCATAAAGGTTGGCGGGAGGCCTATAATCGTGATTGGCTTGGGCAAAATGCGCTGTGATATATTCTTTGATGAAACCAACGATATTATCAATTTCCTGCTCTAACTCAGCCTGTTCCTGATCAGTTGTTAAAAATGATTTTGTACGTCGATAATATGCTTTGATTTCGTTATTTAATCGCAGCATATTGTCATCTGCAAAAAAGTCGCGGCCTATGCCACCTTCATTTCCGGCTTCGTGTTGATTATAGGCATTTAACATAATGTTTACTGTGCGCTCGGTGACAGTATCCATATTGAAAGTCAGCACTTTTCTCACCACATATCCCATATTTACCTTACCATCTGCATTGCGAACAATGGGTTTGGCTGGGTTAAACTTGCCATAGAAAGTGAGCGATGAATAAATATCACGGAATGCTTGTTGCATTCCATCCTGATCTTTAATGACTAGCTCTCCTTGCATAGGACGCTCTGGGAAACGCGGTTCCTCAAAACATTTTTTCAGCGCCACAAAAGGGGAACATATAAGACCTAAGCCAAAAAATACCGGCAGGAAAAAGACTTTCTTAACTACATAGAACAGATAGGAAACCGGTACCAAAGGCGCAGCCAATAGATAACCCAATGACCCTGCGGCTTTTTGGCCAGCACTGCGACGGTCTCCGTCTAAGCCAGCAAACCAGGGCCTTTCAACCATGGCATTGACACAAGCGCCAGCTAGCGCCTGGAAAGAACTCACACTCTGCCCTATCACACGCAGCACACCAATGCTGAGCGCCCAGACTCCGCCAATCACACTACCCGCTATCAAGCCTGGCAGGCCTAAACCATATTTTTGGAATGCATGGCGATTATCATTCACGCCTAACCCATCAAAAGCCATGAGTTGCTCATCTTCAGACAGCGCAAAATTCATTAAAGACACAATGGTACGGCCACCTGTTTTAAGTGAGTTTGTGATAAGACGCACAACTCCAACAGTGAGTGCACTGAGACCACCTAAAACCAATCCGCCAATAGCTAAACCTGGCGCGCCTAAAATATATTTGCGGAACCAATGTCGATTGTCATTTGCCTCTAAGTCAATGATTTGCTGATCGGCAGGCAATGCCAAATTCAGCACATAATGATAAGCGCTCACGCCTGTTGTAAAACTATTCGTGATCATGCGACCTATCCCAATCGCGACAACCGCCAACGCGCCGACCATGCCGCCGATGACCACACCTGGCGCGCTGATAACATATTTTCGAATCCAATGACGGTTATCGTTTTGCTCTAATCCTGCTGCGTTAATTTTATCGTTGGGATGTAACGCAAGATTTGCCATGCTGACAAACACACGGCTGCCGGATTTGAAGTTGTTAGAGATCAAGCGGCCAAGACTAATTGCAGCAACCGCCATGCCGCCTAAAATGAACCCTCCAATTAGCCCCGGCGCACCTAAACCAAATTTTTGGAAGGGATGGCGGTTATCATTGACTTCCAGCCCTTCAAAATCCACGATTTGATCATCTGCAGCTAACGCAAAATTCATCAAAGACACAATGGTGCGGCCACCTGTTTTAAGCGAGTTTGTGATAAGCCGTACAACGCCAATAGTAAGTGCACTCAAACCACCTAAAACCAGCCCACCAATGGCTAAGCCCGGCGCCCCTACAATATATTTGCGGAACCAATGTCGATTGTCGTTTTCGTCTAAGTCAGCGATTTGCTGATCTGCGGGCAACACCAAATTCACGACAGAGCGATAGGCACGGACACCCGTTTTAAAACTATTCGTGATCAAGCGACCCATACTGATCGCAACAACAGCAATACTACCTAGAGCCAAACCACCTACCAATAAACCGGGGGAACCCAGCACATACTTTCTTACCCAATGACGGTTGTCATTTTTTTCCAGTCCATCACCATCAATTTGATCATTCGCATGCAACATGCTGTTAGCAACGCTAATGAAAGCGCGAACACCCGTTTTAAAGCTATTTGAAATAACATGTCCTATGCTAAGCGCTATGACTGATAAGCTTCCCAGCACTGAACCTAATAAAATACCAGGAGCGCCCAATACATATTTGGGTACCCAATGACGCGCATTATCTTCTGCTAAAATTAGCTTGTCTTCCGCATCCAATACGCTATTCGACATTTTAGCAAACGTGCGATAGCCTGATTTAAAACTATTAGAAATGATACGACCCAAACCAATCGTCATGACTGCAAAACCACCCAGTAGCACGCCGCCCAAGACAAAACCGGGAGCGCCTAAAAGGAATCTTTCTATTTTGTTTCGAGGATCAATTGGATTGAGTCCTAGCGGCAATTGATCATCTGCGTGCAATACAGCATTTGAGATAGCAATAAAAGAGCGCCAGCCTGTCTGAAGGCTATTGGTAATAATCCGCGCCGCGCCGACAAAAATACCTGCAGCCAAACCCGTTACTGCTCCAATGATCACGCCTGGAGCCCCGATGACATTTTTAATATACCAAGGACGCAAATCATTCTGGAAGTCTGGTCCGTCAATTAATTTATGTTGAGGCAAAAATGCATTTAGCATTGAAATAAATGAGCGTGATCCACTATCAATATTATGTTTAACAAAATCGATACTGGCGTTCCCAAGCCATTTCAAACCGCCAAGCACTTTACCACCTGCGAATAAACCGATTTGAGCAATAGCACTCCCGAGTAAAACAATACTGCTTGCAACGCAACCAATAATACCGCCAGCTAAAAAACCAAGACCACCCGCAATATATTTCTTTTGCCAAGAACGATCATCAGCCATCTCATCTATCTTACCACCTTCCGGTAATGCCAAATTAGCAGCAGAGACTATACCTAACCAAAACGATCTCAGCGTGTGCGTTAGCACTTGCGTGATCCCCATCGCCAAGACAGCAATGCCGCCTAACACCACACCGCCAATTGCCATGCCCGGTAACGCTATTACATACTTTCGAAACCAATGACGTTCGTCAGCTGCTAGCGGAATGGCTTCTTCTCGCATTAAATTGGAAACCGTCAGATATGCACGCCAACCGGATTTAAAATTATTTGAAATAAGCCGACCAATCGCAATCGTGCACATTGCAACGCTACCCAGTAGCACACCGCCCAGAGCAATACCCGGCGCACCTAATACATATTTACGAACCCAATGACGAAGATCATTTTTTTCCAAACCGTCTGCGTTGATTTGATCATCAGCATGCAATGCAAAATTAGCAGCGGAGATAAAACTGCGAAAACCTGTCTTAAAACTATTTGTGATTGAATGAACGACTGCAGCCGTTACTAAAGCCACACTACCTAAAATGATGCCGCCCACAGCAAAACCTGGTGCACCAATGACATACTTTTGATACCACTGACGATCATCATTCTGCTCTAAGCCATCACCCAATACATTCTCTTCACAACCGAAATTCACAGCGGAAACAAAAGCACGCCAGCCCGTTTTAAAGTTATTTGAAATAATGCGACCAAGCGTAATCGTGCAGATAGCAATGCTACCTAATAACACACCGCCGACAGCAAGACCCGGCGCTCCAAATACATATTTACGGAACCAATGACGAGGGTCATTCTTTTCTAAACCGTCTGCATTTAGTTGATCATTCTCGGGTAATGCAAAATTGGCAGCAGAGATAAAGCTGCGAAAACCCGTCTTAAAACTATTGGCAAGCGTGTGGAGGATAGCCGCAGTGATTAATGCAACACCGCCTAAAATAAGGCCGCCGACCGCCAATCCTGGTGCGCCAATCACATATTTTTGATACCACAGACGATCATCATTCTGCTCTAAGCCTTCACCACCCAATGCATTCGCTTCACAACCGAAGTTCACAGCAGATGCAAAAGCACGCCAGCCAGTTTTAAAATTATGCGCAATAGCACGCGCGGTGCCAATACACAGTACGGCAAAACCACCGCAAACGGCGCCAATGGCTAAACCGGGAAAACCCACAAAGTATTTGCGTAAGAAGTGACGATTGTCATGCACACCCAGACCATCCCATTCCAACTGATCTTCTTCTGCTAAAACGCTATTAGTCACAGTCGAAAAAGTGCGAACACCCGTTTTAAAGATATTAGAGATGAGACGCCCAACTCCAATAACAGCAATCGCAACACCACCCAAAAGAACGCCACCTATCACGAATCCTGGAGCGCCTAACACATATTTTCGAAACCAATGACGATCATGGTCATTTTCTTCGAGCCCTACACCTTGCAACGCATCATTAGCATGCAACATTAAATTCGCAACAGAAACAAACGCGCGTGAACCTGTAACAAACGAATCAGCAATGGAACGAATAACAACAACGCCGGCACCAATACAACTACCCATCATACCGCCCAACAATAAACCAGGGGCGCCTAGCAAATACTTCAAACTCCAATGACGCTCATCATTCTGACCCAAACCTTCTCCCGGCATAACATGTGGGTCTAAAGCCAGATTCATCACAGAAACCAATGAACGCCACCCTGTGATCGCGGTATGATAAATCGTGCGACCCGCTAAAATAATACCAGCGACCGCCATGCCTGCTACACCGCCTATCAATAAACCGGGTGAACCATACATCTGTCTTAGGAAATTGCGCTGGTCTTTTCCGATGGTATTGGAGAATTTTTCATTTTCATCAAAACCCGCCAAGCCTAAATTGGCTAAACTGGCGAATCCCTTTGGAATGGATTGAACAATATTACCCACTAAAGGCACAAGGGTCGCTGAGGCAAGAACAGATACGATGGTAAACGGTAAGGGAAGCGTACATAGCACCCACCCAATTCGAGGAATTTCATCCCCATCCGGCAACTGATGGGCTTCTTCCAGGGGAAAAGTATGTTGGCCCAGCCAATGATAAGAAATACGCGATGTACCGACAACAGCCCGTTTAGATTGAACACCAAACTCTGCCACGGCATCACAAGTCACACGTGCACCAGCACTCAGAGCGCCACCCGCCGCACTGAGCGCCTCGCCCATGCCACGGGCTGCTGCGCTTAAAAGACGACCAAACTCTGCCGCCATATTGCCTGCACCACGCCCCAACTCATCCGCTAACTCACCCAGTGCTGACATACGTTTTCCTATGAAGTATTGATCCAGTTGTAATAGACTAGAAAGATAAGGCATTTTAAGCCGGTATTCTTAACACAATCTTAAGAAAGGATAACAATATGACATCATTTCAATTGAGCGAACCCACGGCATTTGCTGATTTAAACAAGCATGAAGGGCGTGAAGTGGATTTTGAAAGAGACTCAATAGAATTAAAAACCTTAAAATACAAGCACTTTCGCTCAGTATTAAAATACCCTGAAGAAGATCAAATGCATCAATTGATGCTGGCTATGACAGGTCTCACTGAAGATGATATTGGGGAGCTGACACCTACTGATGCAGCAGAAATATCACATTTGATTTTTCAGTCCATGAAAAAGTACATGGAGCTAGGGCAGCAAATCTTGCGCGGAATGGAAAAAAAATAAGCAGCTCTGCCAGCAGGTCTATACTAGCCAATAGCAGGGGTATAGACCTGACTTTCTGGCTTACACTCTGATGCTTTTTGAACTAGTCTCTGGTTGATTTGTACAAGGTCTTGCTCTGCGTACTTGATCTCATCACGCAATGATTGAACCCAGATTTCGGTTTCCTCCATGCGCTTTAATCTTTCTTTGGCATCTGCGCCTCTCTTTCTCCTCGAAAGAAAGTCATCTTCACAAATTGAAAAATAGAATTTTTTGTGCAAATCATAAATCAGTAATGCATTAAATAAAGTTTTCTGTTTGCTAGCAATCAGCTGTATCGTCGCCGCTTGTGACCCAAGGAGATGATCATAAATTTCTTGCTGAATTTCTGCGGCAGATTTTTTTGAATTGATGAAGTGAATTTTTCTCTTACTCTTCTCAGAAAAACGTTTTACCTTTGGGTTGGGTTCATCTAATGGAGGCTGCGCCAAACTAGACCGCTTTACTACTGGAGTGCTTTCTTGTGCGGAGGATTTAGCGCTTTTAGGCTTAGGCGCGGCCAAGTCCAATGGCGGAAGAAAAAACACAGCCGGTTTTTTCTTCTTTTGGTAGGGAGAATTTGACGGAGACGAAAAAAAACAAAAAGAAGGAGAACGAGAATCTGTAATAGTAGTAGCGACACTGGCATTCCCGCCGGAAGATCTTCTTGAATTCATGACCATCTCCTTACATTAAATTACAGTCAGAGCCGTTCATCATTTTCAATTGCTGGCTGATAAAATAAACTGTTATCGATTACATTTGCTCGGCCTTAGCTGTAGCTTAACCCTTTGCTGTCGCAATGAGCAATCAAATACTATTTGACTTAAGCTATTTAGCTATCTCATGATTAACGAATACTTTACTTCCGTTTTCAATGAATAATCCTCATAAAGTGATAGAACATTGAAAAAACTGATGGTTTATGATGGGATACCTTAGATGGCACGAGGCAAAACTACCATTAGCTAATCAAATAAAAATATAAAAAGGATAATAAAATGCTTAGACAAAACGAGACGAAAGAAAAAAATACTCCACAAGCAGACACTAACTACTTACCTCATATACTTGGTCCGCTAACAGGCGCATTGGGTTCACATATCCCCCGCGTCTGGCTAAACCGGGCCGTCTATCACACGAATTTTTTTGATGTACTGACAGAAACTAAGCAACATTGGCATCAAGGCTTAATGCTTAATTTAGCCCGTTGTTATGCTTCGGTATTAATGCAATCCAGTGCGCGCGCTATGACACAGCACCATCTTCTACACCATGATAATAATGCTAGTAAAGCACTCGCGACATTCGCCCCGGCGCTAGCCAGCACATTTGTGGCTATCACAATCGAAACACCTTTCATTCGAGAGTCCACTCAGCAAAACACAACTCATTTATCTAGACCTATTCCTTTTACCAAATTCAACTTACCACTCACCGCATTTTATTTCTGCCGTGAATTAGGCTTTTCAAGTTATCTTTTTGGTTCCCAAGATTTACTGAACACATTGTTTATCACCGGCTATACCGCCGTCTGCCATAAAGGCATTATCTGGGAAGCAACGACAGATATGCTGCAGGCAAGCAAAGCAGGTACAACACCTAATTTTTCACGCGATGGGATTAAATATACTCTCACGGGATTAGCTAAAGGAAACGTCTACACTCATCCCACTTGCAGAGTTCCTGTTACCAATCCTGCCAATGCTTTACAGATGTTATATAACTTATTGAGTGTCAGTTGCGGCACCAATCTTTTTTTATATCGATTTATCCATCTGAATGTTCTCAGCATGGCTTTTGAATTTGGCGGCAAAACTCTTGCACCTCAAGCTACAAATCATTTTTCATTTTGGCAAACAAGAGACGTTAAAAAACAACCATCACAAATTACGCCTGAAGAGACGAATAAGACAATCAAATATCAGAAATAAAGATAAAATAAATTTTTAAACAGAGAGTTATGTTAAGTCTGTCATGATGAGCTATGAAACAATAGCTAATTGATCCTGCAAAGTGCAGTATTTAGAAACATGTTATAATGTCCTATTATACTGCAAGCTTTATACCAGGAATGAATGTATGAAGCCTCTTCTGATCATCGCTTTATTTTTGCTTACCACTTTTTCCAGCATTGGCCATGCGGATCAAACAAATGCTGCTTGCCGTGTTTATACAGCCATTCAGGATGGCACCAAAATCAATGATGTTAAAAGCATCATTCAATCAGAAAATGACTCTCAAACTCTTATTATTTTACGCGGATATCGTTGGAAATTTGATAATGGCGATGTGGCTTATGTGGAATTTAATGATAGAGGAGAAGCAACCGGCCAATCCGATCTTCGCAGCCAAAATAAAGACATGAGCGCAACAGAAAGAGAATTTAATGACGCCTTACTGAATCAAAGACTCACTCTCACTCATGCGAGCGGCCTCTTAGGCGATGGTGAGTTTATCGAGTATGATTTTACTGATTCATTTCCTGATGGTACTACCATTACTGGTTTTGCTGATAAAGATGGGAATGTACTTGCCATTTCCATTAAACCCAGCTGTGGCGGCAATATCAGCAATAGTAAAAGCTTCCAATATTCCACTGACGCACCGAATAATCTTTACGAAAAAGAGGACTCAGCACCCGCTGCTAATACCAATACAAACACAGTTTCCGACAGTTATCCCGTTTTCGTGCCATTCTATTTTGATGGACCTTACAGGCCCTACCATCATGATAGAACATTTCATTCTAAGGAAACGCCGCCCAAGGAAAATAATACCGTTAAGCAACCCAATGCCGGGCAACGTATTATGCGTCAATACAGCCCAAACATGTTTCCATCGACCGCGCCCATATTCACCGCTACTCCCAATACTTTTCCTACCAGTAGACCCGCACCGCCTTACAATGTTCCGCGACATTAATTTTTACATCAAACCATAGGTTGGCCGACCATGATGAGTGATTGTTAAGCACAATTAATTTATTACGCCAAAAATATGGCGCATGTATTGATAGCATTACCAATGCGTATTTGCATACAATAAATGAAGCCATTCTTGATTTCCTATCTTAAGGGGACCAGACCGCATGTTAGGACGCTGCTTATTAGTATCCATTATTTGCTTGTTTTATACAGGTTATGCAAACTGCGCTGACAGCATACTGTGGAAAGAAATACAAATCCCCATGACGGAAGCTGACACCAAAGGCCTTGAAGCCATTTTAGTCTGGCCGAATACACCCGGCAAACACCCTTTAGCGTTGATAAGCCATGGCTCACCACGCGCAGCCAAAGATCGTCCGGGAATGACCGCCATCTCATACCTCCCTATCGCCATGGAATTTGCCAGACGCGGGTTTACCGCAGCGGTAGTATTACGTCGCGGATATGGGCAATCAGGCGGCATCTGGAATGACACGTATGGCAGTTGTGATTCTCCGAAATACCTTGCTGCGGGATTATCCTCATCCAGAGATTTGCACGCGACCATTGATTATCTCGGCACTCTAGCGCAAGTTGACACAAGCCGCATGATCGCTGTTGGCGTTTCTGCAGGTGGTTTTGCTACAGTTGCACTCACCGCTGACTCGCCACCTCCTGGTCTTGTACTCGCTATTAGCTTTGCCGGTGGCCGCGGATCGACTGCAGATAATACTGTGTGCGACGAAGACGCTCTCATTTCTGCCTTTGGTGAGCTGGGAAAAACTTCAAAAGTGCCTATGTTATGGGTATACGCGAAGAATGATCATTTCTTTAATCCTGAACTCGCTCAAAAATTATTAGAAGCGTTTAATAAAAATGGCGGCAAAGCTACCATGATCCAACCGGGGCCTTATCAAAAAGAAGGTCACTTTTTATTTTCAACAACAGGCATTCCCATTTGGACACCACTCGTTGATACTTTTTTAGCGAACCATGGTATAGCATTAACAAAAACTTTGTTGCCCTTACCACAACCAAAAAATTTACCCGCCCCTCCTAACTTATCATCCCATGGCAAAAGCGACTTCGCTGCCTATCTTCGTAGCCCTCCACACAAAGCATTTGCCACAGCAGTTGATGGCTCTTACGGATGGCGATCAGGCCGCCGTTCGGCAGATAATGCAAAAGTGGAAGCGGTTGATACCTGCGAGTCACAAGGCACCAAAGATTGTACTTTGTATGCCGTGGATGAAGCGCTGGTGAAAAAACCAGACCCAGATGCGCTGTAATGATAAAATTTGGTAGCGCGGACTAAGACCCCCACGCTTTTTGTGGGGGTTGTGTCCGCGAAACCCTGTCCATTTACTCTCTTCATTTGAATATTAATTGTTGCTTAGCTAAATATTAATGACCCCATCCAGCTTTGTTCTCGTTTGATTTTTAATTCAGCATGGAGTGTTCTTTCTTGCTTTAAAAGATTCAAAGCAACCTGTTTTATTGCGGTAAAATTTCTAGCTGCATTTCCTTTTCTCACACGACAATCATCTTCGCGAAGAAAAAAATATAACAAGCACGCTTCTGGAGTTACATCTTCGAAATGAACATGAGCAGGGTTTCGCGGACACAACCCCCACAAAAAGCGTGGGGGTCTTAGTCCGTGCTACGCCTTATCATTGTTAAAAGTTGAGCTCTATTGCACTAAACCAACAGGCGGCGCGCGACTCGCTGGTATCGGAATTTGATTGTCCTGAGTCATATGTCAATGCGAGAGTGTTTTATTGATTACCACCGGATCATCGAGGAAAGAACCCTTTTTAAAAATAGCGATAGTATAAATAGTGGACACATCATCACTGTTAATTTAAAATAACGCCAAATCAATTCTAAAAACAAGGCGAACATATGGCTGCATCACGAGAAAATCTCACTAAATTTCCCCGATATCTTAAAAGTAATTTTGGTGCTGAAGCCAGTGATTTCAGTTTTCAAAAAGCTGAAGATGCTAATTTTTTTAATAAAGTGTTTGAATTTAATCAATTTATTGAACAGCTTGATGCACTTGCCTATGCGGAAGCGCACTTTTTACCGCGAGATATTAGTAAGTTAAACGTGACGGATTTGTTAAATTTTGCAAAAAATATTAATCGCATTGCTGCGCGTTCACTTTCTTTAGGTAAGCAATTTTATCATCCTGCAGGCGAATTCAGTGCTTTGCAAATGTGTACGCTGCAAGAAACAGGTATCCCTGACGTTGACTTTGAGCATGGCGAAGAATTTTCTGAACACAATTATCAAATATTAAAAATGACACATGGCGAAAAAGTAGCGACGGATTACAAGAATTTTTTCCCGCTTAGACTTGAAAAAATGATGCAAAAGGCACGAGAGCTTTCTGCAATACTGTCTCCAGATTATGCTATCCGATATGCTGGCAGAGTTTATAAACAGTTAGGTTTAGATAAAACTGATGAACTGAAAGCATACCAGTTGGTAAACGGTATGAGGATGGATCCCGATGAAATTGAGCCCTCGATGCAAAAAACATATGCCATTTTCTTATCGATGATAAAAGAAAATAAAAATCCGTTAGAGTGTGCTGCGTATTTGTTGTATCGACATGCTACCGTTCATCCCTTTGTTTTTGCGAACAAGCGTTCCGCACGTATTATTGTCAATACACTTTTAATGATGCTAGGTTGCCGTCCGCTTATTATACCGCGTGAAATATCTGCCGCTGTTCAAGAGAGCACAGATCAAAATTTGCTACCTGTGATAAAGCTTTTAAAAATAGCACAATCTTCAACATCCGCCTTAGCATACGATATACTCTTTAATGATACGATTATTCCCAATGTACCATTTCTACTTTCTTTATGTGAGCGTGAGTTTGAAGATGTAACATTAGTACGCTTCAAGCATGCATATCATCTTTTACCCGTCCAAGTCTCTGACGCTTATGCTTTAGAGCAATATCCTGCTTTTCGATTTTTTACCGGAATAAATGGTGCTGAAGTAGTATCGCCCTTTTTTGAGGAAAAACGTAAAAAATATAATGCAATTGTTGTGAATGGTGATGTTTGTTTTGCTCATGCTAAAAGATTACAACAAATAAACCCTCAGGTAGCTTATTACTTAGCACATTGTGCTTTAGATTTTTTTGAAAATGATAAATCTCATGTTGAGGAAGCGAAGCTTTGTCGTCATTTGATTGATAAAATAAGCAGTAATATTCAATCTATATCGGGCTCAGTAAAAAAGGACAAAGAACCCCATATTGTCGTAAAACATAGTAACACTAAGAAGGTTCAAGGTTATGTGAGCGAGCTAAAAGAGTTACTTGGCAGCAGTATAGTGAAAAGCTATAGCAATCAGTTGATGTTCTCTGCTTCCTGGTCAAAGCAATTGAAGCGAGAAGCCGCTATTTCACTGGCAGAGGAATTGCAGTTAAGTGAGGAAGATCAGAGAAA
Organism: Gammaproteobacteria bacterium; assembly: GCA_031291175.1. GTDB lineage: Bacteria > Pseudomonadota > Gammaproteobacteria > DSM-16500 > DSM-16500 > UBA5158. Next base: position 123,594 of record JARLJO010000045.1, read on the forward strand.
ATTAATTGTGCCATGGATGCAAGGTAAACGTTAAGCATTTGCACCCAACCCCCACAGAAAACCCCAACGTTTCGTGGCTTGTCCACGGGGTATCCAGCGATTGACAGCTGGTTTGAGAGTTTTCTGGATGCCGTGGACAAGCCACGGTACGTAGGGGTTTGAGAACGCACGCAGGGGTTTAGAACGTACGTTGGGGCTTGAGAACGTACGTAGGGGTTGAAGCGATTTCTCGATTTATTGGATTAAACTGGTTTCGATTTCAATTTTTGAAGTCAAGGTACGATGCACCGGGCATTTATTCGCTATTTCTAATAATTTAGCGCGCTGTTCATCTGTTAAATTGCCACGCAATTCAATTTTTCTATCAATGTGATCTATTTTAGCTGAGGGATTTTCACAATCAACACAATCCTTGGCGTGAATTTTTTCATAATTAAGCGTAACGTGAATAGAATCGAGTGGGATCTTTTTAAAATCTGCGTACATTCGCACGGTCATGGATGTACATGTCCCTAAGGCTGCTAACAAAAAATCATAGGGAGACGGCCCAGTATCATTACCGCCGTTTGCTATCGGCTCATCGCCTAGAAGAACATGACTTCCTATTCTAATTTCTTGTGATAGCTTGCCTTTTCCCGCTTCGCCAACGGTAATTTCCATAACTGGCCTCGTAAGAATGTAACAAGATTTTAAATAGATGAATACCGCCCAACGATGCGCGTCCGTCGAGCGGTCATTGTGTTCTCACCGTTATTTATTCATACTCATTTTCGTTTTCAAAATGGCTACTGGTTTTTTCAGTCAGCGAACCTACATAAATTGCATTCATTTGATCGAATGCCTCTTCATAGTTCAGCATGTCATTCCAGATATTTTCTAACAGAGCGTATAACTTAATCTCATAATCACTCTTTTGGGCTGTAGAAATAAAGGTATTTTTAGGTAAGAATGCGGGGTCTTTTTTCATACCATATTCAATGATGGCGTCAAACTTAGATAAGACGTCTCTATAATGCTGATTGTATTCATCTAAAATCCTATCTATTGTTTCGTAGCTCCCTAAACCACTTCTGTCACTACGACGCAGATTGACAATCAACTCTATCAAATGCAGTAATTTTTCTTTTTGTTCTTCTGTGTAATTATTTTTGGGTTTGTTAACGACTTTCACCTTAGGCGCTGTCTTCTGCTTTGATACCACTTTGGACTTAGACTTTGTTGTCGATTTTGCTTTTGATTTTAATTTAGGTTTTGTAGCAGTTTTCGATTTCACCTTCAATTTGGATTTGGTTTTGGTTTTAACTTTTGCTTTCACTTTAGCCTTAGATTTAACTTTCGATACAACTTTAGCTTTGGTCTTAGCTTTAATCTTTATTTTCGTTTTTGACTTTAGCTTAGCTTTAGGCTTTTGTTTGGCTTTTGCTTTCAACTTGGTTTTAGGTTTGACCTTAGCTTTTGCCTTGAGCTTTGCTTTTGGCTTTGCTTTTGGCTTTGCTTTTGGCTTTGCTTTTGGCTTTGCTTTTGGCTTTGCTTTTGGCTTTGCTTTTGCCTTGAGCTTTAAAACCGTTTTTGCTTTGGATTTTAATTTTGTTTTAGCTTTAGTTTTAGGCTTCGCTTTGACTTTGGATTTTAATTTTGTTTTTGTTTTTGATTTAGTCTTTGCCTTTAACGCTTTCATATAAACCCCCTAAACTGGCCTGTTATGAATGTTATGAGATTATTATATCATTTTTCATAAATGATAAAGCAAAATACAACAACTCATACGACAGGCTTGTTTAAGAAAATAAAAAATGACTGATGGAAATCACAGCGAAGAAAAATGAAATATAACTAATATTTCAATCAGTTAAAAACAATAATTTTTTTGTTTAAGCAAAAAATTCATCGCTTATTAAAAGGTTTTTAATAAAACAAAATAAAAGCCGTAAAGAAGCAAAATCATTTAAGGCTGGTTTTTATGCTCATACAAAGATTCCGGTGAGCGCCCTGCCCCGACAAAAGACGACTGTGACAGAGATGATAACGACAATGATTGTGGCACCCTCGCTGTAGCGTAAGGAGCACGATCAAAAAATCCTGGGGACACAGATCTAGCCATACTGTCTGGCAGATTATCAACAGGCAACATGGGGAGTCTGCCACTCGCAGGATGAATGGTAATATTGAAACGCGCCCATCTTTCCTCTGCTTTCTGCGCGACAACTTGAGACACAGCAGCACCTACCTGATTAATCCATTGATATAACGCGGCATAATAATCTTTTTTTGCCGTGTCTGTTTCCAAATTGGAGAGTGCGAACTCGGTTAACTCCAGCGCTTTAACATCATGATGCAAGCGAAAATAGCTATTCATTTTATTTAACTGATCTAATAATTTCACTTCCGCAGCCTGTAAAATAGAGACCGTTTTATCATGAACTTCCAGGGAGTCTTTTAGATCCTGTTTAATCAGCTGAATATGTTCTAGCAATTTTTTAACTTCTTTTGCTTGTGCTTCATCATCGTGAATCAGCCCACTGTCTGCTTTCGGCGTTGGCTTTTCAACCGCACGATTAGGAAAATAATGGCAAAGGAGAATAGCAAATAATTTAAAGATATTATCTGCCTCGTGTCGCTTTTCATTATAAGAAAGATCCATAAATGACTCGAGTGCTTTATCGATCTCATCAATCCCCTGAAGTATTGCCTCTGGAACAATTGGCACCGCGCCTTTATCCAGAAAGCAACTTTCATATCTCAATTCTGCCATAAACAATTGACATAGCTCGATACACTCAAGATCTGACTGATTATGTGCAAGCATACCGTCATTTTCCACCAAGTACCCTTCTTGGTCTTCGATGAGCTGCTTCAATTCAGCGCTGGCAACACCGCCATCATTTTTTGATTCGATTAAGACCTCAAAACTGTTTAATTCATCCGACAGCTTTTTTTTGTCCTCTAAAATTTCACGACTATCTTGCTTGATATCTTTAATTTTTTTTATTAAGCTCTTTTTTATCTGAATGAATGTTATATTCAATTCATTAAATGCAGCCTGAATTGACTTCATTGCAATTTGCTTTTCTTCAGCACTCAACTCGATTTTTTCTGGCGGTAACAGCGGGGGCAAAATGGGCCCTAAATATTCACCCGCCTCGTTTGTTAATGAAGGCAGCAAAGCCGTCATAACGGACGCTGAGGATGAGGAACTCGCTTGTGATTGATGGCTTGAAACAGAAGCAGAACTAGGCTCTGGCGCTTTTTCTTCGCCATCGACCCATAAGTCATCATAAAATGAGTCAGACGCTGCCGATGTATCGGCTACCGAGCCAAGTATCTTTGATGAAGTTGCAGGAGGATGCGGTCGCACGGAAAATTGCGGAATTTCCCACGACTCACTTTCCGTCGCATCTATATTAAAGGGCGCATCAATATTTTCAATTAATTCAGCATCGATGAGCCGATTTATTTGCTCATGAATCGTCTTATCCAAAACACGAATATCAGCCAGTTCCAGTTTATTTTTAGGATCTAGCAGACGAGATGAAGCATTCTTAATCTCAAGCATCGCATCTTGTAATTCGATTAATTTTTTAGGAGAAAAAATTTTATTTGATGACTGATATTCCGCCATTAATTTGAAGAGATCATTGTGAATGGGTAACAAAAATGGCTTTAACATTCGACAGCGATTTTCTAATAGCATATTTTGGTGCAAATTGGCTTTGCAATTCATCAATTGCTCGTCTATATCCTTTGGCAATATAAGACGTTGCAGCACATTTTTTTCTGCGCTGGCTTTTAATTCGTTTAATCTTCTATATTCTTGTGTGTGAGCCTCGATATTCTGCTCGAGAACAGGAATAGAGGGCATATCAGCAATGTCATTTAGAAGCTCTTTAAGTGCTGCTTTAACCTTTTCTCTTGATTGCATGCTTCTCTCTACCCCTCATCTTATTAACTTGCCACAAGGCGGTCACAAACCCTTTTTATTATTATTGGCTTACGGGCTTATCAATTGACCCTTTTTAACACAATTTATTATAAATTAATAATATTAAGGCAACATTAACTGCTTTTCCACTCAATAAAGCTCCAACCTATTGATTTAACATAATGAAGAGCCCTAAAAATATTGAGCAAGGAATTTGTGATCTTGAAGAGACAACAAATGAATTTAAAAACCCCCAAGCTCTAATTACCTTTAAAACGGAGCCCTGAAGCAGTTAGAGGGATTGATCTTGCTTTGATAAACGCTTCAGATAGAGCAGTACTAGCGACGCGAATAATCGATGATCAATTACGCTGTAGCTTATGACGAAGAATGACACCGCGATTGATGTGCGAAGATTGTAAGGGTTACAAAGGATAATAAATCTGGCAGTAGTTTACCATTCGATAATATTCTCCCTAGACTAGGGTTATATAGAGTTTTTTGATTTACTCTATCACGACCCTGCCTTCTTACTAGTGCAAAACAAGCAAATCAACTAAGACTGGGCTGTTTTTTCTATCGTCTGTGGAAACCACCACGATTAAACCCTCGATTATAACCCCCTCTATATGCCCGATGACCGAAATTACCCCTATTATAATGCTGCGGTGCATATTGGCGGTGATTATCAAAGTGTTGTGCTGACACATTATGCTGGTTGAAATTATTCACTGCATGCGGGTGATTACTATTGAAATTATTCACTGCGTTCGGATGGTTATTCTGAAATTGATTAACATTTTGGTGAAAATTGGCAGCGCTATTTGAATTATGCCAATTGGCATTATTCCAATTTCCATTATGCCAATTTGAGTTATTCCAACCCGAATGATTCCAGTTATTGTAATTATTATAATTACCATTCCAGCCGCCATTCCAACCACCACCCCAACTACTCGCCAATGCGCCCACCGCCAATCCTCCTATCACACCCGCTGCCAGCCAATTGCTCTGTGTAGAATAACAATAAGGACTGTATGGCGAGCAAGCCACAGGTGGTGCATACACAACAGGACCAGACACATAAGGTGCAGGAACATAAGAGGAAGGATAACCTCCAACGACAACATACTCGGCAAATGCTTGCGTATTCAGTAATAACAACGGCAAGAAAAACAAACCTACGGCTCGATTAAAATTTACCTTCATAAATTTTCTCCCGTCAGATGCTGAATTAAATCAATGAATCAATTATATCATTTCCTGGTCGCCTAAAGCGTGCGCCTAGTACTCAAAATTGCCATAAGTACAGTTATTATCAATCACTTAAACTGATGAAAAAAATCGCCTACCCCTTATCACCCGCCGGTAATTTAGTGATATAGTTACGCAGGCCAGATCTGACAGCTGTTAAGTTAAATCTGATGTCCAAATTATATTAGGAGTCAATTGGTATGAAATACGGATTTGCAATAAAAACCTCTATCGCAATACTCAGCCTCAGCGTTTTATGTGGCAACGCATCCGCAGCGGTTGCAGAAAGCACAAATGCAGTAGCAGCATCACAAACCCAATCTTCCCCTGAAGCCAAAAACAAAGCCGCTGGTGAAGCATTTTTATTAGCTAACAAACATAAAGCTGGCGTTGTCACATTGCCAGATGGCTTACAATATAAAGTCATGAAGGACGGCAAAGGATCAAAACCAACGACTAGCGATACTGTCACGGTGAATTACGCTGGGACATTAATCGATGGCACGGAATTTGATAGCTCTTATAAGCGCGGCGAGCCGATTTCTTTCCCTGTTAATGGCGTGATCCCAGGCTGGACTGAAGCACTTCAATTAATGAAGCCAGGCTCTACCTGGATGCTTTATATCCCTTCAGAATTAGCTTATGGCGAACAAGGCGCACCACCAAATATCGGACCAAACGAAACCCTGGTATTTAAAGTTGAATTAATTGATGTGAAAAAACAGTAATGGCATTACCCGGAATTTGATAACTCAAATTCCGGGATATTTTGTAACAGCATCATAACGATCAGCTGATTTATTTTTTCGGCGACTTTTCAAATAATCGTAAATATTTTCCATACCCACGCTTTTGCAAATCCGCAACAGGAATAAATAACAGCGCGGCAGAATTCATGCAATAACGTTGATGAGTGGGCGGTGGGCCATCGTCAAAAACATGCCCCAAATGCGATTGGCCATGCTTGGAAATCACTCCTGTTCGAGACATTAGCAAGCTGTTATCCGGTTGTGTAACAACATTAGCAGGCTCCAATGGTTTAGTAAAACTCGGCCAACCTGTTTTAGAATCATACTTATCTAGCGAACTAAAAAGTGGCTCTCCGGTCACAATATCAACGTAAATGCCCGGCTCTTCATTATTCCAATAAGCATTATGAAAAGGTGGCTCGGTGCCCTGCTCTTGTGTCACATGATATTGGAGCGACGTTAGCTGCTTTTTTAATACTGTTGCTGAAGGTTTAATGTATTGATTTTCCGCCAAGACACCCATACAAACACACGAGATGAAAACCAAACAAAGAATTCGACTCACTAAAGATCGCATTAAATCACCCCTCCCTTAGGCTTTGTTTAAATTATACCCCATTATGTGCTCTTTAATTGATCACCGGCAGCATTTACAGTATACTTCAGCACTTCAAGAAATATAATAAACAAAATGCGCACTCATATCGCATCACAATCAAAACGAGGATAGCATGCAACGTCATCATTCTACACAAGAATCAAATTCATTACCGACGTCAACTCCCTTAGCGGCAACCGCTGCTGCGGCTTCAGCACCCTCTCCTGAAGAAAACAAGCAGCCAGAAAGCGGCTCCAAAACACATTTACAGGCCATTGCAAAAGGCAAGGCGAAATTAAAAAACATCTTACGCGCCCTCGATAAAGATTATGCTGACTTATTGCAAAACGCCGAAAAGCCGGAGTATGTACTCTCCAAGTTGGAGCTTATCGAAAACGAACTGCTTCGCAAACTGAAACCTATTTTTGAGAATGCAAAATCAGATAATCTACACAAGCAACGGTCAATCATTGAGAATTTTTATCCCTTTATCGCATACTGTGGTTTTAACAAACTGCTTCATCAAATCTTTTTGCCAATGGTCACGCTGGATTTCAAATATTTAACCATTCTGGCTTGTTACTCCATTCAATCACACGTTTTAAGACTACCTACAGATACTGCGGACAACCTGACTCGATATCTTTATCCTTGCTTAAATATCTGGAGCGATGACACATCTCATTCAAATAGCAATGTGGATGAAGAAAAACAATTAGCGACTCTCATAGCGCATAGAACACTGGATCCTATTTTAGCGAAAAAACGAGAGACTTTCAGAGCAAACATTTTAACCTACACTTCTGATGCATTAACTTATGGTGCGTCCTCGTCGGATTTTAAAGAAGCCGCTTATGTGGCTGCAGAAAATTACGATGTCGGATTTATACAATTTATTTTAAATTGGATGAAAGCAAATAAAGAGGATGAATATCTAGCTGAAAAAGTGAGCCGCTATCAAGATCTATTAGAGAAGCGAATAATTAGAACCTTAAGAGCAGATAATGGAGACACAGAACAGATCTTCCTGCATCTTTTCCCCACTCTCAACATCGACCTGGATATTTTCATTCCTTGTGATGCGATTCTTACTAATCCTAAAACAAAAGCCGAAATGGCTGTGAACGCCTTGATTACACCACTTCATGTAGCAACGCTGAATGAAAATAAAAATATCTATGATATTGTCGTGCGTAAAGTCAAAAATCTAAATCCCGTTTGTGCTATCAGAGAGACCCAATTTGACGCACCGGACGACGAAGAAAAAAGAAGAATGCTGCGAATTGATGACGCCAATTTCACCCCTTTGCATCTTGCTACCCACCATGACTCACTTGCTATACTGGAAGACTTGGTGGAGCGTGGAGCGGATATCGAACCGATTACCAAACGTGGATTAAGCGCTATGCGCTTAGCCGATATTCGCCATAACATTCCCATGGTAAGAATATTGATACAAGCCTATGCTAAAAAACACTCCGAAACCACTCCGGAAACAGTGAAAAAAAGAAAAAAGTATCTCGAAACGGAAGCTAAGAATTGCATGAAAATATGCGTGTCTTACTCCCAAACCAACTCTGAGGAACCAAAGGATACATCATCTTCATCTGCAGCAGTAGCAGCATCTGCCGCTGTACCTGTACCTGTACCTGCCATTGTCATCCAAGCCTCATCCACCAATGCATTTCTTCGTGACATTGGGGCAAATATCGATCCTAAAAAGTTACAAGTGTTAGTGGAATATTTAGATAAAGTAAAGGCAAGGTATGAAAATGATTCCTGCCTTATACCCACTTTTCTCATTACAGCCACTGCCAGACGGTCATCTTTTTCTAAAGCAGAAAAAGAAACCTCATTCACATTCGCTGACTTGCAACGCATTCTAAATAGCATCAAAAATATTTCATATAAATCATTGGCGCATGCTTTCTATCATTTTATTAAACCCGACTATATCAAAAAAACACATCCCTATATCGGCGGCTCTTTATCTGATTCATTCGGTGAAACGACGCCTAAACGGGATGAAAATAAGAGCCAAGAAGATCAACTTCCTCCTGCATCGTCGACTCCACCTGTCACACCTAAAAAGTCCTCTTATCAAGTTCCGTATATTCCTACAAAATTAACAACAGCCCATGAAGAAGCCACCAAGCGGATCCAGGATGCAATTAGCCTTAGAAAAGCACTCAAATTGCAGGCGAAACCACCAGCTCGCAAAAATCATAGTGCAAATATCATTGCACCTCTCGCAGCCTTAAATGTCGCTGCTTTAACAAACAGAATAGAATCGGCGCAGGAAGAGCAAAAAACACCGAGAGCCTCCTCACCGCAATCAGTCAATAAAATAGAAGGAGCAGAGGCAGAGAGCACCACTCGAAGTGTCGCCCCTGAAATTACGACACTGCCTGGCACCTTGACTGCTTCTTCGCAAGCAGAGAGCAGTAAAGATATGGCGTCCACAACACCAAGCGCAAATTCAGCTAGCGGTATAAGCATACATGCTCAAACAAATTCTCATTCGTTTTTCCAAGAAAGTGTGCGAGCAACAAAAACCAATAGCATTCAGAATCAAAACATTCAAGATGCCATTGATCTTGAGGCAGCAAAAAACACCGCCCTTGCTTGTTTTCGCTTTCTGAAATTATAGGAAGAATATTTCAACATAGCATAAAATCCGTTATGATGATGAATTCAACTCATGGACGAGAATAATTTATGGCGAAGCATTTTCTTGCGCGTTTACAAGATAATTTACCGTTAAGCGTGTTTCGCGTCATCATCAACTTTTGGCCTCCGCTCTTGGGAGCTGGTATTCACATTACAAAAGTGACGCCTGACTATCGTCATGTCGAAGTAGAATTAAAAATAAGATGGTATAACAGAAACTACGTGGGAACACATTTCGGTGGCTCCATTTTCGCGATGACAGATCCTTTCATGATGCTGATGCTACTCAAAAATCTCGGACAGGATTATATTGTTTGGGACAAAGCAGCGAGCATTGATTTTAAAAAACCTGGACGCGGCACAATCAAAGCATCCTTCACTTTTTCAGCAGATGAGATTCAACAAATCAAAGCGACCACAGATCAAAAAGGCAAATACGTTTTTGATAGACCCGTGGATATTGTTGACGAAGCCGGAAATGTGATTGCCTCTGTCATTCGAACGTTATACGTTCGCCGCAAAGATTTCTTGCCATCTAGCCCAACTTAAACAGTCTAAAGCCACGGTACGTCGGAGTTCTATGCGCGCATTAATTAATGTTCGGTAAATACGTTCTTTTCGCTTCAACGAAGTTGAAGTGAATCAAAAAAAACGGGGTGGCAGGATAGGATGGCTTTTTCGCGCGGAGCCTCTGGCGAGCACGGAAAAGTCATCCTATCCTGACAGGACCCCAGTCAACAGACGCGCTCTTATCACAAAGCAAAAAATTATCTGCTTTTAATTTAAACATAAAGTGTTTTTATTACACTAACCAAAAATTAACTGCGTTATTTTTTAATCATTTAGGTCAATTCTTGACATCCCCAGCCTAGAGATGGATAATTTCAGAGCTTATTAACTAGGAGTAACAAAAAAATGTTCAACAAGAAAAAACTTTTATCCTTAGCGATCGCCAGTCTCGCTGGCTTATTTATTGCATCCACCGCATCAGCAACCATCGCTGGCGCATACGTTGGCGGCCAACTCGGCTGGGGCCAGACCAACATTTTTAAAGGCGTTAACACTCAAGGTTATAAAACAAACGACACCGGCATTGCTGGCAGATTGTTTGGCGGCTATCAAATCAACCAAAACTTTGCCGCTGAACTCGGCTACATGAAATTTAGCAATGCGACTGTAAAACATGAATCAGGCGACATTCAAACCTACGCGGTCGATATTGCTGCCAAAGCAATGATGCCTCTCTCAAATAGTTTCGGCGTGTACGGTAAATTAGGCGCGGCTTATTTGAACGAAAGCTTCGGCATCAGCAACGGTAACTCACGCGTTTCATTCAGCGAAGGCAAAGTTTATCCTGAATTGGGCGTTGGTGTAAGCTATGACTTCACCCAACAACTTTCAACCGATCTTTCCTACACCCGCATTCAAAAAACCAGCAATGGTAATTTGAATAGCACAGACTTCGTAGGTTTAGGTTTGTCTTACCACTTCAGCTAACACCCGCATCACAAAAGTCGCACTTCACCGAAGTGCGACTTTCTTTTCTCTGCCTTTAATGTGATTGATCTGTTTTTTGATAAAGTGATTCAATAAACTGGCCACACATTCTTGCATCATGTGTTTTAGTTGCAATATCACTGAGAGAGATAATACCTGTTAATCGCTTATTCCTGTCTAACACAGCTAAACGATGAACATGTTTTTCGCTCATGTATTTTGTGACATTCGCAATATCATCATCTTCGTAACACCATAAAATACCTTTTGTCATCACGTCTTTCACCTGGGTCTTTGTAGGATTCAATCCTTTTGCTGAAGAACGAATTGTAATGTCTCTATCTGTCAGAGCACCAACAAGACGATCATTTTCACCAATTGGCAAAAATCCCCAATTATGTAAAAACATCTCAGAGCTTGCTTCCGTGAGAGTGGCTGTGGGCGAGAGATAAATTGGATTTGTTGACATAACGTCTTTGACTTGCATAGTCGTACCTCCTTTGTGACTGTTATATAAAATCACCATCTTAGGTATAACTATACAATTTTAGCACAGTCGCGCGAGTGTTGCTGGTCAAATCGCAAAAAATAGCTTACTATCAAGGTGTTATATTCCAAAAGCGATCCCTCCCTTTTGGCAAGAGTCGGGATCAATTTGTGTGTTGTCATGCAACCACAGAAGGCATTTGGACAATCCTAACATGACAAGGAGTTGTCAATGACGATGACCCACATCTCCCCTGGCGCCAGGCTACGGCTAGCATTAAGAACTGAAAAACCACTACAAATTGTTGGCACCATCAATGCCTACACAGCACTCATGGCTGAGCGTGTCGGATTCAAAGCCATTTATCTCTCTGGGGCGGGTGTCGCCAACGCTTCTTATGGCTTACCGGATCTTGGCATCACCAATCTAGAAGACGTACTCATTGATGTTCGTCGCATTACCAGCGCTGTTGATTTACCCTTGTTAGTCGACATCGATACAGGATGGGGCAGTGCTTTTAATATTGCCCGCAGCATTCAAGAGATGATACGCGCGGGCGCTGCGGGCATACACATTGAAGATCAAGTGCAAGCTAAACGCTGCGGACATCGACCAGGAAAGGCTCTCGTTGGTATATCTGAAATGACGGACCGGATCAAAGCCTGTGTCGATGCCAAAACCGATCCAGACTTTGTCATCATGGCAAGAACCGATGCGTTAGCGGTAGAAGGCTTAGACGCAGCCATCGAACGTGTGAAACATTATATTGATGCGGGTGCTGACATGATTTTTTTTGAAGGAGCAACCAAGCTAACGCAATACGCCACCCTCATCTCTCAAATTGATGTACCGGTCCTCGCCAATATTACTGAATATGGTGTCACGCCATTATTTACTGTGGAAGAATTAGCCCACGCTGGCGTCAGTATGGTTTTATATCCACTCAGCGCTTTTCGTGCAATGAACACCGCCGCCCTCAAAACTTACGACACCATCCGACAAGAAGGTTCTCAAAAAAATCTACTTGCCGAAATGCAAACCCGTGAAGCACTTTATGATTTTTTAAATTACTACGCTTACGAACAAAAACTTGATGAACTCTTTTCTAAGGAAAATGAAGATGAATAAAAAAACCGGTGGCTTAGCAGGATTAATTGTAGGTGATACCGCGATCAGCACAGTCGGAAAAGAAGGCCTGGATTTAACTTATCGCGGGTATTCTATTCATGATTTGGCGTCCGAATCGACTTTTGAAGAAGTGGCTTATTTATTAATTTATGGCGCGCTACCCAATAAAACACAATTGATTGATTACAAAAAAAAGCTGATTTCATTACGTGAATTGCCAGCCGAATTAAAATCAATCCTGGAAAAATTACCTGCCAATACCAATCCCATGGATGTGTTGCGCACGGGATGCTCCGCACTCGGCTGTTTTGAACCGGAATCCCAACAATTTCATCAACAAGATATTGCCGACAAATTGATTGCTTGCGTACCAGGAATTTTACTTTACTGGTATCACTTTCACCAAAATGGCAAATCAATTAGCACCACTTGTAACGAAGATACTATCGCAGGCTATTTTCTTTATTTGTTACGAGGCAGCAAACCTAATGAAGAACAACGTCGCGCAGTGGACGTATCATTAATTCTTTATGCTGAGCATGAATTCAACGCTTCCACTTTTGCTGCACGCGTGACAACTTCCACTGAATCGGATTTTTATTCCGCCATCGTCAGCGGGATTGGCACATTACGTGGACCCTTGCATGGTGGTGCAAACGAAGCAGCCATGGAGTTAGTCTCACAATTTAAAACACCAGACGAAGCCGAAAAAGGCATCAGAGCACTTTTAGAGAAAAAAGCCAAGATCATGGGTTTCGGTCATCGCGTCTATAAAATTTCGGATCCTCGCTCAGACATTATAAAGAAATGGTCTAAAGCGCTTTCTGCTAATGCAAAAGATGGTTATCTGTATGCCGTCTCTGAACGCATCGAAAAAATCATGTGGGATGAAAAACACTTATTCCCCAACTTAGATTTTTACAGCGCTACCACTTATCATTTTTGCGGTATCCCAACACAATTGTTCACACCTTTATTTGTCATGTCGCGCCTATCTGGGTGGAGTGCACACATTATAGAACAACGTGAAGATAATCGCTTGATCCGCCCTGAAGCCAATTATATTGGACCTGAACCACGCGCTTATATTCCACTCATTGATCGAGGTTAAACATGAGTATGCACATAGCAGATGTCAATTTACGCCCCGCTGCCGATCGCGAACTGACCGCCATCGCAGATTATGTCACAAGCTATAAAATTGAAAGCCCGCTTGCCTACAGCACAGCCAGATATTGCCTGATGGATTCCTTAGGCTGTGCCATGCTCGCATTACAATATCCACAGTGCACAAAACTGCTTGGGCCTATTGTACCCGGCACCACAGTTCCTCATGGCGCTCGCGTCCCCGGAACCGATTATGTGCTAGATCCTATATTAGCCGCATTTAACATAGGCGCCACTATTCGCTGGTTAGATTACAACGACACCTGGCTTGCTGCGGAATGGGGGCACCCTTCAGATAACCTCGGTGCCATTTTAGCTGTTGCCGATTACGAAAGCCGGAAGCGCATTTTGCAAAACAAAGCGCCTTTAACCATGTTAAATGTATTAAAAGCCATGATTAAAGCCTACGAAATTCAAGGCATATTGGCTTTAGAAAATAGTTTTAACCGTATTGGTTTAGATCACGTCGTACTGGTCAAAGTGGCCTCCACCGCGGTTGCCACCTCGCTCATGGGCGGCAATCATGAAGCCGTAGTGAATGCGCTATCACAGGCTTGGATTGATGGACAAAGCTTACGAACCTACCGACATGCGCCCAACACCGGTTCGCGTAAATCCTGGGCCGCAGGCGATGCCACCAGTCGTGCTGTGCGACTTGCCTGGATGGTCATGCAAGGCGAGATGGGCTACCCAAGCGCTCTTACAGCCAAAAAATGGGGGTTTTATGATGTGACCTGGCGTGGACAACATCTTCATTTGCCGCAACCGTTTGGCACATACGTCATGGAAAACATTTTATTTAAAATAGCCTTTCCAGCTGAGTTTCATGCGCAAACGGCTGTGGAATGCGCCATTCTTTTGCATCCCAGGATTAAAGACCGCCTGGATAAAATTGAGCGCATCGTTTTAACCACACAAGAGTCTGCTGTCAGAATCATCAGTAAAACAGGACCACTCTATAATCCCGCTGATCGTGATCATTGTTTACAATACATGGTGGCAGCAGGATTGATTTTTGGTGACTTAAAAGCCGAATATTACGAAGACAAATTTGCAAACGATCCGCGCATAGACTTACTGCGTGAAAAAATGCATGTGCAAGAAGATACTCAGTTCACAAAGGACTATTTAAATCCTGAGAAACGCTCCATTGCGAATTCCATTCAAATCTATTTTACTGATGGGACACATACTGAAAAAGTGTTAGTAGAGTATCCAATTGGGCACAATCGTAGACGTGAAGAAGGCATTCCCCTACTCTTGCAAAAATGTGAGAACAACTTGAGAAATGTTTTTAATGAAGAGCAGATACAAAAACAAATGGCGCTTTTTTTAGATCAAGAAGCCCTAGAAAAAACGCCAGTCAATGAATTCATGGATTTGTTTATTTCGTAAATCCCTGGAACAAGCTACCGACGTTAGGCAATTGATTGGAAACATTCCCAATCAAGCTTCTTGCCTGCGTCTCGATAGCTTGAATCTCAGGTCCGGCCAAATTACTAAACCATATCACGGCCGGTTGGAATTGCGGCACTAACTGTGATTGTCCCCAAAAGCTTTGATTAGCCAACGGCGTCAATTGCGCCACAAAAATCAGCATCACCGCAATCAGAAATCCGCGTACCGCACCAAATGCAGCTCCCATAAGACGATTCAAGAAACCCAAGCCCGTCCCCGTTGCGACACTCGTGACAAAATAACCAACTAACGCGCCAATGAGCAATGTACCCATAAACAAAACAATAAAACTGATTGCTATGGAAAGCACAGACAATGACTGCACTGCAGTCGCACCTACTGCGCTATTACCAAAAGCACTTTGTGCAGCTGCATTGCTTGCGCCTGCAAAATTAGACGCTAACGGCGCTGCAAACTGACTGGCCACGACAGCTGCCGCAATCCAGGTTGCCAACGAAATGGCTTCTTTCAAAAAGCCGCGCGCAAAACCCACAAAGATGGAAAGAAAAAGCACGCCTACTATTACATAATCAATCCAATTAAAATTTTGCATGCGCCTACCTTCAAGTCAGAATAGATAAAGGATTATAACAATTATAACCATCTGGGACATCACTCTATTCAGATTGAGGTATAATATTTTTATAGCGAAGTATTGAGGTAAAAGCATGAATGGAGAATTAATTCAATTTCTCAAAAAATGCAAAGTTTTTGCATCGATTGAGAATGAGTCTGGTTTATTCGAAGCATTAATTGCTCAATTTGAATTGGTTCGCCTAAAAGAAAACAATGTGCTTTTTCGTCAAGGTGATTCTTCAGATTACTTTTATATCGTCTACAGCGGCAAATTATCTGCTGTCTTGACTGTTCCCAATGGCAAATCAAGAAATATAGGGCAAATTCTTCCGGGCGAAACAGTAGGCGAACTAGGCTCGCTCACCGGCGAACCACGCACGTTGACCGTCAAAGCCCACGAACCAGCAGAGATTTTAAGATTACCTGACAACATATTCAAAAAGCTTTGCCAACAATACCCTTCTATTTTATTTGATACCATTCATCCTGTTATTACTCGCTCACGACAAATCATTCAAGTGTTGGCCAGTGGCGATAACAAAAAACACATTGCTATTATTCCCGCAAATGAATCTGTGAACATCAGTGTTTTCGAAGAAAAGCTGACGGAGTCCTTGTTGCATTACAAAAAAGTGATTCTGATAAGCGATACGAAACTGGATTCTGATAATCCAAATAAAAGTGTCAATGTCGATAAAATCATTCAGGAAGCTGAAGAACATAATCACGTTATTCTCTACTTATTAAAAACCACAGAAACGCCGCTTGCGCGAGCCTGCTCTGATAAAATCGGTAAAATCTACATTGTAGCGGAGGGCAATACCAAACCTCACTTCAGTAATTTTGCCATTGAGAAAATTCATCAAAATAAACAATTAATCCAAGTCAGACGTGAACTGATTTTACTTTATAAAAAAAATGCGGTACCACTTAATCCGCAAGAATGGCTAGAACATGCCAATTTTTATATGCATCACAATATTCGCTCGGATTACGATCCCGATTACAAACGACTCTTGCGTTTTATTCGTGGCAAAGCCGTTGGGCTGGTTTTAAGTGGCGGTGGTGCGAAAGGCTGGGCTCACATTGGCGCGATCAAAGCGATTTTTGAAGCGCATACGCCGATTGATGCCATTGGTGGTACAAGCGCAGGCGCGCTCGTTTCAACACTCTATGCTTACACTGAAAACTACGATGAAACACTCAGAAAATTTGGCACTCTGTTAGATGCCACACGCAACATTGTCTCATTCCGAAATATCTGCTGGCCCGCAATTTCACTTTTTAGTTGTGAGCAATTCACCACGGAAGCTCAGAAAATTTTTGGTAAAAAAAGAATTGAAAATTTGTGGCTTCCTACCTTTTGCACCACCTGTAACCTTAGTCAATTTAAAGAAGCTATCCATTTTAACGGCATACTGTGGGAACTCGCGCGCGGCACAGTTGCGGTGCCTGGGATTGTACCGCCAATGATTTTAAACGGTGAAATGCATATTGATGGTGGGGTCATTAATAACTTACCCGTGAATGTGATGCGCGATATGCTGGGACCGGAAAGTAAAATCATTGCCGTTGAGCTTATTAGCAAAGGTTTAGATAATGTGAAATATAACTTTCCTCCCAGCTTGAACTTTCGTGAAGCGTTTTTGGCAAAACTGGGATTGGGTTATAAAGATTATAAATTCCCGCCGTTTATTGATACGTTTTTACAATCTTTATTGGTGGGGTCTTCGGTCAAGCAAAGAGAAAATAGCTTGGCAGCCGATTTGTTAATTGCTCCTGACACTGCTAACTATTCTATGCTCAAAGTCAATGAAACAGAAAAAAGCGCGCTTATTCAGTTGGGCTATCAAGCTGCGCTTGAAAAAATTAGCACTTGGGGTCTTAAGAAATCTCGATGAGATTTTCTTATGTGACGGCACAGCAAGGTAATTGAATCGCCTAAAGTTCTTTTTAAGTTGACTGGGGTCCTGTCATGGTAGGTTTACTTTTTTCGTGCTCGCAGGCTCCGCGCGTAAAAAGCAAACCTACCCTGCCACCCCGTTTTTTTATAAAAGCTTCTTGCAAAGTAATTTGTATGGCGTAACACCGAATGCAAGATTTCTTAAGGCGTTCATTCGTTTCAACGAAATTGAAGTGACACAAAAAAACGGGACGGCAGAAAAAATATAAAAATAGCGTTAACTCAAGAAGAGTGATCATCTTATGGAAGCGAATTGCCGCCATGGATGGCGGCGTTAACCACAGGGATGTGGTGTTTTGAGCTGGAGTAAGATGATCACTCTTCTTGAGTTAACACCTTATAGCTTTGCTTTTTACGCTGCTACGCCTCATGCTCCCACAAAAAAAGTGGACCTACCATGACAGGACCTGAAGCAACTTTAAAAAGAGCTACGCCCCAACGCCGCCAAAACAGCAACCAGATCATCAGAAAAAACTGCATCCACACCCCACCCAAATAACTCTTTAGCACGATGGGGATCATTAACCGTATAAGACAAGACAAAACGATTCATTGCTTTAATGTGACGAACGACATTCTCATCCAGTATCCGCTGATTCAGATGCACCGAAACACATTGCAGCTGATCGCAAACTTCTTCCCACCCGCCAAACCATTCATCGATTAACAAACCAATCAATGCATCCGGGGAATTTTGTCTGACCGTCCGCAAAGACGGTACTGAGAAACTGGAGAGCAACGGTGGCATCATATCCACAGTCCAATAGTCTCTGATATCAGCCAACACTTTTTTGGCGGTTTGCTCTTCCTGCCCGGGTAACGGCTTGATCTCAACATTCGCTGCTAACTGATGCTCTTGCAGACACAGAATCACATCTTTAAAGGTAGGGATTTTTTCGCCGGAAAACTTGGCATTAAACCAAGCGCCCGCATCCAATGTGCGAAGATAACTATAAGGATAGTCCCCTACAATACCGTTACCATTCGTCGTGCGATTAAGCGTTTCATCGTGGATAACAACGGCTTCACCGCATGCTGATAGCATGACATCAAATTCAACCCATTGTGCGCCTAATTGTTTCGCTTTGAAAAAAGCAGATAAAGTATTTTCGGGGGCATAGCGGCTAGCGCCTCTATGTGCAATCACTGGCACCTGAAAATTAATGGAAGACATCAGTCAAATGTATCCCTAATACACCAATGACAATCAATAACAATGAAATCACTTTCGTTACAGAAATCGATTCATGAAAAAGCAACACACCTATAATGGCAACCAAGATGGTGCCAACACCCGACCAAATCGCATAGACAATACTGATATCTACCCCTTGCACAGCTAAAGTTAATGCTGCAAACGAGATGGAATAAAATATCAATAAGCAAACGGAAGGCTTCAGTTTTTGTAGTCCATCAGACAGCTTCATCGAAACCGTGCCAAGGACGCCAAATAAAATGGCCACTAATAAACACAATTCACTACTTGTTGAAAGAACCATAAACTTTTCAATCACCCTAGTTTTAACCCCATAACCCCAACAATCACCAATGCTAATGAACCAATTTTAATAGCTGTCACAGGCTCATGAAAAAAGAAAATACCGATAAGAGCAATGAGCAAGGTCCCTAAACCCGACCAAACCGCATAAACAAAGCTTACCTCTAATCGTTTTAAGGTGAGAGTTAAGAAAATGAAAGAAAAAGTATAAAACACAAAAATGAAAATGGAAGGGAGTAGGTGTGTAAATCCTTCCGAAAACTTCATTGAAGTGGTGCCTGCGACCTCAAGCAAGATCGCAAGCAGCAAATAAAAACCCGTTAATACTTTATATGTCATAACTACCATTAATTACGTTATATTTTTAATTAATCCGTGATCTGTCATCGATGCTAAAACCACAATAGCCGATAATTCTACCTTATTACCCACCGCCAAACCAGGCGCACTCGCACTCGCAACAGCTGCACGAGACATATTCATTTGCATCATAGGCATAATCGGTTGCGGTGTGATTAGATTGCCTACAAAATCAATATTGTGAATATAGTATTTTTGATCCGGATACATTTTGTTTAATCTATCCACTTCGTCTTTCGCTTGTTGATAAACCATACCGCGAAGCGAAATATTTGCCGCGCGAATTTCATCTTCACTTGGCGTGAATTCCACATTGTCTAATGTATACGTTTCACCTGGCTTACTCATTGACTTGGTTTTATCCCGTAGACCCACGAGTGCGCTGGATGGCAATCTGGCTTGGGCTGAGATCACCACTTTTTCAAGACCTGATTGATCCTGGCTACGATCAAATGAAGTAATATGCCACTCGCCTGCGCCGGATAATCCATTTAATTTTTTCAGCACTGCGTCTTGAATTTTTTCAAGGCCAGTATCATTCACTCCTGCGTTCACACCTACTGTCACTAACGCTGACTTGGTTGTAACATATTGTTCTGCTGACAATCTTAGCGACACCCGGTTTAGCAAAGCGTCCTGGATGCCTGGCAAATCGCCCATGGCCCAGGCAGGAAAGGTCATCAACATGCTTAAGATGATGGCAGCAAATATGCGCATAAATCACTCCATTGAAATTAAAAGACTGACCTTTATTCTAAGCGATACGGGTTGAAGTCGCTATAGCTATATTGCTAGGGTTTTGACCGGCTGAAAGTGAACACCAATGCGGATCCTCGGCACTTCCCCCTTGAAAAGGGGGATTCTGGGGGATTTTTACAAACTTTAATCACGCTTTGATAAATACGAATCTAGCGCATTAAAACCACATCTATTTCACATAGTATTATATTTTTTATATAAATCCTCCTTAACCCTCCTTTTTTAAGGAGGGGATCAGAGCCATAAACACTCGTGTAGATACCTATGCCTGCCACCCCATTTTTTTAAATTCACTTCAACTTCGTTGAAGTGAGGGGCACTGATAATAATACTGTTTTACCCATGGTCGCTACCTGTTAAAATAGCCGCCTTCGTTTATCAAAACAGTCTAAATTATGCCAAATGCCAATCCTTTAACTCCCCCTTTACCGCTAAAAGCGGGTCAAAAACTCATTTGGGGGAACCTTCATGGCGCAAGTATTGGACTCGCGCTAAGCCAGGCCATTGCGACCTGCAAAATGCCTGTGGTCATTATTGCGCCTGACTCACTCACGGCGACTCGGTTAGAATATGAGCTTAATTTTTTTCATCATGGCCAATCCATTATTCACTTCCCGGATTGGGAAACGCTGCCATATGATCCCTTTTCGCCCCATCAAGACATCATTTCGGAGCGGCTATCGGCACTCTCCCGTATGCCCAGTTTGCAAGATGGAGCAATCATTACCCCCATTTCTACCCTCATGCAGCGGCTGCCTCCGAGAGAATATCTCGAAGGCAGTACGTTTTTGCTCAAAACGGGGCAAAAATTTGACCTACAGGCCGCGCGCAAACGGCTAGACAATGCAGGATACCGCTTTGTTGATCAAGTCCGCGAACACGGCGAATTCGCCGTCCGTGGTTCAATTATTGATCTATTCCCCATGGGCAGCGATACACCCTATCGGATTGATCTCTTTGACGATGAAATCGACTCGATTCGCACTTTCTCGCCCGACAATCAGCGCACCATGGAGAAAGTCGATAAGATCGAACTCCTGCCAGCGCAAGAGTTTCCGTTAACGGATGAGTCAATTGAGCGATTTAGACAAACCTGGCGACAAACTTTTCCCGGTAATCCGCTCAATAGTCCGATATACCAAGATGTCACTGAAGGGATTTGTCCTCCGGGCATTGAATATTATTTCCCACTGTTTTTTCAGGAAACGGCAACGTTTTTTGATTATCTTCCTCCGCATTGCCTCATCATTCAAGTGGGTGAGATTTATAAAAAATCCGAAGAATTCTGGCAGGAAATTGAAACACGCTATGAACAACGACGTTACGATATTACACGTCCGCTATTGGAACCCAAAAAATTATTCATTCCAGCCGCTGATGTCTTTGGCCGGATAAAAGCGTATCACCAAGTGAAAATACAAGCAGAGGCTGATGCCACTGAAACTCACAGCTATGATTTTTCGACAACAGTACCGCTAACATTCAGCGTGGATCATAAAGCCACAAAACCTTTGCATGCCTTAGAAAATTTCCTCATGGGTTATGATGGTCGCGTACTTTTTTGTGCAGAAACCACAGGCCGTCGAGAAGTCTTATTACAACTTTTTAAAACCATACAGCTTAATCCCAAAGCTTATACCACCTGGGATGAATTTTTAACGGATGATGCATCCATAGGCATTACAGTCGCACCACTGGATGACGGATTATCATTGCTAGCGCCTCCTATTACCTTAATCGCCGAAGCTCAGCTTTATGGTAAGCGCGTTATGCAAAGGCGAAGACGTAAAGTCAGCGTGCAAGATACGGATGCGATTATTCGCGACCTGGCTGAATTGCAAGTGGGTTCGCCCATTGTGCACATTGATCATGGTATTGGCCGCTATTTGGGTTTACAAACATTGACTGTTGGCGAACAAATTGCGGAATACTTAACGTTAGCTTACGCGGATGAAGCCAAACTCTATGTTCCTGTTTCTTCTTTGCATTTAATCAGCCGCTACAGCGGCACCGATCCGGAACAAGCGCCTATTCATCGATTAGGCACCGAGCAGTGGCAAAAAGCCAAGCACAAAGCAGCCGAACAAGTGCGAGATGTCGCTGCGGAATTATTAAATATTTATGCGCATCGCGAGGCGAGAGTCGGCGTGGCTTGCGAACCGGTTGATTCGCAATATGCAGTATTTGCCGCCGCTTTTCCTTTTGAAGAAACGCCAGACCAACAGCAAGCGATTGATCAAGTGATCAAAGACATGTTGTCTGAAAAACCGATGGATAGGTTAGTCTGTGGGGATGTTGGCTTTGGCAAAACCGAAGTCGCTATGCGAGCAGCATTCATGGCGGTACAGAATAACAAGCAAGTCGTCGTCTTAGTACCAACGACATTATTAGCGCAACAACATTATCAAAATTTCCAAGATCGATTTTCAGAATGGCCTTTTCACATTGCCCCCATGTCGCGATTTAATTCCAGCAAGGAACAGCAACGCGTCATTGATCAATTGGCCGAAGGGAAAGTGGATATTGTGATTGGTACGCATAAATTACTGCAAGAGGATATTAAATTTAAATCGTTAGGCTTGGTCATTATCGATGAAGAACATCGCTTCGGTGTGAGACAAAAAGAACGATTAAAAGCATTGCGATCTGAAGTGGATATTCTCACCCTGACAGCGACACCGATTCCACGCACATTGAATATGGCATTTGCTGGCATCCGTGATCTTTCATTGATTGCAACACCACCGATGCGTCGATTATCCATCAAGACCTTCGTCCACGAATTTCAAGATGCCTTAAACAAAGAAGCCATTTCACGGGAGATTATGCGTGGTGGCCAGGTTTATTTCTTACATAATGATGTCGCCTCTATCGAGAAAATAGCACGTGATCTGGAGAAACTAGTACCGGAAGCACGGGTTGGCATAGCGCACGGACAAATGCGCGAGCGGGAACTGGAACAAGTCATGGCAGACTTTTACCATCGACGGTTCAATTTGCTGGTTTGTACGACGATTATTGAAAGCGGTATCGACGTCCCTTCTGCCAATACAATTATTATTAATCGGGCTGATAAATTTGGTTTGGCGCAATTACATCAATTGCGCGGTCGAGTGGGTCGTTCGCATCATCAAGCGTATGCTTATCTATTGACGCCGCCTGAGAAAAAACTCACCTCGGATGCTAAAAAACGCCTGGATGCCATTACCTCTCTTGAGGATTTAGGCGTAGGATTTACGCTGGCTACGCACGATTTAGAAATTCGCGGTGCCGGTGAACTCTTGGGTGAAGGACAAAGTGGTAACATGCAAGCCATAGGCTTTTCGCTTTATATGGATTTGTTATCCAGAGCCGTTGACGCATTGAAATCCGGCAAAGAACCAGAATTGGATACAGCACTCAGTCGAGGCACAGAAATTGATTTACAGCTGACAGCACTGATTCCTGCAGTTTATCTTGATGATGTGCACTTGCGTTTACAATTTTATAAACGGATCGCCATGTCTAAAACGGCTTCAGAACTGGATGAAATCCAGGTCGAGATGATTGATCGTTTTGGTTTGCTGCCCGAACCGCTAAAAAATCTTTTCGCGATCACCGAACTCAAACAAAGTGCAGAAGTCTTAGGTATTTCAAAAGTAGAAGCCAATAGCAAAGGTGGCAAAATAGAATTTATTGATAAGCCCAACATCGATCCGATGAAAATTATTAAATTGATTCAATCCCAATCTAAGCGTTTTCGGTTGGATGGCCCTGCGCGTTTGCGATTTACGCTCGATGAACATGACCCCAAAGACAGGATTTTGTTAGTGAAGGACGTTATTCATTTGCTTGAAAATTAATATCGGTTTTATCATGGTGGGTACTACAAGGATTCGTATTGGTGCTAAAGAACAAACTCCATACTAAGAAACAACTCCTACCCTTAATGCTATTGCTGTTTCTGGGTTTTATTTGGGGTACGGGTTATTCTATTGCCCGTTTTGCCATGACACACGGCGTCAATCCATTAGGTTATAGCTTATGGCAATCAATAGGCCCTGCCCTGTTGATTGGCTTATTGGCTTATTCGCAGAATAAAACCGCGCCGATACAGACAGCGCATTGGCGTTATTATTTTATTTGCGGTTTGACGGGAATCGCCATTCCCAATACCAATATGTATTTTGCCGCGCCGCATCTCCCTGCGGGTCTACTCGCTGTAATCGTTAATACCGTACCTATTATGGCTTACATGATGGCGCTATTGGCACGAGTAGAATCCTTTAATCTGTTAAGATTAACTGCGGTTCTTATTGCCTTGGCGGGTTTAATGTTAATTCTTATTCCACATGCGGGCTTGCATTCGCCCTTGATGACACCTTGGGTCTTATCCGCACTCATCACGCCATTTTGTTTTGCTTTCTGTGCTGTTTATATGACTCGCTTTCGTCCTAAAAATAGCAATTCGCTATCACTCGCGGCGGGCACATTAGTCTTTTCCAGCTTATTACTGACTCCCATCGTTTTATTGTCCGGTCATTTTTACGCCCTACATTTGCCATTAACCGCACCAGATTGGGTGATTTTGTTAGAAATTTTACTATCGAGCTTAGGCTATATTTTATTTTTTCAACTCATGAAAATCGCGGGGCCTGTGTATTACAGTTTTGTCGATACGATTGTCGCCATGACGGGATTATTTTGGGGGTACCTTATCTTTGATGAAAAATTAAATTTCTGGTCAGGCACAGCTGTTGCTCTTATTATTTGCGCACTCATTATAGTAAACAAACAACAAAAACCTATGCTAGACTGATTCTCTTCTGTTTGATGCAGTACTCGGGGATAGACGGCATGCTAAAAAGATTTCTGCCAAGGGAAGAAGGTTTTTTTGAACTTTTCCAAAAAGTGGCGGATATTCTTGTATTGACCGCGACACAATTTCACTGCTTGTTGTTGGATCTACCTAATCAACAAAAATACGTGGATGCCATTGCCGCCTATGAAGATGAAGGGGATAAAATAGCGCATTCCACTTTCGACTTGTTACATAAAACATTTATTACGCCTTTTGACCGACACGATATTCATCGCTTAACTAGCCAATTAGATGATGTCTTGGATCTTATTAATCGTTGCGCACAACGCTTCCCATTTTATCAGCTACAAGCCGCCCCTCCTGAGATGACGGCATTAGCCGATCTGACAGTTCAATGTGCAAAATCTCTGAAAAAAGCCGTCTATCGCTTAAACTCTCTTGATAAATCCACGGAAATTTTAAACTACTGTGAAGAGTTAAACCATCTGGAAAGCCTGGCGCATACACATGTCTTAGCTGGCGAAAAAGTGCTTTTTTTAGAAGAAAATGATTTTAAACATTTTTTCAAACTCAAAGAAATTTATTCTCGCACTAAAGAAGTGATCAATCGTTGTCAGGACGTTGCCAATATTATCAAAGGTATCGTATTAGAGTATTCATAATATGACGTTAGTCATCATTACTATTGCGCTGGCATTATTTTTCGATTTTTTGAATGGCTTTCATGATGCCGCTAATTCTATAGCGACTATTGTGTCAACACGTGTCTTAAAGCCGCATTGGGCTGTTATTTGGGCGGCATTTTTTAACTTTATCGCTTTTGCTTTTTTTGGCTTGAATGTTGCCGCGACCATTGGTACTGGTTTGATTGATCCTGGTATTGTGAATGTTGAGTTAGTATTTGCCGCTCTTATAGGGGCGATATTATGGAATCTATTCACGTGGTATTTTGGTCTGCCGTCTAGCTCTTCTCATGCATTGATTGGCGGCTTATTAGGTGCAGCCATTGCAAAAGCGGGGCTTTCTCCACTGAAGTTTGCTGGCATTACTAAAGTCGTGTTGGCAATTGTAATATCACCCTTACTGGGGATGATTCTCGGTTTATTGATGATGTTTATTATCACACGGTTGTTCTTTCATTTTACGCCTAGTCGGGTCGATAAGTGGTTTAGGAAATTGCAGTTTATTTCAGCCGCTTTCATCAGCCTGGGTCACGGCGGTAATGATGCACAGAAAACCATGGGGATCATTGCGATTTTATTATTTTCATCACACCGGTTGGGTGATACGTTTTATGTTCCTTTTTGGGTGATTGTTTCTTGTAATTTTGTGATCGCACTGGGCACTTTTTTTGGTGGCTGGCGAATTGTAAAAACAATGGGGATGAAGATTACTAAATTAAAACCAGTTAGTGGTTTTTGTGCTGAGACTTCCAGTGCGCTCACATTGTTTTTGGCGACTGCCTTAGGTATTCCGGTTTCCACAACGCACACGATTACGGGTGCTATTGTCGGCGTCGGTTCTTTATCTCGATTGAGCGCTGTTCGGTGGGGTGTGGCACGGAATATTGTTTGGGCTTGGGTTTTGACCCTTCCTGCAGCAGGGTTGGTTTCTGCTTGTGTTTGGTTGATGATTCGGGCTTTTGAATAGTCGTTTTTGGGGTTGCTATGATTGACTGTGATCCTGTCAGGGAGTTGTTATGGAAAACACATTGTTGAATATTGGACTGGCTTTTTTGGAAGGCTTAGGATTAATTGTTTCGCCTTGTATCTTGCCTATTTTACCCATTGTTTTGTCGGGCTCTCTGGAAGGAAATAAAAACCGACCGCTAGGTATCATTTTGGGTTTTGTGATCACATTTGCTTTATTCACTTTTTTCTCGCGTAAGCTGGTGGAATATTCTGGTATTGATTTAAGCATTGTCCGTTATTTTTCTTATGTGTTGCTAATTTTATTCGGCTTGACGATGCTATCGACTTATCTCACGGAAAAATTTGCTCGCCTCACTCAGCGATTTGCTAATATCGGCGCGAATGCTTCATCGTTGAATAATCCACAAGGTGGATTCATCAGTGGAATTATTTTTGGTTGTTTAATTGGTTTTATTTGGACGCCGTGTGCAGGCCCAATTCTCGCTGCTGTTATTGTGCAGACCGTTATTCAAAAAACCACTTTCAGTAGCTTTCTGGTTGTGTTCGCTTTTGGTCTGGGTGCAGGTGTGCCAATGCTATTAATAGCCATATTTGGTCGAGCACTCATGGCAAAATTGAACTTTTTTAAACGCAGCACGAATGTCTTACGCAAGATATTAGGCCTTATCATTCTTGCGAGTGTTGGACTAATGATATATAGCGATGGGCTAGCAACGACAGCAACGACAGCAACGACAGCAACGACAGCAACGACAGAAAATCATAATATCGATAGAACACAAGACAAGGTGATAGACAGTCTCGATAAGCCATTTCCAGCACCTGCCATTGACGGTATTACAACCTGGATTAACTCTAACCCTATACAACTTAATCAGCTAAAAGGTAAAGTCGTATTAATCGATTTTTGGACTTACTCTTGCATCAATTGCATACGCACCCTGCCCTATCTTAAAGATTGGTACGCGAAATACCATGACTTGGGATTGGTTATCATTGGGGTTCATTCACCTGAATTCGAATTTGAAAAAAATCCAGTGAATGTAAAAAGTGCGGTCATAAAAGACGGGATTCAATACCCTGTAGCCCTCGATAGTCATTTCGTCACATGGCAAAACTATCACAATAAATATTGGCCGGCACATTACTTGATTGATAAAAATGGCAATGTGGTTTATGAACATTTTGGCGAAGGTGATTATGATGTTACTGAAAATAATATTCGCTATTTATTAGGCTTGAATATGACACCAATGGCTACATCCGAAAAGCCGCTTGCCAATAATATGACACCAGAAACTTATTTAGGTTATGCGCGTGGCGATAAGAATACAAGCCCTGAAAAACAGCTAAAAGATGTCATAGCCGAATACAGCTTTCCCACTGTACTGCCAATCAATAGCTGGGCGCTTCAAGGAAAATGGAAAATCATTGCAGAACATATTACTGCAGCAGAAAAAAATGCCGCTGTTAAAATTCACTTTACCGCGAAGAAAGTGTTTATCGTTTTAGGCAATACGTCAAGCAAGCCTTTAAAAGTTAAATTGTTATTCAATGGCGAGGCTGTTGTGAAAGAAAAAGGAAATGACGTGACTGACAGTAGTATCACTGTAAGCAATCATTCTTTGTATAGTGCATTAGTCTTTCCAACGGAAATAACTGGTATTTTAGAAGTGATTGCAATGGAGCCTGGATTAGAAATTTATACCTTTACCTTTGGATAAAGGTGATGAATGCAGTATATTTTCAATCTTCACATCCAAGAAATCTACGGTTTTGCGAAGTGCCGACAATTTAGGAAAACCTAATTGGTTTCATAACTATATAATAGATCGACACCGACCTCCGTAATGGAAGATTCACTTTGAATCTTCCAGTATTTAGAAATAGGTAAATCAAAATTTAGCGCTTGTGTGGGGGCAAAAATACCCATCTTAAACATATCCATTAGCCCGCTAGGCGGATTAGACTCATCGCCTAACGTAGGTTCACCTAAATTCATACCAGAAGAAGCGGAGCCTAAGAGTGATAATGCGCTTAATCCTGAAATATTCGATCGCGATTGATTGAATACTAAATGAGATAAAATATCATCTTGTGACATGGGGGGATTGGATACTAGCTGAACAATAGGATTTTTGAGGGTCCCGCGTACCTGCACACCCGCTTTGATTTGATCATTGTCAGAGGCTATTTTGAAGCCGAGAAAATTCTTTGTTGTCGAGTTTAATTGTTGAAATGCGTCTATATTCAAACCCGGATTCGTTAATAGGTTGCCGACATACACTAACCGGCCATTATTGATAGAAAACGATTTGTCATAAATCTGATACGTCCCTTTTGTAACATGCAATGTCCCATTACCGGCTGGTATTCCTCCTGGTTTTTGAAAAACAGATATTGACCCTGCTAAATCAGCATGCAATTGATCGTAATCCACATGCGCGTAACTACCCAGCTCTAGATTGATACCTAATGAAAGATTTCCGAGTGAGTAAATGGGTGGCTTTTCACCCGCATAAGTGAAATCACTGGGTAATGTAACGATATTGCTATAAGATTTTACGTCAATGTCCACATAAGGCAATAAGACATGCCCCGTTACTTTAACTGCAGATCCTTGCATAGTGACGTTTATATTAGGCGAAGCAATTATTCTATATTCTTTTAAATTCGCAATGAGTAATTGACTACCGACCACATTTAAATTCAAAACATAATCTGGCTTATTTAAATCTAACATACCGACGAGAGTTCCCTGGCCGCTGTTTGAAGAGAACTTGCCGTTAATATGCAGTATAAAATCATTGTTCATCGTATTGTGGAATTGAATACCGTTAGGATGAATACCAAGCGCAGGAAGCATAAAGCCACCGTTCATGATATTCAGATAACCTTGAAAACGGGGATGAGCCAGATTTCCCGATAATGTGACATTACCATAAAGCGCGCCCTGTAAAGAATGAATATCCGTTGAAGTAATAAACTGACTCAAGTCACTTGCTTGCAGAATAATATTACCCTGCATGGCAGCCTGCGATAAAGATTGGTTTAGCAAATTTGGCCATTGAAATGACAAGCGTACTTGATTCGTTTTAGAAAACACTGCCGTTGCATTCACTAGAGTTTTTGATGCACTTAAAGTCATGTTCAATAAAATATTTATTTGAGGAATAATATAGTGTGCGACATCCAGTTGCTTACCATTTAATTGCAATTGGACTGTGTTTGCCTGCAGAGCTGAGAACAATTTTCCATCAAGTGTTTGAACGGCGACATTTTTAAATTTGATTTGTTTTGCCTGAAGTGTCCCCACAGCCACTGGTTTTTTATCTTGTGTCATGATCTTGCCACTTGAGACCAGGCTACCTGTTAAACCAGCATTAATCGAATTTAAATTTGGCATGAAAATATTCCATTGCATATTCCATGGATCGCCAATGTCTCCTTGTAACTTAACAAAAGATTTTCCAACAGTCACATCGACATTTTTAAGAAAAATCCGTTTATTCTCTATTTGTAAATTCACTATACCCACCAAAGGAAATTGTCGAACATTTCCCGACAAGCGAGTCATATCAAGGACCATTCGTTTATTATGTGTATTCCACTCCCCCGCCGTGGTTACATGAAATGAAAGCTGACTATCCGTTTGCGGCCATAAATAATTCGTAACGACTTTGTCTGCATCAGCAACCAGATGCCATTTCTGGCTCACAAGATCATTGAAAACATATTCGCCGCTTATCGTTCCTTGTGGTAATTTGACAATGAATTGATTCGCTTCATTGTTAGAATGAGTAATGACAATGGTATCAACATGCGTAATTAGTTTAGTATTTTGATATACAGTCAGATCAGATAAATTAGCCTCATTCAAAAAGAATCTTTGAATAAACGTATCTTGAGAAACTTGCTTAGCGCTCGGCAACAAACGAATCACAACGCCATTTGCATTCATGCGACTCAATACTAAATTATGTTTTAATAATTGAAACGGATTCCATGCAATTTCCAATTGCTTAATACTGACTTCTACTACTGTATTGGAAAATAAAAAATTGTTTAATACAAAATGTGATCCTAAGTTACCACGACTATTTGTCACTTGCAGCTTGCCAGGAAACCATTTTTCGGCTATTTTTATGGAGCAATCCAAACCAAATTGGGTATAAAAAAGCGCATAAAAACTCGCACAACCTATTAGGATAATGGCCAACAAGCATCTCGCTAAAACCACAATTAGCGTTCTCATGAGAACTCCGCCCCCAAGCTAAATTCAACACTGAATGGTTTGGTATGCTTGCTAATAGCGCGGGCAAGATACAGTTTGATCGGGCCGATACGAGTATCATATACCGCGCCGATACCCGCCCCGCGATTGACTGGTGTTGCGAGATGATTTGTCGCATAGCCTGCGTCATAAAAAACCGCACCAAACAAATTACCTACAATACGATTTTGGTATTCGAGACTGGCAATACCTAAATATTTTCCGGGCCCAATACTGCTATCGGCAAAACCGCGAATGCTATTCACACCACCTGCAAAATAACGCATGCTAAACGGAAAAACCTCGAGGTTATGCACATCGATAAAACCTAATTCACCACGAAGTAAAATGCGTGCAAAACTGACGGGGGAAAAAATACATTTAGCTCTCGCTTGGACTTGTCCAAAACTGGTGGTGGATAAGAGAGCTTTTGATCCGCCTTGCACGATCAAATTGAATGCATACGCATTTTTGGGGCTCATTAAATCATCCGTCACGATATACGAGGTTTTCCAGCTAGGATACAACAAATGCGATTTTTCTGGCGCATACTGATGAATGGTAAAATGTTCTACTAAATAATTTAAATTGATACTCGTGTTCCACTTTTCCGATTTCTTTGAAAAACCACCTGTCAATGTCACTGTATTACTTTTCCCTGATTTAGGTTCAAAGCGTTTGTAATTGGCGCCCATTAACCATTCATCTGTTAAAGGATTTTTACCCGGAATATAATAGGTAGCCCCCATTCCAGATAATATTGACGATAATTTCATTTCGGTTTCAAGATGATGCCCTTCTTGTCCGATATGACGCAAACTCATTGCTGCAGACAGCCTTGCACCTGTCAATGTGCCATAGCCTAGTCCTAAGCTATAACGCTTGGCTTTAGGGGGGATTAAGTTAAATTTGAGAGGAATCTCTCGATCAGGATTCTTTTCTTCAAAGTCAGGCGTAATCACGGCGCGTTTAAAATAATAGCTTTTTTCCATGGCTTGCTGCAGTTTTATGATTTTACTACTTGAAAAGACATCACCTTGACGAAAATCAATAAAGCGTCTTAAAAAATTCTCAGAATAAGGATAATTTTCAAATGAGACGGCGCCAAAATAAAATTGTGGTCCAGTCTCCAAATGAATATCAATACGACAGGTATAAGCTTTCAAATCGACAACAAGTTGATTTTGAAAATAGGCCTGGAGATAGCCCTGGCTTCTTGCCTTGGTAAACATTTTGGTTTTGGCCTTGTCGTAGGCAGGCGCTGTAAAAACATCATGTACTTGTAAAGGAAAATCTTGGATAAACTTCTGAATGGCAGAGTTGTCTCTGCCAGGACCCTTAATCTCTATAGCAAGACTCGTGATCCGCAATGGCTCGCCTAATGTGACATAATAGCTCGCTATCCATTTATCGCCTATATGAGATAACCTGGATTCTATTCGCGCTCTGAAATAGCCATAGGGTTCTATACCCAGTTTTACTTCATTTTTCCCTTGTAAATAAATTTTATGGACAAGCGCTGGCGTTAAATATTCACCAGTATTATTTTGCATGATCAATAAACGATTTTGGACATTAGTGAGGATATCGCCTTTCAATCCAACTAATTTATAGCTTACATTGGATTTTGCAAAAGCATCAGAATAGGCAAATAAGCAAATGCAAAAACCACTTATCACGATAGATAAGTACCTTGCCATCATCTTAATCATTATAATAAAACATCCTGTTTTTTTAGGCTATCCCTGTCAATAGCATTAACCTATCAATAAAATGAATTTTTTTCTTTAAAAAAATTCTTACTTAAGTTTCATGGCAAAAACTTCCGGTAACAACTCTGTTATGGCCATTTTTCCCTTTGATACAGAATAAACAGCAAATAGACCGAAACTCAGCGCTGCCCCACTCAATGCAAAATACCGCATATAATTCGTCTTGTCTGAGCGCGGCACTTTCTTAGAATCATCAGCCGGGTTTAACGGGTGAGAAACAGGTGACATCTGCTGTGACATAAAAGATGAAGAAACGCTTGATGGCATCACAGCAACAGTTTCATCTAAAAGTGTATTTAACAGGGCTCTTGCTAACAACGGATCGCCACTATGACTGCTATGAGTTGGCTGAGACATAGATAAAGGAGCAGATGAATAAGCATTATCATCTCTCATTTCTTCAGGAGAATCGTCTTGCTCTTCAAGCAAAACCGCATAATACGAGTCAGATACTTCCAACGAAGACATGGCGTCAACGAGCAAACGCGACTTACACTCTTCTTCGAGAAATTCATTTTCGATTTGGGTGATAAGTGGCTTTAGCTTTTTTCTCAGGAATTTTTGCCTGGTTTTTTCATCCGATATGTTACTGGCTATATCCAGTAATTTTAACAAATCCACTGTATCTTCTTTTGGGTCAGGAATTACCGGTTGTTTTGCTGAAACAGCCAAATCAATAGCGAGTTTAAATTCTTGAGTAGCCAGAGCAATTTTTTGATTAATCTCCTGCGATGTATTGCCACGAAATAAATAATCGTAGGGATCATAGCTTTCAATATAATTTAATCTCGCCTGCAGAAACAAGAGCAGCTCATACTGCACCAGCTCCGACAATATAATTTGTATAGCTGAAAAAACACGTTGATTACCAATGGATCTTTGTATCGCCTTTACATTTTTTACTGTATTGGCTATTAAAGTAAAAATTTTGTAGTTACCTTTTATCGCCAAAGCCAGGCGCTCAGCATTATGGGTTGTATTACTGCCGCCAAGATCATGCAGGGTTTCTAATGCTAATTGGTGCAACGAAGTAATGGATTTTAATTTTCGAGCATTAGTATTAAGAATAGCAGCAATCGCCTCAATGCCTTCAACCATGGCTTTTGTATGAAGATAAATGCAATGTAATGCATCAACATCCAAAAGCTCACGAGGCCAGTTTTGATTTGTTAGAACATTTCGCCACATAATACTACGCCTTATTAATTAGAGCGTTTTAAACGCATTTTTCAGGCTAAATCTGAATAAATAAGCAGGTCACTTTTTATTTTTGACTTTATATTGAAACAATACGTTCAATAACTTTTTGTGCTACAAATTCATTATTACGATAAAACGACATAACAATGGTGAAGTTTTTTCCATCCTGACTCAACTCACGAATTTTTTTATCATCAGGCAGCATGGAGCGAAATATTCCCATGCCATCCACACCCCGATACGAACCAGAAACAGGCGACATTTTTTCAAGATTAATCATGCCATTTTTATCCGCTTGAAATATGACTTTCGAACGCCAAATATGATTAGCCGAATCCGATTGAACGGTTTCAATTGTCACCAGTTCATCTGGCAGAAGATTACTGAGGACAATTTTTATGGCTTGATCCATTCGCGCTTTTTGCGGGAAAATCGCGATGGAAAGCTTGTTTTTTTTATATGATATTATATAAGTTGATAGCAATAAAAATGCTAAGAAAGCGATAATGATAATTGTTTTTAGCATAAATACGAGCCCCGCTGAATTGATCAGCCATTCTAAGCAATTATGATTAAATCTTCTAGATATTTATCAGCAGCAAAGTCTAAGATTGAGTGGGGCGCTACCTATAATTACTAGGTTCCTATCAGACCTATATCATTCCCCGTAAGTTCTCAAACCCCTACGTACCGTGGACAAGCCACGGTACGTAGAGGTTCTCTGTGCTACGTCGGAGTTTCTCGATGCTATGAGTCAATGGTTTTAATAGTTATGGGTAATGATATAGTCAGATCAGGTACTTTTTTTCGTGCTCGCAGGCTCCGCACGTAAAAGAGCACTTAGTCTGCCCCCCTGTTTTTTTGTGTCACTTCCACGTTACGGAAGTGAATGAACAGAGCCCAGACATTATTGCCTAAGCGCAAAAAATACGCTACCATGCCTACCGGTAAATTGATTGGTAAAGAACAGAGATGAAATCACGAAAACGTAACATCGACCAGACGGTAGCTGCAGCTCCTGCTCCTATTCCTGCCGCCGCAGCTGCCGCACCAACAATAGCAAAAGTGGCTCCTCCCACTGCACCCGACACGGAAGACAATCAAGCAGACAAACGAGCAAAGTGCGAAGGTAAACCTTATCTACCCACGACGGTCTTTGCTAATTTCAAACAGGGTGATCTACTATTTGGCTTATTTGCTGAGCGTCAAAAAGTGGATAAAAAAATTGAAGCGAAAGGATTTCATCACACCGTAGCAAATGAGTTAAATCAAGATGTGGTAGAAATGGTTGTGCTCGGGACAACAGAAGATAAAATTAAACAACTCGAAGCCGAGCAACTTAAGCATTATCACTTCCTAAGTAAATATCGAGATTACTTGATTCGCAAACCAGGCAAGCCCATATCAGCAGCCAAAGAACCCCTTGTCAGCGCCGCTTATCGGCGTGCTTGCAAACTATTATTAATCAATAGAGAACCAGACAGAACTGCCACTGCGCATGTTATCACTAACAAGATTATCTGGAAGCGCGCTTGCAGAAAAGAATTGTCACAACAAGGCGTCACCGATAGTGAAATGCGCGCCGCTTACCGAGATTATCAAGAACATGGGTCTAATCCTCACGTTTTGTTTTATGATGCGAACCACCGTCAAATGGCTATGACACCTTGGGAGTTAGAACCATTTAAACCACATTGGGAACACTATCGTCGATCTCGAAAGTAAAAAACCATCACTCTATCAGATCCGATTCTCAAAATAAAAAATCCCCGCCAAAGCGGGGATTGCCATTATACAAATTTATTTATACGCGTATTAAAGAAACTACAGCTTCGCAGACGAACCAGCAACTGCGCGCGCCGAAGCATCCACCTTTTTTTGTTCTTCCGATGGTAAGAGATCTGCTGAATCATGATGGGCTAATCCCGCAGCAGCATCCACTGGTTTAAACATGTTGAAAGCCCGTGAATATACACCTCTTTCTCTACCTCTAATGCCGTCCTTGCCGCTATTATCTGACAAAGGAACAGTATGCACCTCTTTTTGTTCTTCCAATGGTGAGATCCTTGCTGGATTATAACGAGCGTGATTAACAGGCAAAACAATATGAGCTAATGCCGCCGCCTCTATAGGTTCATCCGCTACTACTGGAGGCGCATTAGCTACTATTTCAGGCTCTCTAAGCGCACCCTCCAAGATTAAAATATCCTTCTTTATCTGTGGCTCTTCACGATTCAAACCATAACCCGCCCCGACTAACGCCAAGCCCATTCCGGCAACGCCACCAGCCACAGCAGTGCTTATTCCTGCTAAAATCGCCACACCAGCCAGCGCACCAATACCCGTCGCCATTAAACCCAAACCCACAAGAACCGCAACACCAATGCCAAACGACTTTAACCAACTTCGCTGTGAGAGAGAGGCTTTTATATTATTGAGCGCTAAGCGACCGTTCACCAATTGCTGTTTTAAAGCATCATTTTGCTTGTTGACTTGATCGACCTCGCGCAGACCTACTATAGCTTTTTCTAAATCGGCTTCTAAATCGTCTTTCTCTCCAGTAAGCAATCGCACTTTTTCTTCTAAACCTGTTTTCTCATCCGCAAATAATTGCACTTGTCCTTCTAAGGTAGAATTCGTATTTATTAATTGATCGATTTTGGTCTGCTGCAATGAGCCTTGGCCTGATTGACTCATTTGATCTGCTTGTAAGCGACGGATAGCTTCATTTAAGTCCATAATTTGTTTCTTATCCGCTTCAGCACGAGTCTCAAGTGTTTGTAATAAAGCTTCAGTAGTTGCAAGCGCTATTGCATCGGGCATAACAGATTCTTTTGACTCAGCTACAACACTCAAAGAGTCTTGCTGCAAGCTGACGATGGAAGCTAATTTATTTCGTATCTGTAAAATTTTCGCCTCATAAGCCTCAGAAGCGACTTGTTGCAGATCAGCACTCATCAATGACGGTAATTCTTCTAATGTCTTCACAAGCTTCCGGCATTTTTTTATTCTGTCTCTAACCTCGCCAGAAGGAATATTTTCCAACTCATTTAATAACACGCCTAATCGTTTATGTAATTCGGCGACCATATCACTCAAATAAGGATTAACTTGTGGCTTGAAACTACCATCATCAGCCGGAATCAGCACAACAGGAACTGGTATTTTACTAACAACACCATATTGCTGAAATTGCTCATCTCTTTTCTTTTTCTCAACGACTTTTTCTTGTTTGCTGGATCCAGATACTGGATTCCCACTCTCTTTTACTACCAGAGCGAAAACCTCGTTCAACTCCCGATCGACAACTGCTTGTTGACTCATAGCATTTTCATCGAAATAAATCATGATCTGTTTTACTTCCAGGATAGCGCGAAGGATCGACAATCTTTCGACCCGCTTTGCTAAAAAACTATCGGGTGTAACAATTTTTTGTAATTCATCTAATGCAGCGACAGCGGGTTGAATTTTGGCTCTGCTGGTCCAAGACATCATGTTGTGTATCCTCGTTATAGGAAGTCGTAGTATATTTATTTGAAGTTCTTTTATATGTAATAGGAATATACACTAGCTTACTTAAGGGAATCTTAAAATCCAACTAAACCTGATTAATTCAGCCATCCCCTCGTGTAAGAAGTATATTGTATTGTTTTACAACGTATTATTTATTGCAAAAAGTACTGAAAATAAGATTTTTACGAGGAAAATAATCGCAAATGGGGCATAAATCGACACAGTCGTTATTTATTTTTAGCAGAAGCCGGACTAAAAACTTCGACCACATCCGCCCCTATCAAAGATTGCTCTTCCTGGGTAGGAGATCTTTGGTGGATAGGAATGCGCAAGTGGGAATAAATACCTTTCAACTTTAGCTTACACAAATACCCCTTAAACTTTTTTTCTTTATCCGGATCAACCGCTTTCAAACCAGCACACTTTGAATCTTTGGCGTGGATATTGCGACTTGCCTCTATTTCGGATTCAATTTGAGACGTCAGACCTTTTAAATAAAACTTATTTTCTTCAAACTCTCGTGGATTATGCCGATAAAAAATACCATGACGATGATACGCACTTAATTCAATATATTTATTGCCGCCAGCATCTGTTACTGTTTTCGGTGTGGTTATAGAGATAGGGTCTCGCATCTGTACTGTTTCAGCTACTTCCTTTTTTGCCTTCCTATGTTTGCGCTTGCATTTATTTTTCTGCGGTTCCGATACTTCAGCGCTACTTACTGGCAAATCTGAAACAGATCGACATAATGGCTGCAACTTCCATAGAAAGCTTTGCTCAAGTTCACCTTTATCCGCATTAAAATATGCGTTGCATGATTTTTCTAATGAACGGTCTATGATTGAGGGATGGAGTACTATTTTATAATGTTCTTGCTGCGTTAAAAACTGAGTCAAATGCATACCAAAAACGATATAGACTAAATACATACTCAAGCCAACCGGCATCAGTTGTCTATTCTCAAGATGACAATAAAAATAATTCCACAAAGGTGCTGGCAATGAATTTAAACTAACATGACTTAACTGGAGGACGGCTTTATCATCAGCATGCGCTTGTGCCGATAGGCTCTCTTTTATCTCACGCAATAATTTTTTCCATTTCTCATCTGACAATTCTGCATGAGTTTTATTTTTTTCTGAAAGAATGACATAAGCTTTTTGACGACGCTCATCCAACTCATTTAGACGTAACAAAACATCTGACTCATCATCTGCTGATTGAACATAAAATAAAAGCGTGTTTTCAATATCATCTTCTGCAATCAGCTGAATCAGCGCACACAATTCTGCGATGCAATGCTCAATCAAAACATCCAGCTTAACCTGAAATGAAATAGCTTTTTTCAGTGTGGTGCAAAATTCATGTGAATTAAAGGCAATTCGTAACAAGTCTGCATAGACCTCCTCTACCAATGTCTTGATAATGCCTGGTGAGAGACCAAAAAGGCCAATGCGAAAATCCAGTGCGAAGTGTGCCGTTGCTTGAATTAAAGCTTGATTTTCAGGCGACAAAAACTTGGTGCGAACGGAAGTCTCTGTTGCTAAAGACACCTCGGCAGGACGAATAGTTCGCATAAAAGAAGACTCATTCTAATAAGCTGACCCAATCACAATAAGCTTATCTATTTCAATGGACACAAAATTCACTGCAACTGCAAAAATGAACTGTTTTTATGTAACGTAATGAAATTAAAATGAAACAACAGCTGACCCTACAAACACTTCAGGGATACTTTAACGCGGTTTAGATTTTTTATCTAATTCTTTCAGATGGGCGAGCTTTTCCGCTATTTTGATTTCAAGACCTCTAGACACGGGTCGATAATAATGACGAGGTTTCATGCCTTCGGGAAAATAAGTTTCACCCGCTGCATAAGCTTCCGGTTCATCGTGCGCATAGCGATAGGTTTTACCATAATCCAATTGCTTCATGAGCTTAGTCGGAGCATTACGAAGATGAAGAGGGACCTCTGCTGAACCTTGCGCTTTGATATCGCGCATCACTTCATTATAAGCCACATAAACCGCATTACTTTTCGGTGCTGAAGCCAAATAAATAATCGCTTGAGCCAGTGCTAATTCTCCTTCTGGACTGCCTAATCTTTCGTAAACATCACAAGCATTTAATGTCAGCTCTAACGCTCTAGGGTCGGCATTGCCAATATCTTCACTGGCCATGCGCAACATGCGCCGGCCAACATAGCGCGGATCGCAACCGCCATCGATCATACGAGCAAACCAATATAATGCTGCATCCGGAGAAGACCCTCGTACGGACTTGTGCAAAGCAGAGATTTGATCATAGAAGGCCTCACCCCCTTTATCAAAACGACGCAGACTTTCCTGCAACACTTCGGCTAACAAATCGGGTGTTACCACTAATTTATTTTGCTCTTCGGTCGCTAAATCCGACAAGACTTCCAACAAATTCAACACGGCCCTGGCATCACCATCGGCTGCTTCCACCAGGATTTTTTGCAGCTCCAAGGGAAATTCAATGGTCAGATGACCCAATCCATTTTGTTTATCGGCTAGCGCATGCGCAATAATTTGTAGCAAATCATCCGCAGTCAATCGCTTTAGCACATACACACGGGTACGCGACAATAGCGCGTTATTTAATTCAAAAGAGGGGTTCTCTGTTGTAGCGCCAATGAAAATCAAAGTACCATCTTCTACATACGGCAAAAATGCATCTTGCTGTGCCTTGTTAAAACGGTGTACTTCATCCACAAATAAAATGGTCGGCTGTCCACTCACCTCTCGTGCGCGCTTGGCTTCGTCGACTACCGCACGAATATCCTTCACGCCTGAAAAAATGGCCGATAGCTTTTCAAACCGCGCTTCTGCTTTTTCTGACATAAGCCTTGCCAGTGTGGTTTTGCCAGTCCCAGGAGGCCCCCACAAAATCATCGAGTGCAAAACACCTTGTTCTATGGCTTTACGCAAAGGTTTATCTTTGCCGAGCAAATGCGACTGCCCCACAAACTCATCCAGCGAGGAGGGTCTCAGGCGCGCTGCTAACGGTTGAAATACGCTGCTCGTTTCCGTCAGATCATTTTTGATTTTTGGTTTCATCAATCACATCAACTTTAGGTGGAGGAGTAAAATGAAATAACGCATCTGGCAGTGGCATACCCATGCTGATATTTTGAAAGGCGATGGTAGTGAGATGCCCCAATCGATCTTCAAGCTGCATTTGACGTATTTGCTTACCCACAAAGGTCAATTTGATTTTTTCAAATGAATCATCTTTATCTTTGGGGGTTAACTGAAATATTTGCGTGCCGGCAACCGCAGAAACAGCGGGTACAGACTCCACATTAAAATCTTTACCCAACATTAAGTTTTTATCACTTAACAAGAAAGCGGGTGTTTGCCCTGCCGTCTTAGAAAAATTTCGGATAGTCACTTGCTCAAGATCAGGATCATAAATCCATAAACGACTGCCATTCGCAATAATGACTTGCGCAGTAGGCTTCACCACCTCCCAACGAAATTTACCCGGGCGCTGCAAAGCAAAATGTCCTTGCGTGTGTTGCAATGATCTTGCCGATTTATCCTTGATTGTTTGCACGAAGTTGGCTTTCATCGTCGTGATATTCAAGAGTAATGCCGTCAAGGTTTCATCTGCTGATTGTGCATTTGCCAATGAACACATCAATAAACTTAAAGCCAATGCTGCCAATGATTTTCGATTCAACATGTGACGCTCCTACTTAATCGCCTATGGGTGGTGGCGCTAATACTTCGCGCGAACCGCTATGATCCATCGTGCTCACTACGCCCGCTGTTTCCATCTCTTCCATCATGCGCGCTGCACGATTATAACCAATCTTCAAACGACGCTGAACTAACGAAATGGAAGCACGCCTGCCTTCAGTCACAACTTTCACCGCTTGATCATATAACGGATCAGCCTCACCCCCAGCATTTTCGCCATTACCACCGCCCGCTTCGCTGCCACCTTCTGTCACTTCATCTATATAATTTGGCTTACCATAGGTTTGCCAAGCAGCCACAACCCGATGCACTTCTTCATCAGCGACATAAGCGCCATGCACGCGCACAGGCAATCCTGTTCCCGGTGCCAAGTACAACATATCGCCGTTACCCAGCAATTGCTCTGCACCTTGCTGATCCAAAATAGTCCGTGAATCAATACGTGATGACACTTGAAAAGCAACTCGGGTAGGAATGTTTGCTTTAATCAAACCGGTAATGACATCCACAGAAGGTCGTTGCGTTGCTAAAATTAAATGAATACCTGCGGCACGGGCTTTTTGTGCAATACGTGTCACTAAATCTTCTACTTTTTTACCCACAACCATCATCATATCGGCCAACTCATCCGCTACCACCACAATCATTGGCAACGGTTCCAGCAAACTATTGGGATTCGCTTCACCCACCAACCAAGCTGGGGCTGGTAAGGGATTACCTTGCGCTGCGGATTCTTGAATCTTCGCGTTATAACCAGCGAGATTACGCACGCCCAGTGATGACATTAATTTATAGCGTTTATCCATTTCACCCACACACCAACGTAATGCATTAGCGGCATCTTTCATATCGGTGATCACTGGCGTTAACAAATGCGGAATACCTTCGTATACCGAGAGCTCCAGCATTTTAGGATCAATCAAAATAAAACGCAGCTGTTCTGGTGTCGCCTTCAATAACATGCTGAGTAACATAGCGTTAATACTGACAGACTTACCTGCGCCCGTGGTACCAGCGACTAATAAATGCGGCATCTTCGCCAAATCCACCACGACTGGATAACCGGAAATATCCTTACCCAGCGCTAAACTCACCGGTGAGCGCGATTGCGCATAGCGTTGCGACTCTAATACATCCCGCAAAGCCACCACTTCTCTATGTTCATTAGGTAATTCCAAACCGATGACTGATTTTCCGGGAATCACTTCGACAACACGGACACTGGTTGCCGATAAAGAACGGGCAATATCTTTTGCCAATCCGCTGATTTTGCTAACCTTAATACCAGG
Source organism: Gammaproteobacteria bacterium (assembly GCA_031291175.1). Lineage (GTDB taxonomy): Bacteria > Pseudomonadota > Gammaproteobacteria > DSM-16500 > DSM-16500 > UBA5158. The sequence continues at coordinate 165,905 of JARLJO010000045.1, forward strand.
CGCCAATTCCAATTCAAAGCGGGTAATGACGGGGCCAGGATTCACCGCAACGACTTTCACTTCCACACCAAAATCCGATAATCTTTGCTCGACTAGATGCGATAACTCTTCAAATGTCGTATTAGAAAAAGCCTTACCTTCCGAGGGCGGCGCTGGATTTAACAGTGTCAAAGGTGGGACCGTGCCCGGTGCTAACACGACTGTTGATTCTATTTTTTTAGGAGGAGCGGCCTTCTTTTTGACCGGAGGGCTGGGCAATAACTCAGGAATCGCAATTTGCACTTTTGGTGCTGGCAAGGACTTCGGCGCTTTCTTGAATTTTGCTTCCAGCTTTTCAAATAATGTTGGTTCTGTACGTTCCTTGCTAGCCTTAACTACTGTTGGTTTCTCAACTGGCAGTGGAGCCACTGTCGCTTTCTTTAACTGGAACGATTCCCATAATCGAATGACATTTGCCCCAATAATATCGATCAAACCCAACCAGGAGAAACCCGTGAATAACGTAATACCACACAAAAAAGTCGTAATCAGCAAGAGCAAACTACCGATTGGATTAAAAGTATGCGTTAAATTTGCACTGATCACATCCCCAAAAATACCGCCAGCGGTGGTGGGCAAATGATCTACATGTTGCAACCCAAAATTAGCCAGTCCACAACAACTGATGATGATTAAAAGAAAACCTAAACCTTTAAAAATCAATTCACTGGCTTCCACTTCTTCTTCACCAGGCTTGGCATGTACGCCTACCCAAGCGGCGAACACCATTAAAGGAGGAAAAAGATAAGCAATATAGCCAAAAAGTGACAAAAACACATCCGATAGAAAAGCACCGACACGGCCACCCCAATTAGCAATATTGTTTTTTGACCCGGTGCCAAGCCAGCCAGGATCACTACTGTGATACGACACAAAAGCCACCAGCAAAAAGAGCGCTGTTGCCGCAGAAATAATTAATAATCCTTCGCGTATGCGATGCCCCATCTGAATCGCTAATGGCCGGCGTGTCGGCTTATTCTGTGTTGCTTGCTTCAAGGTGAACTCCCATTCATTTTTTAGTCATGTTCCTTAGCTTTACGTCAGTTTCGACATCTCGTACTATATCATCCTTTAATACGGACGAAAAACTGGTACTCACATGACAACACCTAAACATCATCGCCTCATCATTCTTGGCTCAGGCCCCGCTGGCTACACTGCTGCCGTTTACGCAGCACGCGCCAATTTAAAACCCGTGGTTATCACCGGCATGGAACCAGGCGGACAATTGACCACCACAACCGATGTTGATAACTGGCCAGGCGACATCGAAGGCTTGCAAGGTCCTGCACTCATGGAGCGCATGAAAAGCCATGCGGAACGTTTTAATACTGAAATTATTTTTGATCACATTAAATCCGTAGACCTCAAGCAAAAACCTTTCGTGTTATATGGCGAAACAACCTATACCTGTGATGCACTTATTATTGCAACGGGTGCGAGCGCGCAATACCTGGGCTTACCTTCTGAAAAAGCATTTATGGGCAAAGGCGTTTCTGCTTGCGCAACGTGCGATGGCTTTTTTTATCGCAACAAGAAAGTGGCGGTCGTTGGTGGCGGCAACACGGCTGTCGAAGAAGCATTATATCTTGCTAATATTGCAGCTCACGTGACAGTCATTCACCGTCGCGATCAATTCCGCTCCGAAAAAATCTTATCGGACAAACTCATCAAAAAAACCGAACACGGCGGCAATGTTCACATCGAATGGAACCACGTGATGGATGAGGTATTAGGCGACAACAGCGGCGTAACAGGCTTACGTGTCAAGCATGCGCAAACAGGTGTGTCTAAAGTCATCGACGTCGATGGTGTGTTTATCGCGATAGGTCACAAACCGAATACCGATATTTTTGTGGGTCAACTGGAGATGGGCAGCAATGGCTACATCAAAGTCCACAATGGCTCGGAAGGCAACGCCACAGCGACTAGTATTCCGGGGGTATTTGCAGCCGGTGACGTTGCTGATCATGTTTATCGCCAGGCCGTCACCTCCGCAGGATCGGGTTGCATGGCTGCACTCGATGCGGATAAATACTTAGATAGCTTAAATACCAGCATAAAAACAGAAGCCAAAGAAAAAGACATATCCTAACGAGCCAACTGCTTTTCCGCCCTTTGTGGAGCTTAGTTAGTAAATCAAGAAGTTGACTGGGGTCCTGTCAGGATAGGTTTACTTTTTACGTGCTCATAAATTCCGCACGTAAAAAGCAAACTTACCCTGCCACCCCGTTTTTTTGTTTCACTTCCACTTCGTGGAAGTGAAAAGAAAGACTGGAAGCATCGCATCTCTATTAGGCTGTTTATGAACCCAAAAGGCCTTATTTTTGGGATAAACCCCAATAAACGTAAAAATCTTTGCTTATCTGTCCATTTTAGGGCATCATTTCGTGGCTAAAATACTAATAATCAAGGCTTAAGAAATATGGCAAAAGAAGATCAAATAGAAATGGAAGGCACGGTCATAGACACCCTCCCAAACACCATGTTCCGCGTTGAACTCGAAAATGGGCACGTTGTTATTGCTCACATCTCGGGCAAAATGCGTAAAAACTATATTCGCATCTTAAAAGGCGATAAAGTTACCGTTCAATTGACCCCTTACGACTTATCCAAAGGTCGCATTACCTTTAGAAGCCGTGACAAGCAAAGTGGCGGTCCTAGCAGCGGTGATAAGCCAGTAGAAACTGAATAATACTGGCTTTTAAGTTTCCCCTTATCAGACAATTATCCAAATAAAAGTCGCTCATCGCCTTCTTATTTAAGCTTATGTTAAGCATAGAGCTGTATAATCTAACGCCAATGGTCTTAGATTTAACGTTTGTGGATGATTTTTATGGCAAAAATCAAGATGCTACCCGAAGTGAAAGCACTTCTTGATAAGTGGCAATTTGCTATGGCCACCCTAAAAGAGACTGAACTACCGCCCCTCACTCAAGAAACCGACTTAAAAGACTTCAATCAACCAGCAGGGCTTTTGCATCTTAAAGAAAACCCAGCACTTTATGAGCAAAATGCGGCACTGATTTTAGATTATATAGCAGCTTATATTCCTAAAACCCTTCAAGATATTATATTTCAATATGATGATGGCATCTGGGGCACCGGAAAACTTAGTTTAGCCCTTCATTCTCATTGCAAAAAATTTATCAATCCCACCTATAACTATCTTGATTACGACTCCTGCGTTCCATTCATTTTATCTGAGAGAATTTATCGTAAAATGCAATGGATGGAATGGGTATTAATTAAAGCCTCAGAATTAATACAGCCAAGGGAATCTTCCGGCTTAAAAACATTTGCTGAAAAATATATTAAATCGCGATTATCTGCTACGACTGCCCGCCTGACAGAATACGCGGCAAAGCACCAACTCAAAAGATTGACCATACAGGAACTCGAAGAAAATTTTGATGCAGAACAACGCGCAAAGGCTGCGGCAAAGCATCCCGCGGCCCCCAAAGAAGAAAAACATGATGACGAAATCAAAGCGCCTGTTGAGCAAAGCAGCTCCTCTTTTCCTGCCGAACCGCTTGTTTCACCTTTGCCGCCATCTATGCCTATGGCAACAATCAGCATTCCCAGCGCTAATGTAAACCTGGCTCCACCTGTCTCCATTCCAGCGGTCGCTCCGTCTTCTTCAGTCCAATCCGCGTCGGATCAGGGGCCTCTTGAACAATCGTTGATTACCAGGGAACAACTCATAGCTGAGATTACAGCAACAAATCAAACCATTATTGAGCTAAGCCAGGCACTGGAAGAATGGGAGACCAACAATAAACCAAGCCCAGAGGCCACAACAATCGTAAATTATATACCATCGTGGCTCAGACCATATAAGGTACTTAGCGCTCTCAATTCTTCTGTGAGCTGGTTGACTGGCAATCAAGCCGATAATGAGCCGGTCGAATCAGAGCAGCCGGTTGACGCTAATGGTTACAAACACCTTCTGGCATCTCTCCAGACTCATGAAAGAAAACTGGCCACACTGCAAAACGAGCTTGCCGTCCTGGAAATGGCAGAACACTTTGATAATGACGAAGAAGAAGGAGTACATGAGCCATCTCCAGATAATAGCCTGGGAGGCGAACCTCCTGCTCTATCCCCTCTTGCCAGGGCCATGCCGCCGAACAACAACGAAAGTCCTGCACCAATCCCACCCACTTCTGACGTTGCTGAAGAAAGCAAAGAGGAAAATGACGAGGAACCCGCCTCACCTATAGCAAGCCTAGATGATCAGCAGGAACCCGAAGAAGACAATGCGTCACTAATTCACTATAAACAACAATGCATTGACGAACTAAAAGCTTACCTTATACAGCTCCAAGACGAAGCTGAAGTAAACGACAATATTAAAAAAGACAAAGAGATAAATGGTAGAACCGCCTATCACTTAATGCTGATGCTAGAAGGTCATCACGTCGTCATGACGACAGCACAAATTGCCGCGCTCAAAAAAGGGCAATTAAAAACAATTTTAGAAAAATACGACGATAAGCTATTATTTCCACTGGATTTTATTGATCTCACCACAATGAAGCCCGGCAAAGCGAGAATGGCGATGGCATTAGAACAATATATTATCGAACGCCACCAAAAAAGCATTCTGAGTCGAAAGTCCTATTATCACTTCTGGAGTAAATGGTTAGGTCATCCGGCTTTTGTTAAAACCATGGCAGCAAGCAAGCTGGTTCGTATGCTTAATGACGCTCCAACTGAAGAGCTGACAGATCAGGAAATTAGCGCCCTAAAAAGCGCCAAGCTAGGCAAAATCATTCAGTTTTATGAAAAACACATAGCCTTCTTACCTGTTATCGCTGAAGAAGAACCTGAAGCCCCCAAGCAATCCACTCCATTACTCTTACAGGATGCCGATGACATGCAAGAAAGAAAATATGAAGATGCCCCGAATCCCGCAGCTCCCGCACCCATTGATTATAAAGCCAAGCTCATTGAAGAAATCGAAGCTTATCTTGCACTCATTCAAAATGAAATAGAAGGCCCCGAGCAAAATGAAGAATCCAAAGTCAATGGACTCGCCGCTTTCAATTTAATGCAAATATTACAAGGCCAAAAAATCGCCATGACCGCGGCACAGATTGCCGCCCTCAAAACAGGGCATTTAAAAGTTATTCTGCAGAAATACGAAGATAAACTTTTATTGCCACTGGAATTTATTAAACCTGCCAGCAGAACGCCAAGCAAAGAAAGAATGATTCAAGAATTAGAAAAATATATTATTGATCGTCACGAACAAAGCGCTACGGCGAAAACCCCTTATTATCACTTCTGGAGTAAATGGTCAGGTTATCCCGCAGCAGTGAAAACCTTGGCGGCAAGCAAAATGATTCACCTGCTAAAAGGCATCCGAAATGATGATAAAGACAACCCCATTCAGCTCACAGATGATGAAGTGGGTGCGCTAAGAGATTCTGATTTGGGAAAAATCGTTCGCTTTCATGAAAAACACATTCAGTTACCAAAAGAGTTCCTGCAAGCCGAACACCGAAAAATCATACATCAGAGCGCCATACACAAAAGAAAACCGGCTTAGGAAGCCGTAATTGCTAATGCTTGGAAACTTTGCTAGTATCTTTCATTCACTAAAAAATAAGCTACTGAGCACAAAGATGTCAAACCTCACTCACATAGCAATTACCTCGCAGACTACCACAGGCGTCAGCCTGTAGCCCTTATTGTTCACATAGCTCGACTCTAAAAAATAAATTCAAAAGCTTCATTTAAATGAGGAAATGCTTCATGTTTCGCAAGATGCCTTTTATATTAGTCATGGTCATATTGGCTGTTTTAGCACTCAGTCCTTTTCTAACACTAGAAACAAAACAAGTTCTCTATGCGATCAGCTTAACTATTAAATCCAGCATCGTCTTGTTACTCCCCTTTATTATTTTTGGTCTTCTCTTTAAAACGATGATAGGCCTGGCACAACGCGCCACCTCGATTATCGCTCTGATTTTGCTATGCGTTTGTTGCTCTAATACCGTTTCAACTTTTCTTAGCCATTATATGGGTATCTGGATTTATCATTTTGATTTATCCATCATCCGTCCTCACGAAACCACTAGCCTCACCCCCGCCTGGACTTTTCAATTTCCAAAATTAATTGCCAATGATAAAGCGATGTTTGCCGGGATTATTTTAGGGATTGTGTTAGGTAGCCTTAAATCGAAACTGGGACCCTTCCTGGCGCGACGTATCGATAGATTAGTTACCAAGGTATTAAATAGTTTTGCTTATTTTATTCCCTTATTTGTTGCGGGGTTTGTGGTAAAGCTGCAGTTTGATGGCGTGATGCAAACCATCGTGAAAGATTATACGGTGATTTTTGCACTGATTGCGCTGGCACAATTCAGTTATATTCTAGTTTGTTATGCTTTATTAAATCGTCTGCAATTACGCAAAGCATTCCGCTGTGTTCGCAATATGTTGCCCGCTGCTATTGCAGGATTTAGCACTATGTCTAGCGCTGCAGTAATGCCTTTAACTATTGCTGGTACGGAAAGCAATGCTAAAAATAAAGATCTGGCAGGATCTGTTATTCCCGCCACAGTGAATATTCATTTAGTGGGAGATTGTTTTGCGATTCCTATCTTGGCATATGCCGTAATGAAAAGCTTCGGCATGCCTGAACCGACTTTAATGACTTACTTGGTGTTCGTGTTTTACTTTGTCATTGCCAAGTTTTCGGTAGCGGCTATTCCCGGTGGTGGGATCATTGTGATGCTGCCTATTCTTGAAAGCTGCTTGGGATTCACTGCTGAAATGTTATCGCTTATCACCGCACTTTATATTTTATTTGATCCGGTCATTACTTGCGCCAATGTATTGGGTAATGGTGCGTTTGCGCTTTTAATTGATAAACTGGCGCCCTCGCCTGTTAAGCAAAAAATAACGCTTAATGATCGTAGTTTTATTTCAGAAACAACCATCTGAATAACCGGAGTCCTGTCAATGATCATATCATTACCCATAACTATTAAAACCATTGACTCATAACACAGAGAACTCCGAGTAGCACAAAAAGCCCCTACGTACCGTGGCTTGTCCACGGTACGTAGGGGTTTGGGAGCTGGCACGTAGAGATTCAGCATTGTAGGTTGGGTTGAGCGCTTTTTGCGAAACCCAACACTTCATTAAAACTGCTATAGTAAAAACCATCACGCCCCCTTAAAGGAGGCGTTAGGCTTTTAGTTAAGCGCTGGGAATAAGCTAAAGAAGAGCTTTAATTTGGAACATCATTTCCCACATATTCTTCGATGGCAAATTTAAGCTCGTCATCATGAACAGAAATCGTAACGTGCCCACCTTTGCTTAATTTACCGAAGAGCAATTCTTCCGCCAATGGTCGTTTGATTTTTTCTTGAATCAATCGTGACATTGGTCTTGCGCCCATTTTTGGATCGTATCCGTTCTTAGCCAACCATAGTCTTGCCTCTTCATCAATTTCGAGGATGACATGCTTAGCTTCGAGTTGCACTTCCAACTCCATTAAGAACTTCGATACAACACTCAATATGGTCTTTGTATCCAATGGCTTGAATTGGATAATCGCATCTAAACGATTACGAAATTCCGGTGAAAACACGCGATGCACAGCTGACAACACATCCGTTGCTGCATCGGCTTTCGTGAATCCAATCGAAACTTTGTCCAAGAGATCCGCACCCGCATTCGATGTCATAATCAAAATAGTGTGACGGAAATCGGTCTTGCGACCATTCGTATCGGTTAGAGAACCATGATCCATGATTTGCAATAATAGGTTATACACATCCGGATGCGCCTTTTCGATTTCATCCAGCAACACCACAGAGTGAGGATGCTTATTAACAGCTTCTGTTAACAAACCACCTTCGTCATAACCCACATATCCCGGAGGCGCACCAATCAAGCGTGATACCGTATGACGTTCCATGTACTCAGACATATCAAAGCGAATGAGTTCAACCCCCATGGAAGTCGCAAGCTGTTTGGTAACTTCTGTTTTACCAACACCCGTAGGCCCGATAAAAAGGAATGAACCAATTGGCTTGTTCGGATCCCGCAACCCTGAACGCGACAATCTAACAGCGGATGTTAATGTCTCAATTGGCTCGTCTTGGCCATAAATCAACATTTTGAGATCGCGCGTTAAATTCTTCAGTGTTTCCCTATCAGAAGATGAGACATTTCTTTCAGGGATACGGGCGACTTTTGCTACCACTTTTTCAATATCAGCGGTTTCAATGATTTTTTTACGAGACGCTTCCGGCAGTAAATATTGATATGCGCCGACTTCATCGACCAAATCAATCGCCTTATCCGGTAAACGTCGATCTGAAATATAACGCGCGGCTAACTTGGCAGCAGCTTCTAATGATTCATCAGTGTATTTCACATTATGATGCATTTCGAAACGGCTACGTAAGCCCTTCAGAATTTCAAACGTTTGTTCTACCGTAGGCTCTTTCACATCAATTTTTTGGAAACGTCTTGCTAACGCGTGATCTTTTTCAAAGACACCGCGGTATTCTTTGTAAGTTGTCGAACCAATACAAGTTAAGTCACCGGAAGCCAGCAACGGCTTAATGAGATTGGATACATCCATCAAACCACCCGATGCCGCACCTGCACCAATAATCGTGTGAATTTCGTCAATGAACAGAATTGCACCCTTTTGTTCTTTCAATTGGTGTAATACTGCCTTCAGACGTTTTTCAAAGTCACCGCGATATTTTGTGCCAGCCAATAAGCTACCAAGGTCGAGAGAATAAATCACACTCTCCGCTAAAATGCTTGGCACTTTTTGTTCGACAATAAATCGCGCCAGACCTTCAGCGATCGCTGTTTTACCAACGCCCGCTTCACCGACTAACAGTGGGTTATTTTTACGACGACGACATAAAATTTGAATAGTACGTTCGATCTCTTCTTCTCGACCAATTAAAGGGTCGATCAAACCGAGTTTCGCGCGTGAATTAAGATTCATGGTGAACTGGTCTAAGGGACTTGCGCCACCTTCTTCTTGCATCCCTTCATTTTCTTCCATGTAATGACCAAGCTGCTCACCTTCTTGTCCACGGGAAGCTAATCTTGGTTTTGTTGTACCATGAGAAATATAGTTGATTACATCCAGACGGCTCACATTTTCCTGGCGGATCAAGTAAACACTTTGGCTTTCTTGTTCACTGAAAATCGCCGCTAAAACATTCGCGCCGGTGACTTCTGTTTTACCTGAGGATTGAACATGAAACACAGCGCGTTGTAACACGCGTTGGAAACCCAACGTGGGCTGAGTATCTCGATCATGCACATGTGCAGGAATAACTGGTGTTGTGCGATCGATAAATTCGACCAGGTTATTGCGCAAACGATTGACGTTAGCGCCACAGGCTTTTAGAACCTCAAGAGCTGAGGAATTTTCTAAAAGGGCGATTAGCAAGTGTTCGACAGTGACGAACTCGTGTCGCTTAGCACGTGCTTCTTTGAATGCTAAGTTCAACGTGTACTCAAGCTCTTTGTCCAGCATGGCACACCTCCAAACGCTTTTTTTTAGATTACGTCGCCTCTATGCTGCACAACAGAGGGTGTTCGTGCCTCCTTGCATAATCTATCACTTGATCCGCTTTTGTTTCCGCTATATCTTTTGTAAAAATGCCACAAACCGCTTTGCCTGTCATGTGAACCTGGTACATCAAGCTGGTAGCTCTTGCACTTTCCATATTAAAAAATAACTTCAGTGCCGTTACTACAAACTCCATGGGTGTATAGTCATCGTTATGCATTACCACCTGATACATAGAAGGTTCTTTAATCTGTTGCTTTTCTTCTTGTACCCAAATATCGGTTAAATGACTGATACGCTCTTCTACTCTGTTTTCCATACTTGTTACCTTAACTTATAGTCGATGCCGATGACTTTTTCCTTATGTTTTGAAAAAAATAGTGATATTTCTCAAAAACGTGAAAAAGGCGCTATACTTAATGAACTACGGGTTTTACCTTAATCTCAATGTGCGCAATATTTTATCACACCTTTCCTGAGAATAAAAACCCCGATTCACAAATAAGCACCCCCCATAACTCATATGTTAAACCTACCCAAGACCAATTAGCACTACTTATTTCTGGTCATATGACCAATTACTGCCTCTCCAAATGCGGAGCAGCTTAATAATTGTGCATCATTTAGCAATCTCGCAAAATCATAAGTGACAGTTTTTGCTAAAATCGCGCCTTCGACCCCTTGGATGATGAAATCAGCCGCCTCAATCCAGCCCATATTTCGTAACATCATCTCTGCTGAAAGAATGAGCGACCCAGGGTTAACCTTATCTTGACCGGCATATTTGGGTGCTGTGCCGTGAGTTGCTTCAAACATGGCCACACCGTCGCCTATATTGGCGCCTGGGGCAATCCCGATACCCCCTACCTGAGCTGCCAGAGCATCTGAGATATAGTCTCCATTAAGGTTCAAAGTCGCTATAACGCTATATTCAGCAGGACGAATTAAAATTTGCTGTAAAAAAGCATCCGCGATGACATCTTTGATAATAATTTCTTTTCCTGTTTTAGGGTTTTTAATGACTTGCCATGGGCCATTGTCTAGCGGGGTGGCGCCAAACTCCTTACGAGCAACTTCATATCCCCAATCTCTAAAGGCACCTTCTGTGAACTTCATGATATTGCCTTTATGAACCAAGGTGACGGAATCTTTATCATTGGCGATGGCGTATTGAATAGCACTTTTGACCAATCGGGATGTGCCTTCTTGTGAGACGGGCTTAATACCAATACCGCAATGTTCTGGGAAACGGATTTTTTTGACATTCATCTCAGTTTGTAAAAAATGAATGATTTTTTTGGCCTCGGCACTGTCTGCCGCCCACTCGATTCCCGCATAAATGTCTTCAGAGTTTTCGCGGAATATCACCATGTTGGTGAGCCAAGGTTCTTTTACAGGGCTTGGGGTCCCTTTAAAATAACGCACGGGACGCAAACAAATATACAAATCCAATTCCTGACGAAGCGTCACATTTAACGAGCGTATGCCGCCACCGACCGGTGTCGTGAGAGGACCTTTGATTGACACAACAAATTCTTTGACGGCTTCTAATGTTTCTTTTGGCAACCAAGTGTCTTTATCATAAACATGGGTAGCTTTTTCACCGGCATACACTTCCATCCATTGAATTTCGCGTTTGCTGTCATAGGCTTTTTTAACAGCGGCATCCACCACTCGTCGCATCACTGGCGTAATATCAATGCCTGTACCATCGCCTTCGATAAAAGGAATAATGGGCATGTCTGGCACATTTAGGGTGAAATCCTTGTTAACTGTTATTTTTTGGCCTTTCGCTGGAATTGATATATGCTGATACGTCATGAAAAACTCCCTCTCCACAAAGAATACAATGCAAAAACGCTATAGTAGCAATCGCCGATTTCACTCACAACCTATAATAAATTTCTTTATTTGAATGGAAATTTTTACAGAAAAAATCTTGGGTGCTATACTGCTACGCATTGTCAATCTGGAGCATGGTGCATGAAAAGGATTTACCTGAGCGTTGCTGCGATTTCACTTTTCGCGTTTTCAAGTCATGCCCTGGCCGTGGACTGCTTGCCTTATATTGGGGGCGGACTTGGTGTTGGCAGAATCAATACACCCAATAAAAATGTTTTCAATGTCAGTGAAGATCCAGCAGGAACGGCAAGCCATACACAACAAGGGCTCAGCGGTAGAGTGTTTGCGGGGATGAATTTCATTCCGTATTTTGGAATGGAAATTGGTTATACGCGTTATGCGCGCTCTTATTATAATGCGACCTTGCCAGAATTCAGTGAGAATTCTTCTCTGGCTTACTATGTGCATAGTTATGATGTCGTGGCTAAAGGGTATCTTCCTCTGGCGAGATCCGGTTTTACGGTTTATATCTTAGGTGGTGCGTCACGTGTGGCTGAGACCATTAAATTTCATGATGAAGGGATTCCGTTAAACGGACAAATTGCGCAGGCTGGTGATGGATCTAATCATGTTTATAAGACGATGCCTATTTATGGGGCGGGGATGATGTATGACTTTGGGTATAATTTTTCTGCTAATGTGGAATTCACTCAAGTGCATTCGGCGGGGAATATTTCTTCGGATTCCGATGCAGTGCCTAATTTAAATCTGGCAACGTTGAATTTGGCTTATCATTTTGGTTGAACCTACTGATAACACAGCTAAAAGTTTCTTTTTTAAGCAGCAGCGAAAGCGCTCCCAACATTGTGCTTTCGAACACTCTCTCTTTTTCTTATCCGCAGCGTAGTCATAGTCCATTTTCTGAATTGTTTATGGTATGATTGCCTGCTTTAAAATCACAGTCAGTATCATGAATATCACTTCTCCTAAACACATTATCGTTGGCATGTCCGGCGGCGTCGATTCCTCGGTGGCGGCCTTGTTATTAAAAGAACAAGGACATCATGTCGAAGGTATCTTCATGAAAAATTGGGAAGAAGATGATACTGATACGTTTTGCCCCTCCAGTGTGGACATGGCCGATGCTCAAGCCGTTTGTGACAAATTACAAATTGAGCTCAGCCGGGTGAATTTTGCTGCCGAATACTGGGAAACTGTATTCAGCCATTTTTTAACCGAATATCGTGCAGGCCGCACCCCAAATCCCGACATTCTCTGTAATAAAGAAATCAAATTTAAAGCCTTTCTTCAGTACGCCAAATTGCGTGGAGCAGATTATATTGCCACCGGGCATTATACACGCATAGGTCAAGACAATGGCCAATTTCAATTATTGAAAGGCCTGGATCCACAGAAAGATCAAAGCTATTTTTTATATACTTTAATGCAAGAGCAGCTATCGCAAAGCCTGTTCCCTATCGGTCATATCAATAAAGATGAAGTGCGAATAATTGCAGAAAAAGCCGGCTTTATTAATCATAAGAAAAAAGATAGCACAGGCATTTGCTTTATTGGCGAGCGCAAATTTAAAACTTTTTTAAGTGAATATTTACCCGCTCAACCTGGTGAAATTGAAAATGTCGACGGCCAAAAGATTGGTACGCACGATGGATTGATGTTTTATACTATGGGTCAACGCCAGGGATTAAAAATTGGCGGCCTCAAAGATTCCCCCGAAGCACCTTGGTATGTTGCGGGCAAAGATGCGACGAAGAACACGCTTATTGTGGCGCAAGGACACGATCACCCTTCTCTTTTTGCCAAGAGCCTCGTTGCTAAACAAGTGCATTGGATTAACGGTCTTCCCACACAGTTTCCCATGAAAATGACGGCAAAAACCCGCTATCGCCAGGCAGATCAAGCGTGTATCATCACTAAAATGGATACGGATAATAGCGAGAATGGCTGCTACCAAATTGTTTTTGACGAACCACAGCGTGCCATTACCCCCGGGCAATCCGTCGTCTTTTATCAAGGTGACACCTGTCTTGGCGGCGGTATTATAGTAGAAGCTGAGAAATAGCAAAAAAGAGACGCATCCTACTACCAAGTGGAGTAAGAGAATGCAAAATAATCTCGACAATATTACTATCGCGTTGGCCGGCATTCTTCAATCTATCACCTTGGTGAGAGAGCTAAGCCACACGGGCAAAACCAATGAAGCGGCATTTGACGCTAGCATTTACAGTCTTTTTCAAACCGACCCTAAAGATGTGCCTTCTGTGTTCAAAGACACTACCGGTGTGAAACTCGGCCTGCAAAAACTGGTGCAAACCTTCGAATCAACCCACGCAAACGATAAACAGCAAAGCCGATATTTGTTATCACTGATTCACTTGCAACAAAGATTATCGCGCTCACCTACTATGTTAAATACGGTTTCTAAACGCTTACAGCAAGCACAAAAACAAGTGGAGTATTTCTCCCAGGATCATCCAACAGTCATTGCGAATTTAGCGGATATTTATGTCAATACCATTAGCACGTTTAAATTTCGCATTATTATTGTAGGTAGCCAACGGATCTTACATGTGCGAGAGAATCTTGATAAAGTTCGCGCGCTACTGCTCGCTGGTGTGCGCTCGGCGATATTGTGGCGACAAGTGGGCGGCTCCCGTTTACAGCTACTTTTTTCTCGCGCCAAAATCAAAGCTTCCGCAGAAAAATTACTAGCAGAAATTGAAAAAAATTCGACAGAAGAAAAGGATTCCCTATGACCACTGATACACTCATGGCAATTTCACCTCTGGATGGACGCTATGCTGATAAAGTATATGACTTACGCGCTATTTTCAGTGAATTTGGCTTAATTAAATTTCGCCTAATTGTTGAAATTCGCTGGTTACAGAAGTTAGCAGAAGACGGTAAGTTACTGGAACTTTCCTCTTTTAGTGAGAGCGCGAATGCCGCGCTCAATACCATCATCAATGATTTTTCACCACAAGATGCGCTGCGCGTTAAAGAAATTGAATCCACAATCAATCATGATGTGAAAGCCATTGAATATTTTATTAAAGAACGCATTGAAAAAAACACTGAACTTGCCAAAGTCGGGGAGTTCATTCATTTCGGTTGCACGTCCGAAGATATCAATAATCTTGCTTATGGCTTGATGCTAAAATCTGCCCGCGAACAAGCCATTTTACCGGGATTGCAAGTGCTAATGACGCAATTGAAAACATTTGCTCACGAGTACGCCAATCAACCTATGCTGGCACGCACGCACGGTCAACCAGCCTCACCCACCACGGTTGGCAAAGAAATAGCGAATGTGCTAGCCCGTCTGCAGCGTCAATATGAACAGCTTGTTAAAACGCCTATCTTGGGCAAAATGAATGGCGCCACTGGCAATTACAACGCGCATTACAGCGCTTATCCTGAAATAGACTGGCAACTCATCAGTCAAAACTTTATTACGCAATTAGGCCTGACCTGCAACGCTTATACCACGCAAATTGAGCCGCATGATTACATCGCAGAAATGTTTGCTATTCTCATGCGTATCAATACTATTTTGATCGACTTCAATCGCGATGTTTGGGGATATATTGCTTTAAATTATTTTCAGCTGAAATCACTGCAACATGAAGTGGGCTCATCCACTATGCCACACAAAGTCAATCCGATTGATTTTGAAAATGCAGAAGGCAATTTAGGTATAGCCAATGCGCTCTTAGATCACATGGCACTGAAGCTACCCATTTCTCGCTGGCAACGTGACTTATCGGATTCCACCGTCTTGCGGAACATGGGTGTCGCTATTGGTCATTGCTTATTGGCATATCAATCAACATCAAAAGGCTTGGGAAAAGTCGCCCCCAACATCGAAGTTTTGGCCGAAGAGCTGGACCAACACTGGGAAATTCTCGCTGAGCCCGTACAGACGGTCATGCGGCGTTATGGTATCGAACAACCTTACGAAAAACTGAAAGCATTTACTCGTGGCAAAAAAATTGATAAAAATATTTTACATCAGTTTATTGACGCGCTAGATTTACCATCCGCAGTCAAACAGCAGTTATATGACTTAACACCCGGTCGTTATTTAGGATTAGCTAACGACTTAGCAAAACGCATTTAGTTAAAAATCAAATCAGCAATAGGGATATTGAAATATTATGGCTATTCCGCTTTATAGCAAGTTACGCCAGGCCATTATTCATTGGCTAACGGATGAACCACCAGCCACAGAAACACCGCCTTGCGATTTTGACCGCTTAAAACATGAGATCCGTCCCGGTGACGTACTCTTAATTGAAGGAAGAAGCCGGGTTAGCCATATCATTCAGCGCCTCACCCAAAGCCCATGGACGCATGCGGCGCTCTATATCGGGCGCGCTGATGACATTGAAGATGACAACATGCGCCGCATTGTCGAACAACATCAAACGAAAGGGGGCAATGTTCGTTTAATCATTGAAGGCTTGCTCGGGAAAGGCATGATTGTATCGCCTCTTAGCAGTTACCGTCATCACCATATCCGTATTTGCCGACCCATTGGACTTTCGCTCCACGATACCCAACTCGTCATCTCGTATGCGGCTAAAACAGTGGGACAGCGCTACAATGTGCGCCAATTACTTGATTTAGCGCGCTTTTTATTGCCTTGGTCTTTTTTGCCACGGCGCTGGGGTTCAAGCTTATTCACCACACCAAGTGGCGAGCCGGAAAGCGGGATTTGCTCTACCATGATTGCCGAAGCTTTCACTTCGGTTAAATTTCCTATTTTACCTTTCGCCAAACCTGGCAAAACAGCTGAGGTCGAATTAATTCATCGCAATCCTAATATCTTTTCGCCAAAAGATTTTGATTATTCGCCCTACTTTGAAATCATCAAATACCCTATTTTCAATCATGGCGAACAAATACCGTATTACCGTCGCATGCCCTGGACGGAGGAAGAAATCATGCACCAAGGTCGCGGGGTTTTTGTTGGCCCCAAAACAAAAAAGAGAAAAACACTATCTAAGTGGAACCCACTGCGTCGCAGGAAAAAAAATGTCAGTAACCCCGATGATTCAGCTTCTTTTGCAACAATATTTAAAACCAAGCTACCCGAGGAGCAAGGCCAGTGACGACACAGCGCAATACACATCCCTTACCGCGCCCATTATTCGATACACTCCATCATTTGGCTGATGTACCGCAAACCGTTTATGATTATTTGCAGGCACTCTCTATTACAGAGGCAGAAAAAGAATTTAAGCTTTGTCTTGAGTTTTTAAAAAGCTATGGTAATTCCATTGACACATTTACTGCATATCGCCGTGAAACAGAACGCCTATTGCACTGGGCATGGTTAGTTTGCAAAAAACCGCTTAAAGACATTTCACGAAACGATATCAGAGATTATTTGCAATTTGTCAGCGCACCGCCCAAGGCCTGGATTGCCACTAAAAATGTGGATCGGTTTATTCCCGATGGTTTAGGTTTGCGTCGCTCCAATCCTGATTGGCGGCCTTTTGTGTTGAGAACCAGTAAGATCAATCGACGTCATGGCAAGCAACCGGATAAAGCGGATTACCAGCTCAGCAACAAATCCATTGAAGCAATCTTTGCAGGCTTAAGTTCTCTTTTCAGTTTTTTGCAGCAAGAAAGTTATCTTGAGGTCAACCCTATCGCCTTGATCCGGCAAAAAAAGGGCTATATTCAGCGTCAACAAACACGAAAAGTGACGCGCAAACTTAGCCGGTTGCAATGGCTAAACGTCATTGGTGCTGCGGAAGAATTAGCAAAAGAAGACCCTCAACATGAACGCACTTTATTTTTAATGTCTGCGTTTTATTTATTAGGTTTACGTATTTCAGAATTGGCTTATATACCCGGCCGCCTGGCGACGATGGGAAATTTTGCGCCTGATAAAAATGGTTTGTGGTGGTTTACTACTGTCGGTAAAGGCAATAAAGAACGTGACATTGCAGTCCCAGATGAATTATTGGATGCATTAAAGCACTATCGATCTGCTTTAGGTTTGCCACCACTGCCTGGTCGCGAAGAACAAACTCCTTTGCTGCCCAAAATAAAAGGCAAGCAGGGCCTCGGCTCCCGTCAGATTAGAAACATAGTCCAAATGGTATTTGATCGCGCCATTTACGCATTGCATCAACAAAGCAAAACGGATGAAGCAGAAGACCTAGCCACAGCGACCGTGCATTGGCTGCGACATACGGCTATTTCATCGGATGTGGAATCTCGCCCGCGTGAGCATATTCGTGATGACGTGGGCCATGAAAATCCTTCTACCATGGATAAGTATATTGATATTGATAGAGTCGCACGCCATCAATCAGCGCAACATAAACAATTAAAACCGGGGAATAAAACCAGCACCTCTTGAATGGAACCTTTTTTAACTCAAGGAAGATCAACATGAAGATCAATAAACGCTTAATCGCCATAGCTTGTTGCTTATTCACAACGACAAGTTATGCGATGCTTTGCCCGAGTAATTTTAAAGAAATTTATATTGGCGATTCATTAGAAACGGTATTAGCGCAATGTGGCGCACCTGCCTCACAGACCACATCCAACGCGCAACCCAGCAAACCACAAGAGTGGGTTTATTACATTAAAATGAATCCAACGGATCAATTGTTTGTACGAACGACTGTCGCGGTAGTAGAAGATAAAGTCGCAAATATTACAGTAAATGGCATTAGTCTGGCTAATACCGCCATTTGTGGTGGAAACAATATTCAAGTGGGTGATACGGCAAAAGCAGTGAAAAGCTACTGTGGCGACCCTGCTGTCGTCAATGAAACTAACGCACCGCCAAAACCAAGCAGCGAAATTAAAACCACTTTGTTTATTTATATGAGCCCCAATAAAACGGTTTTGACGTTTGAAAACGGGAAATTGAAATCTCGCAGTTAAGCTAAAACTTCGCCAGGCGAAGAGGTATAAGCACATATTCTTAAAGTTGACGCCTACGTGCCTACGCGGATGCACATCCGCGTCAGCGCGCGATCCGGGATCCAGCTTTTTAGCAGTATTGAGAAAAGCCAATCTTAAATTGTGACAGCCACACACAGATCTGAGATTTTAAGACAAGGTAAAACGCTGCTGCACTTCTTGAGTAACGTCCTCAACCACAAACTGACGGTTGATATCAAATAAAAGGATAGGCGTATTAGGCAATTTGATTTGATAACGTGGAAAATGCGCAATCCCGGCATCAATTAAGCTGTCAAACTCGGGACAACTGTATTCACCCGCTTGCAAGCCTTCTTTTATAAAAAACTCACGCACGGGATTTTTACGGTAATACTCTAAAGCTTCCGCTGAATCTGATTTACCATGTAGAGAGAGTTGTGCAGGAAAATTTTTTTCGGTATTTTTATAAAGGTCGTTAACATCTGGATGCCTGGAAAATAAATGCAATGGAATGATTTCAACATCATCCATATTAAAGCCTAATTCGTTTCTTAAAACCTGATCCAGATAAAAAGCCAGTCGCTGTGCATGAACCATACCAAGATTTATTACAAATATAAATCCGCCCGTCATTTTGAGTTGTGAACAATGCTGTCCAAATTTTTTTGACATAATTACCATTCGTGATTGTTCTGCAGCAGCTAATAAATCTTGGCCACGAGCCGCGTCTTGAAGACTGATGCGAGTTATTCTTTCTACTAATTGGTTTAACACAGCTTCAGGGGCATCGATTCCAGCATTAAAAATATGTAAGTCTTGGATAGTTTTATAAAGGTTAAAACGTTCGGTAGCACCGCTGTAAATTTCGCTTAAGAGGGGTTCAGCAGTAGTTTGGGAGCACGATAAATGTGCGTTAAGGTGTTCATTAAAATAATCGGGGCGACGACATTTCTGGATAAAAAGATCTTGCAGGGGACCTAAATTTTTCCCGAATTTGTCAGTCAATTTTTTTAAGTCTTTCAGATCTTCATATAATTTTGCTTCTTCTTGCATAGCTTCCATATTGCCAGCTAAGCTTTTATCAAAAGGAGATTCTTCTAGCGCCAACATGCTAATGGAATGCCGGTGAATTTTGACAAGCTGCTTACGCAATTGTTGAAATGCTGCAAAATCAATATGGAGTTGACCTGGTAAAATAATAAATAGTTTTGGCATGATAAATTCCTTTTATACATTCGCGTATCTTCACATTTATTGTTTTAAAAAGCGATTAAATCCGATTGATTCAAGTTAGCATCAGGTGATGATTGATAATATTTTTGGTGTAAGTCAAATAGTGGCAGGCGACTAAAAGCATACAAGGCAATTTTTTTTGATAAGGTAATGATAGTAACTTTTCAGTAGGGGCGCGTGATATACCTTCAGTGCGCATAATTCAATCAGGCCGGTTTTTTAAATTCAGTCTATTAATTTATAACAATAAATTCGCTAGTCTTGCCGCCTTCTTTATAAACGAATCAGTCTCCTTCATGAGCCATGGCAACGAATTACCCAAAGTAATAGCTAAATCTCAAACTGATATTGATAGTGATCGAAATGTGATTTTGCTTCTTCTAATGTATTTTGATGCATGGGTTCGCCTTAATTGAACTATTTAAGGCTGATAGGTTATAGGTTAGCAGTGATTGATGTCACGCAGCGCCACCGTAAGTCCAGAGTTAACGCAATGACACAGGAAAATGCAAAAACAGAAATACCCTCAGTTAAAAACAGTGCTTTCAAGAAGTAGCATGCTTGCGCGCATAGGTATCAACTTAAGAAAGAGGAGGTATCTACACAAGTGCTTACGGCTTTGATCCCCTCCTTTGAAAAAGGAGGGTTCGGGAGGATTTATATAAAAATATCTTATGTGAAATAAATGTTATTTCTAATGTGCTAGATTCGTATTGATCAAGGTGTGATTAAAGTTTATGAAAATCCCCCTCAATCCCCCTTTTTCAAAGGGGGAAATGCCTACGATCCATATTAGTGTTTACTTTTCTGAGTCTTGCGGACAAGCTCAGAGGTAGTTTACTTGTGTAGATACCTATGGGTTTTATCCGTGGAATCCAGAGAAATTCATCCAACATTATTCATCTACTTTTTAACGGCTTTTTTTGGTGCTTCTGCCACCGTCACTTTAAATACTAACTGGGAGGAACCGTCATCTATTTCCCAAGGGCGTGAATACACAAAGCGAATCATAGTTTGTTGTGGCACGATAAAACTATTTGGCTTCACCCGAAAAGTCCATAACTCGTATCCTGGCGCACCCATTAATTTTTTATCTGTAGGCGCTTCAAACTCATGAGAAACAGGTTCAATAATGGCGCTATTGTATTCTCTTAAAAACCAGGAAAATCCTGTCGTTGCATTCGACTTCAACTTAATCACAAACTGCGGCTGATCCACCATGACCATGACGGCAGGCTTTTCTTCCAAATAAACAGGAATGGCTTTTTTCGGGGCTTGTCCAAACGCGGATACATTAAAAAATAACGCCAATACCAAAATGCATTTTACAAAGTGCATACTGCCTCCTTAGAAAGTTTTTCCAATAATCTGGTTTTAAATAAATCGTCCATCCTCACCTTAACCGGTATATACCAATGACGTTCATCCGCTAACTTTTCGCATTTCACTGCATCTTTCTCTGTCATCACCACCGGCAATGCATCCTGAAAATCAATATCCTTTTTTTGATAAAGATAATGATCAGGAAAAACATGTTCTGTCACCACCATACCAACACTACGCAGTTTTCCAAAAAAACGCTTTGGATCACCAATGGCGGCGACACCTCGAACCGATGCGAGATTAAAGTCACTGAGGGGTTTCTGTTGGCTGCTGTCGATCACAGACACCAGATAATCTCCAGACAATGACATTTGATATTCACCAGGTAATGTTTGTTGTTGCGATACCACAAAATCCATTTCCGCTAATCGCGAAATGGGTTCACGTAACGGCCCTGCTGGTAAAAAACGCTGATTCCCAAAGCGTCTTACCCCATCCACAATCGCTATTTCCAATTGACGACCTAGACGGTAATGCTGTAAACCGTCATCGCTAATGACAATATCGCAGTCGGTTTTAGCCAACAACGCTTTCACTGCGTCCACCCTGTTAACACCGATCACCACAGGGCAACCTGTGCGGCGCGAGAGTAGAACCGCTTCATCCCCTACTTCCGAGACCAACGACCCCTCATGCACAAAATTCGGAATACGATTTTTTGTCCCGCCATAACCTCGACTGACAATTCCGGGTCTAAAACCTTGCTCTTTTAAAAAATGCGCAAGCCATATGACAAAAGGCGTTTTGCCGGTGCCACCGACAGTGATATTCCCCACCACAATAACTGGCGCAGAAAAATGATAAGTTTTCAGGATGCTGGAGCGATATAAGTTACGGCGTAAGGCCACAATCCCGCGAAAAATCCACGACAAAGGCGATAGCAACAAAACAAGAGCCGTATCAGAAGACCCATACCAATGGCGATTAATATCCATTTTTATCCCGTGGTCACTGGTTCATCTTTAAATTGCATATGATAGAGCCTGGCATAAGCCCCATCTTGCGCCAACAATGCTTGATGAGTTCCCATTTCTTTAATGCGGCCAGCTTCAAACACAATGATTTTATTGGCATGCTCAATAGTAGAGAGACGATGCGCAATGACAAGGGTCGTACGATGACGCATCAACTCTACCAATGCGCTCTGAATGTGACGCTCTGATTCGGTATCCAATGCGGAGGTGGCCTCATCCAGAATCAAGATGGGGGCATTTTTCAAAATAGCTCGCGCAATGGCAATACGTTGGCGCTGGCCGCCCGATAAGAGCACACCATTTTCGCCTACCAAGGTCTGCATGCCTTGCGACAACTGATCGATAAACTCATCTGCATGTGCTGCTTTCGCAGCCGCCATGATATCCGCTTGACTCACCTCGCCAAAACAACCATAGGCAATATTATTAGCGACCGTGTCATTAAACAAAGTGACATGCTGCGACACCAAAGCAAACTGCCGACGCAAATCAGTGAGACGATAATCTTTAATAGACACATCATCCAATAAAATATCGCCAGAAAAATCCGGATAAAAACGTGGCAACAAACTGACTAGTGTGGATTTACCACTGCCGGAGCGTCCCACTAATGCCACGACCTCTCCAGGCTGAACCGTAAAATCAATATCGTGCAAAACAGGCTTCTCGGGTTGATAGGCAAAGTTAACACCCGAAAATGTCATCTTACCTTTCGCACGCCCTAGCACTGTTGTGCCTGTGTCCGTCTCCGATGGCTGATCGAGGAATTCAAATACCGTCTGCGCGCCAGCCAAACCGCGATACAATTTATTTTGCACTGAAGTTAAATCTTTCATGGGTTTTAATAACGCCAACATGGCCGCTATCATTGACACAAAACCACCAGGTGATAAAACAGAGTCAGCAATATCAAAGGTCGCCACATACAAGGTGATAGACAATGCCATTGCCGCCACTAACAACACGCCGGATACACTTAAAGAACGCGCGGCCACTACTTTCATTTCACGTTGACGATTAACGCGTGCAGCTTTATTAAACTTCTCTGTTTCATACGCTTGCCCACCGAAGGCTCTCACTTCTTTGTAGGCTTCAATATTTTCGCCCGCATGATGTGTAATCGCCGCCATGGAATCTTGAATGCTTAAACTTAATTTGCGTACCCGCTTGCTTGAGTAACGCATGATAATGGCAATACAGGGAATAATGACGAAATACAAACAGCTTAATTTCCAGCTGGTAGAAAACATCACATACAATAATCCGACAATCAAAAAAGTCGACTGAACCGCTGTCGTCAATACATCCGCGCTGGCGTTAGCCACCTGTTCTACGCTATATAAAATGACGGAGAGGACTTGGCCGGTGGCAGCATGATCATAAAATTTGGCAGGTAATTTTTGCAGATGCGCAAACATGTCCTGGCGCAGACGCATAATCACATTACGCGAAACAGCGGCAATATTGTAGTTGGAGAAAAAGCTAGCCACGCCACGCAAAACAAATGCAGTGAAGACCATGAGCGGCGCCCATTTGAGGAAATCTTTATTTTTGGCGACCAAGCCTTGATTCAGCAATGGCTCAAGGAAATGCACAAACCACGCATCAATGCCGGAATAGAGCATACTGGCTAAAATCGCGATCACGAGGGACGGCCAGTATTGGCGCACATACGTGAATAAGCGGGCATAGATAACTAATGCATTGGTTACAATTGGTTTTGACTTTGACATAAGCTCATTTACATACCATGGAAATGCGTTATCCTAGCATAATTACACCCCTATTACACGGAATGAGACCCATGATTGAGTTAAAAAACATCATTGAAACCGCTTTCGAAGACCGCGCCAATATCACCCCCCAAAATGTTCCAGCAGCCGTTAAAGAAGCCATTTCGCATGTCATTGATTTATTGGACACTGGCAAGGCTCGGGTCGCTGAAAAAATCGACGGCGAATGGGTGACGCATCAGTGGATTAAAAAAGCGGTTTTACTTTATTTTCGCACCCATGACAATCAAGTGATGAACAGTGGCTGCATGCAATTTTTTGATAAAGTACCGTTAAAATTCCAGGCGGAAAACGAGCAAGCGATGAAGCAAAGCGGTGTCCGTATTGTGCCCCCAGCGGTGGCTCGTAAAGGCGCTTATATTGGGCCAAACAGCATTTTAATGCCTTCTTATGTCAACATTGGCGCCTATATTGATAGCGGCACTATGATTGATACCTGGGCCACTGTCGGCTCTTGCGCACAGGTGGGTAAGAACGTGCATATTTCGGGTGGCGTGGGTCTTGGTGGCGTTTTAGAACCGCTACAAGCTAACCCTACTATCATTGAAGATAACTGTTTTATTGGCGCTCGCTCTGAAATCGTGGAAGGCGTGATTGTTGGGGAAGGCTCGGTGATTTCGATGGGTGTTTACATCGGCCAAAGTACGCGTATTTATAATCGCGAAACCGGGGAGTCCAGCTATGGACGCATTCCACCGGGCTCGGTAGTCGTCGCTGGTAACCTGCCCAGCAAAGATGGCAAATACAGCTTGTATTGTGCCATCATTGTCAAACAAGTTGACGAAAAAACCCGGGGCAAAGTCAGCATTAATGAATTACTCCGCACTGTTGATCCCATTCATTAGGAAAATGTATGTCTGCGACATTAGAACTGACGAAAGCATTGATTCACTGCCCTTCTATCACACCCAATGATGGGGGCTGTCAAACTCTCATCATTAACCGCTTAAAAGCTTTTGATTTTAAATTTGAAGCTATGCGTTTTGGTGACGTTGATAATTTGTGGGCTCGTTTGGGAACGGATAGCCCGCTGGTGGTTTTTGCGGGCCACACCGATGTTGTGCCAACAGGCCCTTTGGATGCCTGGCATACTGATCCGTTTGAACCAATCGAGTCGAATGATTTTCTTTATGGTCGCGGTGCCACTGATATGAAAAGTGGACTGGCTGCCATGGTTGTTGCCGCAGAAAATTTTATCGCTAAAAATAAAGAGTTTACGGGATCTATCGGTTTTTTAATTACGAGCGATGAAGAAGGCGCCAGCATTGACGGCACGAAAAAAGTCATGGAAGTGTTAGAAGCACGTAATGAAAAAATTGATTTTTGTATTATTGGTGAAGCCAGCTGTGAGAAAACCTTAGGTGATCAAATCAGGGTAGGACGTCGCGGCTCTTTTCATGGAAAGCTGATTATTCATGGCAAACAAGGGCATGTGGCTTTTCCTGAACGCGCCACCAATCCGATTCATGCTTGTTTTGATGCATTAAGTGAGCTGACTAAAGAGCAATGGGACGAAGGTAATGATTTTTTTCCGCCTACGACTTTTCAAATTTCTAATATTCATTCTGGGACTGGCGCGACCAATGTTATTCCGGGTGACTTAGAGGTGTTATTTAATTTTCGCTTTTCAACTGCCGTCACGGTGAAAGAACTGCAAGAACGGGTGATGAATATTTTAAGTAAGCATAAACTCAATTTTAATTTACATTGGGATCTTTCTGGCAGCCCGTTTCTCACGCAACAAGGGAAATTAGTCACGGCTACAGAAGAAGCGATTCATGAAATCATGGATATCGATACCAAACTGTCTACCGGTGGCGGCACATCGGATGGTCGATTCATTGCAACTTGCGGTGCTGAAGTGGTGGAATTGGGCCCTGTTAATACTAGCGCTCATCAGGTGAATGAATACACCTCTATCAGTGATTTAGATAAACTCATGAAAATTTATGAGCGGATATTGGAAAAATTGTTGTTGGATGTTGGAAATTAATGAAGGAATGACTGGGGTCCTGTCAGGGTAGGTTTACTTTTTTCGTACTCGCTCCGCTCCGTGCGTAAAAAGTAAACCTACCCTGCCACCCCGTTTTTTTATATAAAAGCCCGCGGAAAGACTTTGCCTATAAGTCATTGCCAATTCGACGCAAAATACTCTTGTCATTCCCGCGAAGACGGGAAACTATTTTTGAAAGCCTCTGTTTTTAGTACCAAACCTAACATTACTTTATAGCTGTGCGACAAAAATGTGACGCAGCGGGCATTAATAATTACGGCGGGTTTTTTGATTCGTATGTGCAGGGTGAATACCCTGTGATTTAGCAGGGGTTCGCGGACTAAGACCCCCACAAAAAGCGTGGGGGTCTTAGTCCGTGCTACTAATCTTGTCTGCAAGATTAGGATCAATCAGGCTCAAAAGTGAATACCAATGCGGATCTTCGGCAGGAAGAAAAATAT
>JARLJO010000046.1 GCA_031291175.1 Gammaproteobacteria bacterium
TTACTGACTACAGCAGCAACTCTGGATCAAAAGCTGGCCGAGACACACAGCATTATGCGTGGCGCTACGAGAAAGACCCCTACGGCAAAACATGGCTTGTGTTAGGTCTGCTGCCCCTTCCTTATTTCAGTGGACAGATTCTCCCGAATATCAACGTTGATGGGATGGTAAGAAGAGCACAATATTAACTTTTGACGCAATGATATTCATTTCAATAAAAAAATGGACGGCTTTGTTCTTTATTTATATAACACAACTACGGGCCTGTTGCCACTGAATCCTGGGCGCACGTACCAATGGATGTATGAAGCACAAATAGCTGCTCGTTCTTATCGCGACAAACATCCACAATTCGACGTCTACGTTATGGATGCTGTCTTTGCCTCCTATCCTCCTGAAATGCAGGATCGTCTTTTCAACGAACTGAGCCCCATTATTAACATGACATAACTATTTTCGACGTCACGTTCATTTTTTTATCCCTCCTCACATATGTCAAAGCTCGGCCTTGCAGCAGAACTAAAGCAGCGCTTCACGGCGTGCAATACGAAAGCAGAGTATGCGGCCATTCGCAAAGCCATTCGCGCTTATGGACCGCTTTTGTTCGAGAACGAGATGGAGGCTTTGGGTGTATTTTCCGAAGGACACATTGCTTCAGAGGAGAAACCGTTCAACCCTTTTGCAAGGATGATTGCAGGTAAAATGGTGAACCCATGCACCAAGCAGTTGGCGCGGGAGGCAGATGCTGAGGAGTTCGTGCTCTTCCGCAACAAACCAGAAAACGACGATCATTGGGATGATGGTTCTGCCAAATGGCTGGGCACTGCTTCGATGAGCAAAAACCATATGTTCATATCGCCAAAGCGGAACGAATGGAGTGTGTTCAACGTCGCTACACTCGGGATGGGCGAAAATGAGCCTTTTCTGGGCGAATGTATGAACATGCTCAAAAGGATGCGCGGAGCCGCCCTAGCGTTTGCTGAAAAGAACGGCTGGAAAAACGTGTTTCTCGGATTTCACTGCTACCCGTTCTGCACGGTGAATACTCTACACATGCACGTTGTCGATCTTGACAACCTGGGGCCCACGTTCTCCCATCTAGCCTACAAGAATCTTTCCGTCGATGATGTCTTGGAAGTGTTGGAGAAAGAGATCATCGAGGCCCCACTCTACTGAAATGGTTAAACAAAGAGATGGTCGATTTATATTACATTTTTGCAACTGGGACAGCCATTGTAGCATAAGTTGCAGGGTTTTCCTGGCTTGCATTTGTCGCATAGAGTACAGTGACAATTTTCAGAACAAAAAAGAGGACAA
>JARLJO010000047.1 GCA_031291175.1 Gammaproteobacteria bacterium
TAGTCCGTGCTACTAATCTTGTCTGCAAGATTAGGATCAATCAGGCTCAAAAGTGAATACCAATGCGGATCTTCGGCAGGAAGAAAAATATAAAAATAGCGTTAACTCAAGGAGAGTGATCATCTTATGGAAGCGAAGGGCAAGCCATGGATGGCGGCGTTAACCACAGGGATGTGGTGTTTTGAGCTGGAATAAGATGATCACTCTCCTTGAGTTAACACCTTATAGGTTTGCTTTTTTTACGCAGAGCCCGCGAGCACGAAAAAATACAACCTACCCTGACAACCCCAGTCAACTTGTTCATTTCTATTCCGAAAGATAAAACACCGCGCTGTCTAAAGTTTTATCATGCTGATTTAGATTGTTTTTCTATTTGCACAATTGCCAATTCTGGTTTACCCTAACGCTCCATTAATCTGTAATTTACAGACCATGGAGAGATGTCCGAGCGGTTTAAGGAGCACGCCTGGAAAGCGTGTGTACGTTTATAGCGTACCGAGGGTTCGAATCCCTCTCTCTCCGCCAGGTTTAGTTGTTTAAAAGCGTTATGGTAACTAGTGTTGGTCGCTTCGCGGCGATATGTTGTGAACCCCGCCAGGTCCGGAAGGAAGCAACGGTAGCGACAGATTCGGGCGCCGAAGTTTGGCTGACACTGGTTGCCTCCATTTTCTGCTTGATGTCTAATACGATAAACCCGGATTGCAATTGGCTTCCATCCCGGCTACCCAATCAGAATGGTATTAACAGATGAGCTATCAAGTCCTAGCACGCAAGTGGCGCCCTCATTCCTTCCAGGAAATGGTTGGACAAGAACATGTTTTACGCATGCTCATTAATGCCCTAGACAGCCAACGCTTACATCATGCTTATCTTTTTACCGGCACCCGCGGTGTGGGCAAAACCTCTCTGGCGCGCTTGCTGGCCAAATGCCTCAATTGCGAAACAGGTATCACTTCAAAACCTTGTGACCAATGCTCCGCCTGTCAATCTATTGACGCGGGTCGCTTTCTGGATTTACTCGAAATTGACGCAGCCTCTCGCACCAAAGTCGAAGACACACGCGAACTCCTTGAAAATGTGCAATACGCACCAACCCAAGGTCGCTTTAAAGTGTATCTCATCGACGAAGTGCACATGCTCTCAGGCCACAGCTTTAATGCGCTACTAAAAACATTAGAAGAACCACCAGCCCATGTTAAGTTTTTGCTGGCAACTACCGATCCAAAACGCTTACCAGTCACGATTTTATCGCGCTGCTTACAATTCAATTTAAAGCGCGTTCCCGTTGATCAAATCACAAAACAGCTACAGCACATTTCTCAGGCTGAAAATATTGCATTTGAACCACTCGCGCTGGAGCAATTGGCCATGGCGGCTGATGGCAGCATGCGAGACTCACTGAGCTTATTGGATCAAGCGATTGCATTTTGTCGTGATCAAATTACCCTGGATGATGTTCGCCGCATGTTGGGCAATGTTGAACAAGATTATCTGTTCCGCCTACTGGATGCGCTGGCACTGCAAGACGGCAAAAAACTGTTAACCGAAGTCGCTCATCTGGCTGAGCAGTCACCTGATTTCAGCCATGTGCTCGAAAACCTCTTATCTATTTTGCATCAAATTGCAGTGACACAAACGGTTCCTGCCATTGAACAGGATGCGCCTATTGCTGACCTGGCTAAACGTCTAATCGCTGAAGAGGTGCAATTGTATTATCAAATTGCCTTGCTCGGACGCAAAGATTTGCCTTTAGCACCTAGCCCATTACAAGGCTTTGAAATGATTATGCTGCGCATGCTAGCGTTTAAGCCAGCAACATCTGAACCACAAAAACCCGTGAGCCAGGCAATACCAACACTGAGAGCGAATAACCCGGCCGCTCCAACGGAAAAAACCGCAGCCCCTGCCAAAGCAGTCAATACAATCAATCCTGCCGATGGGTGGACAGAAATACTGTCAAAAATAGGCTTAACCGGCATGACCAATGCCCTGGCCTCTCATTGCGCGCTGATTTCGCAAACAGACAACACTTTCGAACTAGCGCTCTCTAAAAAGCACGAGCCCATGCTCAATAAAAAAATCCATGAGCGACTAGAAGAAACCTTAACAGAGTACTACGGCAAAAAAATCACGGTGACGATTAAAATCACCTCTGAAGAATTGAACACCTCCGCAAAACAACAAGAAGAAACTCAAAAGATTCGCCTCGCATCCGCAGTGGACGCGATTACTTCTGATGATCAAGTACAAAAAATTATGGATGTCTTTGGCGCAACACTGGATGTAAACTCGATTAAGGCAATCAATTAATCTGGCCAGAAACAGAAAGATGGAGCCATGCTCGTCTATTTGATAAAATGCGGCATTACTGTGAATTACCTAGGAGAAATTGATCATGAATAGCAAACCAGGCTTGGGCGATTTAATGAAAAAAGCTCAAGAAATGCAGAAAAAAATGCAAGAAATTCAAAAGCAAATCGCTGAAATGGAAGTCACCGGTCAATCCGGCGGCGGCTTAGTCAAAATCGTCATGAGCGGTCAACACTTTGCAAAACGCGTCACCCTAGACCCTGCCGTTTTAAAAGAAGAAAAAACCGTACTCGAAGACTTGATTGCAGCAGCGATTAATGATGCTAGCGATAAAATCGAAAAAGGCACTCGTGATAGAATGTCTGGTTTAAGCGGCATTAAATTACCTGATGGTTTTGAATTACCAAAGGGATGATTCATGCTATCTAGCCCTCTTCTCGAGCAATTAATAGAAAGCTTACGCTGCCTGCCAGGGGTGGGTCCAAAGACCGCCCAACGCATGGCATTTCAGTTGCTTGAGAGGGGACGCGAGAATGGTAAGCGTCTAGCGCATACCCTGCAGGAAGCCATGCAAAAAATCGGGCACTGCAGCCACTGCCGCACTTTCAGTGAAGATCCTCTCTGCAAACTATGCGACTCCAAACATCGTGACACAGCTCTACTCTGCATCGTCGAAAGCCCTATTGATATTGTGGCGGTCGAACAGATGGGGGGTTATCGTGGCCGCTATTTTGTACTC
The DNA here is from genome assembly GCA_031291175.1 of Gammaproteobacteria bacterium. Classification (GTDB taxonomy): domain Bacteria; phylum Pseudomonadota; class Gammaproteobacteria; order DSM-16500; family DSM-16500; genus UBA5158. The sequence goes on from JARLJO010000047.1 coordinate 3,050, forward strand.
ATGGGTCATTTATCACCGCTCGATGGTATTGGTCCAGATGAGATTGGGATCAATCAATTAAATACGTTGCTGGCTAGCGGCAGCATTAAAGAAGTGATTTTAGCGACCAATCCCACGGTCGAAGGTGAAGCAACAGCGCATTATATTTCAGAATTAGTGAAGCAATACGCCATTAAAGCCACTCGCATTGCGCATGGTGTCCCCTTGGGCGGTGAACTAGAATATATTGATAGTGGCACTCTCGCGCATGCCTTCGCAGGCCGCGATGTTCTCTAAATTTCCCAGAATCCTTCACGCTTTTTTCATTTATCTATTTTGTCTTTTAAGTGCACCGAGTTTTGCCGATCAGGAATTGATTATTGAACCGGATATGGGGCGCGAGCCGCTGTTACGGGCCATTGCTGGCGCGCAATCTTCGGTGGATATGGTGATGTATGGTTTGACCGATTTAGCGTTTGTGAATGCGTTGATGGATGCGAAACAACACGGGAAAACAATACGTGTTTTATTACAACACTATCCTTACAAAGCGGATGATGAAAATCTAAAAGCGATTAAAGCATTACAAGCGGATAAAATTAATTTAGTTTGGCCAGATGGTGACTTTAAGCTGACCCATCAAAAAACTTTTTTGCTGGATCGTCAAACCGCTATTGTGATGACTTTTAATCTCACGCACTCTACTTTCAAGAATGAGCGTAATTTTGCATTAGTCGTTCATGACCCGGAACTGACTCAAGAAATTCAGCATGTGTTTGATGCGGATTGGCAACATAAAACCATTAAGCCGCAGCAAGTTCAGCTCGTTTGGAGTCCGGACAATAGTCGGGGAAAATTATTGGGCTTAATCAGAAGCGCCAAATCCAGTCTTAAAATTTATGCTGAAGGATTAAATGATTACGAGACCGTAGGCGCGTTAGCGAAAGCGGCACGCAATGGTGTGCAAGTCGAAATATTAACTTCTCTCCCTCGCAATAACGATCGTCCCAGTAAAAAATGGGAGTACTTAAGACACGCGGGTGTCATTATTCGTTATGATGATGAGTATGTGATTCATGCGAAGGTGATTATTGTAGATCATGAAGCAGCTGTTTTAGGCTCGATTAATTTAACGCGTGCGTCCATTAATGATAATCGCGAACTGTCTGTTATGACGCATGATACTAATGTGGTTAAACAACTTGAAGCTATTTTTGAGCGTGACTGGCAGCATACATTGACCAAGACTGATTCGGGCGTCGCTACATCCAATAGCTCAAGCAATAATGCAACCGATATCAAAGCACTTTTGCGTCATGTCGAACAACTCACACAATTGGTCAAGGCGGAATATCGGCATACGCATAAAAAACAAGCCAAACATAAAAAACACTCAACCACACGGGCAGAATTGTATTAAGCCATGACGGAGGCTAATCATTTATATGAATGTGATACTGTTATTAGGCGCAATACTGGGTTTAGCTTCTGTGATAATGGGTGCTTATATAGATCATGGCTTGGCGCCACATCTAAGCGATAAAAGCTTAAGCCAGGTTTTAACAGCGGTACGTTATCATCAATCTTACGCTATTGTGATATGCGCTATTGCCTTATCACTGTCTGCGCGCATCAATCCTAAAATAAAATGGTGGCTGACTTTGTCGGCTTATCTTTTTTTAATTGGGATTTTATTGTTTAGCTTTAGTATTTATTTATCAGTGATATTAAGTGCTTCTCAATGGCTTTCTTTGGCGCCCTGGGGTGGGTCTACTTTGATGCTTGGGTGGGTGTGCTTAATACGTGTGGCGTTTGTAAAATGTGCTGAAAAGCTAAGTTGACTGGGGTCCTGTCAGGGTAGGTTTACTTTTTTCGTGGGAGTTCAACTCCGCGCGTAAAAAGCAAACCTACCCTGACACCCCGTTTTTTTAAATTCACTTCCACTTTGTGGAAGTGAATGTGAGAACGGCTTTTTTTGTAGCGCCGGTCATTTATCGTGAATCAGTATTAATGTAGCGTGGAACGATACACGGGCGAAGTCGAGGAAGGACAGCTCAACACAAACTTCGGTATCTCTATTAAAAAGTGTACTTCATCCAGGTTTTGCATTTCATATTGCCCTTCCATCGCACCCTGAGGCGTTGTGAGCTGACAAAAACTACTGTAGGTAAAGTCTTTGCCGGCTTTAATCAATGGCTGCAGGCCGATGACACCAGGGCCTCGCACTTCTTCTACCTTGCCGCGCATGTCTGTGATACGCCAGTAACGATTTAATAGCTGAACCATTTCTTCGCTGGCATTTGTCACGGTGACATCGTACGACCATAAAAATCGGTGATTTTCTGGAGAAGATTGTTCTGGCAAATAAAGTGTTTTAACGATTACTTCAATTTTACTTTTTTTAGTTGTCATACCCTTACCTTAGAAAAACCCATGCGACAATCATTGCTATAACAATATAAGCTACCAACCCCAATAAAGCGCCCCGTGATGTAAACACCATTTCGTGCTGTTTTTCCTGATCCATTTAAGAACCCCTCTTCAGGCTGAGAAAATGTTTGTCTGTGATAATAATGAAGGGGGAATATACCATAAAAGCAGGGGAAGAATAAGAATTAGGCTATTCTGGATGGGGTTTTTAAACGAAAGATAGCCTAAGAAACGACCAGGTGAAGCAGTATAAATTTGCACCCTCTTCGCACAAGCGCACAATTCTCAACCCCCTGACGTACCGTGGCTTGCCCACGGCATTCAGAAAGCTCTCGAACCAGGTTTCAACGCTGGATACCGTGGACAAGCCACGGTACGTAGGGGTTGGGGATACGTTCTTTTCGCTTCAACGAAGTTGAAGTGAATCAAAAAAACGGGGTGGCAGGGTAGGTTTGCTTTTTACGCACGGAGCGGAGCGAGTACGAAAAAAGTAAACCTACCATGACAGGACCCCAGTCAATTCAGCGTATTTCTTTCGGTATTAGCATAGTTTTAGCAGCGGGCCCCCGCCTTCGCGGGGATGACTTAACTTTATATAGATTTGCCGAACACTAGCGCGCCTGCCTCCTACAGAGGAAAAGAAGAATCTTTCTTCTGTTATACGATGCCATTTATAACGCCGTCGAACAGCGCGCGCTTTCACATACTACAGCTAAGCCGTTTCTGTTATCGTTTTTAATAATTTTTCGTGAATACCGCCAAAACCAGAATTACTCATGACAATGACGTGATCTCCCGGCTTCATTTGCTGACTTAAGCTTTCCACTAAGCTGTCCACATTATCGTGCAATGAAGTAGGCTGAGGAAATTGCTGCAAAATCTTTTCTAAACCCCATTCTAAACCTTCAGGGCTCTTACAAAAGACCATATCGGCTGTGTGTAATGCCGCTTTCATCTGATCTTTATGCACACCAGAACGCATGGTGTAGGAACCAAACTCTAACACCACCAAAATTCTGGCGGCATTGCCAACCTTCGCCCGCAATCCCGCTAAAGTGGTCGCAATCGCGGTGGGATGATGCGCAAAATCATCATAAAGGGTAATGCCATTCGCCTCACCTTTGATCTCAAGACGACGTTTTACATTTTTAAACTCACTCAATGCGGCAATGGCTTTTGCAATGGGAACACCCGCGTGATGCGCTGCCGCAATAGCAGCCAATGCATTATCAACATTATGCTTACCCAATAATTGCCAGGTCGCCGTACCAGAAAGTACACCCAAGTGATACACATCAAATGAGCTGCCATCTTCTTTATTTAACCTGGCTTGCCACTCTCCCCGCTGACTACCAAACGTGGTGATGGGTGTCCAGGAACCTTTTTGCAACATATCTTCCAGGTTTTGGTCAGACGCATGTCGTACAATTAAGCCATTGCCAGGAACGGTACGAACCAAATAATGGAATTGTTGCTGAATGGCAGCAAGGTCTGGAAAAATGTCCGCATGGTCGAATTCAAGATTATTCAGGATAAGCGTCTTTGGATGGTAATGAATGAACTTGGAACGTTTATCAAAGAAGGCACTGTCATATTCATCCGCTTCAATGACAAAAAATGGATTGTCTCCAATACGTGCTGACACCCCAAAATTCTCAGGGACGCCGCCAATTAAAAAACCGGGATTAAGGCCAGCGAACTCCAATATCCAGGTTAACATACTAGTCGTTGTAGTTTTGCCATGCGTACCTGAAACCGCTAATACCCAACGGCCTTGCAAGATGTTTTCAGCCAACCATTGTGGGCCGGACATAAAAGGAATTTGATGTTCGAGTATGTATTCCATCATGGGATTGCCGCGACTAATCACGTTCCCAACGATGACACAATCGACGGTTTTATCGAGATTTTCAGGGGTAAACCCATGTTTTAACTCGATGCCCTGCAAGGACAATTGCGTACTCATCGGGGGATATACATTCAGATCCGAACCCGAAACCTCATGCCCTGCTTGCTTGGCAATAACGGCAACGCCCGCCATAAAAGTTCCACAGACACCCATTACATGAATTCGCATTTTCACCTCTTCGTATTTGACTATCCAAGCTTTCAATTCGTTGTGGTATTATACCCGGAGTGCGATATAAGTCTCTTAACTTATATCAAAGGATGCGCACGGATTTCAGGATGAAAAAGGGCAAGCACGGATGAATATTAATTACGCTCACTCCTTGTTAGAAGCCATGATGGACAGCGCTATATTGCTGGACAAAGGAGGACGCATTGTCGATTGGAACCAAAACGCCACTTCTCTTTTTGGCTACTCTAAAAAAGAAGTTTTAGGCCGTTCGCTCAATTTAATCTATGCCCACAATCTGCCTATTCCTAAAATCATCCACGATATCTTACCCTCTCAAAAAAAATGGTTCGAAGAAACCGCTTTCATCCGCAAAAACGGTACCAAGGGTTTTTGCAAAACCTGTATTTCAACGATTATTGATCCCGAACAACCTAAGCAGTTGACCTTAGTCACTCATCAACAAATTACCGCCTACAAAACAGAAATTGCCGAATTACAAAATACCGTCACGGCCATGACACGAGAACTACAAGAATATCGTGAAACGATATTAATTGCGCAAAGACTCGCAATTAGAAATCTCAATATACAAAAACACACCGAAAAAAATCTGCGAGAAAGTGAATTACGTTTCCATCTATTAGCAGAAAACTCAACGGACATCATCGCACGTCTTACTACTGACGGAACTTTTCTTTATTTGTCGGTTTCTTGTAAATCCTGGTTAGGCTTCACACCAGAAGAATTAGTCGGATTCAATCTTTTTAAGCTCGTGCATCCCGAAGATGAATCAAAAGTCAGAAAAGCCTTTAATCGCCGCAAACATCCCGCCAATCATCATACCGTCACCTATCGCATGCGCCGCAAAGAAGGTGACTATCGCTGGTTTGAAAGCACCATTCGACTCATACGTGATGAACAAAAAGGCTTTATCAAAGAAATCCAATCTGCATCACGCGATGTGACGGAAAGAATTTTAGATAAGAAAGCACGGCTCAAAGGCCAGCAATTAGCGCACGTTTTTCGCTTAAGCACGATGGAAGAAATGGCATCCGGTATGGCTCACGAAATTAGCCAACCACTCGCTGCTATCGTCAATTACACTCGCGGCTGTGTGCGCCATCTTGAAAAAGGCCACGACTCCACCACGCAGCTAACCGAAATTATGGAAAAGGCCGTGGCTCAAGCTGAGCGCGCGGGTGAAGTGATTCATCGCTTGAAAAATTTCTTTTGCAAAGGCCAATTGATCAAAACGACGTGCGCAATCAACAGTGTGATACGAGAAACAGCCAGTTTTATCAGAAATGAATTAAATTTATCGAAAACAAAAGTAGACTTTGAATTATCCAAAGATCTACCATTAGTATCAGCGGATAAGATTCAATTACAGCAAGTTATTTTGAATTTGATGCAGAATGCGATCGAAGCAATGAAAGAAAACGAACCTCGCAATCGGCGCATTCACATTCAAACAAAACCTGTTGATGAAAACACGATTGAGGTCAGAGTGAGTGACTCAGGACCGGGATTTTCAAAAGAAATTATTACTAAAGTTTTTAAGCCTTTTTTTACAACCAAGGCACATGGTCGAGGAATGGGACTTGCAATTTGTCGCTCCATTATTGAAGCACATGGTGGGCAATTTACAATTAACCCCAATACCAATAACCATAGCTGGATCCGATTCACTTTACCTGTTGTCTAGGAGTCATTATGTCAGTAGTCGAACAAATTGTTTACGTAGTCGATGATGATCAAGCAATGGTTGAATCATTATCTTGGGTGATTGAGTCCGTTGGCCTGAAAGCTAAGACATTTATCCGGGCTCAAGATTTTCTTGATCATTACGATCCTCAGCAAGCGGGATGCCTATTACTGGATGTTCGCATGCCTGGCATGAGTGGTCCTGAGCTGCAAACTAAAATTAATGAACTAGGGTCACCCGCACTCCCTATCGTCTTTATCAGCGGCCATGGTGACGTCCCTCTTGCCGTACGTGTCATGAAAGCAGGTGCGATCGACTTTCTCACCAAACCCTTTAATGACCAAGTGCTGCTAGAGAGCATCAACAAAGCCTTGCGTATTGATAAGATCAATCGCGAGAAACAAGAAGAGAACGCATTGGCAGAAGCCAAGTTTGCCCTTTTGTCCCACCGCGAGGTCCAAGTCTTACAGGGTATTGTTGCTGGCAAACAAAACAAAGTGATATCAGCCGAGCTAAATATTTCATTAAAGACCGTAGAAGCCCATCGCGCCTCTGTCATGAAAAAAATGGGCGTCAAAAGCGTACCTGAATTAGTAAAACTCGTTCTCACCAATAGCGTCCGCGAACCTGTCAATGAAGAATAAAATGACCGATTGGCTGTATTTTATACAAATTAAATCTGTTTGATTTGCATACAGCCAAAACCACTTTTCCCCCTAAGTACAAACCCTCGACATCACGAGGGACACTCAGCAACAACTCGCAGGTTTATGCTAATTTCACCTAGGCACTAATAGTGAGATTATTGATATCCCCCCGTTGGAAAGTGAGTAGTAGATCTCCGCCAACCCAGGAAAACATTAAGAAATGGAGCGCGTCGTCATGATTGGACCCAAAAATGTCTTATTAGTAACAAATGCAACCACAGAAGAAGAAATAACGCTTATCAAGGCGGCGCTTCGCACTCAGCACAACATGCAAATTAAATTGAATTTAGTTCATGTGATTCCGAGTATGCCAACCTGCTATTTTAATATACCTTCCACGGTTTTATTAGCAGAGCGCTATTATGATGAGGCTGAAAAAATGCTAACAAACATTGGCCACGCTCTCAGTATAGATAAGAAAAATCAATGGCTTATCACTGGCAGAATTAAAACTGAAGTTTTAAGATTAGCCAACAAATTGAATGCGCACTTTATTCTGGCTAGCAGCACCAATATTCCAGAATTGCATAAATCGGTATTATTTAAAAAAGAGCGCAACTCTACCTTGATTCAAAGCATTAACAATTTAGTTCAACTGTAATTAAGCGAAATAAATCATGCTAGGGCCTGTCGTCAATTAACCCTCGACCACTCTATGTCCAGCGGCTTGATTTATATGGAGAATTGCTAGGTTGATCTGGATCCCGCGGACAAGCCGCGGGACGTAGGTGTCAGGAGGGTTAGACGTAGGTGGCGGGGGGATTAGACGTAGGTGGTGGGAGGATTAATTGACGACAGACCCTAGCAAACAATAACTTATTAAAAAAAAACCATGTTCCATTGATGTAAAGCGACACTCGGGCGAAATCACTCCGCATTTAGATAAGGAATTTTAAATGTGGAGTGAAATTTTTCTCTTCGCTGAATCTCCTTAAACCACACCCCCACTCAATTTTTTCCAAACTGCAAAGCCCTCTACCAATGTGCTAAAAATCAGGATATAGTCAATCCATTTTTAGACTTTTGGAGTGAGTGACCTATGGAAAAACCTAATGCACTTTATGCCCAATCAGGCGGTGTGACGGCGGTAATCAATGCTTCTGCTTCCGGCGTGATTGAAGCAGCTCGCCTACACGCCGATAAAATTGGTACGGTATATGCCGCACGCAATGGGATCATTGGCGCGCTCACAGAAGACCTTATCGATACCAGCTTTGAATCTTCAGCCGATATCAAAGCACTACGTCATACCCCATCGGGTGCATTTGGCTCTTGCCGACATAAACTGGGCTCACTGGAAAAAGACAGACCGCAATACGAAAGATTGATTGAGGTCTTTTCAGCACACAATATTAAATATTTCTTTTACAACGGCGGTGGTGACTCGCAAGATACCGCTTACAAAGTTTCTCAATTCAGCAAAACATTAGGCTACCCCATTACTTGTATCGGTATTCCTAAAACCATTGATAATGATCTACCGTTTACGGATAACTCTCCTGGCTTTGGTTCTGTTGCAAAATACGTGGCGGTTTCTATCCGTGAAGCGGCAATGGATTTAGCGGCAATGGCACTCACTTCAACCAAAGTATTTGTCCTGGAAGTCATGGGACGTCACGCCGGTTGGATTGCCGCCGCCAGTGGTCTCGCTTGTGAAAAAGAAGGCGATGCGCCTCATATTATTTTATTTCCAGAAATTCCCTTTGCGCCTGAAGCTTTTCTAAAACGTGTGCAAGAGTGCGTGCAACGATTTGGCTATTGCGCCATTGTGGTTTCTGAAGGACTCAAGAATCAAGATGGTACATTTCTCTCAGAATCGGGATTAGTGGATGCGTTTGGACATAAACAATTAGGCGGCGTGGCTCCGCTCATTGCAAAATTGACCAAAGAAAAATTAGGCTATAAATATCATTATGCTATTTCGGACTATTTACAACGCTCTGCAAGACACATCGCCTCTAAGACCGATGTGGATCAAGCTTATGCTTTAGGTAAAGCCGCCGTTGAATTTGCCTTAGCGGGTAAAAATGCCGTGATGCCAATTATCGTAAGACAACCCGGCAAAACCTACCAATGGAAAATCGGTGAGGCACCGCTAGAAAAAGTCGCGAACATCGAAGTGAATTTGCCGCGTGATTATATTTCCACAGATGGTTTTAGCATCACGCAAAAAGCGCGTGCTTATCTATCACCATTGATTGAAGGCGAAGATTATCCGCCTTATAAAAATGGCTTGCCACAATACGTTACTTTGCGGAATGTCGCCGTTGAAAAAAAGTCTGAAGCCGTTTTTGAGGTGTGAAATTTTTGCCTCTCAAAAACGTGAGCCAAATATTCGCTCACATCGTTTATTGCATCGCGGCTTTGTCCGCGGTGTTTTATGATTGCTGCCCTGCCAGGGTCACATCATTATCTTTAACTATTAAAACCATTGACTCATAACACAGACGTAGCATAGAGGAGCTCTGTGTGCACAGCACGCAGGGGTTTTAAGAACTGACGGGGCGGGATTTGAGGACTTACGGGAAGTGATACAATCAGGGTAGATTTACTTTTTCGTGAGAGCATGGGACGTGGCTGCGTAAAAAAGTCAACCTACCCTGCCACCCCGTTTTTTATAAAAGCTTATTCATTATCACCTTGTTTTCGCATGATTTCCCGCAACACTTTCAAACCACTCATTTGAATTTGACGCACTCGCTCACGTGTGAGCCCAATTGCCCGACCTACTTCTTCTAAGGTTTCGCGATCGTAACCGCCTAAACCAAACCGACGAGAAATGACTTCGCGTTGTTTATCTGATAATTCCGATAAACACGCTTCGAGATGATCGTGCATACTTTCATCTGCTAACAATTCAGCTGGATCGGTTTTGTTTTTATCTGCAATGGAATCCAGCAAGGAACGACCCGAACCATTATCATTGCCGATAACGGAATCCAAAGACATCATGTGCTCATTCAGCTCCATCATGTCTTTGATATCACCGATAGGCTTGTTCATGGCGTCTGCAATGTCTTGATACGAAGGCTCGCCTTCTTGCGTCTTCATTAACTGACGTGCCGTAGCTAGGTAACTGTTTAGCTCTCTTACCACATGGATTGGCAATCGAATCGTACGCGTTTGATTCATGATAGCGCGCTCTATCGTTTGTCTAATCCACCAAGTCGCATAAGTTGAAAAACGAAACCCGCGCTCCGGATCAAATTTTTCTACCGCGCGCAATAAACCCAAGTTGCCTTCTTCGATGATATCCAGAAACTCCAAGCCCCGATTGTAATAACGTCTTGCAATCTTTACGACCAGACGCAAATTACTTTCAATCATTGTAGCCCGCGCTTTTTTATCGCCCTTTTGGACAAGGCGCGCATAATGCACTTCTTCTTCTGCACTTAATAGGGGGGAATAACCGATTTCACCGAGATACATCTGGGTAGGATCAACAGCCTTAGTACGACCGATTGATTCTTTGACCTCAGCCTCAACTGCGGCCTCCACTTCATCTTCTTCAGCCAATACAACACCGAGATCTTCTTTGCCTTCTTCGACAAGAAAATCCTCCTGATCAGGCTCAAGTGTATCCTTGGGATCAGTTTGAACAGGTTCCTTTTTACCTTTCTTTGGCATCGATAATCCTAGTGATGAAAGGACAGGCACACTCTTAATTATACCGCTCTCAGCGATATTCTTAAAACGTTAAATATTAGCCATTTTTTGGCAAATAAAACAAAGGATTAACAGGCTCCCCATTACGACGTATTTCAAAGTGCAAGATAACCTTATGTGTATTTGTTTCACCCATTTCTGCGATCTTTTGACCTGCCTTCACCCATTCACCATTTGTGACTAAAACAGCATTAGCATAAGCATAGGCAGTTAAAAAAGTATCATTATGCTTAATAATGATCAAATTACCGTAATCTCGCAAACCATGGCCCGAATAAACCACTTTGCCTGCGGCAGCGGCAAAAATAGGCTGCCCCAGGAAACCAGCAATATTGGTTCCTTTGTTTGCGGCAGAATAGACCCCCCGCACGGCTCCCTGCGCAGGCCAATGCCAATTCGCGACGGAAGCCGTTGGCTCTCTATCTATACTCTCTGTTTTGCTTACCAAACCCGTTCGTTGCGATTTCCCACGAAAATAAATGACCTGCCCTTTGTGAAGATGATACGGGCGCGTCAGACCATTGCGTTTAGCGAGCTTCCGATAGTCCACACCAAAACGCCAGGCAATAGAATAGAGCGTCTCTCCTTTTTTAACACGATGCATACCGCTTTTCGGAATAGGTTCAATCGCAGCCTCAGTGGCACAGGCTGCCAAAGAAATAGCAACGAACACACCAATAAGAAACCGAAAAAGACGCACAAGCTATCCTAATTTAATTTAATGGAATCTACCCAACCGGCTAACTGCTCAAACACTTTATAGTGAGTTAAATCCACTTGCAGTGGTGTAATCGATACATAACCTGCATTCACTGCATGAAAATCTGTGCCTGGGCCTGCATCTTGTTCGGGGCCAGGGGGACCAATCCAATAAATTTTACGCCCGCGTGGATCTGTATTTTTGACGGTGGGCTCTGAAATGTGTCTTGTACCCAATCGTGTCACTTGAAAACCGCGTATTTCAGAAAGCGGCAAATCCGGGACATTCACATTCAAAATGGTATCCGCTGGTGGCTTGTCACGACTCATGCGCAAAACTAAAATTTTAGCAATGTAAGCCGCAGTCTCATAATATTGGCATTTTGGACCCGCCAATGAAATGGCTATCGCTGGCAACCCCAGAAAACGGCCCTCTGTCGCTGCTGCAACAGTACCGGAATACAAAACGTCATCGCTTAAGTTCGAACCTTCATTGATACCAGAAACCACCATGTCAGGCATCTCAGTGAGCAATCCAGTTACCGCCAAATGCACACAATCGGTGGGTGTGCCATTCACGCTAATAAAACCATTTTCAGCAGTAGTCGTACGTAACGCGTTGTCCAAGGTCAACGAGTTGCTTGCGCCGCTTCTATTGCGATCTGGAGCGACAACCGTGATTTCAGCAATCTCAGCTAACGCTTTAGCAAGTTGTCTGATACCGGGTGCCAGGAAACCATCATCGTTACTGATTAATATCCTCATATCTTCCTCATTTTTTTAAAATCTCTTGCATGCAATCCGTTGCACTAAAAAAGTATCATGCCACTACTTTACGACTTGATAAAAAGTTTCATTTTTTTTAATCATACCAAGCTCGCCACGAGCACGCGCTTCTACTGCTTCATTACTGGCTTGCAAATACTGCACTTGTTCTGTTAATTTTTCGTTTCGCTTTTTCAGCTTATCGTTGACCTGTTGTTGTAATGCTAACTGTTTTTTGATTCGCAGCATATCGATAATTCCGCCCGATTCAAACCACAAGCGGTATTGTAGAAAGACCAGCACGAAAACCAGCACCACAACCCATAATTTAGAGCGATCCATTATCATTAGCTTTGTGTCTCAACATCAGCAAAGTTAGTAAATTGGGAGAATACCGATCCGCCTGCATAGGAAGCACGATTACCTAATTCGGCCGCAATACGTAACAATTGATTGTACTTTGCAACGCGATCAGAACGACTTAAGGATCCTGTTTTGATTTGACCGGCATTCGTGCCAACTGCGATATCAGCGATGGACGTATCCTCTGTCTCACCTGAACGATGAGAAATGATCGTGTTGTAATCCGCTTTTTTTGCCATTTGAATGGCAGCCAGGGTTTCGGTTAATGTCCCAATCTGATTGGGCTTGATCAAAATCGCATTTGCGACTTTTTTTGTAATACCTTCTTGTAAAATTTTGGTGTTCGTCACAAAAACATCATCACCAATCAACTGGACTTTTTTTCCCAATCTTTCAGTAAGAAGCTGCCAGCCATGCCAATCGCCCTCCGCCATACCATCTTCGATACTGATGATGGGATAACGCGACACTAAACGATCGAAGTAATCCACTAACTCTTCAGAACTTAAAGTCAGTTTTTCAGCGGCGAGCGTGTACTTGCCTTCCTTGTAGAACTCGGAACTGGCTGCATCCAAACCGAGATAAATCTCTTTGCCCGCTTCAAATCCAGCTAATTTTATGGCTTTTAATATCACTTCAATTGCTGCAGTATGGTTTGGCAAACTGGGCGCAAAACCGCCTTCATCACCGACATTCGTGTTGAAACCTTCATCGTGTAACACTTTTTTCAGTTGCTGAAAAACTTCTACACCAAAACGTAACGCTTCGTTGAAGGAGCTTGCGCCAATTGGCAAAATCAAGAATTCTTGAATATCTAAATTATTATCCGCATGCGCGCCACCATTGATAATATTCATCATAGGAACAGGCAATGCAAAAGGACCATTACCACCGAGATATTGATAGAACGGTTGCTTCTTAAAAGCCGCAGCGGCTTTCGCTGCTGCTAATGAAACAGCTAACAATGCATTGGCACCTAAACGGCTTTTATTCTCGGTGCCATCTAACTGAATCATGGTCTCGTCAATTTTTTCCTGGTTGGTGACATCCATGCCTTTTAAGGCTGTTGCGATTTCACCATTAATAGCGCCGACTGCTTTCAAAACGCCTTTACCTTTATAGCGCTTCTGATCTTGATCACGCAACTCCATGGCTTCACGCGAACCAGTGGACGCCCCTGAGGGTACAGCAGCACGCCCGACTTGCCCGCTTTGCAATACCACTTCGGCTTCAACCGTGGGATTTCCGCGTGAATCAATGATCTCTAATCCTGTAATTTGCTTTATCTGCGACATATCAACTCCTGATAAAAAATCATTTGGACTGACTGATGATTTGTATCATCTCAGCTTTAAGGGCATCCATTTAGATCTGAAGTACTGTTTTCACAAATGGAATCGTTAGTTTTCGTTGTGCGGCCAGGGAAGCTTTATCTAAAGCATCGAGAGCAGCGAACAAGGTCGACATGTGGCGTGGGCAATGATTTAAAATAAATTTACCCACCTCTTCAGACAGCGTCATACCACGACGATCCGCACGCATGACTAGCACAGCCAGCTTTTCGGCATCAGTGAGTGATTGCAATTGAAAAGCAACACCCCAAGACAAGCGGGAAACCAAATCCGGCAATGCTAATCCCAATGATTTTGGCATGACATTCGCGGTCACAATTAAACGACCGCCCGCATCATGAATGCGATTGTAGGCATGAAAAAAAGCCTCTTCCCACTGTGGTCTGCCCGCGATCAAATGCACATCATCAATGCAAATTAACATCAACGATTCCAAGCCATCAAAAATGGCTGGGGAATACTCAATTAAACTGGCCATCGGCAGATAAACCGATGTTTGTTTATGATGCGTTGCCTCATGACACGAAGCTTGCAAAAGATGCGTGCAGCCTTGGCCGCCCGAACCACAAAAATAAATGACACGGTCACCCACACCACTCGCTGTTTTTTTTAATTCTTGTATTAACGGCCCATTTTGGCCTGCATAATAATTTGCGAAGGTTGCTTCATCTTTCAAACCTACGCCTAGCGTCAACTGATTTATCATTTAAAGCCTCGTGACTCAGGTTGCGCGATACAAATCACTTTTGCGGTATCGCTTATGTAAATATCGCAACCACACCATAATTACCGACGCAGCCGGTAACGCCAATAACACACCTAAAAATCCAAAGAGACAGCCCCCCGCTAACACCGCAAATATCACAGCTACCGGATGCAAGCCCACTCTTTTACCAATAAAATATGGGGATAAAAACATGTTTTCAATAAGATGGCCAATTAAGAAAACCATACACACCAAGAACAAAGAGAAAAGACTGCCTGTTTGTACATAGGAGGCGATACCTGCAATCACAATACCGACAACAAATCCAAGATATGGCACGATACTCATCAAACCTGCGATGACACCAACTACCACCCCAATTTGCAAACCAACCAAGGTCAGTGCGATTGAATAAAGCACGCTGAGTATCAAGATGACAATCAATTGCCCACGAAAAAATTCGCTTAATACAGCATCACACTCTCCCATTAATTTCGCGAAGGTGGGCTCAATAGGACGTGGCAATAAACTATCGAATCCTTGTAATAGTTTTCTCCAGTCACATAATAAATAAAATGTCACAACGGGAATTAAAACGAGATTAATAATCCACTCGGCGATTTTAACGCCAGACAGCAATATAGCAGAGAAAATCCAATCGGCAGCACCACCCGCTTTGGTGGCATTGGCGGTAATCATGGCTTTTAAGCTAGCCACATCGACAATTTCTTTATGATTGCCCATTTTAATCCACGGCGCCGCTTTATTCTCTACCCATGCCACCATGTCCGGAATACTATAGACAAGTGATTCCACCTGGGATTCGACGATAGGGATTAACAAAAGAATCAAAACCACAAATGAGACAAACAAGAAAAGAAATAAGATAGCCACACTTAACACACGTGGCAGATGAAATCGCTGCAGCGCATTCACAATGGGATTTAACAAATAGGCAAGCAATGCACCAGCTAAAAACGGGGTTAAAATAGGCGCCAGCAAATAGAGCAAACCTGCGGCAACTAGCGCCAACATAATAAAAAATATTTTATTCCCGTTACGATGCACTCGTTAATCTCCTTAATGCACAACCCACTGATAAACCAAGGTATCATCCGATTGATCTGCCTTGGACTGCGGTTGAAGATTTTTACCCAGCGCAACCGCCTGCATAAAAGATTGTTTTGTACCACGCAAACTCACGTTTAAAACAATGTCGCTGCCAGTCACACTCACTAGCTGCACTTCTGCGACAGGTGTGAGATGCTGCAAATAACGCATTAACTGCAATAGATCTGATTGCTGCTTGACGCCAGACACCTTCATGGTCAGCTCAGATTGTACGGTGGTGCTCATGACTGAGGCATAACGCGCAACCATCGTATCCGCGACATTATTCATAACGCCAGACAAGACTTCATCTAATGTCTTGCCACGGATCTCCCAATTCCATTGGTCTGTGCCAATCACCAAGCGCCATTGGCTAGTAAAATCTTCATTCACTTGCATCACATGACCAATCAACATGGCATCACTGTTATAACGTTGTGAGGCGGTTTGGAGTGCTGTCACGGATTTTGTCATGACATCGTTGACGGAAATCAAACCTAAATCGGTCACATCCATCACAGGCAACATGACTGGCAAACCGCGTTGTTTTGCGCTGTGCTTTATGGCCGCTTGCATCTCTTCTACGGAGCTGTCGACAATGTCGGGTGAATGATTAGGGCCTTCAAATGCCAACCAGACTAAAATCAATGGGCGATTTTGTCCCCAGGTGGGCGCTCCTGATTCTTGCAATAGGCGATTGACCCCGAGTACATCATAACGAATCGTGAGAATGTGCAATTTTGATTTTGTGCCTGTTGTTGGCGTTGTGTAACTGTATTCCTGTGCCAATTTATCGGCTTGGGACAGCTCCGCCTTTAAAGCTGGATTACTGTCTACTATTTGGCTATTTCCGCTTACTTTGATCAAAACCTGAACCAAACCAACTTGGGCGGCTCTAGACTTTTCTTGGGGAGATTGAGATTGAACTGGGACCTCGGCTTGATAAATCGAGTTCACTCTTACAGCTTGAGCCCAGGGTGACACTAGCATTAGCAGCAAAGTTGTGACAATTATTGACAAGTTGCGCATTATTCACCTTACATTGAGGGAAAACTGAATGGATATAATAAACAAAATAGCATTAAATCACTACAAACCTTTTCTGCTATAGATTTTTTCTGCCAAATATAATATATTCATATATTAGAAGCAGTTGTACGGCACAGTCCAAACACGGAGGCAGCATCACTGCTGAATACCATGCTAATAAAATCACAACTGATCGCTGAAATAAGTCAACACCTATCCCACTTGCCTGAAAAAGACATTGCTCTTAGCGTCAATAGCATTATTGAGCAAATGAGTGAAAAACTCAGTCAAGGTGGCCGCATTGAGATTCGTGGTTTCGGTAGCTTCTGTTTGCACTATCGTCCACCACGCAAAGCTCACAATCCTAAAACTGGCGAAAAGCTTGTTACCCAACCGAAATATGCTGTGCACTTTAAGCCCGGCAAAGAGTTGCGTGAACATGTTAACGCTAGTCGTGACATCCCCTTGCAAGATACCAACATGGGCGATGCGGACGACGCGGATTGATCCAGGCGGACCTGATTTTCCTGGCTGCTATTTAGACCAGGAAAAATGATACGGCGGAAAGATTTTCTCTTTCTGCCGTTATCTAACAAAAAAAATTCCTGTCGCCGCTAGGAAGCACCCACAGCGAAGGACCACCCCGAAACCACTAAAACCACTCATACCCACTATCGCTGGGTTGTTGTTGGCTTCGCATTTCTTGCGATTATCATTACCTATCTCGATCGCTCTGCTCTCTCCTATGCTATTACCCCTTTAAAGATGACATTTGGACTCAGCAATACTGACTTTGGTCTGATTGCCGCTGCCTTTGGTGTGGGGTATATGGTGATGACGGTCATTGGTGGCGTCATTGTGGATCGTTATGGATCGCGACGCATCTGGACGATCTTTGCTATCTTGTGGTCAGTGGCTTGCGCCTTGTTGGGGCTCGCGTCTGGGATTGCATGGCTCATGGTTTTTCGTTTGTTGCTGGGGATTGCTGAAGGGCCGAGTTTTCCTGCGATGACTCGCGTGACGGCGGATTGGCTACCGATTTCAGAACGGGCTCGCGCGCTTGCTATTAGTCTGGCAGCGGTGCCTTTTGCTTCAGTCATTGGCGCGCCTTTAATCTCACATTTAGTGGCGGAACTGGGTTGGCGCTGGATGTTTTTTATCTTAGGCTCACTTGGTATTGTTTGGGGCATTGTCTGGTATATCATTTTTCGGGATCACCCGCGCGAAAGTCCGTGTGTATCGGCCAGTGAGGTCGATGAGATTGAAAAACATCTTGGGGTATCGACGCATAACAATCTGCCACTGCCCAAAAGCACTTGGACATTCATGCTGTTCAATCGCGCTTTTCTCGCGAATAACTATGCTTTTTTTGCTTTTGGTTATTTGTTATTTTTTGCGATCACCTGGTTACCGGGTTACCTTGAAGAGACTTATGCACTCAAAGTCAAAGAAGCCGGTTGGTTTTTAGTCGCGCCCTGGCTCATGGCGACGATTTTATTATTGATTGGCGGAGTGATCTCTGACTGGCTTTATCAGAAAACGAATAGCATTCGCATTGCTCGCTCTCATTTAATCTGGATTTGTCAGGTGTTATCTGCGCTTTGTTTTATTCCGGTCGTCATTAGCCATTCGCTGACTGTCGCCATGATTAGCATCACTTTGGGTGTGGGGTTTGGCATGATGCCAAATGCGGCTTTTTATGCGATCAATCAAGATTTAGCACATGATCGGGCGGGGACTAGTCTTGGCATTATGGATTGTGCTTTTGCGGCGGCTGGTATTTTGGCACCTTTGGTGACGGGATGGCTATCAGGGGTAACGGGGAATTTTTCTGCGGCGATATCGCTTATGATTGGCCTTACATTATCTTCTGCTTTAGCGATTTTTCTTTTTCAACATCCGGATGAATTATTGAAGAATAAAAATCTTTTGTCTGATACATCTGGCAACCGCACTTGAAAGGTAGGTTGGGCCGAGGGACGAAGCCCAACATCTTATGGTTACGCAGCCTTGATACGACACCGGCGGCTCAATTGTGTTGGGTTTCGCGGAAAACGCTCAACCCAACCTACGCATCTGATTGCTCCCCTAAAAATAACGCTTAGGCAATGGGCAATGTCACGCCTTGTTGTCCTTGATACTTACCACCTCGATCTTTATAGGACACTTCACACTCTTCATCCGATTCTATAAACAGCATCTGCGCAACGCCTTCGTTCGCGTAAATTTTTGCCGGTAGCGGAGTGGTGTTGGAAAATTCGAGTGTCACATGCCCTTCCCATTCCGGTTCAAGTGGCGTGACATTCACAATAATGCCACAACGCGCATAGGTTGATTTACCCAGGCAAATCACTAATACATTTCGCGGAATACGGAAATATTCAACGCTGCGAGCTAACGCAAATGAATTCGGTGGAATAATGCAAACGTCAGATTGCAGATCAACAAAATTAGCCGCTGTGAAATTTTTTGGATCCACAATCGCAGAATTAATGTTGGTAAAAATCTTAAATTCGTTAGAACAACGCACATCATAACCATAGCTGGATGTGCCGTGAGAAATAATTTTACCGCCCGCCGCATTGTACCTGACTTGCTCTGCTTCAAATGGGCTAATCATGTTGTGCTGACTCGCCATGCGACGTATCCATTTATCTGATTTAATAGTCATCTCTTTACCCTTCTAGTCGTTTTTAATCACAATGTTAGGAAATTTATGCGAATAGTCTTTGGCTTGCAATGACAGTTTCGCAGCCACTTGTCGCGCCACTTCACGATAAATTTTGGCATTTTTGCTTTCAGGATCAAAAGCAACCGTGGGCGTACCGCTGTCAGTCTGTGCGCGAATTTGCATGTCTAATGGTAATGCACCCAATAAATCAATCCCATATTGCCCCGCCATACGCAAGCCTCCGCCTTCACCGAAAATCGCTTCTTCATGACCGCAGGCCGAACAAATATGCGTGCTCATGTTTTCGATGATACCCAGCACTGGCACACTTACTTTACGAAACATTTCATAAGCACGCCGCGCATCCAATAAAGCCAAATCTTGTGGTGTGGTAACAATGACCGCGCCACTCACAGGAATTTTTTGCGCAAGTGTTAACTGGATGTCACCGGTGCCAGGTGGCAAATCAATGATGAGATAATCTAAATCATCCCAGAGTGTATCATTTAATAGTTGCTGCAAAGCCGTACTCACCATAGGCCCACGCCAAACCATAGGCGCTGTCTCTCCAATGAGATAACCTATCGACATCGATTGAATACCGTGACGGACAATAGGCAACAAGGTTTTTTTATCTTTGAGCTCCGGTGTTTCCATCGCGCCCAACATCATGGGCTGACTTGGCCCATAGATATCCGCATCCAGGATACCGACTCGCGCGCCCTCTTTAGACAGCGCAATCGCCAAATTAACTGCTGTGGTGGACTTACCCACTCCTCCCTTGCCTGATGCGACAGCAATGATATTTTTGACGTTGGGAAGGCCTTTGATCCCTCTTTGACCAACATGAGAGACAATCTGAGACTGAAGCTCAATTTCAATTTGTCGAGACCCCGCAATAGGAGCCAGAACCGTTTTTAAAGTCGCGATGTAGTCTTCCTTAAAACCCGCCAGCGGATAGCCTAACACTATCTTAACGCCCACCTTACTCTCGTTAATTTCAATAGATTGAACCGCTTTCGCAGTCATTAGATCCTGTTTTAAATAGGGATCTTGATAGTGGGCTAATTTCGCTTCAATTTGGGTTTTGGATAGCTCTGACATGTCGCACTCTCGAATTGATATCGATTTTTATTCAGGGTGACACTTTGCAATGCCTTATTGCGCCAAAGTATGCCACGGGTCAAGATTGATGCAAAGGTTAAATTTAAGCGATGATTTCTAAAAGAGTTCAGTCATTTTGCTGGAAACTGTTATAATTTCCCCTTTTGCCCCAAAGGAAAAATAGAGACATGCCTCAAGGTGTTCGTAAAATATTAGCAACCAGTGCCCTGCCTTATGCCAACGGTCCCCTCCATTTAGGCCATATACTTGGCTATATTCAAACGGATATCTGGGTGCGCTTCCAAAAAATGCGCGGGCATGAATGCATTTATATTTGCGGCAGTGACAGTCACGGCACGCCAATTATGATTCAAGCCGAAAAATTGGGCTTAAAGCCCGAAGTCATGGTTGAACAGATTCGTAAAGAACATGAAGCAGATTTTGCCGGTTTTTTAATTGAGTTTGATAACTACTACACCACTCATTCCCCCGAAAACAAAGCACTGGCTGAAACCATTTTTAGTCGTCATGTGGAAAAAGGGAATATCGTAAAACACACGATCAAACAAGCGTTTGACCCTGAAAAGAATATGTTTTTGCCAGACCGCTTCATCAAAGGCGAATGCCCAAAATGTGGCGCCAAAGATCAGTACGGCGATAGCTGCGAAGTGTGTGGGGCAACCTATGCGCCAACCGAATTAAAAAACGCTTACTCGACTTTATCTGGCGCAAAACCCATTGAGAAAGAATCCGAGCATTACTTTTTTAAATTACAAAATTACGAAAAGCTCTTGCACGACTGGACCCGCAATGGCCACCTGCAAGAAGAAGTCACTAACAAATTAGATGAATGGTTTAAAGCTGGCTTAAAAGAGTGGGATATCTCGCGTGATTCGCCTTACTTTGGCTTTCAAATTCCCGGCGAGAGCGATAAATATTTTTATGTCTGGTTAGATGCACCGATTGGTTATATGGCTAGCTTCAAAAATCTGTGTGCTAAAAGAGAAGGCTTGGATTTTAATGAATATTGGGGCAAAGACAGTCAAGTTGAGCTTTACCACTTTATCGGAAAAGATATTATTTATTTTCATGCTTTGTTTTGGCCTGCCATTTTAAGTGGGGCGGACTTTAGAACGCCTACTGCGATTTTTGCCAATGGGTTTTTGACGATTGATGGACAGAAGATGTCAAAATCACGTGGGACATTTATTAAAGCCCGTACTTACCTGAATAATTTGCAGCCTGAATATTTACGCTATTATTTTGCAGCAAAGCTCAGTAGCCGCACTGAAGATCTGGATATTAATTTTGATGATTTTACGCAACGCGTGAATTCTGACCTGGTCGGAAAGTATGTGAATATTGCCAGTCGTTGTGCGAGCTTTCTCAATAACAATTTTGGCGGCGTACTTTCTTCGACTTGCGCGGAGCCTGCTTTGTATGAGGAATTTGTCACAGCTGGTGATAGCATAGCAGAGAAATTTGATACCTTGGAATATAGCCAAGCCATTCGTCAAATCATGGCTCTCGCTGACCGCGCTAATCAATATATCGATGAAAAAAAACCCTGGACCGCAGCAAAAGATCCAGCGCGCCAACAGGAAGTGCAAGATATTTGTAGCATGGGCATTAACTTGTTCCGTGTCTTAAGTATTTATCTGAAAGCAGTTCTTCCACAAACGGCAAAAAATGTAGAGACATTTTTAGATATTGCTCCACTGACCTGGAACGATAGGCTTAAACCATTGTTGAGCCATACTATTAAAACATTCCAACCCCTTACAAAACGTTTAGACAAAAAAGAGATAGATGCCATGAAAGAAGCTGCACAACAAGATTTTTCCACTGAAGCAAAACCGTTGGCGATAGAACAAACCGCGTCAACCATTGAACCCATTAAAGAAACCATCAGCATTGATGATTTTGCTAAAATTGATTTGCGTATTGCAAAAATACTGCATGCAGAGCACGTTGAAGGCGCTGAGAAGTTGTTACGTTTAGAATTGGATATCGGCAGCGAAAAACGTCAAATTTTTGCTGGTATTAAATCTGCTTTTGCGCCCGAAGATCTTATTGGTAAATTCACCGTAGTAGTAGCAAACCTTGCCCCTCGCCAAATGCGTTTTGGTGAATCACAAGGTATGATGATTGTCGCATCCGGTGCAGGGAAAGACCTTTGGTTAGTGAGCCCCGCCGAAGGTGCAACACCTGGAATGCGCGTCAAGTAATCATGTCTCGTCGAATCACACCTGAAACAATTGATACTATCTTACCGCAAACCCAATGTGGGCTTTGCGGTTATGGTGGCTGCATGCCTTATGCTAATGCGCTCGTGCGCGAGAATGCAGCGATTAACCTATGCCCTCCTGGTGGTGTAAAAGGTTTAAAGGCAATTGCTGATCTGTTACAGGAAGACGCCACACCTTTTATTGCCGAGATGGAAAAAAATGCAAAACCTAAACTGCTTGCCATCATTCGAGAGGCAGAATGCATAGGTTGCACGAAGTGCATTCAAGCCTGTCCTGTCGATGCCATTTTGGGTAGCGCCAAAAACATGCATACGATCATTGCGGATGAATGCACTGGTTGCGAATTATGTGTAGCACCCTGCCCTGTTGACTGTATTGATATGATCGCTATTCCTGATGTGTCTCTGAATGAAGAAAAACAAAAAGCAGACATAGCAAGAAAACGTTTTCAAGCGAGAAGCACTCGTCTAGAACACGAAGAAAAAGATCCGGTTTTAAAGGTGAGAAGCATCACTAGAAAAAACGATAGCGCGGAAGATAAGAAATCTTATATTCAAGAAGCAATTTTACGAGCAAAAATGAAAAAATCTCAAATCTAGAACGCAGATTACATTAAATCCTCCTTCCTTTTATTTTTTGCAAATCCCAAATTTTAAACTTTTTACATTTTATTAAAAGCAATATGAGATATTCCTCTGTTGCGGAATGCACCTTATCAAACCCAGAAATCCAAATGATTTCAAGGAATTATAATGAGCCTGTTAATCAATAACCTACAAATGTAAAAAAACCGGAAAATTGTAGAATAGTGATTTTTTTCAACTACCTACCAGCAATTTAATCCCACCCTTTCATACGCTTTATTTATTTTGAACTATACTTTAATTATATAATTTATTTAATAGGTTATTCGCTTATGCCCGATATCAAAAAACTTATACAGGATGCTGATAGGGAATTTGAAACGGCCATCGTGAATCATAATGATGCGGTTAAAACTTTTAAGAAAGAAGCCGATCCAAAAAAATTCCTGGCGCAATTAAAAGAGCGTATTCAATTACTTGAGCAGATGAAGTATCCCAATCCTCCTTTTGAATGCAAAACAGTCAAAGTGGAAGTCGATGGAAAACCCTCATCAATATTATATGTTAAATCTGGGGGCGAGACTAAACTCAGCAAAGAACAGTTGAATCAAATCGAAGATGTTTCGTTTTTAATACGTCAGCTTAGTCTGCTGGCAGGTGTCGCAGGTGGTCTGTCTGCGAAAAATTACGTGAAAAGTCCCGGAGAACAACTCGCTAACATTCGTGAATTAGCCAATGCAGCCGTCACTGAGTTTGAGAGTGGCAACAATAAAAATAAGCTATTGGATAAAATGAATCGATTTGTTGATATACTTTATGACGGTTTTTCAAAATCACAAGGCTTCAATAAAGATGAGGCGAGAATACATAAAGATGAGACCATGAGTAAAATACGCAATGCCGAAAAGTTTTTTGTCGCCGATTTAAATGCCGATCGATATATCCTGAATGAATCCGTGATTGCCAATAAAACCATCCTGCAACTGGATGTGCCTTTTAACAATAAATTAACGGCTAATCAAATCAAAGAATATGACAAATTAAAAGCTGGTGGAAAAGACTGGTTTTCTGATATGGCTGACTGGGAAAAAGACAGCCTCTATCAAATGGCTCTGGGTAATGACTTTCAAAGCAAATTTCAGTCATCGGCTATGCAAACTTTACCGGGTGTCAAAAACGCTAGAACCAATTATTTAATTGAGAAAAAAGATGACGATTACGCAGTCTTGAGTCGCAGCGTAAAAACCGCCACCCAAGTTCCTTATGAAGCGCCTGAAAGATTTCGAGAAAAATTAGCAGAACTGAATACTGAACAAATCATCCAACAAACACGACAAGAAAATAATGAGCGTTTTAATGCACTCTGGGGAAAGGCGCTGCCGCTTGGCAAAGTGAAGCCTTTAATCTTCTTTCACTCTTTGTTAAGTGACGCTACTGTATTTGGTCGCGATGATAAAATGCTAGTGGACACGCAAGCACGAGCCGTGCAAGCCGCAGCAGCAAAAGTTGCCGGTGAATTCGATGTCATACAAGGCAATGACCCAGTGAATATATTGCGAGCCGCGGTGGGCGATGCGGGCTCTATCCGCAGTTTAATAGGACGCGAAGAAAATTGGGATCATGTGAACAAATTGCAAGATTATGCAAAGCCTTTTTTAAACGTCAACATTTTTGGACTGAATGAAACACAAGCTCATAACCTACATTTATTAAAGTCAGCCAGTCAGGCACTGAAAGACCTGCCTGACAAAAAAGTCTCCCTGGATCGCAATCGAGCCGCTTTTAAATCAGCTTATATTGGTTTGATGGTCGAAGCCATGGGTGGCACTGTGATAAGTAATTGCAAAAGCGGCAAAGATCGCACGGGTCTTGATGAACTCTATCGAAATGCCATGCGCATCTATTTTGAAACAGAAAAAAAATTACCTTTGTATGATGATCCCCCAGCACAGCGCCAAAAATTTATTGATATATTTATCCCTTTATTTAATTCTTTAAAAACACAAGAAGCAGCCGCTGCCAATACGCCCGGCTCATTTGGCATCAAAGATACAGCAAAGATGATGTGTCCTGATATTGCCGATCAATTAGGCCTCTCCTATAAAAAATCTAATGAACGCTCGGGCATCAATAAACCACCTGAACTTACCAAAAATGAAACCGCGCAAAAAACGGACCAAAAAAAGCGAGATCAATTATTTTCTGAAATGAAAAATGCGCCTCTTGAATCCAGCAAATCAAAAAGTAATATGCGGGATTTCACCACCAGTGAATCCACTGCTGCCAATATCAATACATTAAAGCATGATCTCCTGGATCGATTTATGAGTAATGGTGACGATTCCATACAAAACCAACGTAATCAGTTGCGGGAATTGGCAGCAAGCGTCACCAAAGGAAATTCACCCGCCCGTTCTGAAATGTTAGCAGCTATCAGAACACTCGATGATAATCTCGCGAGGAGATCTCAATTGCTAGAGACGTTATTGGCCACTACCATGACGCCCGAAAAATTAAAAACCGATATGAAAAAAGGGGGCAAAGAGTTTGATCCATCGGGTGCATCCGCTAGCAAAAAAACAGAACTCTATACGAAGCGATTCCAAATGATGACTGAATTCTTTCTGACAGCAGCAAATGAAGCTAGAATTGATTTAAGCAAGACCGAAGCACTGCTAGGAGGACAAGCAGGGAAAAAAGCCTTTGTCACTATGGGCAAAACCGATCAAGATTCCCTGGCTAACCTCGGAGCATTGAGAGAAAAATATGAAACCTCTATTGCAAGCAAACCGGGCATCAGCAGTAGCGCAGCCGTGATGGCGTCAATACAGCCCCCGGTCAGCAGCAAAAAAATATCTGCTTTATCCAGCTTTGGGGGCAATGGGGATGCTGATATGAAACCGGCCGCATCCGTTCATCCAGTGCCGCCACCCTTGCTTTCAACCTGGCAAAAAGGCATAAAAAATAGCAGCTCGGTTGAAGAACAGCCTTATCAACATTCCATTAAAGTCAAATAAGAGAGAAAATTATGCTTCATAATATTAATGTTGCTTTTAAAAACCTTTCCCTACTTTCTGCTGAGGAAAAAACCCTTTTCAATAACTACGCCGATCTGATTCGGAGCAAGGATTTAACAGAAGAAGAATTAGCAAATGTCATCAAAGAATTATCGGGCGCACCTTTGTCCTTGTTATATAAATTTAGCGAAAATGATCCGGAATTTAAGCGGTTCTTTGCAGCCCACCCCAAGCTTGATGAAGTATGGGCACGCCGCTTAGAAAAACTGGGATACATTCCAGAGCCTCTTTTTTCACCCGATAATAAAACTCATATTCCATTGTTTTCTCAATTGATGGGAGCTTTGCTCTGGTCACAACAAAGCAACTGTATCGATCCCGTTGAGCGCAATAAGTATATGGATGCCGCAGCAGAATTGGGTATACATGCTGCGATTTATGACTGCATGCAGAGAAACTTAAAAGCGATCGAAAAAGCGTTAACAAAAGAGGATTTAAGTTTTAATGAGATTACCCAATTAATCAATCATCATGCAGATCAAATATTCTTATATGGAGAAAAGCTCGGCAGCCAATTTTGGTCAATGGGTTATCTCTATGCTGCTATTACATTATTGCAAGTCGCCGATACAGCTTATGAACGAATCGATAAGCTGAGCATGGAACGTAGTAATATGACCAAAAGCAAAATTGATGAAGAACTGCTGACAATTCGATGCTTAAAAGCAGCCATTAAATATGCTGTTTTTTCACAAGCACTAGAAAACACAGATCAATCACAAAAAATTCTAAAAGTGCTTTCGCCTCATGGAATATTTTCCACTTATACCGATCACTTTAAAGATTGGGGTGAAGCGCAGGCCTATGTGATGGCTTACGGAAAAACGCTTAACATACCCCATCCCGAAAAATTGATGCAATCTGTGATGGAGGAAGCGGAAGCTGACATTGCAAAACTCAATTTATCCTCATCCTCATCTAGCAAAGCAGCAACCCCGGCAAAGGAGTTTAAATAAATAACCCTGATACGATATTAACAACATCACATCGATGAATGGATGGGATCATCGGCCCGCTTATCACGTGTTCTTATTCCCTTTTACACGCGCTTCTGGTGAAGGTAGTAGGGAATAAGGTTGATCCATCCCATAATATAATGAACATAGCGTCACAAGATTCTCCAAATAAAAGGAGCATGGGGTATGCAACATAACCAAATTCCAATCGAAGAGCCTTTAAACGAAAGCTCACCTTCTATCAGGTTTATGAAGTTTTTGGGCTATAAATCTAACTCTGGAGGTATATGTTTTGGTATCGCCAATATGGCAATGCAAGCTATATTAGTAGATGAATTTTCAATTTTTAATAAGCGTTTACAGAAAATAGAACGTGCTGGAACATTGATAGAATGAATTGAGAGCGAAAAAAATCAAATAGTTTTGGCAGAAATTGCGCTTGAAAAGGCAAAACTGGAAAAATCTTCCAAGTTAGATTTCCTTGAAAATTCTTTAGCGGCACATAAAGAAAGTCTAAAGGAATTCGAATTAGATTTTAAAGAAATTACCGAAGATATAAATATAAATGCTTTTTTTGATGGGGTGGAATTATATCAACAACCTAAACAGTATCCAGAATTTTTCGAAAAAGGATCCCATTTAACTCAAAAAATGCGAGTAGCACAGCCCGTAGTTACGTCCAATAAATTAGAACAGCTAGGCGGTGCGAGTAAGATAACGAAAATACTCGGGGTTTACTCCATAGATGAATTAATAATATTTTTCCAAACCTTACGACTTTCTCTTGATACAGAACCCCACGCATTTCAACAAGGAATTGCACTTTGTATTAGTTCAATAAACCATGCAATTACTGTTGGGTATGATTTAAAAAAACAATGGACTTTTACCGATGCAGGAGCTAGTAGCCCGTCATTTGGAACTAACCAATTCAAAAGTGATAAGGAAATTGCAGAAAAAGTGTTCTCAGCTTTTTCAAATACGCATGGTACTCTTATAATTAACACAGAACTATACACATCAAAAGAATACGCAAGTGAATTATGGAAATACCTAGCAATTTGGAAACAAGATACTTTATGGAAAAAGATACATCAAATTACACCCACTAAAGCTGGAGCAATGGGAACATCTGGCGATGGACATATCTATCATTTACTTAACCTTGCCATTGAGGTGGAAGATATTGAGTTGGTAAAGCAGATACTAGATACTTCCGATCCCATTGCTTTATTTTCTATGCTTCATTTAGCGGGGAGATTTAATCCACTCATCCATTCTACAATAATGGAAAATTCAGCTATTAGCATGTTATTACTGGAAAAAGGAGCAGATCCCAATGTGTCATATAACAATAAGACACCACTTAGTTTAGCTGTTATTTTTGAAAATTCAGATATTATCAATTCGTTGCTAAAATATGGGGCTTATCCTGATGCGCCAAGTGTATCTACTGATAAGCTCGCCATAAAAAACTTGCTTGATGATGCGAAATTAAAACAATTACTAGAAATGAAACAGCGGATTAGCGAATATGCACATAATGGAGATCCTCTTACTATACAAACACAGGCATTAGATAAACTTCGTAAGATGGCAACAGAAACCACCGAAGTGTATCTGTTGGAACCTGAGCTGAATGCATTTGCAAAACTAAATGCATTTGAAAAAAATATCAAACTATCATAGGAAAATGCCCTCCTCTTGAATTACAAAATCTAAGAGAAAAACTTGATGAGGCTTATAGCGCATATGCAAATCCAAAAGATAGAGGTTTAACATTACAGGTATCTTTACTCCGTCTTGAAGACTCTTTTGACAAGATCATTAACGTTGAAAAACCAAACCCTAGCTTTTTCTCAAGGTTTTTCAAAAATAGCGAGACGATTATAGCAAAGGAAGAACCTACAACTAAAAATGAAAATCCAAAGGGTCAAATGCCACTTTAAAGCATAATAAAAAAATCAGCTATTTTGCCAGGCCTGTTTCTCGGCAAAATTCATCTCAAACATAATCCTGCTAATATTTTTCGCTTTTGTCGTACCGCGGCTTGTCCCAGTATCCAGAGAACTCTAGATAAGCGCTTCTCTCGCTGGATACTGCGGACAAGCCGCAGTACAACAGCATTTTGAGAAAGCGATACTATTTGTGGGGAATGATATACAGTCCACTTATCACGTATTCTTATTCCCCACTACACGCGCTTCTGGTGAAGGCAGTAGTGAAAAAGGGAATAAGGTATTCACAGAGGAGCGAGCTTGACTACCTGTTATTTGTGTCCAAACAGGATTGCTCCAAGGGCCCCGCACATTATATTGATAAGTCGTCACGCGCGACACTTGGCTACTAATGACTTTATCCACTACCCAGGTCGCAACACCCGCAATAGGACCCCCAGCGATCGTTGCGACCAACGGTAAGCTACCCGTGACATAAGGGGTCACACCCAGCTGCAAGTCGAAATCCTTGGCCTTAAGACCCACACGCCCTTTAATCTCCACACTGGCTATTGGGCCATCAAAACGCATATTCTCCGTAAACGCACTTCCCGATCGTAGAGAAAACTTGGCTGTTAAAGAATCGAAGCTATACCCTTTTTCAAAAAGATCACTAAAGTTTAAGCTGAGCCTGCGAGGAATCGTACTTAAGCTAAATAAATTCAGCATTCGGCCTAATCCCATTTTTGCATCGCTACCCTCACTTAATTCAACAATGCGTCCTTCACCCAACTTTAATGATAAATCACCTGTCAGGCCTGCCAAAGCAGGACGAAACGGCGCATCGGCCCAACTTAAGTTAAATGTAATATTGCCTGTGCTGCCCACAAAATTGGTGGAATTCAATCCCCACTTATTTAGCATTTCGCTGATGCGAGGCGTGGATACCTCGCCTTGCAAGTGACTCTTTGAATGACTCGCTGATCCAAACCAATCACCCGTTGCGTTTAACTTAATAAAAGATTCGTTAATTGAGAGTTGTTTTATGATTAGCCCACCATTAGCAGGGGCTGTGTTCAGTGTGACATGTCCAAAGCCAATGCCCCCGACCTGGACATTATCAATTTCAATTGAAAGCATAGGCAGCGCACCGGGATCAAGAGAATGGCTATTTGGATTCTTTGCCGAAGGAGAACCCACTGTCAAATGTTGAAAATGACCGACTATGGTTTTGCCTGACAAGTTTAACGGCAATCTCAAATCGCCACCTAATTCTTCGCTGTTGATTTTGACTAACCATTCTTCACGATCCAAAGTCACGTTAAGATGCGCCTGATGCAGTTGCTGTCCACCTACATTTACCAATCCCACACTTAAATCAATACCCCGTAATAAATCCACATGGTCTGGATGACTTGCTGCACCTTTTTTTTGAAACGAGGCAAAATAATTTTGCCACACGTCCCAATCCAACTGTGGTATCTGACCTGTGACCAAGACACCCGGATTTTTTTGAAAACTGGCATCGCCACTGCCCAAGCGTAATTCGCCACCCACCACTTGATAGGTATTATTGACTTTAGTTAGGGTCATGGCTGCGCTAATCAGTTTCGCATAATCCAATTTTGCATTCATTGCATTACTGTCAGTAACGGTAATGACTGCTTGCAAATTTTTCGTTTGTTCTTCTTTTTTGCCGTACACCCCCGGCGCATTCAATGAAATACCTTTTAAATCGGTACTGATAATCACTTGATTAGGCTTGGATTGATCATGCGCGGATAACAGTAGTTGCGCCTGATAGGTACTCGCGCCTTTTGCAAAAGGCAGGGACACTTCTAGCCATTTTTCCAGTTGGGCGACATTGATCTGACTGGATAAATCCGCACGCACTTGCCCTTTTTGCCCTGGCTTGTCTGAGGTAGCCATATCTAGCGTGGCAGGTGAATCAAACAGCGTGGAGGTAATATGCTTTGCCTCAATCCCATTTTCAGTAAAGTCAAAGGCACCGTTGATATGGGTCATCGCTAATCGCCAATCCGGCAAATTTAAAGTCGCCTCAGTCATGCCAACCAAGCCTTTCACGGTGGTATCACTCGGTCTTTTGAGTGGCACTACCAAACTGAGCGTTAGCTGCATCGGGCCCGTAAGCTGCATGCTTTTTAAGTCTTTACCGATAGTTTTTTGCAATGGACTGGATTGAATGAAGTTCAAACCTTGTTGCAGATCGCCACTCATCACGCCATCCACATGCAGAATTTGGGGTTGATCATCGCCAATATAAGGAATCACACCACGGACGTTTTTTACCGAGACATCCAATATTTGACCCGATGCCACATCGGCAGTCATGCCTCTGCCCGCAAAAGTCAGCATGCCTTCAATATGACTGAGCATCGGCCAGCCGGGAGCAAAGTTGAGTGTTGTATCATGTATCGCCGTTGAAACTAAAAATTTACCCGTATTATTGTCAAAGGGAAAATCTGACAATTTCCCCTGAATGATGACTCTACCCGCATCAACATGACCACTTTTGAATGCGTTTGTGAGCCAGGTTGCAAGATCGGGATCAAATGTTTTTAACGGCAGATAATCAATAATATGAGTGGCATTTGACACATTAAAATTGGCTGCCAGGTCAATGCTCGGTGAACCGGTTAATGGGAAGGTCAATGCCAAGTCTGCACTGGCGTCCCCGTCCGCATTTTTTGCGCTCATGCCTTTTGTTTTTAGTATCCAGCTACCCGTCGTATCGTGTTGCAAATGGATATCAGCGTTCAACTGATCGAAGTAAAGGGGTTTAGCGAATCGCTGTGGCAGCGTAAAAAATACTTTTGCCTCATCCAGCTTCAGGTTACCGTGCGACTTATCCCAACTGATCGCGCCATTCAGTGGCCCTACTCCAGGTACATTCTCCCATGCATTCAGAGCGAGTTGCGAAAATTGGGTGGTCAGCGTCAGTCCTGTCACATCCGTTAAGGCATTTTGAATTATCAGACGCAGTTCTTTGAGTTCACCTTTTAGATCAAGAGTGGTTAATATATTGCGTTTATCATCAGGCAATAAAGCACTTTCTAAAGCGATACGACTCACATCCGATAGATTCAGGTAATTTGTTCGTGCAGATTTCAGCGCTAAATTGCCTGACGCATAGGGAACGGCTGTCAATTCAAAATTCGTGACAGGCCAAACATGCTGAGGAAAATCAATGTAGATGTTATCTCCCGCCAGGATTTGGGTATTACCATCCACTTTCCAACCAATATTCGCACTGATACGATTAATATTTTCTGAGCGCTTGGCCTGTGATGAATAGGCCTCCAGGCCATAGATTTGAAAAGTGGATTGCACTTTTTGCCATTGATTATTTTGCCACTTGGCCCAAAGCTTAATACTCGCCAGGCCTTTCCTCACTTGAAAACCCTGCCAATTCATTTTACTGAACCATTGCGGAAGAGAGAGGCCTTCTAGATAAAGGTAAAAGTTTCCTTTGGCCATCTGAAATTGGCGTATATCGCCTTCCCACGCAAAATGGACATCAATGTTGGTCGGTAACTCCTGGTTTAAAGTGACTCTGCCATCAATAATATGTTCTTTGCCGTCGTTTCGAAGAGAGAGCGCCCGGAAAGTAATAAATCTTTCTGGCTGCGTACTGGAAACAAAATGAATATCAATGTTATTCAATGCCAGGCGTGGCTGTGAAAAAATCCAGGTAGCCATTTTTTCTGTTTCAACAGAATCCCCGGTCTGGGTATCTTTGATGTTAAACGAGGTGAGACCACCAATCTGGATTTTACCCGAATGATGTTGAATGATTGTTAATTTCACACCAAAGACGGTGATATTGCGAATGGCCGCCTGTCTTGTCCAAAGTGACTTCCAAATACTAAAATCAATACGCAAACGCTGGATCACTGCTTTTGGCTTTTGCGTTTGCAGATTTAAAATCGTGACGTTTTCTAAATCGATTTCAGGCGAGTATCCGTGCCAGGTAACTTTCACGTTGCCAATCATGACTGGCGTCAACAATATATTGCTGGCCAATTTCTCAAAATCGGCACGATGTTCATTCAGTACCGGTGTCAGTAAACTCGTCATACTCACCAGCAATGCAGCGAGAATAATCACGGCACATAGCACATACCATAATTTGTGAATCACTTTAGTGAATATTGGCCTCACTCTTTAATCCTTTTCTGATAGGGGCAAAATATCATAACGTTCTTGCACATAAGACATTTCTGTTTGCAGTTTAATTGGCTTACCTAACGAAGCCTCAAGCTCTGCTAACATACTCGATTCTTCATTGAGTAATTCATCTATCACTTGGGGTGAAGCAATAATAACAAATCCCACCCAATTATAATTTTTGGCAATACGTTTTAATTCACGAAAAATCTCATAGCAAACAGTATCCAGTGATTTGATAGAACCTCGTCTCTGGCACAAAGGACAGGTTACGCAGAGAATGTGCTCCAAGCTCTCCCGACTTCGCTTGCGCGTCATTTGGACCAATCCCAAACTGGATAGCTCACTGATCTGCGTTTTGGAGCTGTCTTTTGCTAAAGCTGCGGTCAATGACTGCAATAGATTGTCTTTGTGGGAAGGGTCATACATGTCAATAAAATCAATAATAATAATGCCGCCTAAATTCCGCAAGCGGACTTGGCGCGCAATGACTTCAATCGCTTCCAGATTGGTTTTAAAAATCGTTTGTTCCTGATTACTGCGTCCTAGATACGATCCCGTATTCACATCAATGGTTGTCATTGCTTCTGTTTGATCAAATACCAAATGTCCACCGGATTTCAATGGCACATTGCGTTGCAGCGCTTTTTGTAATTCTTCTTCTATCGAATAAGCATCGAATAACGGGCGATCATTACCATAGTATTCAATTTTATCCACCAATGCCGGGACATAAAGGGCAGCGAATTTTTGCATCTCACGTACAGATTCTGCGTGATCCACGCGAATTTTTTCCACCTCGTAACCCACTAAATCACGCAAGACGCGTAACACAATGGGAATTTCAGCATAAACCAGTTCAGCGGCCTTCACTAAACGTGAACGCGCTGCCACTTCTGTCCACAAGGTATTTAAGAAAGTTTTGTCTTTTTCTATTTCGGATAAGGAAACGCCTTCTGCAACCGTACGGAAAATGTAACCGCCATTAGGTCCTGGCGTAATCATATTCTGCATGCGTTCGCGCTCGGCGACATTGGTGATGCGTTGAGAGACACCAATTTCAAAGGTGCCAGGCGTTAACACTAAAAATCGTGAGGGAATGGTAAACTGCGTGGTTAGTCTCGCCCCTTTTGAACCGATAGGATCTTTATAGACCTGAACAAGAATTTCTTTGCCCGCGACTAAGTGATCCCGAATATCCACATTCGAAAAATCACCATTGTTATTTTCAAGCTGAATACCCATATCAGAAATGTGCAAAAAAGCGGAACGATCCAGGCCAATATCCACAAAAGCCGCCTGAATCCCGGGTAGCAAGCGATTCACACGTCCTTTGTAAATATTACCTAACAATCCTTGATGCAAACTGCGCTCTATATGAACTTCTTGCAGAATACTATTTTCTAGCAATGCAACGCGCACTTCACGGGGAGTAACATTGACTAAAATTTCTTGTGACATGGGCTCCTGAAGTTCACTTATCCAGTGTTTCTACAATGATGTTTTATAACGGCGCTGATAATCACGCATTATCACAAAAACCCAAGGCCACAGCAGCATACTGGTAGCTGATGATGACCAATATAACCAAGTCTTCGGCATTTCACCTAAAAATCCTTGGATACAAAAAAGAATAAATTGATAAATTAAAACAAATAAAAATATCCACATTCCTTGCTGTAATAAAGGGTACATACGCAGCTGCGTATGCATACGCACCACGAAATAAGTCACAACGGATAAAGCAAGCGCATGCTCACCTAACAAAGTACCGTTTAACACATCTAACAAAATGCCCACTACCCAGGCTGTGCCCATGTTAACGCGATAAGGGGACACCATCGCCCAATAAATCAAAACCATCAAAACCCAAGCTGGACGCATCCAAATGGTCCAGGCAGGCATTGGTAATAATGTCAGGATAATCGCAATTAAGAAGCTGGTAGGAATGACAAGCCAGTGCTGAGTCGGTTTCATTTCGGGCTACTCTTTAAGCCAGTTTCAGGTAATTTGGTATCTATTGGTTTAATGTCTGCGCCTTTTTGATTGGGCCAGACCAATAAAACTTGGCGACTGCGATCGGCTTGTGAGCTAGGCTGCATATTGATGCTGGCAAATTGCATACCCGGGTCTTTTATCACGGAGACCACTTGCCCGACAGGATAACCGGCTGGATAGTGTTCACCTAACCCTGAGGTAATAAATACATCGCCTGATTTAATATCGACGGTTTGTGGCACATTCACTAATCGCAATTTACCTGAATAGCTATCTCCTACTGCAATCGCCCGGATGCCATTGCGAGTATCTTGTACGGGTACACCGCTGTGATTATCCGTGATCAGCAACAAGCGACTGGTCATGGGCCCGACTTGAATGATTTTACCCATGACACCGTTTGCATCTAAAACCGGTTGCCCGATAAAGACGCCATCATGCGAACCTTTATCTAAAATCACTTGATTGACGAACGGATCGGAATCAACAGCCAATAGCTGTGCGATTAAGACTTTGCCACTCACTTGTGTTGAGGAACGCAAGAGAGCTTTTAATTGATTATTTTCAGATTCAAGCGACAAAAGACGCTGGACTTGCGCCTTCAGTAATAATTGTTGTGCTTTGAGATCGACATTTTCTTTGACTAAAGCATCATGTGTACTGACCGTATTGCCCAGTTTATCAAATATCTGTACCGGCCAACTCACCGCGTACTGTAAAAAAGACAACGGCATAGACAACGCCGCGCGCACTTGTCGCACACTGGCGCCGCGTTGATCTAGAACCATTAGTAAAATGGCAAGTCCCACCCAGAATAATGTCCTTAATCCTGACTGAGACTCTTTTGTAAACATGTGTTTAATAGCTGAATCCTCTCAAACTATTCTTTCATCAAGAAATCCATACCCACGGTGTCAACCATTTCTAATGCTCTACCGCCCCCACGAGCCACACATGTCAATGGTTCGTCTGCAACGATAACGGGTAAGCCTGTTTCTTCCATAAATAAGCGATCAATGTTACGCAACAATGCGCCACCACCGGTCAACACCATACCGCGTTCTGCGATATCGGATGCGAGTTCTGGTGGAGCTTGTTCTAGCGCTGCACGTACTGCGCCTAGAATACCGGAAAGCGGTTCTTGCAGAGCTTCGAGAATCTCGTTGCTGTTTAAGGTGAAACTACGTGGAATGCCTTCGGCTAAGTTACGTCCTCTGACTTCCATTTCGCGAATTTCGTTTGCAGGGTAAGCCGAACCAATTTCGTGTTTGATACGTTCTGCTGTGGATTCACCAATCAAGATACCGTAGTTACGACGAACGTAGCTCACAATGGATTCATCGAAGCGATCGCCACCGATGCGAACGGATGCGGAATAAACAATACCGCTTAATGAAATGATTGCCACTTCTGTTGTACCACCACCGATGTCAACGACCATCGAACCGCGTGGTTCATCAACAGGCATGCCAGCACCCATGGCGGCTGCCATTGGCTCTTCTAATAAGTAGACTTCTCTTGCGCCTGCGCTGATTGCCGATTCACGTATCGCACGACGTTCAACTTGAGTCGATCCACAAGGGACAGAAACCAGTACGCGTGGGCTTGGACGGAGGAAACGATTTTCATGCACTTTGTGGATAAAATGTTGCAACATTTTTTCGGTGACATAAAAGTCGGCGATAACACCGTCTTTCATTGGGCGGATAGCGGTGATGTTGCCCGGTGTACGGCCTAACATTAACTTCGCTTCGCTACCTACAGCCGCAACATGCTTTTGACTGCTGGTATTTGCTGGATTCTGTCGAATCGCAACCACGGAAGGTTCATTTAATACAATTCCCTTTCCTCTAACGTAGATCAGCGTATTTGCTGTTCCTAAATCGATCGATAAATCGGTCGAAAAATAACCCCTGATTTTCTTTAACATGGTGAAAAAACTTCCTTCTGTGGATAACTAGATAATACTGTAGGTGAATTCTAATAGATTATACATAAACTGGCCACTAGATCGTGATGAAAAGCTTAACTGGTGTTTTTTATTTTTTGGTAGGGGTAATTTCTTGCGGGGATGTACTAGTGTCTGGCAAGCCTGTATGAATTTAAGCCATGTCTGCGAAGACAGGGACTCATCTCTAAAACTACGTTAATACCGAAAGAAATGCTCTAAATTGACTGGGGTCCTGTCATGGTAGGTTTACTTTTTTCGTGCTCGCAAGCTCCGCGCGTAAAAAGCAAACCTACCCTGCCACCCCGTTTTTTTGATTCCCTTCCACTTCGTGGAAGTGAAAAGAACATATTTGCCGGACATTAATACGCATATAGAACTATAGGACTCCGACGTACCGTGCTTTTCTCATAGGTATCTACACAAGTAGACTACCTAGTACTTGTCCGTGGGATCAAAATCAATCGAGGCAATCAGCCCCAAAAAGTGAACATAAATGCGGATCCTCGGCACTTCCCCCTTGAAAAGGGGACTGAGGGGGACTTTTGATTCGTATGGGTCGAGTGAATGTTCTGATTTAGCAGGAGTTCGCGGACACGACCCCCACAAAAGGCGTGGGGGTCTTAGTCCGTGCTACTGTGCTACGTCAGGGTTTTTTGTAAATGCTTTTTTCGTGCGAACGAGCACGAAAAAAGTAAACCTACCATGACAGGACCCCAGTCAACTTAAGAGAGTTCATTCCGATATCAATGTAATTTTAGAAATAGGTCCCCGCCTTCGCGGGGTGGCGATAACTTACACAGGATTGCTGGATGCTTGTGCGCCGGCAACAGAATGAC
The DNA here is from genome assembly GCA_031291175.1 of Gammaproteobacteria bacterium. Lineage (GTDB taxonomy): Bacteria > Pseudomonadota > Gammaproteobacteria > DSM-16500 > DSM-16500 > UBA5158. The sequence continues at coordinate 41,192 of JARLJO010000047.1, forward strand.
ATAAACTTATACAGATTTACTGATACCAGCACAAATCCCCTTAAAGGTAGATTTTCTCGCGCGTAGCGCAGTATAATTGCCGGCTCTTTGAATTACACCACTCACCAAACCGTACTGGAAGCCAGACTATGTCGTTAACCGCTACCGATGTTAAAAAAATTGCACATCTTGCTCGTCTCAACATGAGTGAGAACGATGTTGCAGCTTATGCCGAACAATTATCAAAAATAATGCAATTCGTGGAACAAATGAATGAGACCGATACGACAGGAATCGAACCCATTGCGCATTCTTTCGATATCTCCCAGCGCATGCGTCCGGACGAGGTGACTGAAACCGATCAACGTGCCGCTTTTCAGGCGATTGCACCGCAAGTGGAAGCTGGCCTTTATTTAGTGCCACAAGTCATCGAAGGCTAATCATCGTTTAAACAGGATTTTTATCTCATGGTTTACAAAACAATTGCTGAATTATCGCAAGATTTAGCGAACAAAAAAATTTCCAGCGTCGAATTGACGCAACAATTTCTCGATCGCATCGAGCGTTTTGACAAAAGCCTTAACAGCTTTATTACCGTCACCGCCGACCAAGCATTAGCGGAAGCAAAAAACGCGGATGCACAACGTGCAAAAGGTGAAGCAGGTCCTTTAACTGGTATCCCCTTCGCACAAAAAGATATTTTTTGCACACAAGGCGTTAAAACCAGCTGCGGCTCGAAAATGCTGGATAATTATATCTCGCCTTACGATGCGACAGTCGTCAAACAATTTAAAAAAGCGGGCACAGTCTTATTGGGTAAAACCAATATGGATGAATTTGCCATGGGCTCATCCAATGAAACCAGTTATTACGGTCCAGTAAAAAACCCCTGGAACCTTGAAACAGTAGCAGGCGGTTCATCAGGTGGTTCTGCAGCAGCAGTCGCAGCTTATTTGACGCCAGCCGCTACAGGAACAGACACCGGCGGCTCTATTCGTCAGCCAGCCTCATTGTGTGGTATTAGCGGTTTAAAACCGACTTATGGTCGCGTTTCCCGCTATGGCATGATTGCTTATGCCTCCAGTCTGGACCAAGGTGGCCCAATGGCTCGTACCGCAGAAGATATTGCGCTACTGATGAATACGATGGCAGGGTTTGATACGAATGACTCAACCAGTATTGATTATCCCGTGCCGGATTACACTAGCACGTTGAATGACTCAATGAAGGGTTTACGCATCGGCTTACCAAAAGAATTCTTTGGTGCAGGCCTTGAAAAAGGCGTTGAAGAAGCCATTCAAGCAGCGATTAAAGAATATGAGAAATTAGGCGCAACGATTCATGAAATCAGTTTGCCGCACAGCGCTTTATCGATTCCCGCTTATTATGTCATTGCACCGGCTGAATGTTCTTCAAATTTGGCGCGCTATGATGGCGTGCGTTTTGGTCATCGCTGTAAAGAACCGAAAGATTTGGAAGATTTGTACAAGCGCTCACGCAGTGAAGGTTTTGGACCGGAAGTGACTCGCCGCATCATGATTGGCACATACGCTTTGTCAGCCGGTTATTATGATGCTTATTATCTGAAGGCACAAAAAATTCGTGGTTTGATTCGCGAAGATTTTTCGAATGCTTTTGATAATGTGGATGTCATCATGGGACCTACCTCCCCGACACCCGCATTTAAAATTGGCGCCAAAACAGATGATCCCATTAGCATGTATTTATCGGATATCTACACCATTGCAGTGAATCTTGCCGGTCTACCTGGCATGTCGATTCCGGCTGGTTTTGTCAGCGATTTACCCGTTGGCCTACAGCTGATCGGTGATATTTTTCAAGAGCCGCGTCTTTTAAACATCGCGCACAGTTACCAAAAAGTAACTGACTGGCACACACGCATACCAAAGGGGTTTTAAGATGGAATGGGAAACAGTCATTGGGTTAGAAATACACGCACAATTAAGAACGAAAAGTAAAATTTTTTCGGGTGCGGCGACAGAATATGGCGCAGAGCCAAACACGCAAGCTTGCGCGGTGGATTTAGCATTTCCAGGTGTATTGCCTGTATTAAATGAAGAAGTCGTGCGCATGGCCATTAAATTTGGTTTGGGCGTCTCTGCAGAAATCAGTCCAAAATCCGTTTTTGCACGTAAAAATTATTTTTATCCGGATTTACCAAAAGGCTATCAAATTAGCCAATTTGAATTACCTATCGTCGGTAAAGGCCACATTGAAGTTCAGCTCGAAGACGGTACATTCAAACGCATCAACATTACACGTGCGCACTTGGAAGAAGATGCGGGTAAATCATTACATGAAGATTTTCATGGCTTAAGCGGGATTGATTTAAATCGCGCAGGTACGCCACTACTTGAGATTGTGTCAGAACCCGATATGCGTTCTGCAAAAGAAGCTGTGGCTTACTTAAAAGCAATTCATTCATTGGTTCGTTATCTTGAAATTTGTGACGGCAATATGCAAGAAGGTTCGTTTCGTTGCGATGCGAACGTCTCCGTACGTCGCAAAAGTGACAGCAAACTTGGCACACGCTGTGAATTAAAAAACATTAACTCATTCCGTTATGTGGAACGCGCGATTAATTATGAAGTGGAAAGACAAATTTCAGTGATTGAAGCAGGCGGTACCATATCGCAAGAAACTCGCTTGTACGATCCTGATAAGAATGAAACACGTACCATGCGCAGCAAAGAAGAAGCCAACGATTATCGTTACTTCCCAGATCCAGACTTGTTGCCGCTGGTTGTGACCAATTCCATGATTTTGGCTGTGCAAGATGATATGCCTGAGCTCCCTGGGCAAAAGCGCGAACGTTTTATGACGCAATATGCCTTAACCGCTTATGATGCCGACCTCTTAGTTACCAGCCGTGCATTAGCCATGTACTTTGAAACGGTGGTGAAAGAATCCAAAGCCCAACCGAAATTGACGGCGAATTGGATCATGGGTGATTTGTCAGGCGCACTAAACAAAGCGAATTTAGACATTACCGAAAGCCCAGTCGCTACCACACAACTCGCGAAATTATTGCAACGCATCGAAGATAACACCATTTCCGGCAAAATCGCGAAAACCGTGTTTGAAGCGATGTGGAATAATGAAGGTGATGTGGATGAGATCATTGACAAGCAAGGTTTAAAACAAGTCACTGATTCTGGCGCAATTGAAAGCTTGGTGGCAAAAATCATTGCCGACAATCCTGAGCAAGTGGCAGATTATCGTTCGGGCAAAGACAAGCTATTTGGATTTTTTGTCGGCCAAGCCATGAAAGCATCGGGCGGTAAATTGAACCCACAACAGCTAAATCAATTGTTAAAAGAAAAATTAGCAGGCTAAATACGTATTGAGACTGGGTTTGCGCTATTGCAAGCCCAGTCTACAGTCGCTGCAAAATGTGACATCCAACCCACCACTCCCTGCAAAAGGATACGCGATGAATCATTTCATATCCGAATTTGACACAGCGATTGTCTCTCTACAAAAAAATATTTCTCTTATTTTAATTTTGATCGGCAGTCTTTATGTTATCCATTTTATTAATTGGATATTGGGGCATCGTTTGAATATGTTAGGTATCTATCCGAGAAGAACATGGGGCTTGTTCGGTATTGCTTTTTCGCCTTTTATTCATGGTCATTTCAATCATTTATTTTTTAATTCGATTCCACTCTTTGTTTTAGCCAGCTTTGTGTTATTGAACGGCCTGCCTACTTTCTATTTTGTTTCGGTCACTATTATTTTATTAAGTGGCATTGCTACCTGGGCATTTGGGCGGCGTGGTTTTCATATTGGTGCTAGTGGTGTGATTATGGGGTATTGGGGATACCTGTTGATCAATGCCTATCATCAGGAAACCGCTTTATCGATTGCACTGGCGGCGGTTTGTATTTATTACTTTGGTGGACTCTTGTTTCATCTTTTTCCGACGGAGGTGAAATCTTCCTGGGAAGGACATGTCTTTGGTTTTTTGGCTGGGGTCGCGGCGGCTTATTTGTGTCCTATTTTCATTCCGGCAATAAGCTAACCTACAGTGAATTAGAATGACGGGATCTTGTCAGGGTAGGTTTACTTTTTTCGTGCTCGCCTAAGGGCGTAGCAGCGTAAAAAGCAAACCTACCCTGCCACTCCGTTTTTTTATTCACTTCCACTTTCGTGGAAGTGAAGGCAATTGATGATAGATTGTTATTGAGCAGTGAGTAGGTTGGGTTGAGCGTTTTTTGCGAAACCCAACATCATAGAGCCCACTGGTGTCACGCTTTAATCGCACAGCCATAAGGTAATGTTGGGCTTCGTACCTCAGCCCAACCTACATTTCTCTTATCGGGGACGACGGTTTGCTACTACAGAATCTACTGGTTTTGCTTCTGCCGCTGGAGCAGTCGCAGCTTTTTGGCCCATGCCAAATAAGTTATAGTGGGTTGCCACCTGTGAAAAGAAATCGCCTAGATGAAACGTGCCTGTATGCCTAAGCACTTCTCGACTCAATGAGCCTTGTCTGGCTTCCGTTGGAGTGGATGGCGGTGTTGGCGGCGGAGTGGGAACTGGTGCTGGCTCTGGGGTAGGCGCTGAAACCGTCGCAGTTTCTGTGCTTAACCAATAACGTCTTTGGCTCGGGTATCTGAATGAAAATGGCATTGATTTTACTCCTCATTTTGGGATGAATATCGTTTTGTTTGATCTTGTTTTTATGATGCAGCGGGCAGTATAACTAATTTTTAAACTTTAGTACAAAAATATACCCAAGGAGGGCAAATAAGAGCGTAGGGGTGACCGCAGCAATGAGTGGGGAAAATTGGAAAACAAGACTAAACTGCCCTAAAAAAGCATTCAACATATAGAAAGTGAAACCAATGGTTATCCCAAATAAAACACGCCAGCCCATGGTCACGCTGCGAGATGAACGCAAGACAAATGGTAAAGCGAGTAATATCATGACCAATGTCGTTAAAGGCTGAAAGATTCGCTTCCAAAATTCGAATTCAAAATCCCCTGCCCTCAGTCCATTTTCAGTTAAGTGATGCGAATATTCATACAAACTCGTGAGTGACATCTCAGAAGGTTCAATTAATCCGACATTCAATAAATGGGGATTCAGCGCGAGATCCCAAACTGACTGCGCCATGTGTTCACTCTTCGTTAAGTTGTTAACAAAAGACGTTTTCACCACATCGTGCAAAAGCCATTGCCCATTGTGTAAATCCAATGACTTCACATAATAGGCAGCCAATAAACGGTGATCTCGATCAAATTGATAACGTGTCACGCCTTCCAAGTGAGCAAGACCAATCACTCGCGTGATATGCAAAAAATTATTCCCTTCGTGCAACCACACGCCCGAAACCGTAGCGACAGCTTGTCCGCCATTTTGCGCGCTGTCTTTATGCATTTCTGCAATATGGGTCGCTTTAGGCGCGAGCGTCTCACCGATACCGGTTGCAATCGTAATTAAAAATAAAGCAGCCAGTACAATGGCTCCCGCAATCTTACGCACAGAAACCCCGGCAGCACGCATCACCACCAATTCCTGATTCGATGCTAAAACACCCAAACCTAATACGCCGCCCAACAAAACCATCATGGGGAAGAACTGATAAAGCGCATGCGGCATCTCTAACACCACATGCAATAAAGCCTGCAAAAAGCCATAATCCCCGTTGCCGACATCTCTTAATTCTTCTAAAAAATTAATTAGAAAAATCAAACCTGTCATCGCCAAAATAACCAGGGCGCTGGATGCAATGAGCGTTCTTGCTATGTAGCGTTGCAGAATACTCATGCGCGTCTTCTCGCCGCTTTCAGCCACTGAAATGACCATCCGTGATAACTGGCATGCACTACCAATAAGAGTATGGCAAATGCAAATAACAGCGCATGGACCCACCACATACCTAGCAATGAGCCTGCCGAGGTATCTTGCTCAACCCAATTGCGCGCCACAAAAAGTAAATTGACGTAAATAATATAAATCAACATCGCGGGCAATAAATGCGAGTAGCGTCCTTGTCTCGGCCTCACTCGACTTAAAGGAACCGCTAGTAACATTAAAATTAATGCAGAAATGGGCATAGAAAGTCGCCACTGTAATTCGGCAGCAGAAGCAGAATCATCATAGTCATCCAGCAGCTTTAGTGTAGGAATGGCCTCTTGTTCTTGATGAGTCGTGTTGATGGTTGTGGTTGGAACACGGACTGCGTATTTTTGGAATTGCACAATTTTATATGCGTTTTGACCTGGCGCGCCATCGTAACGGTAGCCATTTCTTGCGGCAATAAAGCTTTGTTTGGTCGTGGGATCTTTTTCCTGGAAACCTTGCGCGGCAGAAACCACCGTCCAGGCTTGTGTGTCATTCGTCAGCGGTTTTTCTTCCGCAATGAAAAGATTATTGGCTTGCTTGCGATCACGTGAAATTTGCTCCACATAGACGACCCACCGACCATCGTGGATGACTTGAAAACGCCCGGGTTGCAAAGTATCAATCAAATTGTCCTGAGAAAGCCCTTTGACTTTTTGTGCGGCAATAATGGGATTAATCCAGAGAGTGAGCATGGCGACAGCGGCAGCGACAATCAACGTCACCACACTCGTGATCGCCAGTAGTCGCTTCAGACCCAAACCACAGGCGTTCAGCACGGGCATTTCGCTATCGGCGTATAAGCGCCCATACGCTAAAATAATCCCCAAATAGAGACCGAGGGGCAACAATAAAGCTAACAGGTACGGTATTTCAAATCCCATGAGAGTGAGCACAATATTAGCAGCAATCTTGCCGGAGGCAGCATAGCTCAAATAACGTACTAACTGATTACTGAGAAAAATTAGCAATAAAACCAGGGTCACCGCTAAGAGTGCCGAAAAGACTTCCTTTATTAAATAACGAGAAATTATCACAAAGATGACAAACCAATTTTTTCCAGTAAACTTAGCATTATACAAAAAACTCAGAGTGGGAGCTAACATGAAATTCACTATTAAGCATGGTGACCTCGAAAAACAAGCTAAAGCGGCATTAATTGTCGGCATTTTCGAAAAAAATCAACTGACAAACACAGCCCTGCGTTTAGACAAGGCTAGCAAAGGATATATCACTAAGCTCATAAAGCAAGGAGAGATACTGGGCAAAATAGGACAGTCGCTCTTATTAAGACACCTGCCAGGCTCGGTCTCCGAACACATTCTCTTAGTCGGTTGCGGCAAAAAGCAGCCGATGGATCCAAAAGATTATCGTAAGATAGTCGCCAATAGCATTAAAGCAATACAAAACACCAGCGCCACCCAGGCAATCTGCTTCTTGGGTGAAATGGAAGTGGCAGGCCACGATCTCTCCTGGAATGTGAAACAAACCGTGGAAGTCAGTTCGGATGCGCTTTACCGCTTTGATGAATTTAAAAGTGAAAAAGCGCCTAAGTCGCCTTTGAAAGACATCACCATTGCCATTGCTGACAAAAAATCAGTGAACGCCTGTGAAAAAGCCTTAGCACAAGGAATCGCTATCGCTGAAAGCGTTTCATTCACCAAAAATATCGAAAACCAGCCTAGCAATATTTGCAACCCAACGTATCTCGCAGATCAAGCCAAAAAACTGGCGAAAGCATACAAAACCATTACCACCAAAGTGCTAGAAGAAAAAGAAATGCAAAAACTCGGCATGGGTGCCCTTTTAGCGGTGACCAAAGGCAGCGCGCAAGCGGCTAAATTAATTTGTCTCGAATATAAAGGCACCAGCAAAAAACAAGCGCCTGTCGCACTCGTTGGCAAGGGCATTACCTTTGACACAGGCGGTATTTCATTAAAACCTGCCGATGGCATGGTTGGGATGAAGTACGATATGTGTGGTGCTGCCAGTGTCCTTGGCACATTGCGCGCCATCGCTGAATTAAAATTACCAATCCATGTTGTCGGTATTTTAGCTGCTGCTGAGAATATGCCGGGCGGTAATGCCAGCAAACCCGAAGATATCGTCACAACGCTCTCCGGACAAACAGTTGAAATCATGAATACTGACGCAGAAGGTCGCCTGGTCTTGTGCGACGCTCTCACCTACTCTGAACGTTACAAACCGGAAGTGGTCATTGACATTGCAACCTTAACGGGCGCTGTTGTCATTGCGCTGGGCGCTCACGCATCCGGATTACTCTCTAACAATGATGGCTTAGCCAAAGATTTATTAGATGCGGGTACAGAGAGCTTTGACCGTGCCTGGCAGCTACCTTTATGGGATGAGTATCAAGATCAGTTGAAAAGTCCATTTGCTGACATGTCAAACGTGGGCGGCAGATCGGCAGGCACCATCACAGCGGCTTGCTTTCTCTCGCGCTTTGCCAAGAAATTCAAATGGGCCCATTTGGATGTCGCTGGCACCGCAGCCATGATGGGCGGTAATGACCGTTTTGCAACAGGCCGACCTGTTCCCATGTTGACGCAATATCTGATTAATCGCAGCAAAAAATAAGACGAAAAGAAACTCATTTTAAACAAAGGTAAAACGTGCCATGCCCAGAATTGATTTTTACATCCTTGCCGAAACGGATCCTTCTGGGCGTTTGCGTCTTGCTTGTCGCTTGATTGAAAAAGCCTATAAAAACAGGCACCGCGTTTACGTGAACACCGACAATGAACAAGAAGCAAAACAACTGGATGAGCTGTTATGGACTTATCGTGATGACAGTTTTTTACCGCATAATTTATATGGAGAGGGGCCAGAACCGGCGCCCCCTATCCAGATTGGCTACCAGACAACACCGGAAAAACACCGGGACATTTTACTGAACCTCAGCAAAACGATTCCTGAATTTTATCAACAGTTCGCTCGTGTTTTAGAAATCGTCTCCAATGACGCTGACATCCAAAACGCAGCCCGCGAAAATTACCGACAATATAGAACCCAAGGCCATGACATCAACACACACAAATTACAAACCGTCGAATAACACAGAAACCACTATGGAAAAAACCTATAACCCACAAGCCATTGAACAACAGTGGTATCAAACCTGGGAAGAAAAAAAGTATTTTTCACCCAGCGGTGAAGGATCGCATTATTGCATTATGATTCCACCACCGAATGTGACTGGCAGCTTGCACATGGGTCACGGCTTTGGCTCGACCTTGATGGATATTTTAATTCGCTATCATCGCATGCAAGGTTACAACACACTTTGGCAGCCTGGCACGGATCACGCAGGTATAGCCACTCAAATGGTTGTCGAAAGACAGTTGTTAGCGAAAGGCCAATCCCGTCACGATTTAGGCCGTGAATCCTTCGTTGAAAAAATCTGGGAATGGAAAGAAGAATCCGGTGGCAACATCACGCGACAATTTCGTCGCCTGGGCTCTTCTATGGATTGGGAGCGCGAACGTTTTACCATGGACGAGGGATTGTCTCACTCTGTGCGCGAAGCCTTTATTCGTCTTTATGAAGATGGCTTGATTTATCGCGGTAAGCGCCTGGTCAATTGGGATCCGAAGTTGCACACGGCGATCTCAGATCTGGAAGTGATTAGCACCGAAGAAGAAGGGAAAATGTGGCATATACGCTATCCCTTGGTCGAAGGTAATGGGCATATTACAGTTGCAACCACGCGTCCTGAAACCTTATTAGGAGACGTCGCGATTGCGGTGAATCCAGAGGACGAGCGATTTTTACATTTAATTGGTAAACACGTTGAATTACCATTAACGGGTCGCACGATTCCTATTATCGCTGATGATTATGTGGATAAAGAATTCGGTAGTGGCTGCGTTAAAATCACGCCTGCGCATGACTTTAACGATTATGCGATCGGCCAACGCCATCAGTTAGAACAAATTAACATCTTAACGCCGGACGCGCATTTAAACGAAAACACCCCTGCTGCATATCGTGGCATGGAAAGATTCGCCGCACGTGAAAAAATCGTTCAAGATCTGGAAGGCTTGGGTCTACTCGATAAAATTGAAAAGCACATGTTAAAAATTCCTCGCGGCGATAGATCAGGCGTTATTATTGAGCCTTATCTTACCGAACAGTGGTACATGAAAATGAAACCCCTCGCAGAGCCCGCTCTTCGCGCGGTGGAACTCGGTGAAATCAAATTTATTCCTGAGAATTGGGATAAGACTTATTTTCAATGGTTAAATAATATTGAAGATTGGTGCATCAGCCGTCAATTATGGTGGGGACATCGCATTCCGGCATGGCATGATAAAGACGGTAATTTATACGTCGGCCATAACGAAGCGGACGCGCGTCTTCGCTACAAATTACAACCCACCGTTGAATTGCGTCAAGATGATGACGTATTGGATACCTGGTTTTCTTCCGGTTTATGGCCTTTTTCAACATTAGGCTGGCCTGAAGAAACACCAGAACTGAAAACCTTCTATCCGACGAATGTGCTGGTCACTGGTTTTGACATTATTTTCTTTTGGGTTGCACGCATGATCATGATGGGCTTAAAGCTCACCGGCAAAGTGCCTTTCAAAGAAGTGTACATTCACGGCTTAATTCGTGATGCTGAAGGTCATAAAATGTCTAAGACCAAGGGCAATGTGTTAGATCCACTGGATTTGATTGATGGGATTAGCCTCGAAGATCTCACAAAAAAACGCACGTATGGCTTAATGCAACCTGCAATGGCGCAAAAAATTGAGAAAGCAACAGCCAAGCAATTTCCAGAAGGCATAGCTGCTTACGGTACCGATGCATTGCGATTTATGTTTTGTTCACTTGCCACTTATGGTCGTGAAATTCGCTTTGATTTAAATCGTCTCGAAGGTTATCGCCATTTTTGCAACAAGCTTTGGAATGCGGCGCGTTATGTGATGATGAATACAGAAGGTCAGGACATTGGTTTGGAAAATAAAGATCTTGTCTTATCTTTACCTGACAAATGGATTTTATCACGTCTACAAACCACCATTCAGGCAGCGCATGATGCGTTGGCGAATTATCGTTTTGATTTGTTAGCACAAGCCATTTATGAATTCACGTGGAATGAATTTTGTGACTGGTACCTGGAACTGTCTAAGCCTATTCTCACTGGCGGCCAAAGTTCGCCGGAAGCATTACGTGGGACTAGACATACTTTGATTGCCGTATTGGAATCCTTGCTGCGATTAATGCATCCTGTTATGCCTTTCGTCACTGAAGAAATTTGGCAACGCATAGGGCCTATGGCTGGGAAAAGCGGCGAAACTATTATGTTGCAGCCCTATCCTAAATTTAATTCTGCATTGAAAAACGTGGAAGTGGATGCTGAGCTTGAATGGGTAAAAAGCATTATTGTTGCTGTACGCACGATTCGCAGCGAAATGAATATTTCTCCCGGCAAGCCATTGCCTATTTTATTTAACAAAGGCACAGCCTTAGATAAAACACGTTATGAAAATAATCAGCATTTGATTATCACGCTGGCAAAGTTTGAGTCGGTAAAATGGCTCGCCCCTTGCGATGAACATCCCGAATCGGCTACTGCTCTGGTAGGTGATTTGGAAATTCTGATTCCGATGGCGGGTGTAATTGATAAAAAAGAAGAGTCAGCACGTCTCAATCGTGAAATTGTCAAACTCACGAAAGAAACAGAAAGAGCTGAAAGTAAATTGCATAATCCTAGCTTTGTGGATAAAGCACCAGCTGATGTCGTTGAAAAAGAACGTGAGAAACTGGGGGAGCTTAAAGCCGCATTGGATAAGATGCAAAAACAACTGGTAAAAATATCTTCGTTGTAACGCACCTTAAAAATAGCAATACAACTTACCACACTGTCGTCCTGCGGCTTGTCCGCAGGATCCAGTTAAAATGCGTAGGTTGGGTTGAGCGTTTTTTTAATGATGGTGCCCGCCGCCTCCACCACCGTGATAGCCTTGATGGCCATAATTGCCACGACTACCATGATAACCCTGATGGCCGCCATGATAGTTGTTGTTATAACCTCGATGTCCATAATAGCCAGAGTTATAATAACCATCACCACCAAAAGGAACGACAAAATTAAACAAAACCCCGTCATCTGGGTAATAGTACTGTGGCCCACGGCAAGGATAATAACTGTCGTAATAGGGATCATAGCAAGTGGCGGCATAAACACCCACCGACATTAAAAAACCCATTGTAACGATTAAGCTTATGATGAACTTTTTCGGATTCATAGCGACACCCTCCTAATTCTCTCGTTATTGTATAATTATACTCCAACTTGAGATGACTAAATGTATGGAGTCGCTTTACTCTCGTTAATACAGCATAGAATCAATGGATTAAATTTTTTCTTGCTGAAGAGCTATTGTGCAGCAATGTTGACTGTGGCTATCAGATCCATAGTAGTTAACCATAACTATAAAACCATTGACTCATACAACAGAGAACTCCTACGTACCGTGGCTTGTCCACGGTACGTAGGGGGTTTGAGAGCTTATCCGCCATCCTGTTTTTTTTGATAAAGGCCATCGTGGAACTTTTATTTTTTCTTATTTTAAATGCTTGAATGTAAAATTGGGTAAATGCATAAAATGCACTAACAAACGTGAAATAAAGACACCCAAAATGGTCACCACAACGGCATACTCAATGTATTCTGGTTGCGCTTGCTTCGTACTCAGTAAAATATACATCGATAAGAAAAATCCCCATATAATAGCAATTTCTCCATAAAACTCGCCTTCCAATGCTTCAATGTAACGTGTTTTACTGAGCATATCCCGCAAAATGCCGCCACCCGCACCCGTAACAAAAGCAAAAAATGGACCCCACAACCACAATGGACTCGCTTTTGCTAACAACGAAACCATCACACCCACAACGGTAAATGTCGCGAGCCCAATCGCATCAGTAATAGTTAAAATAATCGCCGCGTGATTGAGTATCGTATTTTCAATTTCTCGCGGGATTTTATTTTGTTTTCTGTAATGGTTTAATATTTTTATGATAATAAAACCCGCAAATACCGTCAGCAAAACGCTCAGCAGGTAGACAGGTGATTGCAAAGCGGCAACAGGAGCGCGTCCAAAGATAATGTCTCGAATCAAGCCACCGCCTAATGACGGCAAAATAGCTAAAATGATAGCGCCAAATAGCGTGGTTCTTTCTCTAAACGCAATGAGCAAACCTGAAATAGCAAAAGCAATCGTACCGATGATCTCGGTGATTTTAAACCAGAGTGCGCTGCGAATTTGAAAAACAATAGCCGGATAAAGATACCAGGAAACAATATTGCGATACGATTCTGAATGCATGACTTTATAAATACTTTGATTAAACTGTTCAACCGTTTCAGGGGAAACCGTTTTTTTACTGAAGATGATATAAATGGGTGAACTGACTTTCAAACGATGCTCTATGATCGGTAATGGTGAATTGGCATGCCATATCAAGCTGCTTCCCACAATTCTATCCGCGAGAAATCCATCAATATCACCACTCAATAAGAGATCCAGATTTTCATTATCACTTTTGGATTTCACAATGAAATTAGCATTAAGAGGATCATTAATATATTGGTTCACCATGGGATCAGAATAGGAAAAACCAGATACCACACCCAGTTTAAATTGATTCTGTTTTAAATACTTGAGCAAAGCTGCGTTAGATTGATTAAATCGGTTCGGTATTTTTCCTTGCAATAAAAAAAGTGATGCCGATGTATGCCGATAGGGTATGGAGTAATAAAAAGATTTTTCTCTTTCTTTCGTGAATAACACGCCTGTGGCAAAATCTTTTTTGCCAGCCTCCATGGCTTTTAATAAATCTTCCCACGACATATTTTGGTATTCGAGTTTGATCTTCGCCTGTTTTGCGATGAGATTCACTAATTCATAGTCTAGACCGGTTAATGTTTTAATGCCGTTTTTTTCAATTTCATATTGATACGGCTCATAGGTATACCACCCACCTTGTAAGGTTTTACTGGCGGATATATCCATCTCAGCGGCTTCTGACTCCGCATAAGCATCTGTTACCACCACCATACCCCACAAAGTACACAGTGCTAGCAGGAGGATCATTATGTGTTTTTTGATGTTATCTGAAATAAACATTAGGCACCTTAAGATAATGAATCAATAAACGAGTCACAAACACACCTGTGATAGTGATAACAATGAGATTTCGAATGAGATCGGGTTGAATATCAGTGGCATAGAAAATTAGCGCCAAGGACAAAAATAAGCTCCAGATAATTCCCACCTCGGAATTGAGCTCACCTACTACGTCTTCCAGTCGTTCATTCTTGCTGATAATATCCCGAATAATCGTACCAAAAGACGCGGTTAAAAATGCAAAAAAAGGTCCCCAAAGCCAGAGCGGTTCGGCCTTAGCCATGAGTGAAGTCATGACTCCCGATACCGATAAGGTTGCAAGACCGAGAGCATCACAAACCACTAATAACTGTTTTACAATTTTATGCGCGTCAGAAATGACATGGGTAATTTTTTTGGATTTTCTTTTAAAGCGCTTGAGCTGCATGAGCTTTTTAAAGCCCGTCATCATGCAATATCCCACCAATACCACGCTGCAAATTAGTAACAAATATTGCGGTGATTCTAATGCTTCAACGGGTCTGTTATTAAAGATGGCATCGCGTAATATGCCACCCGTCAGGCAAGGTAAAATCGCAAATAACAGTGCGGCTAAAAAAGATTTGTTTAAAGAGACCGCAATTAACACGCCAGAAATCGAAAAGAAAATGGCCCCTAAAATATCTAATGATTTGAACCAGTCTTTTCCTGTGGCTTGCATCATAATGACGGGATAGATATACCAGGAAAAATTATTTCGATAAGCCGTATTATTCCGATTGTTTTCTATTGCTTCATTGAATGCTTGCACGGTTTCTAAGGATACGGTTTTTTTGCTAAAAATAAAATGAATCGGCGTTTTCATCTTCAACTTGTGTTCCATTATTTCCGCGTCCGCATGGGCTTGCCAAATAATGGCTGAACCTGCAATTCTATCGACAATAAACCCATCAATTTCACCATCACGCAGCCATTTTACGCCTTCTGCTTCATTGGCAAATGGCACAATGTATTTTGCATTATGGGTGTCTTTCACAAACCGATTCAATTTAGCATCGGCCAGTAGGCTGCCTTTTTTCAGGCCTAAACGAAAATGGTGTTTTTGAATATAATCCATTAATGCGTCAACTGTGCTAAATGGATATTGATTATCTTTAGCGCGTAAGACAAATAATGCATTTTCTTCATAGCGATAGGGCTTTGAGTAATAGACGTATTGAGCGCGCTCATCGGAATAAGTAGCACCCATCCCTATGTCAATTTCCCCCTGTTTCAATGCATTTAATGCATCCGCCAAAGGCCTTTCTTGAAAGAGTAAGGAGTCATTTGCATCTGCGGCAATGAGCTTTAATAATTCGACATCGAGCCCTGTCAGCGAGCTTTGTAAAGAAGGAATTTTGAGATACTTATACGGATACCAAGGTTCCCAACCGGCTCTCAAGGGTAGCCCTTTATTATGATGAGAAGAGGTTACTGCTTGCGCGTTTATTTCTTGGCTTGAAATAAAACTGGAATAGAAAAAAACGAAAAATGCGATACAAGCGATCAGTAGCATTTGTGTGATCTTTTTCATATGTGATTAGACATCCTGTCATTATCTCATTCATACAAACTGCTTCTATATTACAATTTATTATTTAGAATGAACAGGCAAAGAAACTATGAGTCACAGAACCTCAACGTAACACAGAGAACATCAACATAGCACAGAGAACCCCGACGTAGCACAGAGCCCCTACGTACCGTGGCTTGTCCACGGTATCCAACGATTGAAACCTTGTTCAAGCATTTTCTGGATACCGTGGACAAGCCACGGTACGTAGGGGGCTGAGAATGGTACGTAGGGGAGGCTAAGAACGGTACGTAGGGGTTTGAGAACTGCCACCCCGTTTTTTATTGTCTCTTCCACTTTCGTGGAAGTGACAATAATGATTTTCGAGTCCTGGTTTTTGCTAACCTATTAATGGCGGCTTAACGTTCCACTCAAGACAATCCCAGACTGTAGAGCCGTTTGTCTTTTCAAATAGACAGACTGCTCCCGTTGAAATTTTAATCTCATGGCGCGAGCGAAATGCGGCAAAATCTCCCGTGAGATAAGGCGCGAAACGCGCGATACCATTACTGGTCACCACTAAACAAAGTTTCCCTGGGTATTCAAGCAACAAACGAGATGCGAAATCTTGCCAATTTTGAATGATTTCTTGTGGATCTACTTTCCACCCATTGGGCACTTCTGCTTTTGTTTCCCAGGCGTTAATCGCTTCTGATCCAAGCCGCGCAATGACTGTATCCTCGGGTTGATTTTCATCTGGTCCGTAATCTATCTCATTAAAAATCGACAACGTTTGAACGGGCAAGCTCGTTTGCATGGTAATCTGTGCCTGCTCTGCTGTTTGCTTTGCCCGTTTCAATTTCGAGGTGAAAATAACATCTGGAATGAGATCGCTTTGTTTTAAATAAGCGCCTAACATACGGCCCTGTAGCAAACCCTTATCCACCAAGGGAAGGTCCGTTGTTCCCACCCTCGTTACGATATCCCCAGGGCCAAAAGTATTGCCATGGCGTGCTACAAGCAGCCTGGTAGGCTTAGTCATACACCCTCCCCTAGCAACAATTCACCGAACTGGGCTATCAAGGCTTCCGCACGGATAATATCTTCTGGACTATCAACCCCTGACATATTAGCCCGCCCTTTAAAATCCACCGGTACACAACGGATAGTATAGCCGTTTTCCAGCAAACGTAATTGCTCAAGCCCTTCTAATTTTTCAAAGCGACTTTCAGGCAAATTGATATACTTTTCTAGCATCGAAAGCGAATATCCATACAAACCGATATGACGAAAAACAGGACTTTTATCGCCTTTGGCACGCAAGTCTTTTTCTTTGCGCATGGCTGGCAAAATGGTTTTGCTAAACCAAAACGCATTACCCGTTTTCTCATCAAACACGGCTGTGGTACCACTGAAAGGTGTCATCAACTTATCCGCTCGCAGCTTATCTAATTGCTCCCATGTTAACTGCGTGACAGGCGTCACGGCATCACAAGGTGCAGCAGCAAAAGCGTCGATCATTGCGCGCAAAAAATCAGGAGGGGTCAATGGCGCATCACCCTGCATATTGAGAATAAAGTCGGGTTTATCTGCCATTTGGCGCACCGCTTCTGCGACACGGTCTGTGCCGCTAGGTGACTCAGGCGGAGTCATCACGGATGCAACACCGATATCATGACAATGCTGGGTAATCTGATCATTATCTGTTGCAACAATAACAGAGACATTGCTAAGCCCCGTTGCCGCCGCCTGCGCCAAACGCACGACACGCTGCAACAGGGTTTGTCCACTGATCATTGCCAGAGGCTTTCCTGGCAGACGGGTTGAAGCAAAACGTGCTGGAATAATAATGGCGGTTTTCAAGACGAGATTTTCCAAAATTTAAAAGAGAAATAGCATGGCACATCTATCGGGTATTTTCCAGAAAATGGCTAAATTCACTGCGTGTTAGTAATACAAACTGGTATACCCTTAGTGATCTTTTTTAAAAGAGGTGATCTAACAGACACCCCCACTATTGTCGGCTTAAGCTATTCCAAGCTATTAATTATTGCCTGGTGGTTGCATTTTGCTTTCTTCGTCCTCACCGGCTGCTGGATTTGGCTGTCTCGGTATATTTTCTTGCTCACTGTTTAAGAGCGCTTGGACGGTATCGCGGTTTACTATAATATCCGCGATGAAAGAGGTAACACGATTACCTTTACTGTCACGAATAGAATAAAGTAAAGAAAGTGAAAACCACGAAGTGGATTCCTTTAACACTTTACCTAATGCATTTTTGCCTTCAATAACCCTATCGAATAATTGTATTCTTTGTTCTGGCGCGTAATGCGCATTGCCATAATCAATCAACGCTTCGGTTAATTTTTCGCGCTTGTCATAAAGCCATTTTTTATCTTCTACGCTCAAATTAGGAAGATTCTCTTTTGCCAATAAACCTTTGACGACTAAAGCCCAATCCTTCACTTTTAGGCCAATCGATAGATCATCTTCATTAGGGTCTTCTCGAAAATATAATTTCGCAGCCTGTGGCGCTTCTGCTGCTAAAAATAAGAGAAACTCATTCGCATCAGGGGTTGCAATCATCTCGCCTAATTTAAATTGTTTATTCACCACTTGTTTGATGCTTTTTAATTTTTCACTGTCCGAGATATTTCTCAAAGACAGAATCAAATCATGCATTAATGCAGATTTATTGGCATTTAAAATAGCCAATAAGGCAGGATCTAGCGGCGCATCACTGGCCATATTTTCTAGCAGATTAAACACTCTACGCCATTGACCGTTCTTCGCTGCTATCATCAAGGGCTCATCAGCATCTGCAAATCTCAATTCAAGATGAGCCGCGAGATCAGGAAAATAATGACGAGTTAATTTAAGAAATTCCACTTGAGACTTCGATTTATCAAACAGCACTTCAAATAATTTCTGCGTGGGCAACTGAATATATTGAGGGTTGAATTTGATGTTTTCGAGTTCGTCTGTCACCTTTTTTACTTTCGGATCAATCGCGGCTAGCTGAGGTCTGACTTCGTTATGCAAGATATAATCTATTAATAATAAATTATCACGGGCATTAAACCATTTTTTTAAGTTTTTGACTTCCGGATCTGTTTCAATATAAACATCTGGCTCAAGCTCGACCGGATCCCCTTTTCTTTCTTCCAAATCTTCAGAGCTAGCAGCTGAAGCTGCCGATGCTGAGACAGCCTTTTTGGCACTCTCTTCTTCTGTCGCTAATGTCCTGGCGAGCACTGCCGCAGCCTCTTCCTCTTCGGGCAAAAATTCAATCGTGTTTTTCAGGGATCGCCACTTCTCTAATCGGGATTCTGGCATGACCTTCATTACAGCTCGAAGTCTTAACACATCGCCTTGTGCTTGCAGATACTTCATGATTTCAAGCCAAAAATTGCCTCTGGCTATTAACATCTCTGACATTAACTCATTATAATCAGCCTGATCATGTGGCATAAAATTCCAAAACGGATTCGTCACGCCATAAATATCATCATTGACGATTTGTCCAATTTCTTTATCGGGAATATGCGTCAGATATTTGCCAACCATTTCCTCTGAATACACACTTTTATCAAACAATGCTTCCATCACCTGTTTTTTAAAAAAATCGGTGATACGGGGCACTTTTCTTTCATCGAACTGCATACATTGCGTTTCAAAAAATTTACTTAAAGCAATAATTTTTTTATTAACTTCAAATTCATCGACGTAGTCGTTATCGAGATGGACACGTATACCACCAATCATGATTTGCGACACAAACGAATACACGACCTGGAATACAATTTTATCGCGCTTCGCTCTGTTGAGTTGTTTTGCGGCTGCGCTTTCTGCATGCTCATCATTCACTGGAATAATGTCGTTTATTCCCAACGCTTCCACAATCTCAGCACTCAGATTACCGTGCAAATCTAAAAGAATATTGACCGACTCTTGTATCATCTCTTGCATAACAGCGCTCGCCTCTTTTTGAGACGCCTCATTGAGCTGATCCACATTGGATCCAGGATCATCTGGCATCTCTGGATGAGGAACGCTGTCAAACTCATTTGAGGTAACAATTTTTCTTGTCACGTCCAACCAGCGAGATTGTACTCGGGGATCAATCGCGTAATAAACTTCAGGCACTGGCTGGCCTTTTTCTTCTATCTCATAACCAATAGGAAATTCATTGAAAATACGGCCCAGCTCACCAATTTGTCCTTCAGGGCCTCTAGCGGCCGCAATTTTTTTTTGGGATTCTGAATAAATGTTTACAGGGGCCCAACGAGCATTTTCCACCAGCCGCTTTCTTTCATACTCGAGGTCAGCAAATTCTTTAAAATGTTTTAAATACTCAAGGAAGCTGAATCGTGAATTCATAGATACCCCATTTTTTTCTTATGCTTGATGCTATTAGTATAGCCTAAATACATAGACGAGACTGACCCGGCTTGACTAAGAATTAGTCTCGCAAGATCAGTCACTTAGAGTGAGGTTTAACGTTAAGCGGGAAGTTCTTCAATAAAACCTTGGCGTTTTACTGTGTTATCAAGCTCTTTCAGGCATAAAAGCAATTCTTTCAATTTGCTAAAAGGCCACATATTAGGACCATCGGAAGGTGCATTATCCGGATCAGGATGTGTTTCAATAAATAAACCGGAAACCCCTGCTGCAATCGCCGCACGCGCCAATACGGGTACAAATTGACGTTGACCGCCAGACTTGGTGCCACCAGCGCCAGGTAATTGCACCGAGTGTGTAGCGTCAAACACCACAGGGCAGTTGGTTTCACGCATGATAGCGAGGGAGCGCATATCAGACACTAAATTGTTATAACCAAAGCTCACGCCACGCTCACACACCAGAATGGATTTGTTGCCGGACTCATGGGCTTTTTCAACTACGTTTTTCATTTCCCATGGCGCCAGGAACTGGCCTTTCTTAATATTGACCGGTAATTCTTGTCTTGCCACACGCTGAATAAAATTCGTTTGACGGCACAAAAAGGCTGGCGTCTGTAACATATCAACCACATCCGCAACTTCTTCAATCGGAGAGTCTTCGTGAACGTCTGTCACCACTGGCACTTTAATCGTTTTTTTCACGACATCTAGAATTCGCAAGCCTTCTTCCACACCGAGACCACGAAAACTTTTGCAAGAAGTACGATTGGCTTTATCAAAAGACGACTTATAAATAAAATGAATGCCTAAGCGTTCTGTTATTTCTTTTAACTCGCCTGCTGTATCAACGGCAAACTGTTCGCCCTCAATCACACAAGGGCCCGCTATCAGAAAAAAAGGTTGATCTAGTCCAACTTCAAACCCACAAACCTGCATGACTCTTCTCCTTGTAAGTGATAGCAGCGCGAATGAATCCGCTAAATAACGGATGGCCATCACGTGGTGTAGAGGTAAATTCGGGATGGAACTGACACCCAATAAACCAAGGATGATCAGGTAACTCAATCATCTCAACCAGGTTGCTATTCGCTGAGCGACCCGATGCTTTCATGCCCGCTGCTTCAATAGCAGGTAACAATGTATTGTTTACTTCATAACGATGACGATGACGTTCAACTACCACGTCTTTACCGTAAACTTGATGGACTAATGAACCGGGCTCTAATCGACATGCTTGTCCACCCAAACGCAT
This sequence comes from Gammaproteobacteria bacterium, assembly GCA_031291175.1. Taxonomy (GTDB): domain Bacteria; phylum Pseudomonadota; class Gammaproteobacteria; order DSM-16500; family DSM-16500; genus UBA5158. The sequence continues at coordinate 62,388 of JARLJO010000047.1, forward strand.
GGTGCCGCCTTTTTCGGAATGCTCGTGTCGCGTTTCAATTTCGCCGTCTTGATTGACCCATTCAGTCACCAATGCAATCACCGGATGTTTGGTTTCATGCGTGAACTCAGTACTGTTTGCATCTGCCATATTTGCTTTATGACGAGCAAATTCAATAATCGCAATTTGCATACCCAAACAAATACCGAGGTAAGGAACATTATTTTCACGAGCGTATTGCGCGGCCAGCACTTTACCTTCGACCCCACGCTTACCAAAGCCACCCGGTACGATAATGCCATCCATGCCTTTTAAGGCGCCGACACCGTGTTTTTCTATTTCTTCGGAATCGATGTATTCAATTTTGATACGGGTGCGTGTTTGGATACCGGCATGTAATAAGGATTCAGACAAAGACTTGTAAGATTCCGTCAAGTCCATGTATTTGCCGACCATTCCAATGGTCACTTCAGAATCGGGATGACGGTAGCCATCTACCACACGTTCCCATTCGCTAAGATCGGCTTTTTTCGCTTTGATGCCAAGCATATCAACGACAATATCATCCAGGCCTTGTTTATGCAGCTCTAGCGGAATTTGATAAACAAAATCCACATCTTGCAAGGGAATGACTGCTCGCATTTCGACGTTAGTGAATAAAGCCATCTTGGAACGTGCGCTCTCCAGCAATGGACGGTCACAACGACAAAGTAAAATATCAGGCTGAATACCGATAGAACGTAATTCTTTGACAGAGTGCTGGGTTGGCTTGGTTTTGATTTCGCCAGCCGTTTGAATGTATGGCACTAAAGTTAAATGGATAAACAGAGCATTTTGACGACCTAGCTCCACTCGCATTTGACGAATGGCTTCTAGAAATGGCAAGGACTCGATGTCACCTACTGTGCCACCGATTTCAACCATGGCCACATCAACGCCTTTGGATGCTTCAAAGATGCAACGCTTGATTTCATCTGTGATGTGGGGAATTACCTGAACCGTACCACCCAGATAGTCACCACGACGCTCATTCCGAATGACGTTGGCATAGACTCTACCGCTGGTAAAGTTATTGGCTTTGGTCATGGTCACGCGCACATAGCGCTCATAGTGACCTAAATCGAGGTCGGTCTCAGCGCCATCCTCGGTCACAAAAACCTCACCGTGCTGCAAAGGGTTCATGGTACCAGGATCAACGTTGATATAGGGATCCAGCTTCAGCAAGGTGACTTTTAAGCCCCTGGCCTCCAATACTGCGCCTAAAGAAGCCGATGCTATCCCTTTTCCCAAGGAAGAAACAACCCCACCTGTAATAAATATAAATCGTGTCATAACTGCTCTTTTTTTATAGATGATTCAATTGGGCGACTGTAGCAAAATCAGCAGGAGCCTGCAATGTGAAAAGCCCGAAATCCCGCTCACCTAGCCATTTTTACCAGAAAGGGAGGGGGGGTTATTCAGGCAAATAAGTGATCTGTTATTGTTCTCAGTATAGTAGATAAAAGTACTGGTAATTGCATTTATATTGACTAAAAGTGCTTCTCGCTTTACCCTCTATACTTTAATGGATTAAATGTTTAAAAATTAATGCCACCCCTTAAGGAGAGAGTTTTCATGATAATTCGTCTGTTTATCGCATTCATCGTCATTGTTGCTGTTATTGTAGGCATCATGGCTATCGCTTTACCCCGTGAAGAAATGATCCGTTTAGTTATGTTCCGCGATTTCTTTGATGTTTCTTTACCTATCTTGGGTTTTGGCGCATTAGTTAAATATTTATGCAGCTGCAGCTGCCGTAAATGCGCTTGTGGTTGTGGCACTCAAAAAGAATGCTGCAATAAATAAGCTAATATTATCAATAATAAGGCTGCCCAAAAGGCGGCCTTATTTTTTATCCCAAGTTAATGCATACCCTGTCTCACCATCCTTGGCCGCAAACCCTTCTTCAATGTAAAAACCTAAAACCGCGACCAATTGCTCGCCTACATAAACTAATGGGATTCGATCTCTCTCCCAGTAAGGTACTTGCCATTCTTGAAACAGATTCTTTAACCGATGGCGACATTGACGACCCGGCATGCGACAAACTTCACCCCCTTGGCGAAAACGGATAGTCACATTCGATAAAGTCGTTTTTAAGCCCTGACCGATGAGAGGTTCTGCCAATAGTGCCTTCTTAAAACCCGGAATCCATAAGGGAGCGGCAAAGTCCCAAGGCAATATTTGATTCGCATCATGCACGGCCATCTCAGATAATACATACAGATCATCTCGAAAACGCCGAATCTCTGTCCCATTCCAAACCATTAAGGGAGTTTTGTCAGAACGTGCCTGTAAGAGATCGCGTTGAATTTGATGGATTTGTAAAGAACCGGGAGAGGCTATGCCCTGTTGACTCAACCAATAACGCAATAATTGGCGCTGTCGCAGCGGGTCTAATAATAGCAAACGCGCAACCGACAACAGTGTCGGCGCTGAACCATTAGCCTCTTGCCAGTCTCGCTCTGCCTGCCAATCCAATAACACCTGCGCCTCAGCACAGTTCACAGAGACCCGGGTCAGCGTTTGAGAGACTGTTGGCCAACGTTCTTTTAATACGGGTAATACTTTATGACGAATGAAATTACGGGAAAAATTCAAATTCGTATTGGATTCGTCTTCAATCCACTTTAGCTGATGGGCATCGGCATAGTGTTTTAAATCATCCCGCGCAAAATCCAATAAAGGGCGCACCTGGAAGCCTTGGCCTAATACTTTTTGGGAAGGCATGGCTGCTAATCCTTTTGGACCGGCGCCTCGGCATAATTGAATCAATAACGTTTCAGCCTGGTCGTCTTGATGGTGCGCTGTGACTAATAAATCCTCTGTTGCTAATAAATCCGAAAATGCAGCATAGCGTCGCTTGCGCGCAACTTCTTCCTGGCTTTCGCCGGCAGCGGATTTCGCTTGAATTTTTTGTTCGAGAAAATCCACTTGCAAATCAGCACAGATTTTTTTGCAATGAAGAGCCCAGGCGTCTGCGTTTTGGCTTAATCCATGATTCACATAAACAGCACATAATTTTAAAGGGTGTTCTGAACGCAGACGACTAAAAAGATGCAACAGTACATGTGAATCTAATCCTCCACTGTAAGCTATCCAGTAAGTGCAGTCGAAGCCTTGCTTTTGACAAAAATCTTTTAATGCATTTATCATAAAAATCATAAACCAAATTTGGGTGTTAGGTGGCAGATAACTATGTGCCAAGGTTGTTCGTTCGGAGACAGAAGGTGTTAACTCAAGGAGAGCTATCATCTTATTCCAGCTCCAAACACCACATCCCTGTGGTTAACGCCGCCGTCCATGGCGGCGAGTCGCTTACATAAGATGATAGCTCTCCTTGAGTTAACGCTATTTTTATTTTTACAAGAACTTCTCTATCAGACCAGCTATCCCACCTACGTCCCGCGGCTTCCCTTAGGTATCTACACAACAAAAGGAGGGGATCAGCATCATTGTAGATTGGATTAAGCGTTTTTTGCGAAACCCAACCTGACAGCTCATCCACCCCACCTACGTCCCGCGGCTTGTCCGCGGGATCCAGCATTGTAGGTTGGATTGAGCGCTTTTTGCGAAACCCAACACTTCATTAAAACGTTGGGTTTCTGGATATCGCGGACAAGCCGCGGTACGTAGGCAGGCGGGTGAAAAACCTACAACCCATAAGCCATTAAACGATTATAACGCTGATCCAACAACTGCGTCGTAGAGTACCCTTGCAAAACAGCCAACTGCTCTGCTAAAGCTTTTTTTAATGTATCAGCCATCACATCATAATTACGATGCGCGCCACCCAAAGGTTCCGGTAACACTTGATCAGCCAACCCTAGCTGATAAATCTGTTCCGCCGTCACACCCATGGCTTCTGCCGCAAGAGACGCTTTGTCTGCACTCTTCCAAAGAATAGAGGCACAACCTTCCGGTGAAATCACCGAATAAATAGAATACTGCAACATCAAAATTCTATCGCCCACTCCAATCGCCAATGCGCCGCCCGACCCGCCTTCACCAATGACTGTACAAATAATCGGTGTTTTTAAACGCGACAATACTAATAAATTCCGCGCAATCGCCTCGCTTTGATTACGCTCTTCCGCGCCAATACCAGGGTAAGCACCGGGCGTATCAATGAAAGTAAAAATCGGTAAATGAAATCGCTCCGCCATTTTCATCAGACGCAACGCCTTACGATAATCCTCAGGATTTGGCATGCCAAAATTACGTTCAATTTTTTCCTGCGTTTTACGACCTTTTTCATGACCAATGACCATGACAGGTTGCCCATCAAAACGCGCAAGACCCGCAACAATAGAAGAACCATTCGCCGTCGCCCTGTCACCATGCAACTCATCAAACTCAGTGAAAATGCGATTGATGTAATCTACAGCATGCGGTCTTTGCGAATGACGAGCCAATTGGGTGACTTGCCATGGCGTTAATTTAGCAAACAAATCTTTCGTTAATTGCCTACTCTTGGTTTCAAGACGTGCGATCTCATCGCTGATGTTAATATCACTGTCCGCACCGACCATACGCAGCTCTTCAATTTTAGCTTCGAGCTCCGCTATGGGTTGTTCAAAATCGAGGAAGTTCAAGTTCATGTATAAGCCTTTCTAAAAACCCCAAATGAAAGGTGAATATGATAGCTCATCTACCCATTTTGTGCCTATAATTTCCGCCAAGTATTGGCTAGTTTTAAGGTTACCTATGGATCCCCGTTTTATACATCTTCGCCTACATACTGAGTATTCTTTGATCGACGGCATCGTCCAGATCGACCCACTGATGTCAGAAACCGCAAAGCTCAAGATACCTGCTGCCGCCATCACAGACCAAGGCAACTTATTCGGAATTGTTAAGTTTTATCAAGCAGCTACCAAAGCAGGCATCAAACCGATTATCGGCGCTGATCTCTGGATCTATAACGATATTGACCCTAAAAAGCCTTTTCGACTCACGGTTTTCTGCCAAAACAAAGAGGGTTATCAAAACCTGTTACGCCTCATTTCGCGCAGCTATCAAGAAGGTCAAATTCACGACAAACCCACTGTCCGCCGCGAATGGTTGAGCGATTACGCCCAAGGCTTGATCGCACTATCGGGCGGATTGGAAGGCGATACGGGGCAAGCGGTGTTAGCCGATGACCAAACAGAAGCCCAAAACACACTGACTTTTTGGTTAAATTTGTTCCCAAACCGGTTTTATATCGAGCTACAACGTACCGGTCGCCCGCAGGAGGAAACCTACATCCAGGCCATTTTGCATTGGGCAGAAACCTTATCCATACCCGTGGTTGCAACCAACGATGTCCGTTTTATTGCCCGCGATGATTTTGAAGCACACGAAGCGCGTGTTTGCATTCATGAAGGCTACATCTTAACTGACCCGCGTCGCCCCAAGCTCTACTCCGAACAACAATATCTGCGCTCCCCTGCTGAAATGGTCGCACTCTTTTCAGATCTGCCCGAAGCATTAGCTAACACAGTAGAAATTGCTAAACGTTGTAATGTGACATTGAGTCTCGGTAAAAATTACCTCCCGCGTTTCCCCATCCCTGAAGGTTACACCGAAGAAAGCTATCTCTGTGAAGTCACCAAACAAGGGCTAGATGCACGCTTAAACATTTCGTTTGATACCAGCACACCCGAATTTATCGAGCAGCGCAAAGAATATGATGCACGCTTACAACTTGAATTAGACGTCATCAATAAAATGGGGTTCCCGGGATATTTTTTAATTGTTGCCGACTTTACACGCTGGGCACGACAAAATGACGTGCCTGTAGGCCCTGGCCGGGGATCAGGCCCAGGCTCTCTTGTGGCATACGCATTAAATATCACGGATTTAGATCCGCTAACTCACGAATTACTGTTTGAGCGTTTTTTAAATCCAGAACGCGTATCCATGCCTGACTTTGATATCGACTTTTGCATGGAAGGTCGCGACCGCGTCATTGATTATGTGATGCGCACACATGGTCGCGAAAGCGTCGCGCAAATCATCACATACGGCACCATGGCCGCGCGCGCTGTTTTACGTGACGTTGGGCGCGTTTTAGGAATGGGATACGGTTTTATCGATAAAATTGCCAAACTCATACCTTTTGAAATTGGCATGACCCTGGAAAAAGCACTCGCTCAAGAAATCTTACTGCGCGAACGCTACGAAAGAGAAGACGATGTCCGCACGCTCATCGATCTCGCCTTAAAACTCGAAGGCACAACCCGTAATGTTGGCAAACACGCCGGCGGTGTTGTCATTGCCCCGGGCAAACTGACTGACTTCACGCCGCTTTATTGTGAAGCGGGCCAGCCTGAACACATTGTCACGCAATTTGATAAAGACGACGTCGAAGCAGTGGGTCTCGTTAAATTCGACTTTTTAGGCTTAAGAACGCTGACAATTATCGATTGGGCCGTCAAAAACATTAACACTATTCGTAAGCTAACCAATGAATCGCCGATAGATATTCAATTGTTACCCATGAATGACGCGCCCACCTACACCATGTTAAAAGCGTGCAAAACAACCGCTGTTTTCCAGCTAGAATCCCGTGGTATGAAAGACTTGGTCAAGCGACTGCAACCTGACTGCTTTGAAGATATCGTAGCGTTGGTTGCCTTGTTTCGACCAGGCCCATTGCAATCGGGGATGGTCGATGATTTTATCAACCGAAAACACGGTCGCGCACGCGTTGTTTACCCACATCCTACGTTGGAACCTATTTTACGCCCCACTTATGGGGTAATTGTTTATCAAGAACAGGTTATGCAAATTGCGCAATCCCTGGCGGGCTATTCGCTAGGAGCGGCTGATTTATTGCGTCGCGCAATGGGTAAGAAAAAACCGGAAGAAATGGCAGAACAACGAACGATCTTTTGCAAAGGCGCTGTTGAGCGCGGCGTCGACGCCGATCTTGCCACGTCTATCTTCGATTTAATGGAAAAGTTTGCAGGCTATGGTTTTAACAAATCGCACTCTGCATCCTATGCTTTAATTGCCTATCAAACCGCCTGGTTAAAAGCACACTACCCCGCTGCATTTATGGCAGCCGTGTTATCCGCCGATATGGATCACACCGATAAAGTGGTTCACTTTGTTGAAGAATGCAAAGACCTCGGTTTACATATGTCGCCTCCTGACATCAATCTTAGCGGTTATACTTTTAAAGTATTGGATCCAACGCATTTAGTGTACGGCTTAGGCGCTATCAAAGGCGCGGGTCAAGCCGCCATTGAAGCGATTATTGCAGTCCGTGAAACCAGTGGTGAGTTCAAAGATATTTTCGATTTTTGCCGGCGCATTGATTTGCGTAAAATGAATAAGCGCGTCTTTGAAGCATTAATCAAAGCGGGCGCGTTTGATAAGATCGGCCCTCATCGTGCCAGCATCATGGCAAGTCTGACACCAGCCACACATCAAGCAGAGCAAGCGATTCGCGATCAAACCTTAGGCCAACACGATATGTTTGGCGCAGCCAATCCAGAAACACCGGACATGGATTATTTAACGGTGCCCGAATGGAGCGAACAAGATCGATTATTTGGTGAGAAAGAAACATTAGGCCTATATTTAACAGGTCATCCCATTCACCGCTACTTAGGCGAACTATCCCATTTCACCACCAACCGCATCGCTGAGCTTCGCCCCAGCAATAATCAATCTTCCGTCGTTGCTGGCATTATTGCGAGCGTTCGTGTGATTCAAACCAAACGTGGCGATCGCATGGCTGTCGCCTCAATCGAAGATGGCTCAGGCCAAATTGATCTTTTATGCTTCTCTGATACCTTTAATCTATATCGCGAGCTTCTCATTAAAGATGCGCTAATCATCGTGGAAGGCGAAGTCAGTATTGATGAATTTAGTGGTGGCTATCGCGTTACCTGTCGTGAAGTATTATCCATTGATCAAGCTCGCGAGCGTCATGCCAAATATTTGCGAATTTCCATGCCGCAATATAAAACAGAAGACATTGAAAAACTGGCTGGCGTGCTTGAAAAATACCGCGGTGGCAAGTGTAGCGTGACGATTGATTATATAAGAGAAGATGCAGCCGCGAGCTTAAAATTAGGCGAAGCTTGGCGTATTCATCCTACCGAGCACCTACTGCATAACCTTCGGGAATTATTTAAAGATAACTCAATTGAAGTGATTTATTGATAGCCTTCGCTAGAGCATTCACGCTCTTGCAGAGTACACCTTACTGATCAATATAGCTTTGTTGAATAAATCAAACTCTGACAATGGTCTTTCCCGCGCAGGCGGGAAACTATTTTAAGCCACTCTTTTTGGTAGAGCGAGCTAAAGGCGGGGCTGTCGAAGATCAAAAATAGCTTACCAATTGCTTTTACTGATAATAGATTTCCGCCTGCGCGCATGCGAGGAAACTATTTTTTTGATTTATTCAACAATGCCAGGACAATATCGAAACTCTCAACAAGAGTTAAAAAAATCCCGCTTGACCGTATTAATTTTACCCGCTATCGTAAAACAAGTTAGCTGCTAAAAATTTCCTATAAAAATTGGCACCAGCAACAAACGAGCGAGTGCATGTTGTAAAGATATATTGAACGATTTTTCGGTCTAACATATTTTTTTAGCAGGCTCTCTATGACACTATCTCGCGAAGCAAGCTCCGAATCCAGCGCAAGTGCAAGCGCACCCCCAATCGTCACGAAAAATGACATCCAACTTTTTTTTCAAACATTGATTAACCTCGCTGAAACCCAGCAAGGAAACATCCGATCCATTGCCACCCAATTAAAAACATCCTATTTGGCACATATCAAAAATACTTTGCATCAAAACGCGGATGCGTTTTCGAAGGCAAACATGATGAAAATTCAAATTGATATTCTAGCAAATCAACATGTATTTGAAGGCAAAGTAGCGAACCACGTCATTGCAGCGATCAAAAAAGATTTGACGGAACAGGGTCGAGACTTAATGGCGTTAGTGAGCGAAGAGTATCATGAAGAGTTCATTGACGAATTAGAAAATATGCAAGCCACAGAATCGCATATCACGCCTTCTACTATTCCTTTAAGAATAGAAACTGGCCTATCTTTAACAGAAATGAAAGCCGATACCAACACCACCAACAGAACAATTACCGAAATAAATGAACTGATTGCCCAATGCAAAACGTTGGAGAAAAACCGTCATTATGCTGAAATGATAAATAACATAACACAAGCCATAACGAGATTGTCGCAGATATTTGATCTTTTACCGAAAGCGCAAAAGCCTTATCTTTTTCATTATATTCAACAACTCGCTTTTAGCTATAACGCGCAGGCCATGCAATTTCAAGCAGATAAAAATTTTCCTGCTGCAATCGAGTCTCTTAAAAAAGCCATTGCCCTTATTGAAGAAATGACAAGCACACATGGAGTTGAATCAAAATCAGAGTTGGAAATTCATCGTCACGATTTAGCACACGCATTAGGTCTATACGGTGTCGAATGCCGCAATCAAAAACAATTTGCATCAGCTTTGCAGTGCTTCAAGGAAGCAATCGACATCATCAAAACATTTTCTGATGAATCAAATGAGGTGGACAAACAAAATATCGCTTTGATGCGTCATCACATAGGCATTACAGAATTTTATATGGGTTATGAGTTACAAGTGGCAGGCAATTATTTAGAGGCCGCAAAAAAAATGGTTCAAGCCATTGAAACATTAAAAAGTATTAAAGCGTTGCGACCGAGTGTTTTAGGCGACTTAACCGAATATCGCAAAATATTAGCGCATACTCGTGAAAAACATGCTGATGCTTTAATGAATCAAGGTGAAGAACACTGTCGCTTGCAAATGGAAGGCAAAGCGGAAGACGCTGACAAAGAATATTTACCCATTCTGCAAAGTTACAAGAATACCGTGGACTTTTTAATGCCGCTCAGATCAAGAATGCGTGGCAATGCAGAATCTCGATTGCAGCTTTGTCAAATGATGTTGCAGGCGGCGGTCGAAAAATTTAATAAAGCGCATCCTGAACTTAACTTTAACCAATCTTCTGCGGGTGGTTACAAAGATGCCGTTAAAATCATCTCGCACCTGCAAAAAAGAACGACAGCGACTAAGTTATTTATGCAAAGCCGATGTCCACTACCGAAAGAGATTATTTTCTTTGGCAGTACCAACAAAGCAAGATACGCGGAGCTAAAAGAAGAAATGAACCGAAATCCAGATTTAAGAAATCCCGGCAACCGATAGCCAATGTTCAGCGGGTTGGGTGCAGCATTGATCGCAAAGACCCAACCTAAGCTGGCTCTAGCAACAATCTTGCCACAGGCCCATAAGATCGACGATGAATACTAGAAACGCCATGCAACTCTAATGCTGCTATATGGTCTTTTGTCGGATAGCCTTTATGTTTTGCAAATCCGTATTGAGGAAATGCTTTATCCAGCAATAGCATTTCTCTATCGCGTGATACTTTTGCCAGAATGGATGCCGCGCTAATAGCGGGTTCAGTTTGATCGCCTTGAATAATCGTTTGAGTCTGGCAGGATAGCATCGGTGCGCGATTACCATCGATAAGGGCAAGATAAGGAGCAATCGATAAAGCCTGAACAGCACGCTGCATGGCCAGCAGGGACGCTTGTAAAATATTAATTTCATCAATTTCAGCAACATCGGCGCGACCAATGGCCCAGGCTAAAGCCCGCTCTTGTATCAATGGAAATAAAGCTTCACGTTGCTTTTCAGTTAATTTTTTAGAGTCTGCCAAACCTTCAATGGGATTCGCTGGATCTAAAATCACTGCGGCGGCAATAACAGGGCCAGCTAACGGGCCTCGTCCGGCCTCATCGACGCCAGCGATAAGAACATTCCTTTGTGTTTGCGACATGGTGGGCTTCTTATTCGGGAAATAGAAGGCGCTAGTGTGGGAGAAAAAGCAGGAATTTGCAAGAGTGCTTTTGATTTATTCTCTCGCTTCTGCTGATGGTTGAGAGCTTATTGTAATCCTGGGAAAAAATATTTGAGCGTAGCGCGTAGGTTGGGTTGAGGTACGAAACCCAACAAACCATGGCCGTGCGACTTTATGCGACATCGTGGAATCTCATGATGTTGGGTTTCGCGAAAGCGCGGAACCCAACCTACGTGGAAGTGAAAAGGACAATTATCTTTTTGAAGAAACCAGCCTACTTCTCGCAGGGTCAAAATCTTCGAATGCAGAATCATGTCTGCCTGCTATTGCTGCAACCCCATGAACCAATCCACTTGATGGTTCTTTTTGATCCCGCGCTTTTTCCTGCTTTTCTTCTTCAACTGCAACAACTGGCGCCTCGTTTGGCACCAATGTTTTGAACATCGTTAAATAAGAAGCGGTGACTTTATTGCGAGTATCAGCAGGATGCGGTGTTGTAAAATCTTTTAAATTATCACTCAATCCAGACCAGCTCGATAAACGCTGTCGCATGTTTTGATAAAAAGTCCCTGCAAAGGCAGCGATAGTGTAATTAACGCGGGTCAACCAATTGCTATTGGTCACAGCCGAAAACAAACGTGCGAAAATACTATTAGCCAACACATCAAGTGGTGTAATAATAGCAACGCGAATCACAAGCTCCAAGCCTATTTGTACAAACTGTGAAATTGCATGTTTGAGCCGCGTTTTTAAATCATTTGCTCGTTTAGCACAATCAGCAAAAGCACTATTAAAAGGACGCAGATTCCCCTGCAATACTGACGAGACCAATGATGTCACGATGAAAACCGTATCAAGCGCAAAGCCTAAAAAGACACTTAAGGTGGTTCTTAAAATAGAACGCGTTTCTTCCGGGTAAAGTGTCTTTTTTAATGATGCCGCTTGCTCTGGCGTGAAATACATTTTTATTTGTCGAAACAAATCATGCTTCTTGCGTGGACTTAAATATTGGACGTTATTGTAATTCGCCTCAATAAAACTGGTAATACGAAAACGCTTGATCGTGTCATCAAATTTCTTTTTAACCAAAGGATGCTGAATCACTTTATTGTCTCGCTCAGCATGCCCGTAGATTTTTTGTAAACTTTCTAAATTATTCACTTTTAATAATTCTTTCATTGAGTGATTAACAAATTCATTCACGATTTTTGCATCAATTACGTCAGGATGGTTCTTGTGATACAACGCTGTTAACGTTTTCTTCAGTTTATCAATACTCAAATCCATCTGATCTAAATCTTCACGTACTTTTGCATGCATAAATTCAACTAACAAAATCCCAATCTTTGCACCCGCAAAACCTAACGCTAACGGCGGCACACTACCCATACTGTCGCGGATTTCTTCACTTAAACCAGGAATATCAAATTCAAAAGCCACAGCATAACCAATCAATACCGCCGCTCCCGCATACACAATAGTGGTTGCCGGATCCGCTGACAAATCATTAGCGCCTGTTATCAGCCAGCTTTTGGGACCATGGATCGTCAACTCCCAGATGGCTGCTGCAATTTGCGCTTCGTTTGCACCCGCCGCCATTGCACTGGATATTTGTCCATTGGCGGTTGCGCTACCTAAAGTCTGTGAAAATGAAATAAATTTTGCCGGTAAAATGTGACTCATTAAATTTGGCATCAAGACACTTAAGCCTCCTGCCGCATAAAGGGCCGTGAACATAATACCGGCCATAGGATGCTTGGCAAAAATATGATGCATATAGAGAGAAATAAATTTCTTGCCGCCACGCGCCGCTGCATTTAAGAGATCATTCATTTCTGGACCGGTCGGCGTGTATTCGGTAACAGCAAATTTCTCAGCCATCAAAAATACATCTTCTTCTGCTTTTTGCTCATGCTTAACTTCTTCTTGAACCTGATCAATCACGGTATGCAAAAAAGCATGATCAGGCGATCCTTCTGGGACATTGCCATGAAGCTTGTCTTTGATATCGCTGAATATTCTTAATTTTTCGTTTTGGATAAAATTCGCTTCAGCATCCACCGAGTTCATGACTTCTGAAAAATCTTGTCTGGGATTACCATCAGCATAGTAATCTTGAACCGTATGGAAAAACTTAATGGTGAATTGATGCAATACGTCGCGGATCCCATAAATAAAATCCACCACGATATTATCAAAAATATTTAAAATAATACTACCGGCTTTCGATCCCAACGATAATAAACGACGACGCGTTTTTTCACGGATTTCATAACCCGCTAACACCGGCAAATCGCCGCGCTTTTCTGGGTTTTCTGCTCTCTCTGTTTCGGATAAATTAAATTCGGTAGTGGCCCATAGATTAGTAGTTTTTCGAATGGCTTTAACAAATGAAAATGATTGAATCGGAAACGTCAGCAGCACAACAGCCAAATCGATAAAACCTGCCACAATTCGCACCGTGAAATTGGCAAGCAGCCGAGCAAATGATCCTAACGCATTATTGGTGTGCCACTTTGTTGCTGCGACAATCTTTAAATCAAATTGACCGTGACAGTTTTCAATATAAGGCGCCTTCTTTTTGCCGTCTGGATTCAGCTCATCCATGTCATCTTCTGGAAAATGTAAGACATTCATGCCCTCAATAAAACTGATCGCAAGACAAGCGCGCTGTTCTTCTCTCGCATCTAATTTATTTTGACTGGAGTTATAAGCGAGAATCTCATTGTCATGACCAAAATTACCATGGTGACCTTCCATAATCGAATTATGTGCATCAGCGTCATGATCATCAATCACTTTTTTTGCGTCGACAATGCAGCTATTTAAATCACCGCGGGTGGCGGCAAACTTCTTGTCATGAATATTGTACGTCAAAGATTGATTAATACCTTGCATCTCATCCAGATTATAAATCATCTGTCTTTTTACAAACTCTAAAACCGAATCAATACCATTGGCTTGATTGTAATCCAGGAACGTATCTTCATTCAGCCCACTCAAATAGACTTCTGCTCGCTCAATGTCTTCATCAATAGACGCTAAATTATTTTCTTCACATTTATGTTGAATCGCCTTTAGATCAGCAATGTATTTTGCTAGTGTGTGTTTTAATTTATCGAGCGCAAGCGAAGATTCTTCGTAAGCCACATTCTGATTGACTAAAGATTCTAATTGCTCTAATGCTTCAAAACGATCCTGGACAAAATCCAACAACCACATTTTTTCTTTAAAACGATTACTGATAAAACCTTCTGCAATTCTTTCATGCGCAATTGCCCGGTAATGTCCCAAAGCGGCAATCACATTCCCTGTCAGGGATGCTGTGTTGACAATTCCCCAACGTTTCGCTTCTTTGATTTTTTTAGCGGTGGTATGCCAAGTGAATGAATCAAAAGATTCTTTGCGTTTGATAACCTGGAGCGTACTTGCTTTATCCCCTTCTTGATAGCCAACCGGCTTCAGTAGAATGGATTCTTTGCTAAAATGCGTCGGCGTGGTTTTAGCAGAAACACCCCACATGGCAGAAGGCTCAAATACATACAGCTCTTTGGTTGCACTTTTTCGAAAATGAAATAATTCAGCCTGAAAATGATGCTCAATTAATTCTTTGTCGCTAGGCAAGCTGCTTCTGTTATAAAACATGGACATAGGGAATCTCATCGAATGGAATAAACAAATTTGTCTTAGAATACAGATTAAAGCTTAAGGAACAATTAAGATTGCGCGACAACAGACCAAAAACCGGGGCAATTGTACTGACAAAGAAGCCTCAATGACTTTTATTTGCCTGCATTAATTAAATTTAACACCGATTCTGCGGCTCGCTGATTGGCATCGCACCGCAATTGCTGGTGGATATCCGTAAAGGTTTTTAGCAGTTTTTCTGTTTTTTCAGGGCAATCCAGATAGTCAAAAATCGCCTGCGCCAGATGATCTGGCTTCGCGGCATCTTGAATAAACTCAGGCACCAATCCCTCATTTGCCAATAAATTGGGTAAGCCAATATAGGGAATTTTTACTAAGTGGCGTGCGATTTGATAGGTCAGATTTGCCATCTTATAGACAATAACCATAGGACGCTTGAACAACATAGCTTCTAAGGTCGCGGTGCCTGATGCCACCAAAACCACATCTGCAGCCGCCATCACTTCATGCGAGCACCCTTCATAAAAGTGAATGGGCAACTGCGGCGCGAGCGCCTGGCAATGTTCACGAAACTCTTTATTGCGAGCTGAATTGGCCGCTGAAGTAATAAATTGTAATTGGGGACGATCCTGCCAACAACGTAACGCTGTACGCACAAAAGTTTCAGCCAGGAAGCGCACTTCATTACGACGACTGCCAGGTAGCAATGCGATATAGGTTGTGTCTGTGTTTAAATTCAAGGAAGCGCGGGCTGCGAGCTTATCCGGTTGTAGCGGGATAATATCCGCCAGAGGATGCCCAACAAAACAAGCAGGCACGTTATGCTGCTCGTAGAATGCTTTTTCAAACGGAAACAAAGTCAGCACCAAGTCTACCGCTTTTGCGATCTTATGAATGCGCTTCTTCCGCCAAGCCCAGACAGACGGACTGACGTAATGCACAACAGGAATACCTGCTTGACGTAACTTTAATTCAAGACCTAAATTAAAATCAGGGGAATCAATACCAATAAACACATCGGGTTTTTGCTGGATAAAATGGCGATATAAATTATCACGCATTTTGAATAACTCAGGGAGTCGACGCAACGGCTCAATCAAACCCATCACCGCCAGTCGCTCCATGTCATAAAGACTTTGGCAACCATACGCTATCATGTCAGGGCCGCCAATACCGGAAGCTTTTAAGTTAGGCTCTGCCTGGCGAAGGACGCGCAGCAAACCTGCGCCTAAAATATTACCTGAAACTTCACCTGCAATAATTCCAACTTTCATGATTTAGCGCACGATCCCCCGACTTGACCCTTGAATGAAGTCAATCAGTGTTTGAATTTCGCCACAATTAACGACCATTTGCTGAAGCTGCTCTAGCGCTTGTCGCACGGTGAAACCTTTACGATAAATGGTTTTATAAGCACGACGCAAATTCATCATCGTCTCTGTTTCAAAACCACGACGCTTCATGCCGATGGTGTTTAAACCAAATGGCTTGGCATAATAGCCTGACACTTTCACAAAAGGAGGAACGTCTTTATCAATCATAGCGCCCATTGAGGCAAAGCTATTCATGCCCACGCGGCAAAATTGAAACACGCCTGCAAAACCACCTAAAATCGCATAATCTTCAACGACAACGTGTCCTGCTAATGAAGCATTGTTTGCAAAAATCGTATGATTTCCCACAATGCAATCGTGTGCGATGTGCACATAAGCCATGAATAAATTATCATCGCCAATGCGTGTGACTGACTTATCGTTAGCTGTGCCGCGATTGAACGTACAAAATTCACGGATGACATTACGATCACCGATTTCAAGAAAGGTTTGTTCGCCTTTGAATTTTTTATCTTGTGGTATTTCACCAATCGATGAATATTGAAAAATCTTATTATCACGCCCGATTTTTGAAGGACCTTGAATCACAACATGAGGACCAATCCAGGTGCCTTCACCGATCTCAACATCCGGTCCAATCAATGTCCACGGACCAATAGTGACATTGGGTGCGATGCGTGCGGTAGGATGAATAATTGCAGTTTTATCTATCACTTGAATCAACCTCTTCTTGCACTTAACAACTCAGCAGAGCACGCAAGCTCACCGTCTACGTGTGCTGCACCTTCTAATTTCCACATATCTCGTTTCGTTTTGATCACTTTCACTTCTAAGCGAAGCTGATCACCTGGCTCGACCACACGTCTGAAACGCGCATTATCAATACCAGCAAAATAATATAAGACGCCTTCGCTAGGCAAAGTATTGGTGGATTTGTAAGCCAAAACTCCCGCCGCTTGCGCTAATGCTTCTAAAATAAGCACACCAGGCATCACAGGGCGGCCTGGAAAATGCCCAACAAAAAACGGTTCATTAATGGTCACATTTTTGATCGCGACTAATGATTTGCCTTCTTCCATTTCAATCACGCGATCTATCAAAAGAAACGGGTGACGATGTGGAAGATATTTCAGTATTTCATGGATGTCCATTACACTTTTCATGTCGCAATTCTCTCTGTTAATGCCTCTAGAGCTATTTCTAACTCCTTCACTCGATTAGTTAAATGCTCTAAACGATGTAATCGTGCGCTGTTTTTACGCCATTCTTTGTTAGTGACCAAGCCACCAACACCGGAAGAATAAATCCCTGGTTCACGAATCGACTTCGTGACCTCAGTACCACCTGTAATCATGACATTGTCGGCAATCGTGAGATGCCCACCGACTCCCGCCTGCCCGCCAATCAGGCAATTCTTGCCGATGACAGAGCTACCCGCAATGCCCACACAACCGGCAATGGCTGTGTTTTCACCGATTCGCACATTATGCCCAATTTGAATAAGGTTATCTAATTTAGCGCCTTTTTCAATGACGGTATCGTTAATGGCACCACGATCAATAGCGGTATTGGCTCCAATATCCACATCATCTTCTAGAATGACTCGTCCTAGTTGTGGCACTTTTTGCCAAGACCCTTTATGCTTCGCAAAGCCAAAGCCATCACTACCAATGACCGCACCGCTTGAAATATGCACTCTTTTGCCCACTTTAACCCGAAAGTAGAGGGTTACATTGGCATCTAGAGAAGCGTGCTCATCAATCTCGACCGCGTCACCAATCACGCAATTGGGGCCAATAATAACATGAGGACCTAATTTAACCCTATCACCGATTACGGCATTCGCCGCTATGCTGACGGTTGGATCAATTTCGCAATCTTTGCCCACGACAGCGGAAGGGTGCACCCCAATCGTTGTGGTTATTTTTTGCTCGAACCGGGCGGCTATTTTAGCATAAATATAGTACGGATCGCGACAAATGATCGCATTAACTGGGCAATCTTCTGAATCCTCTTGCGTCAAGATCACAGCGGAAGCTTGTGTCTCGGGTAAGTATTTTTTGTATTGGGGATTCATTAAAAAAGTGATTTGGCCGGGTTCTGCCTGCTGGATGGTTGAAACACTAGTGATTAAGCAATTTGGATCGCCTTTTAAAATCGCATCCAAACCTTGAATTAATTCAGATAATTGAAACTGTGATTTGTGCGGATTTGATGTCATGAAAGATTACTCAAAAACGTTATCCCCTCAATGCGAAAAGGCCGAGGTAATCACTTTTTGTAAAAGAGATTACCTGGCCTTTAAGATGAGCGAAACAAATTACTCTTTGTTAAACTCTTTAGCAACTTGCTTGGTGATGTCTGTCGCATCGCTAGCGTAAACCACAGCTTGTGAATCCAACACTAAAGTGTAGTTTTCTTTCTTAGCCATGCCAGAGATAACGCCGCTTAACTGACCCAAAATGCTTTGCATTGCTTTGTTTTGCTCTGCATTCACTTCTTTTTGGAATGCGCCAGCGTCTTTCAAGAATGCTGCTTTTTCGTCGCCAATCTTTTTCTCTGTTGCGTCACGGTCTTTTTGGCTCATCGTTGGAGATTCTTTGCTGTACTTATCAACTTCATCTTGCAAAGTTTTTTGTTGAGCTGTTAATTTTTCTTGACGTGGTTTGAACTGGTCTTGCAATTTGGTATTAACTTTAGCCACTTTGGATGACTGCATTAACACTTGTTGAACGTTAACGACAGCAATTTTGGTTAAAGCTGGTGTTGAAGCAGCAGGGGTTGCAGTTGCATCTGCAGCGAATGCGTTAGCGCCCGCTAAAAGAAGAATCGAGCTTAAAATGGCCAAAACTTTCTTCATAACTTTCTCCAGTATAAAAAATTAATATTCCTATTATTAAACAACTCGGTGAACATACCCACACAATTGTCTAGTATGCCACGTTTATCCAAAATTAGCACCTAGTGAGAAATCAAATGCTTTTAAATCGTCACCAGGACGAACATTGATTGGTCTCGCCATACTAACTTCGATTGGGCCCATTGGGGATAGCCATTCTGCTGAAATACCAGCAGAATAACGCAGAGGCCCAGACCCCGTACCACCGTACTTTCGGTTATCGAAAGTTTGGTATACGTTACCCGCATCAACAAACAACGTTGTTCGTAAATTATCTGAAATATAGTTTGGTAAAATCAAACCCAGACTAGCATCAGCTAACAAGTTACCACCCGTTGATTGATGATTCGGCGTATTATCTTTTGGCCCCAAGGTATTGGTGGTAAAACCGCGCACCGAGCCGATACCCCCCGCGTAAAAATTCTTGAAGAATGGATAATCTTCACCATTCGAGAAGCTATTACCATAACCGATAGCGCCTCTTGCGGTCACCAAAAAGTTATTCACGATAGGATGAAACCAGGCACCCGAATAATTCATCGTGTAATAACGCAATGATTGCGATTCAGCCGGCAAGAATAAATTCAAACCTATTGCTTGACGTGCGCCACGTGTCGGGAAGATCGCTCTGTCTCTTGAGTCACGAGACAATCCCATCATTAAATCAAATTGCTGGAAGTGTCGGCCATGTCTGTTGGCAAAATCCGCGACCAAAGTCGATACGTTGGTTCTGCTATTGGCAAACGTAATCAAGGTGTTTTGATAACCATAGCCCAAGTCCAAACGGTTAATCGCATTTTTTTCAGGACCAAAAGGAATGCTATACGTGTCAGAAATATCGTATTCATTCATGGTATAACTTTTGGTTAAGTTTGCCTGACCTGGATCCACGCGTGATGCCGAGATATTCACACTACGACTAATGCCATCGGTGGTAAAATAAGGATCGGTATAACTTGCGCCATAGAAGCGTTGATAACGACTGGTTTCAACGTTTAATCCGAGTGTTTTACCCGTGCCCAGGAAATTTTTCTGATTGACACCCGCACCTAAAATCACATGCTGCGCTTGCGAGTAACCAATACGCCCTGTCAGTTCTGCGGAATTATTCTCAGTGACTTTGTAGTTAAGATCGACTTGATTATCTTTATTTGGCACAGGTACCACGGACATTTCCGTGTCTTTTAAATAAGGCAACAAGTTCAAGCGACGCTTGGATTCTTCCATGGCGCCAGTGGAAGCCACCCCCCCCTCCATTTGTTGCATCTCACGACGCAACACTTCGTCATTGGTTTTTGTGTTATCTGTGAAATAAATATGGCGGACGTACATGCGCTTGCCCGCTTTCAAATTAAAGTCCAAGAAAACAGTACGGTTTTTCTCGTCGATGGTCGGATTTAAGTTGATGGTGGCATAGATGTAACCTACTTTGCCTAACTCATCGCTGATCGCTTTTTCAGAATCCATTACCACTTGTCGTGAGAAAGTATCGCCTGGCTTGATGCGAATTAAACCAATCAATTGACTACGAGGAACGACGAATTCGCCAGTCAATGTAAATCCTTTGACGGTGTATTTCTCGCCTTCTTCTACTACGATAGTGACATATACCGATTTACGATCCGGTGTAATGGACACTTGAGAGGATTTCACATTCACTTTCAAATAGCCGCGATCCAAGTAGAAATTACGTAATCCTTCCAGACTCGCGTCTAATTTTTCTTGGGAGTATTGATCGGTTTGAGTAAAGAACGTTAACAGACCTTGGCGGGTAATTGTTAATTGTTGTACCAATTTTTTTTCAGAGTAAGCGTGATTACCAATGATCGTAATACGACGAATTTTAGCCGTGATACCTTCTGAGATATCAATTTTCACTAATACTCGATTACGTGGCAAGGGAGACACGTCAATATCAATACGCGCGTTATAACGTCCCAATTCAAAATATTGATTCAATAAACTTTGCTTGATGCGATCTAAAATAGCACGATTGTAAACTCGTCCTTCGGCAATATCTAAGCTCTTCATCACGGAAGTTAGCTTATCTGTTGGGATGACGCTATTGCCTGTGATTTTTAATTGACCGATAGTCGGACGTTCAATCACATGAATAATTAAAGTGTCGCCGTTACGCGATAAAGTGATGTGATCAAAAAAGCCGGTTTTATAAAGTGATTTGATAATGGCTGTGGTTTTTTCAGGGCGTAGCACTTCGCCACGCTTGATGGGCAAATAACTATAAACTGTTTCAGAGTCGATTCGCTGTAAACCTTCGACATCAATGTGTCTCACAACAAAAGCATCTGCTGCAAAAACAGGAGCGACAAAACCATTCAAAAATAAGACCAATACAACTAATAATTTTTTCATCTGACTCACATCTTTTTTTAATTTGTCTACCTGCCTTTTTCTTGTTCTGCTCAAACAATGAGGAGATAGAGAACAGGACTTACGCTAAAAGATCGCCAATTATCCAAGCTTTAGCTCTGCAAATCTAGTACTAATGAAAAAATTTCAGTACTAACAAATAACCGTATGCAAATACCGGCGCTGCTGCCGTCAAACTATCAATTCGATCCAACAAGCCTCCGTGTCCCGGAAAAACATTGCCTGAATCTTTTAAACCCACATTACGTTTCATCATGCTTTCAAAAAGATCACCCAGAACCGAAAACAACACCGTGGCCAAAGCCAATGCCATCACGACCCATAGAGGTGCGGCTACTATATCCCATTGCATGCCAATAAAAGCAATCAATATCGTTGTGAATAACGCACCATAAAAACCTTCGCGTGTTTTACCTGGACTGACTGCTGGTGCTAATTTTGTTTTGCCCCATTGCCTACCGGCAAAATAAGCACCGGAATCGGCACCCCAAATCAGGACGCATAAATACAATAAAATGATTGGGCCATTCTCATTTAAACGAATAAAGTTAATCGCAATCCAGGCGGGTATTAATACCATGACACCCATGAGACCGCGTAAAAACAAACTCTGACTCCACCTTTCATGGCCTTTGGGATAACTCACGACCATGACAAATGCCACTAACCACCAAACGAGCGTGACAATTAAAGCATAAGGTATAAACACACTGAGTGAGAACTTCATACCGAGAAAAATAAGAAAGACATAACAAAAACGTTGGGATTTTTTTTGAAGTCCCATAAAACGCGCCCATTCATAAGCGCCTAACAAAACAAAAAATGCTGTCAATAAAGCAAATGCAATATTGGAAAGTTTTAAAACCAGAAAAATAAAAATGGGAATCAGAATGAGAGCTGTCAAGAGTCGAGTTTTAAGCATGATTTTCTGCTCGTAATTGTTCACTGATATGACCAAAGCGACGTTCGCGATTGGCAAAAAAAGCCACGGCCTTTTTCAGTTCTGACGCATCAAAGTCAGGCCAATGCGCATCGGTAAAATATAATTCGGCATAAGATAGCTGCCAAATCAGAAAATTACTAATGCGTTGCTCACCGCTAGTACGGATAAAAAGATCGGGTAAAGGTAGATCGGCGGTCACTAAATTGGCTTCGATTAACTCTGCACTAATGTCTTCAGGAGCAAGCTTACCTTGCTGAACATCGATCGCTAAACGACGACACGCCTCAGTAATATCCCATTGGCCGCCATAATTCGCTGCAATAAGTAGCTTAAGACCGGTATTATTCGCCGTTAAGTTTTCTGCGTTAGCCATTTGTTTTTGGAGCTTTTCGTCAAAACGTGCTCGATCACCAATGATACGTAGTTGGATATTTTGCTTATGAAGCTTGGTGGCTTCGCGTTCCAGCGCCATGATAAATAATTCCATGAGGTGATTTACCTCAACGGCGGGTCTGCGCCAGTTTTCGCTACTGAAAGCAAATAGTGTTAATACTTCGATATGATGCTCAACGCAAAATTTGACGGTTTCACGCACTGCCTTGACACCAGCTTTATGGCCTGCAATACGTGGCAGATGACGATGCTTTGCCCAACGACCATTCCCATCCATTACGATAGCAATATGTCGAGGTAAGGTGGATGTGCTCACAGAAAATGCTCGCGAATGATATTGTTATTATATAAATACGCTCCCCTTTTCATGACAAATTAAAAAGAGGAGCTTTTTCGTCGTTTAAATTGCCATTAATTCAGTTTCTTTTGCACTGAGTAAATGATCAACTTCAGCAATATACTTATCCGTCAATTTTTGGATAGTTTCCTCTAATCGATGAACTTCGTCTTCTGCAATTTCTTTTTTCTTTAACTGTTCTTTGAGTGCATTATTCGCATCACGTCTCGCATTACGAATACTGACCCGTGCCGCTTCTGCTTCATTGCGCACCACTTTGGTGAGCTCTTTGCGACGCTCTTCGGTCAATGCTGGCAATGGAACGCGAATTAATTCACCCGTTGATGATGGGTTTAAACCCAAATCGGATGTCATGATCGCTTTTTCAATTGCCTGGGTCATACGCTTTTCCCAAGGGGTGATTACCAGAGTACGCGCATCGCCGACGCTAATATTAGCGATTTGGCTAAGCGGCGTTTCGGTACCATAATAATCCACTCGGACATGGTCCAAGAGACTTGGGTGCGCACGGCCTGTTCGCACTTTTGATATATCATTTTTGTATGATTCGATGCCTTTTTGCATACGCATTTCAGCATCTTTTAAGACGTTACTCATCAATCTCAATCTCCACTTTGGATTAATGTGCCGACATTGTCGCCTACCACGATGCGTTGTAGTGCACCTTGTTTGCTCATGTTAAACACGCGCAATGGTAGACCATGCTCTCGGCATAATAAAATCGCATTTAAATCCATCACACCCAAACGCTGTTCTAGCACTTCATCATAAGTGAGAGAATCATAACGTTCTGCTTTGGGATTTTTGATAGGATCTGCTGCGAATACACCGTCAACTTTTGTCGCTTTGATGACAATATCCGCGCCTACTTCAATACCGCGCAAAGCAGCGGCAGAGTCAGTAGTCACTAATGGACTGCCGGTTCCCGCAACAAAAATAACGACTTTTCCTTTTTCCAATTCTTCTTTCGCTTTACGACGATCATAGAAGTCCACCAAGCCTGGAATGGAAAGTGCGGACATCAATGATGCCGGAATGCCTTTTCTGTCTAACGCATCTAATAGCGCTAAACCGTTGATGACGGTGGCCAGCATACCCATGTGGTCTGCCGTTACACGATCCAAACCGGTCGCGCACAAGTCTGCGCCGCGGATTAAATTACCACCGCCGATCACGAGGGCAACTTGCACCCCCATTTTGACGACGCTAGCAATTTCCTGGCTGACTTTCGTCAGCTTTCCCGCGTTGATTCCAAAAAGGTGATCGCCTTGTAAGGCTTCACCGCTCAGTTTTAATAATATACGCTGGTAAATCGGCTGTGCAGAAATACTATCCATAAATGATTAGCCATTCTTTACTTGTGACATTACTGCTTCGACAAAATCTTCCTTTTCTTTTTCGATCCCTTCGCCGGCTTCAAAACGGACAAATGAGATGACTTTTGCGCGGTGCTTACCGAGCAAGCTGGAAACTGTCACATCAGGATCTTTAACGAATGGTTGGCCCATTAAACTGACCTCATCCAGGAATTTTTTGAGGCGACCGACAACCATTTTTTCGATGATGTCATTCGGTTTGCCACTGCTGGCTGCCTGCGCTGTGTAAATTTCTTTTTCTTTTGCAACAACGTCCGCTGGGACATCGTTTGGTGAAACAACCAATGGCTTGCTCGCCGCAACGTGCATTGCGATATCTTTCGCAAGATCGACGTTGTTGGTATCCAATTCAACGTAAACACCGATGCGATTGCCATGGAGGTAGGTACCTACACTTCCTGCTGATTCATCAGTGATAGCAATACGACGAATATTGACGTTTTCACCGATTTTCGCAACCAATGTTTGACGCGCTTCTTCAACGGTCACATCGGATCCTGCTAATTTCAGGGTGGATAAGGTTGCGATGTCTGTTACGTTAGCTTCAAGTGCGGTATTCACTACTGCTTCTGCAAAGCCCAAGAAGTTTTCATCACGTGCAACGAAATCAGTTTCGCAATTGATTTCAGCCAAGATAGCGCGCTTGCCATCCGCTGAAGTGCGAATAATCACAATCCCTTCTGCCGCGACTCTGTCTGCTTTTTTGTCTGCTTTCGCACGACCGGATTTACGTAATTCTTCAATGGCTAATTCCATATCGCCATTAGCAAGTTCTAATGCTTTTTTACATTCCATCATGCCAACGCTGGTGCGTTCGCGTAATTCTTTTACTTGTGCCGCTGTAATTGCTGCCATATTGCCGTGCCTCTCTAGAAACTGAAACTACGAATTGTCTTAAGAAAACGAATAGTGAAAGCTAAAAGCCTGTTATCTACCAGATAACAGGCTTTGCTGGATTCTATTAACCCTCGCTGTTTTCACTGCCTTCGATGCGTAAAGTCGTTTCATCAACTTCAACAAATTCTGCTTCATCGATGTTAGCGAGTTCAGGATTGCTTGCGCGTGCTTCCAAGATAGCGTCGGAAATGCATTTTGCGTACAACTGAATAGCGCGAAGTGAATCGTCGTTACCAGGGATAATGTAGCTCACGCCTTTTGGATTGTGATTGGTATCAACAATACCGATGACGGGTATGCTCAAACGGTTAGCTTCAGCAATAGCGATGTTTTCATGACCGACGTCAATAACAAACAAAGCATCTGGCAAGCCGCCCATGTTCTTGATACCGCCTAAGCTGCGATCCAATTTGGCTTTTTCACGTGTCAATTGAAGAATTTCTTTTTTGACCAAGCGACCAAAGTTATTTTTTTCAAACATCGCTTCTAAGTCTTTCAAACGACGAATGGATTGACGAATGGTTTTGTAGTTGGTCAACATACCACCCAACCAACGGTGATTCACGTACGGCATGCGGCAACGATCAGCTTCTTCTTTGATGATGTCACGTGCTGCAGATTTGGTACCAACGAATAAAACTTTACCTTTATTAGCTGCAATTTTGCCTACGAAGTTGAAGGCATCTTGTAGCATAGGTAGGGTTTTTTCTAAGTTGATAATATGGATCTTGTTACGTGCGCCGTAAATGTAGGCGCCCATTTTTGGGTTCCAATAACGGGTTTGATGCCCAAAGTGCACACCCGCTTTTAACATGTCACGCATAGTTACTGGTAAAGCCATTACAATTTCCTCTTTCTAGTTTGGGTTAATCCTCCACGCATCCCATCAGCCAACCTTGTCCCTTGAATCTATTGGGAAAAGCACCCAGCTAATAGTCACGATACGTGTGTGGGGTTTGTGTCATTTTTAATAATGAAATTTCATTTGCTTATTAAAACTGGCCTTTATACCATAGAAGCCATCCACCAACAATATAATGTGTGCTAAAAATGCCTGAATCTATGAAAATTACTATTAAATCACCAGCTGATATTGAAAAAATGCGTATTGCTGGACGCCTCGCCGCTGAAGTGCTCGAAATGATAGGCCCCCATGTACAAATTGGGGTTACCACCGATGAGCTCGATCAAATTTGCCATGACTATATCGTCAATGTACAAAAAGCGATACCTGCTCCTTTAAATTACAACGGCTTTCCCAAATCCATCTGCACTTCTGTCAATCATCAGGTCTGCCATGGTATTCCAGGTCCCAAGAAATTGAAAGACGGGGATATCATAAATATCGACGTTACTGTACTGAAAGATGGCTATCACGGTGATACGAGCAAAATGTTCACCGCTGGCAAAGGCTCTATTCTGTCTGATCGCCTGATCAAAGTGACTCAAGAGTGTCTATATAAAGGGATCGAACGCGTCAAGCCTGGCAACCATTTTGGCGATATTGGTGCGGTGATCCAACCTTACGCTGAAGCGAATCGTTTCTCAGTCGTGCGCGAATACTGCGGACATGGCATCGGTAAAATTTTTCATGAACCACCGAATGTTTTACACTATGGCCAAGCTGGCACCGGTGCCGAAATACGTCCTGGTATGATTTTTACTATTGAGCCGATGATTAACGCGGGCAAACGCGAGGTCAAACTCTTACCAGACGCATGGACGGTTGTAACGAAAGATCATAGTCTTTCTGCGCAATGGGAACATACGATTTTAGTCACCGAAACAGGGTATGAAGTATTAACGAAACGAACCGAAGAATCATTTTAATCAACAAGGAACGACTATGTCTGATACCAAAGCGAAACACGAATTGCCTAAATTGCCATACGCTATGGATGCCTTGCAACCTTACATTTCGAAAGAAACATTAGAATATCATTATGGTAAGCATCATAAAGCTTACGTTGATAATCTCAACAAACTCATTGTTGGCACTGAATTTGAAGACATGTCCCTGGAAGACACTATCAAAAAATCCAGCGGCGCTATTTTTAACAATGCAGCGCAAGTGTGGAACCACACTTTTTATTGGCACTGCATGACGCCTAATAGCAGTCGCGAACCAAGCGGCAAATTGGCTGAAGCGATCAACAAAAAATTCGGCTCGTTTGACGAGTTCAAAAAATTATTTAGCCAAACAGCTATTTCCACTTTTGGTTCAGGCTGGGGTTGGTTGGTAAAAAACAAAGACGGCTCCATTGAAATCATTAGCACCAGCAATGCCGCCACACCGATGACGCAAGATAAAACAGCGCTTTTGACTTGTGACGTCTGGGAGCATGCTTACTATATTGATTATCGTAATGTACGCCCAAGCTATGTTGAAAACTTCTGGAATTTAGTGAACTGGGATTTTGTTGCAGAAAATTTTTAAAGTATCTTTACTTTTCCTCTCCCATTTCTGGGAGAGGAATATTTCTTCTTAAACCCAATCACTCATTGAGATACCCAAACCAAAACTGTTGGTTCGATGATTGTATTCAATTAAACTTTGGCCGTATCCACTGAAGACTTGCGCGTAACCTTTTAAGTAATCCGTAATAGGGAAACTCCAGCTGAGGGTGTTACCCGATCGTCTTCCCCCACTTTCAATCATATTGCGCGTCTCTAGTGAGATTAACTGTCCATGGAATTTGTAACCTATTAAGATCGTGCCATTTCCCATGAAGTTTTGCATATCCGGGTTTTGTCTTTGGTAGGTGTTATTATTCTTGAAAATAAGCCATGGTTTAATGGCCACTATCCAGCTATCGGATGAAGCGATCAAAGCTGCGGTTGCACGATTCCAGCTACGCTCTAAAGTGCCGCCATAACCGTTAGATTGATGATCCAACCCTACGGTTAGAAAATTCAAATACCAACTACCGCCTAGATGATAATTAATTTCATTGGCAATAAATAACTCTGGCTCGAAATCGGTTTCTCTGAAAAATGGATCGTGATCATACGCTTGCCAATATGACATTTGCGTGTAAGCAAGATAAAGCGTAGATGGATGGTTTAATATATTTTTCCAAATAGGCACTTTAAAACTTAATTGATATTTAATTTCATCGTGTTTTAACTTTTCATCCTCGGGTGTTTGTCCTGCATAAACTGAGTTATAAGGTGAACGTGTATAATAAAAAGGTAATACATACGTTGGCCGATGAAAGGCAATGGCAAATGATCGCGGTGATATTTTATCTTCTTTTGTGACTCTGGATAAAACAGCATTATCAGAATCTAATTTAGGTGTCTCTTGCGATGCGGTATTCGTAACAGATGGAGATGAGACAGTCACAGCAGAATGATTTGTTGCAACAGGGGCAGCGAGTGTCGTTGTCGTTTCAGCAAACGAAGAGAGAGAATAAAAACAAAAAACGGTTGCTCCTAAAATGGGTAATAACTTTTTTAACCTTGGCATCATTTCTTCCTAAAATTTTTTGCGCGATAAAACGAATGATTAAAGAGTGTTAACTCAGCAACAGAGCTGGCAATACTACACTAAAAAAAAAGATGAATCACTCGCTAATAAATTTGCGGTACAACTTTTGCGCGACAACGGAAAGAATCTTAAGTGGATGGCTTATGGCCAATGACGCATAGCACTAACTTAAATACCTCTGGCCTTGCGGGAGATCGACGTATAGCGGAGGGGGATTTTTATAAACTTTAATCACGCTTTGATAAAATGGTGCATAAAAGTCAGCTATGTCATTACTAATTGATTTCTATAAATCATCGCTAATATAGTTAAAATTAAATCTCATCCGACTTGTGATTTTTGTTGTGATTATTTTTTCGAGGGTTTGTGAGTGATGCAAAATGGGTTGAGAAATTTTTCGAGATTGGTATTGAATGAATGTTATATTTTATAAAAATCCCCCTCATCCCCCCCTTTTTCAAAGGGGGAAGTGCCTGCGATCCGGATTAGTGCTCACTTCCCCTTTTGTGGAGTGCCTAGGCACTCACACAAAATTTAATAAAAAAATTATTCTGGCAAACGAACCGTCAACACATCGCATTTTGCGCCATGCAAAATAGCATTGGCTGTGGAACCTAATAATAGCGATAAGCCATGACGACCGTGACTACCACAAATAATTAAATCCGCATTAATGTCTTCTGCAATTTTCAGAATTTTATTTTTAGTGGGGCCGACTTCAATCCACTGGTCTTTGGTCTCCACGGATAACTTTTCGCCTAACTTGGCGAGAGCGGCTTTAGCCTCATCAATCAACTGGCCTTCAATATCTTCTATGCCAAGATAAGCATAGCTGTAACCCGGCATAGGTTCTACAACGTGCACTAAACTTAATGTTGAGCCAGTGTAACCACGAAGCATGCGAACTTTATTGATAAGAAAATCTGTTTCATCTGATAAATCAGTAGCGAATAAAATATGTTTATACATAAAACCATTCCTTTTTGTTATATCACTTGTTAGCTAGGTTGAAGCCGTTGTTGCTCCGACTTTGAAAAAACCAACTTTCCTTTTTCCGCATGGATTGAAACCATATCACCGGCTATAAATTTGCCGGATAATATTTCTTCAGCCAACGGATTTTCGATGTATTGTTGGATAGCACGTTTAAGCGGTCTTGCTCCATACACAGGATCATACCCCGCCGCCGCCAAATAATCCATGGCTTCAGGTGAAACGGTAAGACCAAGCTCGCGCTCAGCAAGACGCGCACGTAAACGCTGAATTTGAATTTCTGCAATCGCTTTGATTTGTTCTCTGTCTAACGGATGGAATACCACCATCTCGTCGATACGGTTCATGAACTCAGGACGGAAATGCTGGCCTACCGCTTTTAATACGGCCTCTTTCATTTCAAAATAGTCGCCATGCTTTGAAATCTCTTGAATCATCTCTGATCCTAAATTCGAGGTCATCACAATCACAGCATTACTAAAATCAACCGTTCGCCCCTGGCTATCGGTCAAACGTCCATCGTCTAATACTTGAAGCAAAATATTAAAAACATCGGGATGGGCTTTTTCCACTTCATCTAATAGCACAACAGAATAGGGTTTGCGTCGCACAAGCTCGGTGAGATAACCACCTTCTTCATAACCGACATAGCCGGGCGGCGCCCCTACTAAGCGCGCAACGGAATGCTTTTCCATAAACTCTGACATATCAATACGCACCATGGCGGCTTCGGTATCAAATAAGAATTCGGCAACGGCTTTGCATAATTCGGTTTTACCTACCCCTGTTGGTCCTAAAAATAGAAAAGAACCAATGGGGCGACCTGGGTCCGAAAGTCCCGCACGCGAACGGCGAATGGAATTACACACGGCTGTCACTGCCTGGCTTTGACCAATGATGCGTTTATGTAGGGCATCTTCCATGTGAATCAATTTTTGCTTTTCACTTTCTAGCATTTTGGAGACAGGGATATGCGTCCATTTAGACACAACTTCAGCTACTTCATCCTCTGTCACGTTACTGCGCACCAGTTGTGTGCCTTCTTTTTCAACGGCTAAAGCATCAGCTAATTTTTTTTCAAGTTCAGGTATGCGCCCGTATTGCAATTCTGCCATGCGCGCCAAGTTAGAAGATCGACTAGCCGTTTCTAACTCAAACCGCGCTTTCTCTAATTCTGCTTTGATATTTTGCGTGCCTTGAAGCGCTGATTTTTCTCGTTGCCAAATGGTTTCGAGTTTTGCATTTTTTTCTTCGAGCTTGCTAAGGTCTTCTTCCAGTTTCACTAAGCGTTTCTTGGAACCATCGTCTGTTTCTTTTTTTAATGCTTCACGCTCAATCTTTAATTGGATGATACGACGACCCAGGTTATCTAACTCTTCTGGCTTTGAATCAATTTCCATGCGGATGTTACTCGCTGCTTCATCAATCAAATCAATGGCTTTATCCGGCAATTGACGATCAGCAATATAACGATGCGATAAAGTGGCAGCAGCAACCAAAGCGGAATCCGTGATTTCAACACCGTGATGCAGCTCATATCGCTCTTTTAAACCACGTAAGATAGCAATGGTATCAGGGACTGTTGGCTCATCCACCAGGATACGTTGGAAACGGCGCTCTAAGGCAGCATCTTTTTCGATGTATTTACGGTACTCATCCAGCGTTGTCGCGCCCACGCAATGCAATTCGCCGCGAGCCAAGGCGGGCTTTAACATATTACCCGCATCCATTGAGCCTTCTGCTTTACCCGCACCGACCATGGTGTGAATTTCATCGATGAATAAAATAATTTGGCCTTCTTGTTTTGCTAAATCATTTAAGACCGCTTTTAATCTTTCTTCGAATTCACCGCGAAATTTAGCGCCTGCAATTAATGCGCCTAAATCCAGCGATAATAAACGCTTATTTTTTAAACCTTCGGGGACTTCACCGTTCACAATACGCTGCGCTAAACCTTCTACAATAGCGGTTTTACCCACTCCAGGCTCGCCGATTAATACCGGATTATTTTTGGTACGACGCAGCAATACCTGAATGGTGCGACGAATTTCTGAATCGCGACCAATCACGGGATCTAGCTTACCTTTTTCAGCACGTGCGGTTAGATCAATTGTATATTTTTCCAGCGCACGGCGTTGGTCTTCTGCATTTGGGTCATTCACGTTTTTGCCCCCGCGTTCTTCATTGATGGCGCTCTCGATAGTTTCTTTCGTCGCGCCGGATTGACGTAATAATTCACCTAATGGTCCATTGTCTTCTATCGCCGCTAATAAAAATAATTCGCTTGAAATATATTGGTCTTTCCGTTTTTGCGCGATCTTGTCTGTCAAATTCAAGAGACGATTGAGATCATTTGATATATGCATTTCACCGCCGGTGCCTTCTACTTTGGGCAAGCGCTGAATCGCATTTTCTAATTTATTGGCTAGTGTAGAAAGGTTAACATTGGCTTTCGTTAAGATAGAGGGGACGCTGCCACCCTCCTCATCTAACAATGCTTTTAAAACATGTGCTGGTTCAATGAAAGCATTATCGTGGCCAAGTGCCATTGATTGGGCATTGGCTAAAGCTGACTGGAACTTGCTGGTTAATTTATCCATACGCATTGCAGATGACCTCTAAGCGTTATTAATATATTCACCAAGATATGGCCGAATCTCTCAATCACAAGGATAGCATAGATAAAAAGAGAATAAATTGACATATATTAATCATTAACAATAATGACGCTTTATTTATGGACACTCGTGCGGAAGGCTTATGTTGACTGGGGTCCTGTCAGGGTAGGTTTACTTTTTTCGTGGGAGCATAAGCTCCGCGCGTAAAAAGTAAACCTACCCTGACACCTTTTTTATATTTGCTTCCACTTCGTGGAAGTGAAAAACAGACTAAAGAGAAATTGAGCCTCGATGTGCCATTCTTTAGAAGGAAAGAGAAAAAGGAAAGCACAAACAAAAAAAGAGGCAGTTTAAAAGCATCATTGAAAAACAAACGTATCACAATGCTTTGTCACTGCCTTCCCGAGATTGATGAATACTACGGTAATGTTTTTACCCAATGGCCAGGCTTTAATTCCCAAGCGGCGCAATGCCGTCTGCCGTCGCTGTGGTGCATGCCCAATAGTCTTGAATCCACGCTCAGAAGTTTATTTATTCAACAACGACGGGGTTTTCGGTGTTAGGCCAAGCGCGGATTGAGCCGGTGTTGAACAAGACGTCTATCAAATCGCATGATGATCAACCCCAATGCGGTCATGGCAGAAGCCGCCATAATGCAGATTCCTGGCATTTCTGCGGCATGCGTTCTGTTGATCAGCCATGTGATATACATAGGCGCTGTGCCACCCACATAAGCATAACTCACATTATAAGCAATAGAGACCGCCGAATAACGAATAGCAACCGGAAAGAATTCCGTCAAAGTCGATGGCATCACTCCCTGCTCGATTGAGACGAAAACAATAAGCGGCAGTAATATAATCCCCACCATAACAATATTATTTTCTGGGAGATGCAAGAACGCAAATAATGCATATGACATCATCCCTAAAGTGGCTATTTGCAGCATCCTGATTTGTCCAAACTGATTTGCCAACAAGCTGGCAATGGGTACAAGCAATAAGGTTAATATCAACAATAACGACTGCAACGATAAAGCCACACTTAAACTGTAATGCTTAACGACTTGCAGATAAGTACTGATGTAAGTCGTTAAGGTATAAATGCTACATGCCCCCATGCAAGAGAGCAAAATACCGATAATTAATCGATGCAGGTATTTTTTAAAAAGAACAGAGACAGGCTTGGCATGTAAATGCTTGTCTTTTTGTATTTGCAAAAAGACATCGCTTTCAATAAAGTTTTTTCGTAAGTAATATCCGAGCAATCCCAGAAAGCCACCCAAGATAAAAGGTACTCGCCAGCCAATTTTCAAAAACATTTCATGCGATAAGTTGACACTGAGTAAAGTGCAAATACCCACTCCCATTAGAACACCTATATTGGAAGCATTATTAGCGAGACCACTGAACAGGATGCGAAATCGCGGCGGCGAAATTTCGGTTAAATAAACCATTGATCCGGCAAATTCACCCCCTACGCTTAAGCCTTGCAATAATCGCAACACAATCAACAGCACCGTTGCCATCCAGCCAATCATGGCAAACGTAGGAAGACAGGCTATCATTAAACTGGGTAATGAGATCAACAAAATGGTGGCACGCAAAGCCACGACACGCCCGCAGCGATCAGCCAGCGATCCAAAAATAAATCCGCCAAGAGGTCGCAACATAAAACCCATAGCAAACACCATGAACGCTTGTAATAAACTGACCCACTTATGTTTTGAGGGAAAAAAAAGCTCGGCCAGAATAGGCGCGAGATAACCAAACAAACCATAATCATACCATTCCATCATAACGCCCAGCATGCCAGCGATAAGACTTTTGGTATAGGGACTAGCCTCAGTAACAGAGGAGAAATGATTTTTTAACATACCGCGAGAATCACTTTATAGATTAATGAGACATTTAATATCTCCCCTCATGGAAACATAAGTACCTGCACTTGATCCCCCTCCTTTAAAAAAGGAGGGCTGGGGAGGATTTGTATAAAAAATATATTACACATCCGATAATTCTTCAAGCTGCTCGGCATGCCGTGGCTTATCCACGATATCCAGTGATTGAAGCTCGGATCGAGAGCGCTCTGGATCCCGCAGACAAGCCGCATAAGCGCTAACCTAAGAGCCCCCCCCTTTGAAAAAGGGAGGTTAGGAGGGATTTATATTAAATTGTTTTGTCAATTTTGACCAAAAACAGAAGGTCATTTTATACAAATCCCCCTCAATCCCCCTTTTTAAAGGGGGAAGCGGCTTAGGTTAGCGCTTATGCGGACAAGTCGCGGGACGTCGAAGCGACAAAAGGAATATCGCACCATTGAACAAATTGGGTATAATGCGCCAAAATATAGACAGAAATTAAATAAGGAATCACCCTCAATGCAAGCGCATCAAGAACTTAAACCTGACCTAACACTTGTATTAGACCACGAAAATGACGACTCACGGGAGCTTGCATTTAAACGATTAGAGGAGCGCAATCCCGATGCCTCAGCAAGCGCTCTAAGATATGCAGCCACCCTCACCCGCTTCGCCAGCATGCACCGGTACAGTAACGACATATTACCGCTTCTTGAATTGGCCGCCAGCGTATGCAAGCTGGATATGCGATCCTTACGAGTGCTGGGATTTATTTATTATACCGATGGACGCTATCTTGAAGCCATTAACTGCTTCGAGGATTATATTGACGCTCATCATGCAAGCCAATCTCCTGAGATTCGCTCAAGCGACCTCACCTCTTGTTACTTTTATCGTGGCAATTGCCATTTTGAATTAGGCAACTATGAAGCAGCCAAATACGATTATTTTGTTGGCATGGGAGCAGATGATCTGGATGACTGTATTAGTCTGAAAACAAAAACTAGAATTGTTTCTGATTTAAGCTCATTAAATGTAAAAGAATTTCAAAAAAAAGGTTTAAATTTAACAAAAAGAAAAGACCACGCAGTACAGGCAGAAAAAATGCTGGCAATGAAAAAATACAGTGAAGGCTTAAAACACGCAGAACAAGCCATTATGTTAAATCCCGCCTCTGCCGATCTTTATCTGCTTCGCAGTCGCGCACAAAGATGCATGTTAACTCAACCGTACAATCAAACCTTATTCCGCGCTGTGATCGTTGATATTATGTATGCATCGTGGTTAATCACAGCAAAAATTGACAAGATCT
This sequence comes from Gammaproteobacteria bacterium, assembly GCA_031291175.1. Classification (GTDB taxonomy): domain Bacteria; phylum Pseudomonadota; class Gammaproteobacteria; order DSM-16500; family DSM-16500; genus UBA5158. The sequence continues at coordinate 97,795 of JARLJO010000047.1, forward strand.
CTAAAGCAGATGCGGCTATGCTACGCCATGAAGCAAATCATCTCTACTCTGAATTTGATATACTAAGACAACAAAATAAAAAACTTCGCGAAGACGTTCTTCATTTAGCACCCTCTATACAGGCAGCAGAACCAGCACCACAAAATCTCCATCTTATTTTGCAAAAAATAAAAGAACTGTTACCTGATCTTGCGAACTCAACGGACACCTTAAGCGCCGCTACTGCTCTATATCATTTATACAAAGATAACGTGAGCGAAATAACCCGAGAAGAATGTGAAAAAATCTTTTTCTTCCTAAATACCCCTGCAGAAATCCCCGCGGAGCGCTTAACAGCACTAGATGAAGAGGTTTTTCCACTAGCCGACGCCAAACAATATACGCAGGTATTGAATTTATTGGATCAAGCCATAGTCGATTATCCGCGTTTTCATGATTTGTATGTCGAACGCGCCAGAATTCGCATGGCGCAAGAGATTGGCCAATTACAACCTGAAAAAACCCTTGCGGATCTCAATCTCGCTTTTTGGTTATATCAATCCCAACTTAACCATCCAATTAATAATTTAACGCCCTATTACTTACAGTCCAGGAATTATTTTCTCAGTATCGGTGAATACTCAAAAAGTCTTATTGAACATCAGAAATTGCTAGCCCTGACATCAGCGAATAAAAGAGAGGAAACCAATTGCCAATACGTTGAGTTGATTCAGCACCTATTTAAAAACTATCCCAATTTTGTGACTGATGAGCCCGCCAAGGCTCTCGCGCTGTTAAAGCTATCGCATGCAGTCATGCCCACTGCCTATACAAAAGCAAAAATAGCTGCATTAAAAATGAAAGTCGCTGAAGCCGCAAAAAACGCTACACCTGCATCAGTAGCAAATGATGAAAAAACTAAAGTGGCATTAAAAAACGAAACGCATAAAAAAGCCGATACAGTACCGCCAGTAGAAGCTGATGCGACACTTTCAGAAGCTCAATTAAAAGACGTAAAACCTCAAGCCAAATCAGAACCCGAAACAAAGTCAGACGCAAAAGCAGCAGCATCAGCCACAAACAAAGAAGAAACCAATAAAGAACAAGATAATGCCATAAAAAATGCCGCAGACATTGCCGAACAACAAGCGCTTCGAAAAAAAGCTAAGATGGATGCTGCGAAAGAAAGAAAATTACAAAGAAGAGCAGAAAGAAAAGCGGGAGAGCCTCTGACAAGCATTGCCAACGCAGCGTCAACCAATAGGGATGACAATCCTTCTTTTAATGCGGCCAGCCTCAGTAACGCTACAGACGACAGCCTCCGAAACGAAACACCGATTGTAGGAGTGCCTGTTTCCACCATACTTGGACTCACTCCACCTAATACTGGAGCAGACGCAGTTACTACAGCGCGAGACTCCGCCATGCTCAATACAATGCGTTCAAACATTGAAACAACTGAGGAAGTGCCGGAACCTGATACGAAGACACCCAGTGACACAAACGTGCCAGCAAACTTCCAAACTGACTTATACTCTGATATGCCGCTAGCGTCGGATTGGGAAAAATTATATGACATACAAGAATGCAAAGAACCTCGCAATATCCAGTCAAGATACCTCGTGACTAACAGAGACGCGATCAACACTCCGCCAGTTGCAACACAATCATTGACTGAAGTTCCTATCAGCCTACTGGATGAAATCAAGCAGCAAGCAGCCTTGGATGCAACTTCAGGCAGCACAGAAACAATTCCGCTCATGGATGCAGAAGTTAGCGAATCTGAAACTGGCTCACCTGCTACCATGGCAGCCGCTGATAATAATGCTACCACACAAAATGCACGCGCAAGTGAACCAACTCCATATTCAGCAGAAGATCTTGAGTCAAATCTCATTTATCAGCTACAAGGGCAACGCGCCCAAATTGCCGCTCAACAACGTGAAATTGAAGCACAAAAACAGCGAATACTGGCTGACCAAAAACGACTACAAAATCAAGAACACCAAATTTTAAACGAACAAACTCAATTACAACAATTGCAGCAGATAATTTGTCTCCAACAAGAACAAATAGCACAATTACAAAGTGACCGCGCTGCCGATCAGTCACTGATTTATCAATTTAATCAGCAAATGCAAATGATGGCCATACAAAGTCTCGTACATATAAATGCACCTCTCATGAACGCGCCAACTCCTCAGATGGCTCCATTCATGGGAACGCCTAACATGAACGCGCATCCTGTCCCACAGCAGGCTAGACCTTACCTATTACCCAGTCATTTTGCCAATCATCCTAACCGTTTACAGCTCGGCCGCCCACCAGCCGACATGAACCCGCAGCAGCGCCATACTCCCAAACAATTGCCCAAAAAGCAGAAATAACACTGATCGTTAATGCAATCCAACAAGCCATTCATGGCTGTTGGATTGCATTAAAAGAATTGCACCCTGACTGCTGAATAAGATGTGTTTTTAAACGTTATTATTTACAATAAAATCTTAAATTTACCAAAGTCTATGCCAGAAAGGATGAATCACTTTCATGAAAGAATATCAAAATCGCACCGTGCTGCTTTTCGCCAATCCCATTCGCGCCATTGGCGAATTAGCCGATGAATTAGAAAAAAAGCATCAAATTCCTGTTATCCGCTTGCACCTGGGCAATCCAGGCACTGATAAAGAAGAAGACGTCGTTCAGGCGGAGATCAATAGCATTCAAACCAGACAGGCAGGTTATGCCCCTCACAGTGGTGATGATGCCGATCGTCAAGCACTCGCCGATTTTTTGACAGCCGTTGAAAATGTAGCTGAGACACCATTTAGCATGAGTGACGTTGCGCTTTCACCCGGTGCCACAGCCATCACGGCTTGTTTATTTGTGGCAAGATTAATTCAAGCAGGCGATATTATCTTACTTTCCAATCCCGGGTATCCCACCTATGTTCGCCAAGTGACACTGCTTGGTGGCGAAGTCGTTGAATATGACATGGATGAAGAAGGTTTACCACGTTATGACAACCTGTGTGAACTCATTACCACCCACGAAAAAAACGGCAAAAAAGTGCGAGTGCTAGTGCTAACCTATCCTCATAATCCGACTGGAAAAGCACTGAGCGTTAACACCGCCAAAAAGCTGGCTGATATGATCAATGAACTGACGAAAGCCTATCCTGATATCGTTTTTTATAATGATGCTGTCTATAACGCTACGGTCTCAGCAGAGCTTGGCTATCATGGTTTCTATCAATATCTATCACCTCTCGCTAAAGCATCTACTGTCACTGGGATTTCTGGCGCGAAGATGACAGCACAAGGTGGCGAGCGTATTGGCGGGGCGGGTTCAATCAACCCTTCTATCATGCGTGGCACTTTCAGTGCCTTGTCATTTTTGATGGCTGGGTCAAATGTGCATTCATCAAAAGGGTTGATAACGGCGATGACACTTTTAAAAGACCATTTTAGGCCTGCTGTAGCGAATGAAAATCCACGACACAAAATTGCTGAATTTTATGGTAGTCGGCGTAAGCTAGTAGCAGACACCCTTACTGAGATCAATAACAAGCTAAATGGGGGCCGTATCCAAGGCGAAGACACTGGCGCCAGCATGTATGTCTGGGCGACGTTTTCAGACGCTCTTAGCGGCAAACCTGTCCCTCTCGCCGTAAGAGATCTGGTGGGCCATGACACCATCCAAACCGGTAATCATTTCATGAAATTCCTGTTATCGCTTCATCGCTTAGGGTTCACACCCATTTCGGTCTGTGATGGCGAGGTATTCGGTGCTAAAAGCGAGGCTATCTCTGTCCGTATTTCCTGTGTCGATAGGAAAATGTCTAATATGATACAAGCCATGAACTCGTTGAAAGGCGGTATTGGTATATTGACTGGTATTGATATGGGAGCAAAAGAAGACCTGAAAAGCTATTAACACTCCATTTTATCAAAGCGTGATTAACGTTTTTAAAATCCCCCTCAATCCCCTTTTCAAAGGGGGATTTTTATAAAATAAACATTCATTTTAATTATAAATAGATTCCTTCGCAGGAAAGACAAGAGATGTTGCAATTTCGATATTGCACACCATTTATGGTCAATCATCTTTCAATGCAGCACTTTCTGTACTATAATTTATCATACAGCAAATCTCATTCATTCCGCCATACGAAGACTATTGCATTGAAAAAACAACAAATTCCGCTAAAAGGCGACTATATTCTTATTGATGTCAAAACCACCGGTGTCCGGGCGACTATCGATAAAATAATTGCTATCGAATTGCACCATGTTAAAAATGGCAAAATCGTATCGCATCTGTCAACTCTCATTAACCCTGAGATGACACTCAGCACTCAGCTTGAGAAACAGACGGGCGTTACCAATGAAATGCTTCAAACCGCCCCCGCTTTCAGCCAAATGGCGAAAAAGCTGCATACTTTCTTGAAAGGCAAAATTCTCATTGCCCACGATGCGCGCTTCGCTTACGCCTTTATCAAAAATGCATTCAAAGCCGAAAATATGGTTCTGGATGAAAAAATAATCTGCACGCTCAGATTAACACGACTTCTTTTTCCTGATCTCAACAATCATCGCTCTATCGATTTAAAAAAACATCTGGCGCTGGATTTGACGCTCACTGATGGGAGCTTTTTGGTGGCTTTATTCAGCCAAATTGTCAAAGTAATTTCGCCCAAAGACTTGATGCACGCTATTGATCTTTTGAAGAAATATCCGAGTATGCCTGGAGCACTGGCCTTGCAACACACAAAGCATATTCCCAACACACCCGGTGTTTATCGATTTTATGGCAAAAACGATGAATTGTTATATGTTGGCAAAAGCCTTACTTTGCGCGAGAGCATCTTTGCCCATTTCATCCATGATCGCTCTGCAAAAAAATCGTTAAAACTGTCCCAGCAAGTTAAAAAAATTGATTGGATAAAAACAGTCGGTGAATGTGGCGCTTTATTATTGGAAGCCCAGCTTATCAAAACGAAAACGCCTTTGTTTAACCAATTACAGGGGCGAAACGCAACGCTGTATACCATTCAAGCTGTTACCAGCCAACATCATTATATGATGCTAGAAGTGGTGAGCCTTTCTGAAGTTGAAACGGCAAACATTCAACATGTTTATGGCATTTTTAAGTTGCGACAACAAGCGGCAGCAAAATTAAAAGCATTCATCAATGAAAATAATCTTTGTTATAGCATCAATCAATTTGGTAAGGCGCTGAAACCTTGCTTTCGCCATCAAATTCAAAAATGCATTGGCGCTTGCGCGCATACTGAAACCAGTGACTCGTATAACGCACGCATTCTACCGCATCTTAAGAACCTGGGTCCCAATCCATGGCCTTTTGAAAATAGAATTGCCATCAAGGAAAGCTGTCTTAAAAACAAAGAGAAAGCAGAATTTCATATTATTGATAAATGGCATTATCTTGGCACCGTTAAACAATTAGACGAAGCTAATGAAAACGCATTCGATGAATCCCGAATCGATATTGATACTTTCAATATCGTACGCCACTTTGTCACTCAAAAATTAGATCATATTGGCTTGATCAAGTTGAAAGGTTTAACAAGACGTCATTAAATTAAGATTCCGCTGAAATTGCTATTTTTAAAAAATTCAAAAAAGGCGTTGCTGGATCCCGCGGACAAGCCGCGGGACGTAGGCAGTGGGCATGATGTTAGCGCCTATACGGACAAGCTGCAGGATGTAGGCGGTGGGCATGATGTTAGCGCTTATACGGACAAGCTGCAGGATGTAGGCGGTGGGCATGATGTTAGCGCTTATACGGACAAGCTGCAGGATGTAGGCGGTGGGCATGATGTTAGCGCCTATACGGACAAGCTGCGGGATGTAGGCGGTGGGCATGATGTTAGCGCTTATACGGACAAGCTGCGGGACGTAGGCGGTGGGCATGATGTTAGCGCCCATACGGACAAGCTGCGGGACGACAGCATTTTGATGTCACATCAGACTATTTTTGACGTGGTAAGTGCTTTTTAGCAGCTATGCTCGCTTCATTCTCCTCTGTGCTTTGCTCTCTTTTTTCTTGCTTCACCTCACTCACCGCAGCTGAGCTTGACTGACTGGATATCACCGAAGGCGGTGTGAAATTAAAATCAGGTTCAAAGTCTTCAAAAACTGGCGTGGTAACGCTTAAACTTTCGCGCATTTTTTTGGTTGAGGTATTAAAAACAGCATCATTTTCTTCCGGAGCAGAAATCCTGCCTGTACTGACCAGTTGAAGATGACTCAAACCTTTGACCGTGAAATTTTCATAAAAATCCAATGCATTATAATTTGAAAAATTGTTGCCTTGATACTGATTAGACTCTCCCCATGTTTGCACGAGTGCATTCGACAAATCCACACCATGCACATGAAAGTATTCCAACACTTCATACACATTTGATAAACTCGGTCCATAATGCATGCTATAAAGCGTTAATGCTTTAAATTCACCGTTTAAAATTTGAATTTCGCCCGCAAAAAACAATGGTGCCTGCGCATTCATTGAAGAATGGGCAAAGCGATCTGCAATTTCAAAATGATCAAACAACGATATCTCGCCTTTTAGATTGATAGTGAAAGCCACATAATCCGTTTTCTCATGTGACACTCTGTCTCTTGTATCACATAACTTGAATTCGTTATTCAATTCACGCTCATAGAATTTACCATTCCTGATGATAACTCGGTGAGCATCACGCTCGGTGGGGGATAAAAAACGCGTATTCTCATTAACATCTTTCTCTTTTGCGCGCTGACTGACAGTCAATATTTTACCTCGAACACTGGCCAGTGCTAAGCGAGCCAAGTGACGCCAATGGTATTTGGCTTTTTTATTTGCTCTAAGGGGATCGGGTAAATTAACCATTTTTCTCGGCGATTTGCCGGGAATATATTCAGGGTCAAGCTTACGTTTGGCTATTCTTAAATTCATTAATCGCAGAATTCTTTTTTCGTCATCGGTATCTAAAATCGCTGACATCAGTTTGATAGCTGATTTCCTGGCAATCATAATATTTTTTTGCTCGGCGCTACTTTCATCGGCCGATAACAGCGCAGAAGAGCGGAGATAGATGTCATACGCCACATCCAGTCGGTGACCTAGTGTCATTTCAACTTGCTCGCTCACCTTACTCAATAATTCCACCAAAACTGCATCTGAAATGGCTAAAGGTTCTACTGGCTTTATTGCTTGCAATGCTCTCTTTTTTGTTTCACAAAGCACGAGCAGATCCGTTAGTCTCGAATCGAAGAAATCGTAAAAAAATATTTCTTTTTTAATAGCACTTATCAGATATTTATAACCATTGATATTATGCAAAAGTGCAGACAAAGCATAACAAAGGCCTGCCTTATAAATTTTTTCTGTGCCAAATACGCCACGTGTGTTTCTTTCAAATCTTTTGCCCAGCTTTAAGAGAAATTCGGCTTGATCCAGATCGTTATGGCCTTCATACATTTCATACAATGCAAAATCTCTTTTTCCCAATGATTTTTTTATTGACGCAAGATCAGGATAAACACCTGATGTAATCAGTTCGGCAATTTCAATTTTTGGCATACGTTATCCTGTTTTTTTAATTATCTTCGAGTCGGCGTGAATTTATGATCTATTCTATCAGAATCATCTTGATCATTCTGAACCAGCTCAACTTTTTTTGCAGCGCCGAAAAGCGTTGTTTTATTCTGGCCATCAGAATATATTTTAGGCGATTCTTTTTCATTCAAGGACGTAAAATCAGCCCAATCCTCATCTTCAAAAGAAAATTCCCGGGGGCTCACTGACGCGCTCGCACTGGACTCAACATCCTCTTGAGAAGTCGATGCGACACTATCAAAATCTGAAAAATCAGCCCAATTATCGGTACTGGATGGGGTGTCAGCGCGTGCGGATGAACTCATTTCCACACGCTCATCGCTATCTGCCTGATTTAACTGACCAAGCGTAGCATTGGGCTTATTTGCGATTTGTGGATTATTAAAAAAGTCCAAAGCATTATACTTCATCGCTTCCGTCTGTTCCTCTCCCGTGGCAAATGAAGCTAAATTAACCACGGCATTCGATATATCAATGTGCTGGTATTTAAAATAAATCAACGCTTGCAACACCTGGTGATTAGTCGGTCTATAATGCCCGCTATAAGGCGTCAATTCTTTTAGTTGCCCATTCTCAATTCGGATTTCGCCCGCTGCATAGACTGAGGCTTGAGAATTAAGCGATGAATGTGCGAAAGGCTTTTCAAGTCCAAAATGACTGAAGATGGAAAGTTCACCTTTTGAATTAATGACATAGGCGGCCATACCGTCATGACCATGTGAGATATTTTTTTTGGTATCGAATAGATGAAAATCATTGGCGGGATCACGTGCATAAAATTGACCCTGATAGATGTGCACGCGAAACCCATCACGTTCTGCCGCTGTCAGCTGGACAATAGATTCGTTCTTGTCTTTCTCTCTTGCTTTATCATTGACTTCTAACAGCGCACCACGAACTACCGCTTTGCCATAGTCTTTTACCTGCTGCCATCGATCACCGTTATTATTGGATCTTAACAGTACTGGCGTTTTATTTGGGATAAACTCAGGCTGAGTGTGTTTTGTGGCTTGCCTTAGCTTCATTGACTCTTCAATTTTTTTATCGGTGTCGACATTGAGCACCACTTTCAGAAAATCAAAAGCTTTTTGCTTCAATTCGGAATAGATTATTTTATTTGAATCTGTTTCTTTTGGATTTTGTAACAGTGACTGACATTTTAAATAAATTTCATATTGCGCATCCAGACGCTCTGCCAATACTTTATCGCTATAGGTATAAGCGCTATCGACTAATGATTGTAAATCGTCACGGAGGTTTGGGTAAAGCTCAACTTTTGCAGATTTTATTTGATCTATCCGTTGTTGCGCTAAATTTATTGCGTCGGTAACACGAGCATCTTCAATGTCATCTTTAAAAATAATATCTTCTACCAGACGCACTATCTCGGCATAACTTTTTAAAGCCAGAGACGGTGGAAACGTTTTTGCCGCCATGGCATAACAAAATAATGCAGGATATATTTTTGCGAACCCAAAATTGCCACGACTGTGATTTTCGAGATACGCGCCTAACATCATAAAAATTTCAGCGGGGGTTTTATCGGGGTTTTCTGCGAGCAATTTTTGATGTTGGCGATGACCTTTTTTTCCAAGCGATAGTTCAATGTCGGCCGGCGGGGTGGGCGATTCTTTGTTATTCAGCAAGTCAGTGATATCGGATTTTGGCATTATCATCACCTCTTTCAACATCTTGAAACTATATTCTTAGTATAGGCGAGGTTAGAATTTTTGCTGTTTTGGGAGGAATAGTTAAATTATACCATGAGAGTTTTATTGAATTTTTGCCGAGCATTGTCAAATAACGTTATAACAGCTTGATTTAAATCGATATAACTTACATTATTTTGCTACTGCAGAAATAAGATAAAAATATATTTATCGAAATATCATATAGTTAAGAAATCGATATCTCTGCTTTATTCACTTTCACAGTTAGTAGCTTTGTTGAATAAATCAGGAAATAGTCTTGTCGTTCCCGCACAGGCGAGAAGAAATGACGCAAACCGTATCGTTTTTGAATCTTTAAAAACCAAGAACTTGCTCTTACTTACGTTAGCGGTTCCATTGCTCACCGAGCAATAAACCCTATGCTACAATAAGAAATGGTTAATTTTAAAATTTGAAAACCAAATCAATAGGGATGTCTATGCCAAACCTCGATATGGATCAAAAAATTGCCGTCATCTCCCGACATCCTTGTTTTGCCAGTTTAAATCCCGATGAGGTCGCAACCCTTGCTAACCTATTCACAGAAAAAGAAGTCTCAAAAGACACTGACATCGTCAAGCAAGACGCATTAGTCGATGCTATTTATTTAATCGTACACGGCAAAGCGGAAGTGAAACTCACCGTATCACAAGACGATATCAAGCAAACGAATGTTGTTGCCGTCTTATCAGACGGTGAAGCCATTGGTCTTAGCGACATTGGATTTTATTCCTCATCAGGCAAACGCTCTGCAACCGTCACCGCTATTTCAGATATAGATTTATTACAACTCGATCTCCCACGTCTGGATGCCTTTTTAAAAGACCATCCGCATATCAATGCAAGCATGCAAAAAAATTCTGAAATTATGCTGCGCATGCAACTCATCAAGAAAGCAGCACCATTTGCTAAAATCAGCATGGATAACCTGCGCTGGCTAGCAGAACAAGTGACAAGCATACAGATTGAAGCACAGAAAAATATATTCCACAAAGGGGACATCGGTGATAATTGCTATTTAATTGAATCCGGCGAAATCGAAATTTATATGCCTGAGGCAAATGATAGCGAAGTATCGATTGCCAAGCTGTCCAAACCCATGGTCTTTGGGGAGGCCGCCTTACTACTCAATCTGCCTCGTACAGCTTCCGCACGCGCGATCCAGGATGCCAAATTGCTAGTCTTAAGCCGCGATGCATTAGAACACATCACGAAGGCAGAAGGACGCACTGCAGATACACTGGAAAACCTGGTTAAACTACGCAGTCGTCCTTTGCGATTGCCTTACATAGATATTTATGAAAATAAAACCAATACCAATGAAACAGTCATCACACTGAAAAATAATAAAACGAACAGTTATTTCCGCCTACAGGAAGAAGGATTATTTATCTGGAATATGTTAGATGGAAAACACACGTTGCGTGATATTACGCTTGCCTTTAATCGTGAATATCAAATCTTTGACTCGGCCATGGTTTTGGATTTCATTATGGATCTTGACCAGGAAGGTTTTATTGAAGATCTCACCAATAAAGAACAAGAACAAAAAAATCAACCCTTGTGGATGAAAGCCGTTTCCCGCATGCAAAAACTCCTGGAAATCAATATCAGCTTTAGCAATGTAGACGCCTGGGTTACCCGAACTTACGATAAATTTTTTCGTTATTTTTTCAATCCCGTTTTTTTATGGCTATCCGTCGCTATAATAGCAATAGCCTTCATTTTATTCGTTGCAACTTTCAATCAACATATTGAGTTATTCAGAAAAACATCTAATTCTGGCTGGTTAATTATACTTGCCGTTATCATGATTAATTTTTCTATTGTGCTACATGAGCTGGCACATGCGTTTATGACAAAATATTATGGGAAAAAGGTAGCGAACTTTGGTGTAGGGTGGTTCTGGATAGGACCTATCGCATTTTGTGATACCAGTGACATGTGGCTCGCGGATAAAAAGCAACGTGTTGCTGTGGATTTTGCGGGTATCTTCGTTGATTTAGTGACAGGTAGCATTGCAAGCCTTGCTATTTTACTGGTAACCAACCATTTCCTTATTATATTTTTATGGCTAATTGCTTTTTATAAATATTTAATGGCATTTGTGAATTTGAATCCTATCCTCGAATTTGACGGTTATTACATATTAATGGATGGGATGGGTAAAGATAATTTACGAGAATCCGCTTTGATGTGGCTAATTAAAGAGTTTCGCCATATATCGAGCAAACCCAAATTATTATTAGAACATAAACCAGAAATAATCTATTGGATAGCGTGTTTACTCTATATCAGTTTAAATATTGTTATGAATTATTATGTCATTAACATCCTGCTTGCCGGTGTTCTTCACACCACACATCCGGCACTTACCTACTTATTAACGCTCTTTGCTGTAGGCCTTTCATTAATCGCGGTATGGGGAAAAATCAAGAAAAAACTCAATATGGCGTAAAACACCCCTTAATCTGGAAAATTTCTCTCCAGATTAAGGAGATCATTTTAATTGATGCATTAACCCATCGAACCACCAGCTGATTTACTCTTCCTGTTTTCTAGTTTTGCTCCCAGTTTTCCTTGCTTCCTGGCATCCGGTTTGACATCCAGTTTCTTATCTTGAGCTTTTGATACATCAGCTGCTTGAGATTTATTTAGTTCTTTCATTTTATAGCCCTCTTAATGAAAAAGTTTTTCCCTTTCTGTATAACACTCTTAATCTTTTCACTCTGATCAATTCATCAGCCAGCCGATGTGCCAGCTGATTTACTCTTTCTATCTTCCAGTTTAGCTCCCAGCTTTTTACGCTTTGATGCGTCACGATTAACGTCATTGATCTCTATTTTCTTATCTTGATCTTTTGAGAATTTCGAATCTTGAGGCTTAATTTGTTCTTTCATGACTTATCCTCCGGTTGAATAGTTATTTAACTCACTTTTTCAGTATAGCTCATTATTGCTTCAATATTAGCTTGTTCATACAAAATAACACATAAAAAGGCTGCAAATATAAGTGAATATTCAATAAGATATAAAAGAGACATTAAACTTTTTTATCAAGAAAAAATTTTCTTTTGCATAAAACAAATCATAAAAAATATTTTTAATACAATCAAAAGAATAAAAACGCTTTATATTTTAAAAAAATAATGCTGAATGAATACAAAAAGTTAATAAAATCCCGTTACTTTTTATTTTTTTCGCCTTAATCCCAGGTTAAGATTGGCGCGATAAAATAGGCTTTGCATCCTCTTCTCATTGGAGTACTGAATGAAGAAATCAGCTACCGCCATTACCTTAGTCATGATTAACGTGGCCGCGATTGGGTCGTTGAATAATTTACCCTCTCTGGCAACAGCAGGATTAAGTTCCGTGAGTTATTATCTTATAGCTGCTTTACTATTCTTTGTTCCTTACTCTTTAATTAGCGCAGAACTTTCCTCAGCCTATACCACAGAAAGTGGTATTTATGTTTGGGTCAAAGAAGCCTTTGGCCGCCAATGGGGATTTATCGCGATATGGTTACAATGGCTAGAAAATATTTTTTGGTATCCCACTATTTTATCTTTTATTGCAGCAACTTTATGTCATTTTATTGATCCTGCATTAGCGAGCAATAAAACTTATAATGTTGTCTCGACATTAGGAATCTATTGGTTGCTAACAGGTGCCAATTTGCTGGGGATTCGCGCGTCCAATTTAATCAGTGTAATTGGCTCATCCATTGGTATTTTAATTCCTGGAGTGATTCTGATTATACTGGGTCTCGCCTGGTTTGGATCAGGTCACTCAACCACTTTAACGCTCCATTGGAAAGATTTAGCCCCTGATTTACATGGCATACAAAATCTTGCATTTTTAGTAGGTATTGCACAAACCCTGGCGGGGCTTGAAATGTCATCGGTGCATGCTGGTGTCGTTAAAAATCCACAGCGTGCCTATCCTCTGGCGATATTGATTTCAGCATTAGTCGTCTGCGGTCTCTCTGTATTTGGCAGCCTTGCAATCGCCGCCTTAGTCCCCGCTCATCTTATTGATATAAATGATGGTGTCACCCAAGCTGTAATGGCTTTTTTTCAGCATCAAAATGTGTATGTGACTGACTTTATCATAGCACTCATTGTCATTGGCGGAATGACAGCAGCCAACGCCTGGATATCAGGCCCATCGAGTGGTTTAGTGCAAGCGGCTGAAGATAAATGTATTCCTAAATATTTTAAAAAAGCGAATGCGCAAGGTGCATCCATGCCGGTCTTGATTACCCAAGGATTACTTGTTTCCGTATTTTGTGGTGCTTTTGCCTTAATGCCAACGGTGACTAGCGCCTATTGGTTGTTAACCGCTATTGCAGGGCAACTTTATCTTGCTATGTATGTTTTGATGTTTGCAGCTGCCATAAAATTACGTCGTAAAAAAGATTACCATTACAAAATAGGCGGTGTGAAAACTACTGTTTCTATTGCTTTGTTTGGTGGGATGGGTTGTATCGCTTTTATCTGCATTGGCTTTATACCACCTGCCAGTTTAAACATAACGGGGTTTTCATCCTATTACATCATACAAGCGAGCGCCTTTATCGTTATGTTGTTACTGCCGGTTTTTATTTTTAAGCTGACACAAAACCATTATGCTAAAAATGCTAAGCTAGCCGTGAGAGCTTATCGCAATGATGCGATCATGAAAGATAATGCTGCGATTCCTTTGTATAAATCAAAATAAAATAATTACCTGAGAGCCAGCCTATGCGTTTTTGTTTACTTAAGTAATAGGCTGATTTAACACGACATTTACAGATAGTTGCTGTTATCTTTGTTAAGAAAGCTTATAATGATTTTTGTATTATTTAGCCTTGCATCTGACAACTCTTTTTCATCCTCACGACAAACAAACTAGCAAAATAAATGCATTTTCAAGAAGTAATGGCAAGAAAATCCGCTCATAGACAAATAGACGATTTAAATATTGATTAACCTTCAGTGGAGAAATACCCCATGAAAATATCATCTCTTGTTAAGACTGTTATCGCTGTTACCTCTTTAGCTTGTTGTTCCATGACATATGCTGGCACGCTATCACCTGCGGATGCGGATATCGTATCTGCCATCCATTCGAAGTTTGCGGCGGACAACACCGTGGCTAATTTAAAAGTAAACGTTACCAGTCACGAAGGCATCGTTACCTTATCTGGCAAAATCAATACGGACGTTGAAGCTAGCAAATTGATTGAAATTGCAGAATCTGTTCCTGGTGTGAAAGACGTTGATGCGCCTAAACTCACGCCTAAGAAAAGTGAAAATTCATTTAAAGATTCTGAAATAACCGCCAAAGTGAAGGGCACGTTTGTACGCGAAAAATTATTTGGCGATAAAGATGTGCCAGTGATGAGTGTGAATGTGACAACGACTAATGGTGTTGTTTATTTAACAGGGACTGTTGATAATCAGGCGGAAGCAGATAATGCAGTGAAATTGGCGAAATCGATTCATGGGGTTAAGAGTGTTAACTCTAAAGTGGTTATTAAAACTGTTACTCAAGCTGGGGTAAAATAACCGTATTGTTGGGTTTCGTGCCTCAACCTAACCTACATTTTGACTGATATATGATAAAAATCATGATTAGAAAATGTGTGTGTGTGATTTAGCAAGGGTTCGCGGACACGCCCCCACAAAAAGCGTGGGGGTCTTAGTCCGTGCTACTTGCTGCATCGGAGTTCTCGGTGCAATGAGCCAATGTAAATATGTTCTTTGTAAATGTTCTTTTCGCTTCAATGAAGCGTAGGTTGGGTTGAGCGCTTTTCGCGAAACCCAACATCCTTAGCAAGAGCATGCATTAATCTTCTGCTAAATGCACTTGAGTGTCGTACTTGATTCGGTTCATACAAAAACTACTTCTAAATACTTTAATATTAGGCTCGTTAGCAAATACTCGTCTTGAAAACTCATTGTAATGGTTCATATCAGCGACATGCACAATCAAAAAATAATCCGCTTCACCAGAGACAAAATAGCACTGCATCACCTCAGATTCCGCCAACATTTTACGCTCGAAATGGGACAGCAAATCTTCTCTTTGCTTTTCTAAAGTAATATTCACAAACACAATCAAACGATGACCGACTTTAAAAGGATCCACTAACGCCACATTTTTTTGAATGATGCCCAAATCATGCAAACGCTTAACACGTCGAAAACACGGTGGCGGCGACAATCCAATTTGTTCGGCCAATTCCAAATTCGTTATTTGGTTGTTAGTTTGCAGTATATTCAAGATGCGCCGATCCAAACGGTCTAGCGAACGCTCATCCACAATTTCATTTTTAACTGGAGAAACCAATTTTTTTACCATAAATTACCCAAAACCATCAAAAACTCATTATAAATTGAAATAAATAACAATTAAATAGGAAATTTATTGATTTTAATTACGTGTTAATTTTTATCCTCACTTTTGGAGGATCCCGCATGATAAACCGTAATGAGACGCATAATGCCCTGTTAAGCTGGCTGCATAAAACCATCCAGCAAAAACCTCTCTCGCAAAAAAAACAGATCGCCCTGAATGGAATCTCGGCACTGGGCATGAGTGCAGGCGCACTCTCGGCCTATGTCATCTATGTCCTCAATGCTGAGTTTGGCACCAGTGTCTGTGACTATATTGGAATAGATGACCCTAAGGATATTGCCGTCATGGAAAATATTTTTGGGCTCACTGCCGCTATTTCGATGGCTGCATTAGGCGCACTCAATGTGAAAGACAGCTTAACCGATTTATTAGCTTATCTAACCGAACCTGAAAAATCTGTCGTGCTTTTTAAAAAAAAATCTAACGCCGAAATCATTGCTAGAGGTTTTTTTGCCCTTGCCTCACCTTTCTCTGCTATCCCTCAAAGTACATTAACCTGGAATTACACTCGCAATGAAACCATAAAACGGATAGCAACACCTTGCGCCATTCTCACGCCAACTCTTTTTAATGGACGCGGCGGCCAACGGTTAATTGATAAAATGAAAAATAAGAATGCTTCGGTCATTACCATTGAAAACTATCTATTATCCTGCAAAAGAAACATTCAACGCTTGTCACCCCAGGACTTAGAAGATTTTTTACAATTAATAATTCCTGACGAGAATGAGCTTAATCCAGATTTTTTAACTGTTTTATTCGAAGTAGGACAGCTAGACGATCTTCATCCTAAAAATTTATCTGAAAAGATTTTTTCTTTGATAGGTTTTTTATTAGGATTAACTTCAGCAATTATATTTTATCAGTTGACGCTAGAAGGCACAGACGAGCCCCTAGCACTCAATTCAAATATACTAAAACATTTTTTTGCCAGTTTATCTTATCTGTTGTGTGCCGCACTCAGTGCTATCGCCACCCAAAATATGTTTGAAACAATGCAGAAAATAGTATTTCAAAGTAAGTCTTTCACACTCTCAAAAGCGAACAAAGCATTTCTCGCCATCGCTATTTTAATTGCCCCTTTTGCGGCTCTGCCTCTGGGTGGCTTACAAATTGAAAATGCTCAGAATGGTAATCTTTTACAGATCTTGTTAATCGCACCTACCTTCATGGGGCCTATGTGTGTTCGGGGACGCGCAATATATGATGCCATGAACCGCATGCTGGATTTTACGACCAAAGCATGCCTTAAAAACAACGAACAAAATAAAAAACGGGAATTGTTGTTAACAACATTAGATAATTTTCAGCTAGCCATTAAAAATTTCACGCCAGAAGCCATTGAGGACCTGCAAGAAAGACTTTCTCCTCGGCCATTATTGCCCATTTAGCGCTGATCAACATTGGCCAGGGAAAATCTCATAAAAGCCAATCAGCCAGCGCCCAGTGGCCAGCTTTATTTATAACGATAGGAGGAAGGCACTGCTTGCTCTGCCGCTTCTTCTAAATTCAAAGCATCTAAATCTGCTTGAAGAGAAAAAGTAAAATCCATTTTTATCTCAGAAGAATCGTCATTTAGGTTAAAAGTGGGCATAGCCGCTAATGGGCCTGTTTCCGGACTATTAGCAGGTCGAATGGGGCAAGCGCGACGCGCTTTTTTAGTAAGATTAGCATCTTCTACATCGTCGCCCTCTTCTTTCATTTCCGCACTCGAATGCGCGAGCTCTACCAGATAGGCAGATGCCGCTAAAGCTACAGTAGGCGCTTCTACTGGCTGAGTCCTGTGCAAAACGGGACGTCTTAAAATTCGCAATATGGTGCGCGAACTCACTGATGCGGGCAAAGCAGCCTGCTCAAGGGGCGCGGCAGAAACATTCCCAGCAGCCTCATCTTCCATCTTGCGTTTGTTGTTTGCTGATACAGATTGAATGAATTCTTTATGTGAACTGGACATACAACACTCCTAACTTAACCATCTATTAACTTATCGGTGCAGACTAGCATACTGTACTTTATGTGTCCACCCCTACTATTCCTTGTTATATTGCTAAGTGTCACTCTGCAAAAAGAAGCTATCCTTTCTGAGAGAATATTCTAGAGGCAAAAAAAGAGATAAAACCAGATAAATCACAACATTGACATTACAGGTGTTGCTGGTGAACGACTTGTTACCTAAAGCATTTTTTATTGAAGGGCTTGTTCTATCGCTGTCACGCTATGTTTCTTCCATTAAGGCAAACGTATTCATTAGTATGCGCCATTTCATCAGTACCTCCTTCAATATTGAATAACATTCATATTAAAAAGAGCGACACCGATAAACCTATGTTTCCTTCACTAAGACGAACTTTTTGTTCTGGCGACATATTGTCATTCCTGCACCTCCTTGTTGACTCATTATCACAGGACGAAAAAGAAACTTTAGGGAAATACTATGTTTCTTGAGGCAGGCAAAATTTCACGGAAAATACCTGTTTTTTCATATTGATCTCCTTATGCTTCATATCACTATGTGTGCTGACTAAAGCTAAATTCATCCGTTAATAAGAGTAAATGGTGACGCTTTCTCTACTTTGTTTTGCTCACCTCCTTTAAATGAAGGAGCGACTCTAAAATGTAACTATTTTTCTTTTAAAACTCACTATGTTGGCTTGCCTTTGTCGTGCAAAGAATACTTGGAAGATGGCGATTTCATCATCTTGATTCTCACATGTGAATCATATTTCTCAATCGTTTTTTTATCTGTCTTTTTAAGCTTAGGATCTAAACGTACCACACACACTTCCTGGTATTCATCTCTCATGATTATTGATTCTCCTTTTAGTTTGCAAAAATTAGACGTGACTCAGCCGGTAAAATTAATTCGTTTTATATTATTTGCATTTTATTTACTGATACGCTTGTAGAAAAACTATTTTGATTTGCTAGATGTTTGTTTGCTAAATTCAGTTTTATTATTACTGCATTCACATTGTTTGGCAACCCTTTATTTTTAACTGTGAATGTCTTTGCTTAAGTTCAGTGTAACACCTTAAGATTTAATTTCAACTTTCAGTTTTTCCAATTGTTTTTAAATTGGAACATCTGAGAATTAATTTCACAAAAAAATTCACACTTTTTTAAATATCATTATTTCTCGCTATTTTTCTCTATTAAATCACTTTAATTTTTTTGTTGTTTTGTAAAAAATGACATTTATCAATTTTCAAAAATATTATCACTTTGCTCTTTAAATTTTATTTAAGACGATGAAAAATACAGAGGAGGTCGCAACAAAAAAAGAAGAAGAAAACACAAAACACTTCTAGAGACAATACCCAGTCAATTAAAGAGTCCTCACCTACGGGAGGATGACAGGAATCAAAAACGACAGAACCCTTTCTTAATTATTCAACAAAGCTCTGAATCACAGTGCCCGGCTTATTTTATATCATATCAAAGATGCGCCTCGAACTTTTTATTGAAACGGTGTTAATCCTTTGTTTATAAAAAATAAATTAAATCCAATTCAGAATAAACAATTGAATATTTTTTAAAAACGAGGGAAAACGACAAGTGCCAAATAATGCCCAACATGGTACAATTTAGGCTAGTGATTAACAAAAATTGCTACCCCTATGCCAGGAGAACAGCATGCCCGTTCCTATTAAAATAATTAGCCTGAACCGAAATGAATTAATTATAGAACCGGTTCAACATAGGGATTTAAGTCTTGAATTTAAAGAACTGCAAAGAGAATTAATGGCTCCGAATTGTGACTTAATAGAAGAGTTAGATTATGTTAGAGTCCCCTCGCATCAAATTAAATTTGAGACGCCTTCCGCTGTTTTGCGAGCCCTAAATGTCATACCTACAGAATCGTTTCAACAACAGGAAGCCAAATTGGCGATTGATATCCAACAAAAAAGTATCCAATACGCCACGGAGATCTCCTCCGATGAATGCGCTGAGCGGGACCAACCTTTTGTCGACAAGGCCTATCAAATCCTGGTGGCTCGTTTTATTCAAAACATCACTGACATTCATAATCGATTCAATCTCACATTAAGCGTCACAGCGCAGCTACATCGCGACACCCAGTTCGCTATCAATTCCTCTGAAGAGAAAGCCGACAAAGATGTTCTCAATCGTTTAATGGCCAGTTTGGAACATGCTATTGCAACTGAAAAAAGTGAGCCAGAATTTCCGCAATATAGCCTGCCATTAATCGAAAACAGTTCTGCATTAGCACCTCGTTATTCCGAAGTATTGAATAGCTTCAAAATCTATTGTCAAAAAACTACGGAAGAATTATCGAAAATTTATGATCAGCAAGTAAAGCCATTCACACAAGATTTGCGGGCACATAATCGTCTTTAATTAAGACAAGAAAACAAAGAGCTGGTTGAACGCTAAAACGTCCAACCAGATTGATGCGTGATTAGTTTTGTTGTAATCCAACTAACAGCCATTTTTGAGCGTTGTTGCTTTTTTGAAAATGCCAGACTTCTTTGAACGGTTCTACCGGTCCATTCACTTCTTCACGGATACTACCCGTAAAAAGCACGCTTGCTGTCTTCTCATTTGAACCATTTGTTGCATCCAATAATTCAGCATTTACCGAAACAACTTCCGTGTGGTTCAGTGCATCGCCACGCTCTTGCATCTGCATTTGAATCTCTGCTGAGACTTCTGGTGCGGTGAATTCACGAATGTCATTAATATTTTTGCTATCATAAGCCGCTTGCAAACGGATAAACAATACCTTTGCATTACGAAGAAAATCCGTTGCATCAAATCCCACGAAAGGGCTCGCGCCACCACCGGATGCCGCATTGACATTGGTAAAGGGATTGGCGACCTGGTTTAAAAAATTTCGTGACGAGGGTGATGATTGCGGCGCTGTTTGACGGGATCGCAGCAGATTAAATAAAAACAAACCAATACCGCCTATCATTAACCAGGATAATAAACCACTGGCTAAACCATGCCCCATAAATAAACTCGCCAATAAGCCGCCTGCGGCAAGCCCTGCTAAAGGTCCTAACCATCGGTTGCCTGTATTTCCTGTGGCAGATGTTGAAGCCGCTGCAGGACGTGAATAACTGCTGCTGGATCGTTGCATGCCAAAGCTGCGCCCGCCACCAAAGCGTCTTGCATCTGCGTCATTCACCACTAAACCCCAAGCAACAAAAATAAAAATAAAAGCTATAATCAATTTTTTCATGATGATTCCTTAAATTGTCAATCGTCTAACCTGATACGCCGCTATAATATACACGAAAATTGGTTTCAAAGCTGAAAATTGGCTTCTTTGGTCTTAGAGTTGGGCACAGCTTGAAAACGGTGCAGGCGCACTAGTATCGGGTAAAATTGTATAAGTTTCTGTTTTCAAGAGATTAAGATGTTGAATTGTTCTGGATCCTGCGGACAAGCCGCAGGACGTAGTGTGGTGGGCACAGGACGTAGTGTGATGGGTGCAGGATGTAGCGTGATGGGCACAGGACGTAATGTGGTGAGTGCAGGATGTAGCATGGTGAGCACAGGACGTAATGTGGTGGGTGCAGGATGTAGTGTGGTGGGCACAGGACGTAATGTGGTGAGTGCAGGATGTAGTGTGGTGGGCACAGGACGTAATGTGGTGGGGGCAGGATGTAGCATGGTGAGCACAGGACGTAATGTGGTGGGTGCAGGATGTAGCATGGTGAGCACAGGACGTAATGTGGTGAGTGCAGGATGTAGTGTGGTGGGCACAGGACGTAATGTGGTGGGTGCAGGATGTAGCGTGATGGGCATAGGACGTAATGTGGCGAGCGCAGGATGTAGCGTCGTGGGCACAGGACATAATGTGGTGGGTGTCAAATGTTAGTGGGGCGGGCGTTAATTGATGACAGCATTGTAGATTGGGTTCTGCGCATAAAAAGTAATCTGCTGCTACCTCGTTTTTTAATAGGTTAAAAGTGATTTGTGACAATTAGTTGGGGATGGCATCACAGAGTTTTTATAACGGCTTTTTGGATCAATCAAAACATCGTATTGCGCTAAGGCTTCTCTGCCCAGCAAAAAAGGATACTTGAATTGACTACGATCCACCAAATTCACTTTTATTTTTTCAATACGACCACCTAAGCAAACGTCCATTGCAATTAAAGGTCGTGAAGCGGCTTGTGCTGTGTTGGTAATTTCTCCCGAACGATTTTTGATAGAAACCTTTTTCAAAACAATATACGACAAATGATGCACGGTATTTTTATCCAGCACATCAAACTCAACCCAATCTTGCCCGGACCTCTTACTGATGCGAATATGCTGAGCATTTAATGAAGATGTATCAGCACCAGAATCAAGCTTAGCAGACAATAAAATATTGTCTGGCATAATTAAAATATCTTCAACATAACCCTTTATGCTTAGCGCTTCTTTTTGCAAGGACCCATTGGCGAAAATGGGTATCGACAAAAAGGCGGATAGGAGAAAAATCAAAAACAGTTTTTTCATACGATATCCTTGTTCAAGTCAAAACTTCAGTTATCACCTTTTCTGTACGAGGGAAAAAGAAAAACAGCTTCTTCAATTTTGATTATGTTCTCAACCATTAATCGACGATACTGAGGGGCGCCAAATAACCTTACCGGACCTTGGCTTCGAAGCAAAGCATAGAGAGCGGATGCTGACGTTAGCTCTCTTCCATCTTCTACCCGCAAAGCTTGCGACTGTTCTGGCAAAATCACTGGGGCGCTGGCTGCTGTTGCCTCTGCCATTTTACTATCCATTTTTTCTGAAGCTGCCGGAACGATTTTTTCTTTTTTGTCCGTTTCATGCTGCAACGGGAAATCTTCCTCGAGTAAAATTTCATCCACTATTGGTGTACATACCGCTGATGACTGTAAGGATAAATGTCGCATTTCAACGGAAATATCCTCAGGTGAGGCAGAGACGTGATCATGTGAATACTGGCCCAAGAAAGACGAATCACTCCCCAAAGCGGGAGGAGACGCGGAGAAAGAACCAAATGAGGCTGAAGCCAATGGTAATGCGAATGATGACGACTCGCTCACTGAAGGACATGTAGAAGCTCGCGGCATAAAGAACGGCCTCGCAGCCGCTGCTACTGTGTTCGCACGCTGACGGAAATGTTTATGTTCTTCATTCTCGATTTTTTGCATCATAAAAGCGGTTGAAGAATCTGGAGATCTAGCCACGGCTGAAACCGCAGATGCTACCGACGCAGCCACCACTTCCGAGGAAGAAGAAGAGGAAGAGGAAGAGGAAGATGATGAACTTGAACCCCTTGAGGACAACAACACAAGTTGGCCAGAAGCATTCGTCATCAATAGAGGCTCTGCCAACTTCAGCGGAGGAGCGGAATCTGCACGCATCTCTCTAAACTTAGATGCTGCACCCGACTGCTGAGGCGTGGCAGAGCGGATTAACCCGCGCATAGCGCCTTGCCATTGTATCCAATGGGACTCATCTCCCTTTCCAAATTCTTGACAAGCTAATTTGAGTTTTTCAAGATTGCTACCATAGAGCACATATTCGAGCAGCACAATTTCATTAGCTTCATGTTGCCTTTGTAATGCGAGCCGCTCTTCCTGACTTAAATTCTGACGAAACGATGTGCTATCAATGATAACGGTAGGAATCTCGATATCGTTAGGCGGCTCTAACAAGTACTGACCGAGATCAGCAAGTGTGCATTCACCACCACTTTCCCCTTCATTGTAGTCCACCGCCAAATAAACACGTCTGGGCTCATACTTTTTGATGAGCAGCTGTGTTTGCCTCGCCACTTCCGCGCGCATGGGTGAACCACCATCCTCGCTTTTTAAATCCAGGTTCTCGACAATAAATCGCTGCTTTTGCGTGTCGCCCATTCCTTTTTTGAGACTTCCTAGTATGGAAGATTTTTTGCCGCGATTCAGATGCATCGCTTCCACAATTAGGATGACAGTTACCTTTTCTTCAAGCGAACGAACTTGACTCGATCGAGTCGACGCCATGGGTATTTCCTCTCGTTTTGGTGCTATTTTCCAGTTATCTTTTCATTTTTGAAGAAATGAAGACCCGGTATTAAAATTGTTCCTCACTGTATCATTAATAACTGTCGCTGCAAACGAGACAATCCATACAACATGGCTCATCTTTACTTAAAAATGGGTAAAAACCGACAAAGCGCCTCGCTCATTCAAACATTTTATTTCACGATGCAACCCTTTGCCAGTCTTGTTACACGCTATTTCTTAATAATTTTAGCGAGTTAACATAGCATTTTGCCACGGCTCTCGGCGTTCGAGTCGAGCTATTTGGGTCTTTTGGTCACGGCCTCTAAAAAATGGCTTTGTTGAATAAATCGACACTCACTGGCTTCCCATGATAACAGCCCCTTGGCCTGATCTTATTTTGCGCATTATTGTTAAGGTCGATTATTATCTTCATTGTTTCACCTAACAGCTAAGAGCCACCCCTATCCGCTCCATATAAATCAAGCCGCCACAACAAAAACGGTGTGTTCGCTTACATAAAACTGCTAAGATTTAACAGTTGATGCTGAATCAAGGAGCGATTATGCAGTCCGTCTTGGAACACTTAGTCAATAAAATCGATGAAGCGGAAATCGACCCGCTTCCCTCTGAAAATATTTATATCGAGAACATCTTTACCCCTCAAATTTACGCTGAAATATTAGCGCGCCTACCAAAAGAAGATGAATACGATTTCATTGAACACCCAGACGCGGTGCTACCTGATGGCCGAAAAACACGAAAATTACTCGACCTGACAGAGACCTCCATCGCGCGACTGAATCAAGCAGATCATCCCTTCTGGCAACAGATGCAATCCATTCTTGTTTCTCGGCAATTACAACTCGCTCTGCTGAACAAGTTCAAGTATAGAATCAATCGGCGCTTTGGCCCGCATTGGCCGGAACTGGTGACTGTACCCATTTTTTATCGAGATTATCCGGGTTATCGAATCAGTGAACACACTGACGCACCATTTAAAGTCATCACCATGCAATTTTATCTGCCGAAAGATGAACTGCAAAAACACTTGGGTACATCGTTTCATTTGAAAGATGGTAATCACTTTCCCGTTTTAAAAACGAATTCTTTCAAACCCAATTCGGCTTATGCTTTTGTGCGCACCGATGAGAGCTGGCACAGCGTGAAACAAATGGGAGCTGGGGAATCGATACGTGATTCGTTAGCACTGACTATTTATGAAAAAGGTTATGAATACAAATCCAACAAGGGCTATAGATAATAAAGAAATGATAGAAACCGTTATCATTCGCTTTGTGTATAAACAATAAATTGCAGCACGGCAACACCCGAAAAAGTATTTCATTTTCTTTATGGAAATATAAACCTTTATCGTTAATTGATTAACAGGGAGTTTCACATGATTACGGATGTCGCTTCAATTTTAAAAGTTTGTGGAATCGGGCATTACTTGCACTTTGGCGATGGACAACAAACACTGGTCTTTGAATTAATTAAACGTTCTATTGATGCGCATGGCATTGATCCCTCAGCCACTTTAGTACAACAAAACCAATCCCGAGCTCCTGGACGATTCACACAAGGAAATTTTCAACAATATCCTTTTAACAAAGAGACATTTGATACCGTTATCATTGGCAGCGAAATCGTTGGATTTGATACACAAGAAACATTATCCCTACTGAAAAATTTATATAGCACCACAAAACGTAATCTCGTACTTTATTTTACGCCGGACATTTTACAAGCTATCGCTTCCCGTCCTGAAGGCTATCGTCTCTTCTGGGAAAAATTAGCGATTGCAGCGGGTTTCAGACGTCACCCTCGGGAAATGTTAGTAACGCCTTATCAGGCCTTAGAAAATGAAAGTGTTGGCACGCTGACTTTTTTTGAACGTATTCCAGAAGCCGCATTACAAAAATTTCCTATGCAATGGTTACTGGATAATCGCGACTTACACATGGATATGTTGCGCGAAGCGGGACGCAGGTCCGATGGGCATGTCTCACGCTATGTGTTAGCTGCCTCCCGCATACATGCAGGGGACACGGTTTTGGATGCTGCTTGTGGATTAGGCTATGGCACAGCTGTCCTCGCCGCTTGTAGCGAAGGCGCGCGCTTCATTGGTGTGGACATTGATCCCTTATCGGCTGATTATGCCAACATGAATTTTGCAGCAAACAATCCCACGCTCTCTTACCGCGCGTGTGATGTCACACAACTCACTTTTATACCGGATCATTCCGTTGATGTTGTCGTCTCCTTTGAAACAATCGAACACCTTGAAAATTATGATCTTTTTCTTTCTGAGGTAAAACGCGTTTTAAAACCGGACGGTCGCTTTATTGGGAGCGTGCCTAATTTATGGTGTGATGAAACGGGCAAAGATCCTAATCCATATCATTTTCATGTATTTGATTGGCAGAAACTGCATAATGATCTTAACCGTTACTTCATTGTGGATGGACGCTGGGCACAGACTGCTGGCGGCGGTTTCAAATTACGAAACGGCAAGCGTGAAATGCAAATGATACATTTGCAGCAAGCCGTCAACTTCGATACGGAGTGGTGGATTTTTTCTGCGAATATGGACCCACGCAAGACCAAAGAATTAGCTTATACGAATCCGTTTCATCGACATGCCAGCACACCAGCGCCAGACCATGTTGACTTTGAGAAATTTTATGATAACCCCTGGCTTTATCGTGTTTTGGTACAACAAGGTATAAGGTTATTGGATGACAATACGCTACTGACTTTTTGTATTGAGGTCGCTAACGAATCCAGAAAAGGATCTGCTGACCAGGGTGCTGCACTTTGTGTCATTGGGTATCGTATTTTAGAATCTGGCCATATCCAGTTGGAAGATCTCGTCAAGTTTGCTAAACACGTTAATGATTATGAAGCAGCGCATGATCCCAGCAATATTCACGCGTATCGCTGGAATTTGTCATTGCACTATGTTTCTGCACGCTTGTTGCTGGCGATCGGCCAGCGTGACGAAGCGCTGAATGCCTTTTTAGCCTGCGCTGCCCTGGATCCTACGATTGCTACACCGCTGCTTGCAACTAAGACCATTTCCTCACGATTTTATGCCGGCATTATTTTGGTAGGTAATGAAAATATAGACGCGGCTCGCGAACAATTTCAGTTAGGGATTAAAGAAGCGCATCGCGTTTTGCAAGGTGACTGGAAAAATATTATCGGGGACTTTGAGCGCCCACTCACTTTTGGCTTGGCTGAAGCGGCGGAAGTTTTGCATACGGCTAATCAATGCGCAGAAGCGCTAGCAGCATTGGAACGTCAAAATACTACACCGGGTTATTTCTGGGATCATATTCATCTTAAATTCTTTGGTCTTTTAGAATGGAATAGAGGGCTTGAGAATGAGAATAATGTGTTAAAAAATAATTTAGCGTATTTGTTAAGGAAAACGGCTGTTAGTGCGTAGGTAGCAATGCATTGAAGTTGCCTCATTGCACAGAGAACTCCGACGTACCGTGGCTTGTCCACGGTACGTCGGGATTTGGAAGCGATGCATAGAGGTTTTGGAACAGATGCGTATGTGCCGAGTGAATATCCTTTGATTTGGCAGGAGTTCGCGGACTAATCTTTTCACTTCCACGAAAAAAGTAAACCTACCCTGCCAGAACCTGAGGCAACTTCAGAGCATTTCTTTCAGTATTAGCGTAGCTTTAGGGATGGGTTCCCGCCTTCGCGGGGATGGCTTAAGTTTATACAGATTTGCCGAGCACTAATGCGCGTAGCGGAAAACTCTTTCTTGAAGCCTCGATTTTTAGTGGCTTTTTTCAATATAATCAAGTTGCTAAAGCCGGACATCTTTTGTCTCTTTTCCCTACATTTTTTTGAATGTAAAATATTTTTCTTAATATTCCCTTAATGACAATAAATTATACTGGCAAGATCACTAAACTCCCTATTTGGCGGCATCATGATAAGCAATCACAACTCACAAAATTTTTCACTCCCCCAGGATGACTTCGTTGAGTCAAAACTGGATGGTATGCCGTTAATGTCCGGGGAAGACCTGACCGAGTCGAAACAAGATGGAATAGCTCTGCAATTTGATGAGAATTGCTTTGAGAACAAGCCCCTTGCGATCAATACCATGGAAGGATTAGTCAAAATTGGCCTTAAAGCAGGCGGCGCCAATGGTGCGGGTATACTAGGAGGCTGGTACATCGATCCAAACGGGAAAAAATTCTTCATTAAACAAGATGTTTCTAATGGCATCATTAGAGGCGTTGTCGCCGACAAAATCAATCACGCAAAAAATATCTCTGAAGTGATTGTTAGCCGCTTAATGCGATTGATCGATGCTAAAAATAAAGATTCGATTGCAGAAGTCAACTTTATCGTTCCTGACTCATCTATAGTACTACCTGACCCAGACGGAAATAACGTCTATGTCGCCTCCGCTGGCATGGGCGCTGAAGAAGTAAAAGAAGACAAAGAAGCGAAAGAAGAACTAGACTTAGAATTTCTATCGCTCTATGAGGCCTATCAAGAACGTTTCGATAATAGCTTGCCTGACTACGAAACCGTCTATAAAAAATTATATGAATCACCTTACCTCGACCTTTGGGAAGATGCTTATCTTGCTTATAATTTTTCGCCACAATTTGAAGCGTTACGCCTTGAACATGGCTCCATCGAAATTCCGAAAGAACGCCCTAAAAATGTGGGGACTTTAAATCAATTCCCATTGATTAACGTCATTCAAAGCAATCGCTATGATGGACTCGCAGGACAAATAGGCTTGCGCGTTTTTGTGGATGATCCCGATCAGCATTCAGCAAACTATGGCGCAATATTAATATCAGGCAATCCATTCCGAAAAAAAGTAGGCAGTATTGATTTTGCAGGCGCCATGTATCTCCTGGACGGTGAGTTGCATTTTCGCGATATATTGCGTTACCCTCCCGGCTTTGGCCCTACCAATCATGCGAGAGAATATCCTGAAGAAATTGTTATTAGCGAAGAATTTGCTAATATCAATAAAAAAATTGGCAACTTCCCTTCAGAAAAAATATTAGATGAACTCAATCTCATCATGTTAGAGCTGGATGCGCTATATGGTATTAAACCATTACTAGAAACCGCAAAACGCGTAGGCGCAAAAATTTCCAATCCCAACGTTAAATCGTTAGTGTTAAAAGACATTTGTCAACATCTGTATCAGTGCTTTGTTGCCAGACAAAAAGCAGCAAGAGAATTGTATTACGAAGTGATTTTAAGCTTATGCTTCGAAAAACAAAACGGCGAGTTTTTCTATAAAGAAGATCAACTTCTCTTTTTAGAAAAATTAATTATCAACAATAGCGCCTACTTTAAACAATTGATCGAAACAGGCAAACAGATTAAGTTTCGCAAAGAAGATCAAAAAGACGATCACGCGTATGATAGATTAAATCATCTTTTAGCCAAAAAAATAAAATCTGTTCTTTATGGAGAAAAGCTTTCGTTTCGCTCCAACTCAACTTTTCATCGCATTTTTAATTCAGGAAAAATTGAACGTTTTGATGAAGATTTTGGATTCAAATATGTTATTAAATCGTTAATAGGCTACCCCAACAAAGGCAATCCTTATAACTGGTTAGAATGGGTAGTTACGCTATTTGGCGCGATCACGCTCATCAAAAATATTATCAAGTTAGCGGTGGAATATCTGCCTGCGGTAATAGCCGACTTTTTTGATGCGACCTTTGAACGTAATAAGCACTTTATTGCCAAAGAAGCAAAAGATCGAAATATCCTGATCACAGGATTGGCTTATCTGGGTATGGCTATTAGTAGCGTGTTATCTTCTGTTTTCAAAGCAGTAGAATTATTAACAATGCGCATTACCTCACCCATTGAATCATTTAAGCAAGCTTATCGTTTCGGCGCTCGTTACAATAAAATCACCGGTCTTATTTTAGGTGGCTTAAGCATCGCTCTAACATTTGCTGAATTACTGGCCCTATCCTTAGTCGCCGCTCCTGTTATTGGCGCTGTCAGCACTGCGATATCCAGCACTTTCATTGGCGCTAAAATCGTCACCGGCTTAACAGCATTAGCTAATACGTTGCTAAGCATTCACGTAGTGGCCGCTGCTGCGACTTTTCTTTCAACCTCAGCTGCCTTAATGGGCTTGACCCTGCTTAAAGCCGTCCCGACCCTTGCTGCATTCGCTACTCTTGTGGTCTTACCATTTCGTAGCTTATTTAAATCCTCCATCAAATCGGCTTGGAAAAGTAAAAGAGTACAAATCGTAGTTCCCTTGGTATTCAATGAAGCAAATGACTATTCATCTGATCAACAAATAAATAAATTATTACAGTCGAATCCTGCAGAATCCTGTATCGAGCAATATGAACCGGCAATCCCCGCAAACAATCAGCAAGCCACACATGAACCTGCGCCAGGTGTTGATTTTGTGAATGGTTTACAGGTTAATGGTGTATTTGGAAACCAATCGAGAAAAAGAGCCATTGTTCCGCCAATTAGGATCCCAAACTCGTCATTTGAGCATAATGACGATTCCGTTAAAACAAGAGTACTCACCCCGAGAGCACGTGCAAAAGACTAGATACTGCTGAACACAATTCAGACATTATTGCTCTGCCCATACTTTATATGACAAAGGCAGGCAGTTGAATTAACGGTATTTATCAGCACTCTCGTTTTTGTATGATAATATATATATTAAGTATTCGAATGTTTTATCAACCTCTATTAAAAGCAGAAAACCATTATGAAAATGGATCAATCTCTGCATTTCGTTCTTGTCGATGACGACCATGTCAGCGCAGTCATTCATAAAAATTTAATCACTGAAGCAGGCTGTAGCGCGGAGATCATTGATTCCAGTCGCGTCGCGTTTGAAAAAATCCAGCAAGGTTTAATCAATGCGGATGTGATCCTCTGTGATATGGTAATGCCTGAATTAGATGGGCTGGAATTTTTCAAAAATTTGCGTGAATTAAAAAACATCAAGCAACCCATTTTTATTATCGTTACCGGCAAAGTCTTCGAGTACGACAAGAGAGTCGCGCTGAATGCCGGTGTGGATGGGTACATTCTAAAACCAGTCGATCCTAAAACATTTATCGAAGATATCTCTGATATCGTAAGCCATACTGGCTGCATTCAATTTTGGGGCGTAAGGGGCACACTGCCTGTGCCAGGAGAAAATTCTATTCGCTATGGCGGTAACACCAATTGCGTCACGTTGCTTTATGGAAAAAAACACTTATTGATTTTTGATGCTGGCACTGGCATCAAAACTTTTTCGGATTACCTCCTGCGAACAAAAAAAATGCCTATCAATGCAAAAATATTTATTTCGCATGCGCATTATGATCACATTAATGGATTTCCTTTCTTTGCTCCTTTGTATAACAAAGGGAATTTATTTGATATCTATGGTCCATCCCATGCTGGCATTGGCGTTGAAAAGTTACTGTCCGGTCAAATGGACAGCATTTATTTTCCCATTACCATGCAAGAATTTTCGGCAAAATTGAATTTTCATGACGTCGCTGAAGAGAGCATTCAATTTGACGAAATCACGGTAGACGCCTTGTTATTAAATCATCCGGGACGATGCCTGGGATATCGCGTGCGCTATGACAACAAATCTTTTTGTTACATTACGGACAATGAATTATTTTTAGAAGACTCACCTTATTACAATCAATTTGAAGTCGACCGGCTCATAGAATTCATTAAGGATTCGGATATATTAGTGATTGATACAACGTATACGGACGAGGAATATGCACAAAAAACCGGGTGGGGACATTCGTCCGTCAGCCGTGTTGTGGATGTTGCTGACAAAGCAAACATAAAACTGCTTTGTCTTTACCATCATGACCCCAGCCAAACAGATGAAGATATTGATGCAAAGCTCGCCTTTGCTCGCGAATTACTGAAAACACGGCAATCTCAAACACACTGCATTGCTCCTTATGAAGGCGAAAAAATATTTCTCTAAGTTAGCACGCACACCTCTATTATAAACGAAAAAAAATAGCTCGACTGGCTTGCTACGAGTCCCAGACCGTCTGCAATAATGAAATGAATCATTCAATCATACCAGGGCCCAACGTGAGCGATACGTCAAACAAACCTAGCCTATTACCCAATGCATTGCTAGTGTTTGCGATTACCTTGTCTTACGCTCTTACCGGCATTTTAGGGCTCACACTCATCGCTACCCCATCAGGATATGCCACCCCTATCTGGATGCCATCCGGGATCGCCTTAGGCACATCCATGATATGGGGCTTACGCTCTCTTCCTGGTGTTTTTTTAGGATCGCTGTTATTGAATTTTTATATCTCTATTCAATACGGCACTCAGCCCTCTTTATTCATGCCCCTGATCATCGGCATTATTATCGGCACGGGCGCCGTGCTACAAACCATTGTTGGCCGACAGATGATTCAAAAATGGGTTGGGCTAAATAATACGCTTCAATACCCTAATGATATTTTGTTGTTTGCATTTTTATCCGGGCCTCTATCTTGTTTAATCAATTGCACCTGGAGCAACACGCTTTTATACCTCATTCATACCTTACCTGCAGATCACTTCCTGTTAAGCTGGACCACATGGTGGGTAGGCGACAGTATTGGCGTCCTGATTTTTACCCCGTTATTACTCATCTTATTCGCAAAGCCCAGAGCCTTATGGCGTCCGCGAGTTTTTTGGATACTTATTCCTTTATGTATCACTTTTATCGGTGTCATTGCTTTATATTTAAAGGTAAGCACGCCCATTATATCAGGACAAAATTGGTCGGTGCTCGTCACCGGGTTATTATTTTGCGTGCTCATCAATATCATTTTATTTACCATTTATGGACAAAAACACATAGCCGAAATCCATTCTGAATCTGAATTACATCGACTCGCACATTTTGATACATTAACTGCATTACCTAATCGTATCAGTTTTTTCGAGCATCTCTCTCACGCCATAGAAAATGCCAATCACCTGAAAATGAAATTGGCCGTCTGCTTAATTGATCTAGATAATTTCAAACAGATCAATGATTACTTAGGGCATTCTTTAGGTGATGAAGCACTTAAAGCCCTATCAAAACTGTTAACCGCAACCGCGCCAGAACATTATCTAGCGCGATTAGGTGGCGACGAATTTGTGGTTATCTTTGAAAACATCTCTTCCCTCAATGAATTAAAACCCCTACTCATGAGCTATCTTAATATAGCAGAAAACCCCATCAAAATTGTCCAGCAAGAAGCACTTATTACATTCAGTATGGGCGTTGTTATTTACAGCATGATGGGAGAATCTGCTGAAGATATGATAAAAAATGCTGAAATCGCAATGTATCAAGCAAAAAATGCGGGGAAAAATACTTATTTTCTGTTTGATGATGAGTTAAGCAAAAAAGTAAAACGTCTATACAATTTAAATATCAAAATGACACAAGCGCTAAAAAATAATGAGTTTTCTCTCAAGTATCAACTCATGTTTGATTCAAAAACAAAGCGACCCAGCGCAATTGAAGCTCTAATACGTTGGCATAACCCCTCATTAGGACAGGTGTCTCCGGCAGAGTTTATTTCCATCGCTGAAAAAAATGGTCTAATACACCCTATTTCCGAATGGGTTTTGCGGCAAGCCTGCCAAGATTACCAAGCTATTATCACAACTGTCTCTGCAGATGAATTCATGCTATCTGTGAATCTTTCAGTGTCCTTACTGCAAGATGAAAAATTCCTTACCTTCGCCAAAAATCTTTTCCGCGAAACCAACATAAACCGCCATAATCTGATTTTTGAAATTACGGAAACCGAATTGATGCAACATCCTGTCAGCGCAGCCCTGCTAATGCATGAGTTTAAAAAATCTGGCATTCGCTTCGCACTGGATGACTTTGGTATCGCTTACTCTTCTATCCGATATTTAAAAAATCTGCCAGTGTCATTCATCAAAATTGATCGGATTTTTGTTGAACACATCACTCAGAACAAAGACGATGTGTTAATTATCAAAGCTATTATTGAGCTTGCTCATAATTTAAATATTAAAATTATCGCTGAAGGCATTGAAATAGAAGAACAATTTCAGATTTTAAAAGAACTGAAATCAGATTATATTCAAGGATATTATTTTGCTGAGCCGTTCTCCCGCCAAGAAATCATTGATAAGCTAAAAGCATTTTATTAGCTATAACTTTAATCCACCAGAATCCGGCTTAACAACGAGCACGGGCAGCGGCTCAATGCTTTTTCGAAAGAAAAGACTGAGCGTTTTATGGTGTGATATCGCATTTTTTTCGTGAGCCACTTTTTGAATAACAGCTTCACTACCCGCTTGATGCAGTTTAGCTTTTTCTTCTTCGCTGATATTAAATTGCGTTGACTTTATGCCACTGCGATTTATAAAAATCGTACGGTAACCATTTGCTCCATAATTATAATTGGGTTGCAAACCGTAATTTAAAGCTGCCAAACATAAACTGATGATATCATCCTCTTGCACTTTTTTTATTTGAGCTCGTAGCTGCTCCACATTGGCGACTTCTTTTGCACTACTTAGCCTAAGACCTAAGGTTTCCTCATTCACTGCACTTTGTGCCAGAGGATCAGCTTGACTCAAAAATTTAGCTTGGTCAAAATACGTTAGCGAAAAATTATCAGTGCACCCGCCATCCACAAAGCTTTCACCGTCTGGATCTTCTTGCCAGCAAGTTGCCGTGATCTGTTTCAATTTAACTGCAGGAAAAACGCCTGGAATTGAGCTAGAGGCTAAAAGAACAGGTAAAATCGGCGTATCTTTTTCTTCTTCCGCAGAAAACACTTTGACTTTGATTTCAGTCTTCTCTTCGTGGCGTACTATTCTTGTGGTTGTCACATAGAGGTCTTTGAAACCTTTCTTTTTTAAATCACCAAAAGTGGACTGTTTATCTAACCCGGCTGAAGCCATCAATGCCAGTATTGTTTTTCTTAATTCGTGTCCTTGATAGATGGAATGAAATTGAAAAATGTTTCGCCCTACCTGCAGGAAACTGTGGGTATCAGCAATTTTTTTGCAATCGAATAATTGTCTGTTGGCTAGCATTTGGGGAACAGTGAAATTAGCGCAGACTTGAAAAGCGGCAATGGAACCTGCAGAAGTACCGATGACACGTTGAATTTGCGAAAGAGAAAAACCCGGTTGCTTGACTAACGTTTCTATTGCACCACCATAAGCAAATGCAGCCACACCCCCACCTGAAAAAACAAGATTCCGTATGTTAGCCATAGAATAATTCCTTATTTAATGTTCTAAACATTGGAATCTTTATCATAGCTTGGCGAAGATTAAGGAATGCTTAATGAAAACGGAATACGGATAGAATTTCATTCAAGCTCGATGCATTTTAACACAGACCCATACTGGCTGCACAATTTAATGCTACCAACAAACCCAATAATACGACTAGTAGCGCGGACTAAGCCCCTCGCGCTTTTTGTGAGGGGTGTGTCCGCGGCACAGGCCTAAAGTTCATGTAGGTGCAAAATAGTGAATATTCAAATAAAGAGAGTAAATAAACAGGGTTTCGTGGACACGACCCCACAAAAAACGTGGGGTCTTAGTCCGCGCTACGGCATCCCTCTTATAACCCTTGAAAAAGATCTATTAATATTAATATTTTTAAATCAATAGGTTAATGACAATAACCGCCGCCCCATTGCGATGCACTTTGTATCTTGCAAATAGTCATGTAGAATATATCTTTCCTATCTATAGGTAGGAAAATAAGACCTACTGATCTTTGTCACTTTCCCCAGGAAAATCATGATACGAACAGGCAACACAAAAATTCGCGCCCTGATTGAAGCCAAAAAACTGCTGCAAGAAGTGGGTTATAATGGTTTTAGCTTTCAGCACATAGCGGACGCATTGCAAATAAAAAAATCCAGCATGTATGTTCACTTCAAATCGAAAGAAGACTTAGGAAAATGTCTTATTGAAGAACAACGTGCCTCCTTCACCGCATGGACAAAAACCATTGAAGTTTTTGCCCCCGATGCGCAAATTGGCGCTTTATTTGAAATCTATCAGCAGTTTTCTGCTGACACTAAAAAATTATGCCCTTTATCAGCACTAGGCACCGATTTCAATTCTCTACCAAAGAGCATGCGACCTGCTTTAAGCAAACTCTACACCTTTTGCTTTGCATGGCTTGAAACAATCATTAAAAATGGCCAAGACCAACACCTTTTTAGAAAAGATAAAACCCCTGTTGAGCTTGCTAAATTAGTCTTTGCTGCTGGCCTTGGCGCCCAGCTTTGCGCACGTCTGTCTAATGATCCCCATCAAGTTCGAGGGATAAAACAACAAATTTTAAGTATTTTAAGTGTTAATCAAACAGTCAAAAAAACCGCGAGGAAAACAAAATGAATCACCTTAAAAAACGTGTTGTGATAACCGGCATAGGAGCTGTCACCCCCATTGGGATTACCCTGGATGAAATTGAAAAATCACTCAGAGAATCCACCAGTGGCATACGGCTCATTACTCGATTTGACACCGAAAAACTGCCGGTACAATTTGCTGGAGAAGCCGCGCAGTTTCATGCGGAAGATTTTTTGGACGCCAAAGAAATTCGCAGAAATGATCGATTCATTCAAATGTGTCTCGCGGCAACAGACATGGCAGTCAAAGATTCCGGTATTCCACTCGCGCGCCTACATCATGCGGGCGTAGCCATTGGCGTGGGCCTGGGCGGCCTCTATACCATCGAAGAAACGGCTGTCGATTTTGAACATGGGGGAGCTAAACGCGTTAGCCCTTTTTTGATTCCCTCTATTTTGGCCAATTTAGCCAGCGGACAAGTGAGCATTCGTTATCGAGCAACGGGGCCGAACTACGCCATTTCATCCGCATGCGCTAGCGGATCACAAGCCATTGGACAAGCCTACCGTGAAATTCAATCTGGACGTTCTGATGTGTGGATTGCAGGTGGCGCTGAAGCCCCCATCACTCCGCTTAGCATTGCGGGTTTTTCTTCAGCTCGCGCGCTTTCACGTCGCAATGAACAACCGCTTTATGCCTCGAGACCTTTTGACCAGGAGCGGGATGGCTTTGTACTCGGTGAGGGAGCAGCTACTTTTATTATTGAATCGCTGGATTCCGCCATCGAACGCAATGCCAAGATCTATGCCGAAATCATAGGCTTTGGTATCGCATCGGATGGCTATCATGTGACAGAACCTGAACCTAACGGTGAAGGAGCTTATCTTGCCATGCAAGAAGCCTTGAAAGATGCAGCAATTTCTGTGAGCAAAATTGATTACGTGAATGCCCATGCCACCAGCACAATGCTAGGAGACAAAGTAGAAGCCATTGCAATGGAGCGGATTTTTCAAACGCAAATGTCATCCACCTTTGTCTCAAGCACAAAGAGCCTCACTGGTCATGCTTGCGGTGCAGCGGGCGCTATTGAAACCGTATTTTGCTCGTTGATGTTAACCAAAAACTTTTTGGCTCCGGCATTTAATCTTGACAACATCTCGCCTGAGTTTCACTTCAAATCGCCAAGCGAAAAAGAATTAACGTTTCAATCTAATATTGTCATGAACAATAGCTTTGGGTTTGGGGGGATTAACACATCCATGCTATTAAAACGCATGAACCCTGCTTAAGAACTACCATTTCATATCCACGAAAGAAATGTTGGGTTTCGCGAAAAACGCTCAACCCAACCTACACATCGGTATTGCATGAACGTTATATTTTATAAAAATCCCCCTCAATCCCCCTTTCAAAGGGGGAAGTGCCTACGATCTGCATTAGTGAAAGCTTCTCACAGTCAACTCCAGAGTATCTACTTTGATATCAGCGTAGTTTTTGGAATGGATTCCCCGCCTTCGCGGGGATGACAGGAATTCGCACAGACTCACCTGATAGTAGTGCGCCTGGGGGGCGGGAACGATAAGACCATTTCTCGATTTACTTAACAAAGCCCCAAGGGAAGAAGCTGCTGCGTAAATAGGAAACAAAAATGCGATTTTAGCTTATTTTAAAAATAGCATGTATTGCAGAGAAACTAACAAATCGCAAGAGAAGCCACCCCACCAACCCATCATACAATTGCTAAATCACTAGGCTTAATGAAACAAGATGCGCAAGGCTTGCCATCTACAAAATCCGAAACTCAAAAAACAGAAGCCGTATTGTCGCTTACTCGTTATCTTGCTTGTTATCAACTTGCTACTATATTAATCTAGAAAGACTAGTACAAAACTAAAAAAAGGATAATGGCATGTGGCAACCACGGTCTAAACTTATCTTAACCGCATTAGTATCCTGCAGCCTGATCTCAACTGCCCACGCCTGGGACAAGGGGATTTACCTCACCCAATACATGCTAGAGTCGCCTGACAAGCTAAACTACCTGATAAAGCAAGCCAAAGAGACCGGCATTAACACCTTCATCATCGATCATGAATACCATAGTTCACATTACGCTCCAGCGATTGCCAAAGTGAAAGACGCTGGCATTAAAGATGTGGCTCGTATTGTGGTGTTTTCTGACGGCGGCAATGCAGAGCAAATTCACTCTAAAGCCTATTGGGAGAAAAAATACGTCTACGTTGATGAAGCAATCAAAGCTGGTGCCAATGCAGTGCAACTTGACTACATTCGCTATAGCTCTAAATCACCGGCCAACCCACAACATGCCAAAGACGTTTATGACATCATCAAATGGTTTAAAACAAAAATCAGCGCCGAACATGTTCCTATGGAAATTGATATATTTGGCGAAGTCAGTTATTACCCTTCCATGCACATCGGTCAAAATATTCAAATGTTCGCAGATAGCGTGGATGGTGTGAACCCTATGGTTTACCCTTCGCATTTTTGGCCTTATCAAAAATACTCTGCCGTGCCTTACCAAACCATCAATCATTCCCTGGATGCACTGGTAGGACAATTCAATAACAAAGCGCCTTTTAAAGTGCATGCTTTCATTGAAGCTGCCAACTATCATTACATCAAAAAGACCTCAAATGCGCAAAAGCAACAATATCTCTTGCAAGAAATTCGCGCCGTCGAAGATGCGAAAGACGTTTCTGGCTGGTATGTTTGGAGCGCCAACAATGTCTATGATAATTTGTTTGAAGTCCTAAAGAATAATAAAACCAGACCAGCCGACTTTGCCTCCAAAGAGCCAGGAGATAAAGCGGCAACACCACCAACTGCCGCACCAGCAAAAACAGCAGCAGCACCCGCAGCCACGCCAGCCAAAACAGAGGCAGAAGCTAAAGCACCAGAACCCGAAACAAAAAGTAAAACGTAAAGTAAGAGCGACGTTATTTGCCAACCCACCCAAGAAAATGGGTGGGAAAAATAGAGACTAGAAATCTCGCCAAGTGCCCGGCACTCTGGCATAAGCACCAGCACCGCTCGCACCGACAATACGCGGGAATTTGTTGTATACCATTTGAAATCCATTAGAAATATTCATCGTGCTGCCTGAGGCAATGCCTCCATAAATTTTTGCACCACCCGCCAGACTAAAACCATTCGATGGCCCTGAGGCATAGACAAATCCATATATAATAGCGCCATTGGCTATGCTTAAATCCCCCATCACTATCAGTGTCACAGGATTCGCTGACGATCCAATCGTCACCCCTTGCCCAATCGTGACCGTAGAACCATTACTCTGATCTATCCATATGTTTTTTCCCGTCACGCCACTCAATTTTTGTGAATAATCTGCTGCCAGGTTGCTGTAGTATAAACCGGATGATTGCACCGCACTTTTTTCTGCTGTTTCAGACACACCAAAAAGTGCTTGAAAATAGGCACTTTCTGATAAGCCTTGATACGCAGCCACATTCTGCTGAACATCCGAACCAAAATGGCCTTGATAAGAACTGACACCAGAGGCGGTAAACGTTTGTGCGCCATTATTAATGGTGACAGTTCCTCCCGTGCTGATGTTTGAACCCGTCACAGTGTTATTCAACAATGTCGCGCCACCCACAAAAGAGATATTCCCTAAAGAAGAAACTGTCGACATAATGATATTAGGCTGTTGAGCGACTTGCTGTTGCACTATCTTAGTCGAACTGGAATCCACACTTTTTCCAGTGACCGTAATCAAGATCAAAGCATAATTATTCGCAATGGGATTGGTGTACACTACGGAAAATTTGCTGTTATTGGATAATGACACATTGGTAAGCGCACTGTTACTGGCGCCATAGGAAATAAAACCACCCGAGGGACTGGCCAGGATAGTCGTTGCATTCTGGTTCAGATAAGCAATAGCAAATTCAAGCCCTGCCTCCGCCGCCTCAAAACTTTGATTATGATTATTTTGACTCGAAACGGATTTTTGTTGGAGCATGCTATGCTGACCGGCGTACAGCACGATTAACGTAGCTGATACCATCAAAATTGCGGCAATTAATAATGTCGCGGCGCCTTTTTCTTTTATCATTCTTGATGATCCATAATCCATTCAGTAAAAGATATCTTACATGAGATTCGGCCAATTTGCGCTGGTATTAAATAGCGTAGAAAAGCTAATATAAATAGCTAAATGTTGACTCTATTTTCACGGATAAACAGTAAACCAAAAGGACGTTTATGAAAAAAATTATCTACAGCTTATTATTGATTTGTCTATCGAATGCCTACGCAAAAAGCGCACCGATAAACTGCGAAACTCCCGCCTCAATAGCCTGTGTATATGGTCTGACATCTTCTGTGCCTGGCTGCCCAACTAATGCCACCACAGCCAATCCTCAAGGTGGCTGGGGCGCCATTGCTGTTGTAGAAGCGCTCGATAATGCGCATGCGCAGAGTGATCTCAATACTTTTTCAACTCAATTTGGACTGCCGGCAACTTCGATTACGGTAGTCTATACACCACCTGCTCCTTCTACTTTTCCGCTAACAACCGGCTGCGCTAATTTACTCCCCGCAAGCCTTACGCCACCCAAAAACTGCGAAACGGATGTCACAGCAGGCAATGACCCCTGTGATGAACACGTAGCCGATATTGAATGGGCACATGCGATGGCGCCTGCGGCAAAAATTATCATGGTGGAAGCACCCAGTGACAACCTCTGGGATAAAATGTACGCCGTTTGCTACGCCACTCAATATGTGAAAAATCAAGCTGGCGGTGGCGGTGTTTCAATGAGCTGGAGCGTCAGTGAATTTGCTACTGAAACGGGTTTTGATCGATATTTTCAAACAACGCCAAATATCGTTTATGTAGCAAGCAGTGGCGATAAATCCGCACCGGCCAATTACCCTAGTAGCTCACCTTATGTGATCTCAGCAGGGGGAACCAGCCTGATACGTAATGCCCAAGGAAACTTCACGGGTGAAACAGCGTGGAGCAGTAATCCTAATGTCGCCGCAGGATCTAAAAACGGTGGTAGCGGTGGACCTAGCCTGTATGAACCACGACCCAGTTATCAAAATTCTGTTGCAAAAATAGTGGGAAATGCACGCGGCACGCCGGATATCGCCTTTAACTCAGATCCCAGCACAGGCGTATGCGTTTATTCCTCACTGCACCAGCCTGCTGGATGGTTCACGGATGGCGGCACTAGCATTGCCGCACCGGCTTTGTCAGGTATTATTAATTCGGCAAACCACAGAGCTAGCTCCAGTTTTGATGAGCTTACCTACATTTATGGTAATGCCATAAAGAATTACCATAGTTATTGGCATGATATCGTGCAAGGCTATAATGGCTATCCTGCTTTAGTGGGTTATGACTTCACGACCGGTCTTGGCAGTCCGCAAGGTTATGTCGGAAAATAAACCGAGCAAGTTGGGTTTGGCATTTGCCAAACCCAATCCACATTAACGCCGCATTTTTTGTGAAGAAGATGGAACAAGCGATAACCCTTTCAAACCAGCTTGAACTGAATCCGTCAGAATAACCGCACGCGAGATTTTATCACCCAAATCAGCATGTGGATCTTTTGCATCTTTCACCTTACCCGCTTTATGCAGACAAGCGCCGACGGTGGTTTTATCAAAGCCTAAGCTTTTCGCCTCTTCAACATATTGCGCTGGAAATTCTACTTTGATGGATTCTTCCGTTTTTTCGTCACCGGCTTTCGTTTTGATTTTAATGATGGCTTTATCAAAAAATCTTTGGGCTTCTTCAAACAAACCGTTTTCAATGGCAATGTACATATCCGCGTTGGGGATTAAACTTTCTGCATGTGACAAACGATTAGCAGCACCTCTAGCTGTTTCATCGTTAAATGGCTGCTCTCCCACACCAGAAACAGTCGTGACCCCTATTATTTCAAATATCACATTTTGATTTTGATAAAAGTCGGCTACCGCCTTCTTAACGGCATCGAGTTTAATAACGCTCTCTGATGCCACTACAATTTTTAGTTTTGCTTCAACTACAGGCGACGAGAAAAAACGGGCACCATCTTGCTTTGAAAAAAGTGGCAAATGTGCAAAACGATGAATACTTAATGATGTATTAGCACCTACATTCAATGTTGATATATCCCGACCTTCGTTAAATAACATCGTGGCTTCAACAATATTGTTTGCGCTGACGCCGGCCTTGATTAATAAATCATACGTTGCGCGGACTGTACCACCGCTCGTACAAACGCTGTCTAGAATAAAAATGCTTTTACCTTTTAGTTCAGCAATCTTATTTTCGCCTAAATACAATTTCTTTTTCTCTAAAGCCGTAACGGTATCGTATTCAACACAAATTGGGTTTTTATCATTTATCTGTCTGGTTTTGTAGAGTGTGATACCTTGAATTTTATAGGTATGACGCAACACATGCGCCAATGCCAGTGTGCTCGCCTCGGGCGTCACAAAATAAGGATTGAGGACACCCGATGCTTTTATTCTCTCAGCAATTAATCTCGCCCCTTCTTCCACTAATTCAGGATGATCATTTAATTTAAAATAGAAAAAATAACCAGAATGATCGGGCATTCTGCATAAAGGCACAGCAACGCTAACATGCCCCAATTGCAAGGTGTGTTTTTCTTCTGATGTGACCGACGCTGGCTTAAAAAAATGACTCAAAGAGACGATTTTTTCAATAGGCGAATCATTTTTAGGAGCACCACTCTCTTTCTGAAACGTGGCAATATTAGTGCTGGATGCTGAAGTAAACATGGCTGAATCTCACATTGATTTTAATAAGCCATGGTAGACTTACCGGCTTTAAAATAATGTCCGGATTATTCCTGTCAGGAATAATCCGGACAATGCGCTGATCCATTGCCAAAACCGGCGACCATTAAGTGCTCCAAAATGATAATCTTATTGTAATTTTGACCAGAAGAAAGGCTGATCTCCTCACTGACTGCTTTTCCCTGTATCGAATAAAATTTAACGCTATTGAAAAAACCTTTGAAAGTGATAAAGTCGATGAAATCTTTAAAGGAGATACTAAGAGCATGAAACACAAACTCATTTTTGCATCGGTGGGCATATTGGGATTGATTAGCAATCTTGCACTTGCGCACACTCAAACTCAATCACAAGCGGCATCATATCAACACAAAAAAACTCATCACGTGACAGAAGTCCAATACAAAGGTGACTATAAAGACATGGGCGCTCTGCCCACCATCGTGGTCCCGCAAGTCGATCTTCACCAACTCCGCTATGATGCCATGAGCCAAAATACTGGCCGCAGCAAAGCCATGCCGGATTGGTTTAATCGTATCGGCATCAGCGGCGGCTTGAATGTGGATGGCCATTGGGGAAATCGTACCTCCGGTTACATGGGCGAAAACTATGTCCGTGTCTCAGTCAATGATGCGTACATGAATATCTCCGCCAACATTAACGATTGGGCAAAAGCGTTTAGCAGCTTAAGCTATAGCAATTTCAGCGGCCCCAACGGCGTTATTGGCGGCTCCTACAGCACAGCTTACACAAACGATCTGATTAACTTAGAGCAAGGGTATGTGACGATTGGGAACTTTGCTGTTTCTCCTATTTTCTTCCAAGTCGGCAAACAATTTACTGATTATGGTCGCTATCAAATTCATCCCTTGGTTCGCACCATGGCAGAAGTGATGACAGAATCGTTACAACCTTCCGCGAAGCTTGGATTTATTACGCAAGGAGGTTTGCATGGGGATATTTACGCCTTTGACAATCCAGCTACCCAATTCCGTCACCAGCATAGCAATACCATTTACGGTGCGGCACTTGGATTTGATCAAATCAACGATTACATCGGCTTTGATGTTGGCATAGGTTATATGTCTAATATCGTCGGCGTTAACGATATTCGCAGCATGATTGGTAATGCCCCTTTCTTTAATCGCAACTACGTGCATTTAGTGGGTGGCTTAGCAGTCTATGCCGATGTAAACAGTGGGCCGTTTAGTATTAGCGCTCGTTATACCAGTGCAATACAGCAATTTAACCCTGTTGATTTATCAACACAGTTTGAAAATCCTTTTGCAAGCGGTGCCAGACCTTGGGCAGCGGATGTCACTGGAGGTTATAACTTCAATGCCTGGAGCA
Organism: Gammaproteobacteria bacterium; assembly: GCA_031291175.1. GTDB lineage: Bacteria > Pseudomonadota > Gammaproteobacteria > DSM-16500 > DSM-16500 > UBA5158. Next base: position 142,024 of record JARLJO010000047.1, read on the forward strand.
GAAGTCAAAATCTGTATATTGGTTTGCAGTCTTCTAATTTTGCCGTGAACCTGGGCTTACCAAGAACACGCTTATTAATCGGTTACAACATTGATATGTGGAAGAACACGAATGTTGGCTTTGAATGGGATCATGATAAAGCGTATAGCTCTGGTAATCGTGGAACCGGCAGAAGTGAGAACATCGTTGGTGCTAGAGCCAGCATTAAATTTGGTTAATTGGCCTCATCATAAAAAAGCCCGCTAATGCGGGCTTTTTTTTGTGCCTCACTTTAAACGCTTATGAAACCCAACCATTGGTTTTAAGATGAGGCATCATATTATCAGAGTTAGCGAGCTCTACAGAGGCTTTAGGTTTATTTATATCGAGGGACGCCTTAGAGTAAAAAGAATGAATCCGGGGCATCCGAAACTCCGGCGCAATAACATGCACCTGATTTGATGCTTTCACGTGTTTTTCTACCAGAAAATCGGTATTAAAATCACGACCAAAAGTCTGTAATTGCAAATCAGGAAAGTGGGCAATCAAGTTGAATCGATGGCTGTACGCTTCTTGCTTAATCGTATCCAATATTAACCCTTTGGTTTCCAGATGTTGGTCTAACTCCTTATCCAATGCGTTGAACCGTCGCATTAGATGATTCACATTCAATGTCTTTTGTAGGCGAGAGGCAATGTTACTCAGGGTTTTATTATACAGATAGTATTTTTTACCTGACACCACCATCTTTTCAAGCAGCGAATCTAATTTCGTTATTTCTGCTATAAAGTCAGCTTCACTTCGGCATTGTTGTATAATAGCGGCAAAAGACCGGACGGTTTGAAAGCATTTATTTATCTCATTTTTTTCTGTGAGAGTTAAATAGGCGTTTTGCTTAGATTGTCCCTCACTCAGAACATCTATTTTAGTTAACAACTCGCCCAAGGCTAGCTCAACCAGTGATTTTACCAATAAGAATTTGCACTCCATTTTAACTGCGTCCAGTTGACGCCTTATCAGCATGAGCTCATCTTGTCTTCGATAACACTCTAATAATATTTTCTCAACATCTTCTAATTCATCGAAGAAACTGGTGGCGGTATCTGTCTTAAATACTTCATTGATTTCGCGTTGAGTCGCAGCTATCGAATACATAAAATTTGACGATTTATTATTATATAAAATTAGCTTGCCCTGACTAAAGAAAATTTCGCCAGCAGCAGTAACCGTTGCATCTTCAAAGCCTTTTACTAATTGAAGGTGTCCGCTCAATCGCAAGTTTTTTCTCAAGCGAAAAACGGAATTTTCCTGGTGCATCAGCTTTAATTTAACATAAATGTAATCGCCATCTGCTAATTCGATAGCAAGAGGCCCTTTCTGTAATAATTGTTGGGCCGAGCAAACGTAATATTGAAATTGCTTTACGAAGAGGAAATAAACACCGTGAGCGACTTCCCAAGGATTCGTCGTTTCTTCTTTTGATGGCAAAGTACCGACTAAGGAGTAACTTTTCAGCTGAGTGGCAAGATGACGTGCTGCTTCTTTATAATTGAGTGGTGATACCCTGGCTTGTCTTAGCATGATTATTTCTCGGTAATACTATTATTTTGACTCTTTGCAACCAATCAAAAATAGTTGTGGTAAATAGCCGTAATATATCCATGAAAAATCTAACAGCCGCAAAAACATCTATCAAATGATAGAAATAGACCGAGGCTAGACTACTTTCCACAAGCAAAAAAGTCTATGGGAGATATAACCCATTTCGCTTACAATAGCTTGTAAACATAGCCACTATCGAAAATGGCGGAAATGATTTCGCTTTTGCTGGCACAACCCCACTTATTTCGAATATTTTCTGCATGGCGTGCCACGGTTTTCTCTGAAATATTTAATTGATTAGCAATATTTTTTGCAGTGAATCCTTTGACAAGAAATAATAAGATCTCGCGCTCTCTTCTGGTAAGGGAATCATAATCCAATATTGTTTGATCTTTTGAAAATTCGCTAGCTTCCGGAAAAACTTCTAGAATCAAGATGAGGATTAGCTTTAAAACATCATCATGCTCTTTACCCCATAAATTTTGACCGCTTTGGATCGCCCATTTGTGTATTTCAGTTAGCGCATTGGTTTCGATTAATTTGACGCGCATGGACCAGTTTTTAAAATTACGCGACTTAAGCTTTTCTGAGATCACAATACGAATATTGGTATGACGATTATCTTTTTTTATTTTACCCAATAACGCATTAATTTGAAATTCATCGCCCTCCAGTATCTGAAGGAAATTTTTCGTGTCATATAGCAATATGCCAGTTATATTTTTTTCGGCATTGAGCTTCGCGCTAACATTAATAATGTTATCCAATACCTGGCGCTTATGATCTTCGGTAGATTCGCTTGTATATATTAAGATATGTTCCATGGAAACCCAGTTTTTAATACGCGTTATACCCATAATTTTAAGTATAGGCGTGATTTGAGAAAAATGGGATTTTCATGGGATCTTAATGGATTGATTCTAAAAAGGTATTTAAATATTACTTAGCAAATTTGCGCCGATATCAGGGGATATCTCTTTTTTCGGCTTTGTTGCCACCCCGTTTTTTTGATTCACTTCAATTTCGTTGAAGCAAAAAGAACGTATTCACAAAGAACTCCGACGTACCGTGGCTTGTCCACGGTACGTCGGGGAGAACTTCAGGCGAAATCGCTAATAGGGCTTAATGATGACTTTAGTATTGATGCGAGAAAAATGAAATCGCAACCACCTGGCGTCACTCACGCTCACACGCACACAACCATGACTGATATTGGCATACGCTAGCTCGTGTGAACCATGTATGCCTTGGCCACCATTAAAAAACATACAATACGGCATGGGCGCTCCACCCTCGCCTAGCGGGAATTTTTTAGAGATACAATCTTCGCTTCCCAATGAGTTAATGCGAAACACGCCTGCTTTCGTTTTACAAGCGCGATCCAAATCCCGGCAATATGAAGATCCTGCTGTTGCTAGCCCTGAACGCAACAGCTTTCCAGCTGCAGAATAAGCACCCCACGCATGTACATTCGGATTGACTATAATGACGGGCTCGCCTTGCGCTGGAATGGTGGCTGGCAAGCTCGCATGATACTCTGAATGATACCTGTGATAAACATGGTTGCGGGAAGTATGATAATTTGCATCACCAGGCTCAGAAAATGCATTACCGTAATCGTGGTAGCTATCTGAATTTTCAGTATAGGAGTTTCCGTTGATATCAACATACGCGATTTCTGCATGAAGATTTTGGGTAATGAATAAAAATAAGATCGACAAGAAACAGGCAGTGAATCTCTTCATAAAATATCCTCGTTTTTTTACTTATTTTTAATTTTTTATTACTGACTTCGAACTTTGTTAGATAGCGCTTTATTCAGCATGATGGAAAAGCTTTGTGAAGAATGCTTTAGTATAACACAACGAAGATGCGTGGATTTTACTGGAGAGAAATTTGTGTCAATGTTTTAGCCCAAAGAGTCGCTTATTGAGCTAAATTTGGCCTGCCAAGATAGCTCTTCAAGTGAAAGCAGCTTTTGTTTGGTGTCCAGCCCACCAGCGTAACCACCCATCGATCCGTCTGATGAGATCACTCGATGACAGGGAACAATGATAGAAATTGGATTTTTCCCGTTTGCATTACCCACTGCGCGACTGGCATTCGCATCAGAAAGTGCAACGGCTATTTCTTTATAAGAACGCGTTTGCCCATAAGGAATCTTCATTAATTCATGCCAGACTTTCTTCTGAAAGTCGGTGCCTTCGGCGCAAAGTGGTAACTCAAATACTTTACGCTTTCCATCCAGATACTCTTCCAGTTGGGTGAGCGTTTTTGTAAACCATGTTGCTTCAACGCTAGCTTTTTCGTTTAGCATGGGCACAGTTTGCTTTTTCCAAAAAACGCCATGCAGACCTTGCTCGGAGCAGACAAGATAAAGAGAACCAATCTTTGATTCCATTTGCATTTGTAATTTACTCATATAAAACACCTCTTTCTTTTGTTTATCTTTACACTCATTTAAATTTTTTTAATGTCAGCCTATTTTTTTACTGCCTTTTTCTTTTTTAGACTGTTTGCATAATTTAGCCAAAAAAGCGCTGCAACATAGCCTCGCCACGGACTCATCTTATTGATGATTTCCTTCGAATGTTTTTCAAGTGCTCTTGCCAAAATCAAATCACTGGCAGGAAAGGTATCGGTGTTACGTAACGCCTTGAGCGCTATGTAATGCGCAGTCCAGGGGCCAATGCCTTTGATTTGCTGAATCTTTTTCAGAAATTCATCAACGTCTTGCGTGGATTCGAGAGAAAACTTATTTTCGCAAAGTGCGCTACAGAACGCGAGCAGCGTTTGTTTGCGCGCACGAGTTGTCTTAAGGCTGGTGAGATCTGCTGCTATAATATCTTTTGGTGTGGGAAAGAGCTTTACCATTTTACCGTTCGCCAACACGCTAGCCTCTTTGCTTGCGATTTCTATCAAATCATAAACCAGAGAACGACCAAACTCGATACTGACGAGCTGACCGAGAATAGCAGAGATTGCTACTTCAAAAGGATCCCAACCAGAAGGAAGTCTTACGCCTGGATTTTGCTTAAGCAGTTTTTTTATTTCGACATCCACTTCTAAAACATTTGCAATCACGACAGGATCAGAGCTGAGGTCAAAAAGATTTCTAACCCGGGTGATGATGGTATGAATAATTGATGTATCTGGAAAATCAATTTCGACGATAAGCGATGCATTTTTCGGATCATTTGAAATCGCGATTTGACCGACCTTGCCGTTCATGGAAATGACCCGGTGCATTTTACCTTCCTCAAACCATTCCAGATTTCCTATGCGATGATTTTCGTAAGATTTTATCAGCCCATCAAAATCAAATGGCGGGCGGTAGGGAATCAAAATTTTTAAACCTTCCTTGATATCCAGTGTCGCTTTGGTGCGACGTGTGTCACCTGGGCTTTTCTTGAAGCGGTCTTTAAACGCATCATTGAAACGGCGGATAGAAGAAAACCCTGAAGAAAATGCCACCTCCGTTATGGGCAGCGCTGTTTCGATAAGCAGTTTTCTAGCCAGGTTCAAACGATTTTCAAAGAAAAGCTGCTTTGGCGTTTTGCCAATTTCCTCGGCAAAAAGTCGTCGCAAATGACGGGCCGTCACGCCAAACTGTTCTGCAAACTGATCTTCGTTAAATTCGATTGTGTCTTGTGAATTTAAAATTTTCACCGCTCGGCGCACGACAGCAGACTTGCCGATCCAAGCTGGCGACTGGGGAGCACTTTCTGGACGACATCTCATGCAAGGTCTGAAGCCAGCTTTTTCGGCATCAATATGGGAGGAGAAAAACTCAACGTTTTCTCTTTTTGGCTTAGCCGGACAAATCGGTCGGCAATAAATGCCTGTGGTTTTAACCCCCACAAAGAATTTACCATCGAACCGGTAATCTCGAGCCAGCATGGCTTGGTAGTAGATATCTTCTTGTTTCATCTATTAAGAATAGACTGCTTTTGGGGATAATACCCGCTATTTTCGGACATAATCATTTATCTTAGCCGACGTCACGTGAACTTGCGTATATGAAAAAAAAATCACTGTCTAAACAATATCTTTTTTGGTAGCAAGGTCGCGCGCGCAAAAAACATATACATTGCCACCCCGTTTTTTTATAAAAGCCTTTGGAACTAGTTTGTGATACTAAATTAAGTCATCTACTTTACTTATATAAAATGACATGCTAGATTTATGACCGTTACATTAAAACTTCTGAGGTACTCAGCCAATGCGCAAGTAAATTTCCAATAGCGACTTTACCCCCTGCGGACTTAAGTCTTTGTGTTAAGCTATTTTTGGAAATGATACTATGTCGCCGTCTTCGCCAGTGCTCATTCATGATATGAGCTTTACGTTACCCCATAACAAAGTGCTCTTTACCGGGATTATTGACAGAAACGGCGCCGACAAATCTTCCTTAATCAATTTTATCATAGACAAACTACGCCCCAGCTTCAGGGTCGGCACAGATCAATCGCATATTGGCGCAAGCTCCACAACATTCAATTATTTCATTGCTAAGGTGCGATTCTTGTTATTTCGCATGAGCAAACATTTCTACTGAGAGGATTATTTATGTGCTCTTTACCAACAAAAAATAAAACATCTGTGTTATCGCTATTACCACTTTTCATGGTGATACTATTAGATATTGCTGGCATTATCTTGGTGTTGCCCGTGCTAACACCATTAATATTGCAACCAGACAGTTTGATCATACCGGCTGGAACATCGTTATGGATGCGGGACTTTTTATATGGTTTTTCGCTAGCTTTATTTCCCTTATTTATGTTTTTTAGCACACCTGTGCTGGGTGACTTATCCGATAAGTTTGGACGTAAAAAAATACTATTGATTTGCCTGATAGGGAGCGCAATCAGTTATTGCGTAGCGGCTTTCGGTGTTATTGTCCACAGCTTATGGATATTGTTATTGAGTCGCATCATCGCAGGCTTAGCAGCAGGAACGCAATCCATTGCCACAGCCGCGATTATTGATGCCAGCACACCTCAAACGAAAACAAAATATTTGTCCTGGACTGTGTTCACCAGCTCACTGGGACTTATCATTGGCCCATTGATTGGTGGCTTGACCGCAGAAAAAAATCTCGTTAGCTGGTTTAGCTTTCAAACCCCTTTTATTCTGGCAGCTCTTGTTTGTTTTTTAAATGCGATATTGTTGTGTTATTTTTTCAAAGAAAAAGTGGTAGTTAAAACAGACAAAAGCGTGCCTTTATTAAAAGGATTTCGCTTATTTATCGCTTCTTTTCTAGATAAACGATTTAGATTGCTTTCATTAGTGTATTTTTGTTTTATTCTGGCATGGAGCTTATATTATCAATCCATCAATTGGCTTTTCTTAGTAAAATACCATTATAGCGTTTTTAAAATTGGTCTTTTTGTTGGATTTATCGGCGTTATTTTTACGATCACAACAGCACTGATAGCACGCACTGTCTTAGGGTTGTTTTCAAAAGAAACTCATCTATTTGCTTTTTTCATTTTTACTATGGCAATCGCCAATATGGGGGCGGCCATCAGTCACAGCGAAATAGCACAATGGTTATGGGTCATCTTAAATGCCGCAAGCGATGTGATTTGCTTTACTGTCGCATTAAGTATTTTTTCGAACCTGGCGAATCATGAATCCCAAGGCTGGATTATGGGTGTCACAGGATCGATCGGCGCTATCACCTGGACGATAGGCGGTTTGATTGCTGGGCCCCTGGGTTATATTGCTATATCTGTCCCGCTATGGACTGCTGGGATATTATGCTTAATCAGTTTTTGGCTTATGTTAATTTATCAAAAATCAGGTGAAATCGCGTATTAACTTAAAGACCGCTATGTGCCATAGCAACTGTTTCCATTCTGGAAACAGTTGCCTTACGCTACAGCTGACAAGGAAGGGCGCATTGCCTGCTTAAAAATCTCCGGCTTTTACAATCGCCAGTGGCGCTTTTAAAAGTGAAATCTCTAATGCGGCTAGCACGTCTCTCGTTTCTAACCGTGCAATAGCACTTAACAACTCGGCGTAATATTCAAAAGTCCGGTTCACATCCATCAATGAGCCCATGGTTTGCAGTACGTACCCATCATTTCCCAATAAATTATCGAAGTAGGATTGAAAACCCTGCTTGCCTTCTTGCAGCTCTTGCTCGGTTACACCTTTCTCAACCCAATGACGATACTCTTCTTGCATCAATTGTAATGCAAAATCGGCTTTATCTGTCGCGCAAATCGCAGAAAGCGTAATTGTTCCAGAAAAATCATGGCGACTGACATTTAATGAGGAACCTGCTCTATAAGATAATCCCTCCGTGTGCCGCAAGCGCTGCATTAAACGTGATTTCATGCTTTCGCCAAAAATATAATTCGCAATACGCATAGCAGGAAAATGCTTATCATCGTCACGCATGGCGAAATTAGCGCCCATTGCAATCAACGCCATTTGCTTGTCTGATGTTTTGAGGGTTCGTAACTCAGAAAGCGCGGGGGCATAAGGTCTGATAACACGCTGATAGACAACAGAGGACTGCCAATCACCTAAACGATTTTCGATTTGTGAAATAATGGTTGAATCAAAATCTCCGATAATGGCCACATCCAAGTGATTAGCGCCATACAGCTCATGATAAACCTGTTGTGCTTTTTCAAATGTTACGGCTTTTAGTTCGGCAATTCTTTCGTCTATTGTCGGAACATAATGAATGTTATCTACTGCAAAAGGATTTTTGAGTCGCTCTAATTCATTCATACCAATTTCTTGCGGATCAATTCGCGCTTGCTCCAAATCCGTTAATTCGCGTTTTTGAATAATAAAAAACTCTTCTTCGGAAAAACGCGGTGAACGCATGAAATCACTAGCAATCTGCATGGCTTCTGGAAAATGATGATGATCACTGTGTATATCGACCACGACGGCCGCCGCCCCTCTTCCTGAAATGTGCACCGCAGACTGGAGCTTGTCCAAGGCATCTTGCGCTTTTTGAAATGTCATCTCTTTTGTGCCTCGGCGCAGCAAATCAGGAATCAAATGCAGTATCGCACGTTTGCCATGCAAAACAGATTCATTACCCAAGCGAAAAATCAGGCTTGCTTGCACCGCCTGGCCACGTGTGGATTTATTGAGTAGCGCCGTTTTCATTGTTGGCAGTGGAGATGAACGAACAATACGCGCATCAATATTCTGTGTGGTTGCCTCAAACGCTTCACCCACATGAATCTCTTCGGATCCCGAATAATCGCTTAACAGCATGGATACGTCCGGGCTCAATGGAATAGTGGCACGCTTTGGTAGATTGGTTGGAATAAATAATCCTGTCGTTCGATTGCTTTCAATAAAATACGTTGTCGCCACTCGTATCACATCAGAAAGCGTAATCGCTTTAACGAGATCGCGCGTATAAAAGAACAATCGGTAATCGCCTTGCGCAATGGATTCACTGAGCTTTAAGCTCAAGTTTTTACTGCTTTTCATGGCTAATTTGGTATTTTTCAAAATACGCGTTTTAGCGCGCTCAATACTTTCCAGGGTGATATTTTTATCGTTTAAATTTTCCAGCAGACTAATCATTTTTGCTAACACCTCCGAGACTTCATGGTTTTTTGCTGGGGTTGCAAATGCCATGAATAAACCGGGTTCTTTTAGCGCATATACCATATCAAATACTTCAGAAGCGATTCCAGATTGCACCAATGACTGATAGAGCAATCCACTTGGCTCATCCGAAAGCACCTTGGATAAAACCAATATGGCTGCAAAATCCGGATGTGACGCAGCAGGAATGTGATAGGCCACAGCAGACTTTGCCACATCACCAGCACGCATCAACCGCACATCACGCGTGCCATCTTGCACGGGCTCTTCGGTATAGGTGTTATCCAACACTCTTCCCGGTTTTTGCAAACTGCCAAAATACTTCAAAATCCATTCTTGCGTTTTTGGCAAATTAAAATTGCCAGCCACAATTAATACCGCATTATCGGGCTGATAGTAATATTGATAGAAAGCCTTGAGATTTTTAACCGGGACACGCTCAATGTCACTGCGATTACCAATCGTGGTTTTGCCATAATTATGCCAACGGTACGCGGCTGAAAACATTTGATCATGTAATACATGCAATGGATCATTCTCGCCCATTTCAAATTCGTTACGCACGACAGTCATTTCTGCATCGAGATCCGATTGACGGATGGCGCTATGTAACATGCGGTCTGCTTCTAATTTTAAAGCAAATTCCACATTGTCATCTGTTGCTGAGAGCGTTTCAAAATAGTTGGTGCGGTCAAACCACGTCGTGGCGTTAAAGATCGCTCCATGATCTTGTAGTAACGCTGGTATATTAGGATGGATGTCAGTGCCTTTAAATAGCATATGTTCCAAAAGATGCGCCATACCAGCTTCACCCCTGCCTTCGTGCCTTGAACCGACCAAATACGTCATGTTCACTGTCACTGTTTGAGAAGAGGGATCTGGAAACAATAAAACGGTCATGCCATTATTGAGTTTATATTCGTGAATACCTTCTACTGTGCGTAGCGAAGCAGGGAAAGAAGAGAGAGGGGTTTTTGTCATAAAAGTGTAACCTAAATTGAATTTCGTTAAAAAAAGTGACTGACAATGCAGCAGACACACTCTTTCTGTGATTTAAATCTTTCGCCTTTTAAACAGCAACATTTAGCCTTGTAATTTTTGTTGCGATGAAAATGATAAAAAATCCAGATTCATTTTTTCATTCTAATTTTTCAAATACTCCTGCAATCTGAATAACAGATTATCATATTAAACCCTCAGCGCAAGGGATAGTACAGCCTTCGTATTGCCGGCTGGACGGCTTTGTTAAGCGGTCTTGTCGCTCCAGCGATAATCCGCTAACCAGCACCTGATAGCAGGTTAGGTTGAGCACTTTTTGCGAAACCCAACCTACGTTAATGAGTGGAATTTTTTGAAAAAAAACATCAAAATTTCCAGATAGCTTCTGCTGTAGTAGGTTACTCATTTAATCAAGGAAGTTATAGGTAATCGACAAGATATGACTCATTTGATTTTGATTCTGCTGCGGCGTGCGTACTTGATATTGATTGATATACCCTATTTCCCACCAGGTTTCTTTTGATATCCGTATATTAAAACCTAAAAATAAACGGTTTTCTCCCAGAAAAGCTGATGTGATAAAAGCAGGATGGTTTAGCTGAAAAAAAACTTCATCGTATGCAAATAAAGATGTATTTCTCCATAATTGTCGATGCCCATCTATCGCCAGTCGTTCACGTAGCCTTAAAGCAATTTGCCTCGTGTCACTGCGTGTTATTTCTTCCAATCGCGTGCGCAAAATAAACCGATATAAGCCTAGCTGTTTTTGAGAAATAATCTGTTGAAACACTCTATTCTCTTGATAAAAATCATTGTAAGGATTTTTTCCTGTCCAGCGATATCCAATCCAAATATTTTCATCCGCAGTCAACTGATAGCCAATTCCACCCTCTAATAAACCCGACTCCAAAGGGTGAGTCCGATCAATTGTTCGCAGCTGTGAATATAAAAACGAATGCCATTTTTTATTTTTATCTAGTGCATGTTGAAGATTAACAGCAAACCATTGCTTAGCGTATTGGTTTAACGCAAAACTATTAACTGAAACAAAAAGGGTTATGCTTGCCAGAAGAAAGCTCAAACTTATCTTAATCTGAAAAAATCTTTTCAAAAACTGCTCTATGAACAGGTGGCGCTTTATCATTAAGTAATAACCTCATAAACCAGCTCTAATGATAATTTCCCACCTATTACCGTATGTCCCTTGCTTAATACATTCTCTACCACCAAGCTGCCACCATGAAGCTGGCAAATCGTTTTCATGATAACTGAACCTAACCCAAAAGAAACTCGGTGTTGATCTTTATGAAGCTTACGACTCAGGCGTCTTATGCCAAACGATTGCAGTGCCTCCGGGGAAAATCCAGGGCCATCATCTTGAATGATAATTTGTAGCTTATTTTTATCCAGAAACACCATATCGACGGTGACTTCGGAGCGTGCAAATGAAATCGCATTATCTATTGCATTCCTGAAGAATCTTCGCAATAAATGCAAATCACCATCGATATATGTTACATTCTCAGGAATTGTTTCTATCCTTATTTTTATGTTTTCTTGCGAACCTCTAAATTCACTATCATAAACTTCTTCACTTAATATTTTGATAATATCGACAGACCCTTTTTGAACATAATATTTTGGATCACTCACCTCTGCCAACAATAACAAATCATCAATCAACTTAGCAAAGTAATCTATCTCTTTGCGCGATAAGGAAATCAATTCTTTTTTTAATTTTTTTGAGAGAGACTTATCCTGAGTGCCCAATGTTTCTAATAACATTTTCAATGAGGCAATAGGGGTCTTTAAATCGTGCGTCAACTCTTGCAACAAATTGATTCTCGCTTTTTCATCTTGTTTTAAGCAAACTACTAAGCGCTCGATTTCATCGGCCATAATATTAAATCGCTGCATGACATTACCAAATTCATCCTTACGATTAAGCGGAAATCTGGCTTTTAAATTGCCTTTCTGTAGCTCTGAAATCACTTGATCCGCTATTTTGGTATGTTTTACAACCGATAAGTAAATTAAAAAAATGCACACCGTCACACCCAAAAGTAATGCAACGAATAAAGAAGCAAATTCTATAATGGGGAACATATAAAATTTATTTTTACCATGGGCATGCTGGGGCGGGAAAATTTTTAAATAATAAACTGGATGGCCTGCCAATCGAACTAAAAAAACTTCTGGTATCGGCATCGGATTTAACAGTTGAAACAGGTTAGTATCGTACCAACTTTTTCGTTCCTGGAAAAGCGTATACTCATAAGGTTTGGTTAGCTTAGATAAGGCGTCCGCACTGATTTTATTTTTAATCGCATTTCCCGGATAAATAATATCACCAGCCTGATTAAACAACTCAAATGAGGGCGCACAATCCCGATTATGGAGTGAAACAAACAGTCGAATGGCGTTAATTTTATTTTTTTTATCCAGAATATCGACAATTTTAGCCACAAACAATGGTGGCATCATGACTTGTTTCGCTGCCATATTTTTCATTATTGCCAAATACGAAACAAAACCCATGATAAAAAATACGCACAGCGTGGCGACAATAAGAGAATAATATTTAGCGACAACTTTTGTTTTAAAAATCATGTTTTTTCTAGTCTATACCCAATGCCATAAACAGAAGATATTTTGATATCATTAATACCCGATTTTCTTAAGGATGAACGCAGATGACTGACATGCGAATCAATCGTACGATCAAATATTTCGCCTTCGCGATTAATATTTTTCAAGAGCGAATCCCTGGTAACGATAACCCCTGCCCGTTCCATGAAATGCCTCAAGATGTCAAACTCTCGCCGACTGATATCCATTTTCACACCTTGATATCTTGCCTCGCGCTGATCGGGAAATAATTGCAAATCACCGTAATCTAAGTTTTTTTCTGGTAAGGAAAAATCTTTTAGGACGACTTTAATTCGCGCAATAAGCTCACGATTACCAAAAGGTTTTCGGATATAATCGTTAGCACCTTGTTGCAAACCGTACACAATCGAATCTTCATCTGTTTTAGCGGTCAATATGATAATGGGCAGTTTTGATCCCGTGGCGCGTATTTTTTTGAGAAAATCAAAACCCGACCCGTCTGGAAGATTGATATCTAAAATGGTGATCAAGATTTTTCTTTCATCAATTTCGCTCGCTTCTCTTAGATTATTAACGAGCATTATTTGGTAGCCTTCAAGCTTCAAAATAACCTCAAGACCACGTGCTAAAATTGGATCGTCTTCGACTAATAAAATTTTTGGCATACTGACCCCACTGACTTAATGATGACCACTTTTGTGATGCCAGTGTTCCTGCACAAACATACTCAAGATTGGACTACGTGTCAATTTTCCATACTCTTTCAACATTTGAATGAAATAATTGACGGCGCAATAATTTGTTGATAAATATCTTACCGGCAAAAAAAGTACAGCGCACACATACTTTGTTAGCTTATGGAATCATATGAATAAAACAATAAATGATTTTAATCTTGTTGTGACCGAATATCCCAAATCGGGCGGCACCTGGTTAACTAGTTTAATCGGAGCTGCACTGTGTATCCCCATGCGGGATTTGTATATCACGCAAGAGAGAATTGATGATCGTAATAACTCATTCTATAAAGGTATATTAGATCACCCCTGGTATAAGGACATAACCCACGGCGTGAACCTTATTATGCCATGCGTTGTAAAAAGCCATGAATTGCCGCATTCCCCCCTTCTCGATTTCAATGCGAAATACATACATTTGTTTCGTGATGGTCGTGATATTGCCGTCTCAAGATATTTTTTTGAAAAAGAATTTTGCGTCAAGAATGGACTGACACAAAATTTTGATATGTCTTTTGAAGACATGTTAGTGAAAGTGGCGACTGAGTGGAAAATCTATGTGAAAGCCTGGATGAATGAAGACGCGTTATTTTTGCGATATGAAGATTTGTTAACTGATACGAAATTGGCGCTAGTCAGCTTATTAAATCAGTGCAATGTGACTTATCAAGATTCCCAGCTGGATTTTGCAATTGCGGACAATGTGAAAGATAAAATGAGTTCTAAATTGAGCGCAGTCTATTCTCATAACACCTTTGTCAGAAAAGGTATCGCCGGAGATTGGAAGAATCACTTTACAGCTTCTCATTGTGAGATTTTTGACGCAATTGCCGGGGATTTGCTGAAAGAGCTTGGCTATGCGTGAACAAGATAACCAATCACAATCCTTGTGATCGACTTAAATTGCAAACCTGATATTTATTGTGTCAATGCAATCATCTCACGTAAAAATTATAAGTGTATCTTTCGCACAACCAAAGGTAGAATTCTCCTCTCCGACCTATCTTTGAGTAAAAACCGATGCAAACGCGTGAAGAATCAAAATATGATGAATCCATACCCGAACAAAAACAAATAGTCATCACAGCGACAATACTTCCCTCAATTGCACCTACTGTCACGAATGATAGAGCCCAACTTTTAAAAGCATCACATTTTTCAGAGCATGATATTTACGCTCAAGCAAAGCTTGATGAAGAATTAGCGCTATTAATTATTGCAGATGCGGAATTACGAGTTAAAATTAAATGGTATATTGCCAGATTAGCCGAACAATTTCCCTCTGTTGCATTAGCTGTTTCCCATGATAGGGAGCTATCAAGCGCCATCAAAAAAGAAGCGGCAAGTTTAGATCGCTACAAAGCAATACAATCTGAAGCAAAAAAACCTCGCGCAGTCAAAGACATTCCTTCCCATGAATATATCGGAATGCCTCTTGCAGATGCATTAAAGGCGCTAGAAACGCCGGCAGAAATGCAAATTACCAAGAACTCAATAACTTATCTTTCAACTCACGCCAATTCAAGAGAGTTATGTGTAAAAATATTAAGCTACTCACCATTTGCTCTGCATCATTCGGGGTATCAATTATATCAATTAATCCTGCGGTTTGGACAAAGCATTCAACATCTGTGCGCTCAAAATCCTGAGTTACAACAACGATTAGAGGCCAATGCTGCCGTTTTACGGTTTGCAGCTGATGACGATATCGCCACAATGGTGAAAAATTTTAAAGCCGCTCAAAATACAAAAGAAGACTGTCAAACTATAGCAGAGCAGAATGAGTTTTTTGCATTTGCTTTACTGAATCCCGCAGCGGAATCCATCAGAGAGATATATCAATTAGCTGCTGTTTTGAAAAAACACCCATCCGCATTCATGAAATTCAAAGTGTTATCGAACATCAATAAAGTATTAGCATTTTTAATGCTTTTCTCAAAAGATATTCTGAAAAAAAATCTTGAACTTTGTTTGCATATATTAAACTCAAAGCATTTGAGCGAATCAATTGAAGGTGATGACTTATATGAATTACTGGAACAGTATGGCGATTCACTTAAAGGTTGCCTCATTGAACAGTCACATTTATTTAATCGACTCTGGGCTTATTGTTTATTAAAAAAAATAATTCCGTCAACGCTAAAATTTGATCCTGCCATTTCTGCCTCACCTGCCATAAAATATTATTTACTAGGTTTAATGTTACTAAAATCAAAAAATAAAAATCGCGGCATCTTGGCCGCTGACTATTTTTACCAAGCGACTGTTTTAGGACATGATGAAGCATTCCGTGAATTATTGCTTCTGCGAGAAACACTACCCGACAACTATTTGGTGCTTATTGCACGCCTCTATCAGGATCAAACACGCAGTTTTTATAACCCTGAAGAGGCCAACAATTGGTATTTAAAAGCATTATTAAAAAACGATAAAGAGGCGCTAGGGCCGGTTTATACTTATCTCTTGGAAGTCGCTGCTCCGCCCTTGGAAACACATAATAATTATATTGCTTTATCTCAATACGATGAGACACTTCCTTACGATAGCGAAGAAAAAAAACAATTACTGACCATGCTGCTTACACTCACATTAAAGAAGGAAAAGGGACGGCTGGCATTAAGCTATCTAAAAAAACTAGACGGCCCAACACCACTCACCTATTTAGTAGATCATGATCATTACGATATTTTACAAAATCTTTTAAGTCTAAATGCACTTCAAAATTTTGAAGTATTATATTTGTTAATTCATAGCTTGCGTCATCACAAAGATAATTTTTCTGAGCTCTTGATTAATGCTGTACCAGATAAATTATTTGCAGCACTATATGCAAACATCCAAAATGAAGCGCCCAGCGCACAGATTCAATCCATACTGAATCAGCGCTTACAAAAAGTGGCTTCTGCCTGGATAACTTTTTTAGGCAATATGCAAAATGATTTTGCTCTTTACCCTACACAAAAATGTGGCTGCTTCATGTCAAGCTTTTATCATCAAAAAGAAGAGTTAAGCCATACGCTTGCCAGCTACCAAAGTCGTCTGCGAGAAACGCCTCATTTCTGCCTCAACCTCTCCAACATGCTTATGCCATTGTTCATCGAATTTGTGAACGAGCTAATCACAGGCAACAGCCAACGTTATTTACGCAATTTTATGCGGTTTATTGGGCAAGAGAATTTACCAAAACAGATTAAAGAAAATGAGCTAAAAGATTTAATAACCCAGAAGGTATTTACAGCGACAGCGCCTTCTGCTGTTGCTGCTCTACGAAGATAGAGCTCACTAATCAATCACAACAATTTACAAAGAAACTATTGTTTGATTTATTAAGCGAAGCCGGTTTTAAAAAAAAGGCATGCAAAAAAACCTTTGGCTATTATTCAATAATTTCTGCCGTAAAATAAGAGAGCCAGGCTGTTCTTTACACTTTGCCTTAAATTTTCCAGCTTACCCCTAAAAGAACACCTTGATTATAGACATTAAAGGTAGGCGCAGACTGCAACGCATCACCATTTTTTGAAACTCTGGAAGATGACATGCTGCCTAAGTGCGTATACAAATATTCTAACGAAGCGCTTAAATGCTTAGTCACATCCACTCGCACTCCTGCTCCTAAATCATAAGCAAAATTGCTATTGTTTGTGCCGTTTAATGAATAACGTGTGTTAGGAGCAACGCCTGCGCCCGTCACTGTTTCGCTATAAGTCACATCATTCCATACAGCGCCTATACCTAGAATGGGATAAAGTGAAATATGGTTCTGGGTAAACAAGCCAGGCTTCGCATCTACCATTAAACGAGTGCTCGTAATGGGATTGCTAAAACGGTAATTATTAAATTGTGGGAATTGATATTGCCATACACTGCCTTTCACGGTCGCTGAACTTTGATAAAGATTTAATTCAACTAAAAGATCATTGAGAAAACGTCTTTGTTGCAACTGTTCAACAAAAAAATGATACCCTACACCCAATTTCCAAAGAGGATGATTTGAAACACTGCTCTTTAGAACACTGTCTGTTTCATAAGGGGAAACAACAAGATGGGTACTAGAAGTATTTGCCCAACTAGGGCCGACTGCCGCTGAAATTTCAACGTTTTTGAGTGAATCTGGCATTGATGGTGTTGTAGCAAAAGCGCAGCAGGATAAAAAAAATATAGAAAAGCCCCACTTGCATTTTATTTTTTTCATGTTAGTCAATATCCATATTGAATAATAATTACTTAGCACGTTACACGATTACAGCGCGCCTTGTCAAAAGTTGTTTCTAAGAACCGCGCCATTAGATTTTAAAAAACATTCACGCTGACTCATCCCATTGCGATTTTTTAAAAGGCATTTCGCACCTATATTAACTGCCTTATCCAGGCTTATCAGTCCAACTAGCAATTTTCAGAATATTATTCGTTATTCTGTCTCAATTTGTTAGTATGGATCTTGTTTACTCATTTAGATGGCATTATTTTCTATCAACATCTAAGCTTTTGCTACATCAGGATGATGCCAGCACTCAATTTGACTTAAAGGACTAGAACAATGAAATGGATAACTTATGCAAGCTACTTGATCTTTTCTCTCCTAGCACAAACCGCAATAGCCGCAATACCTGTAACCATGTCAGATGCCTCCCCTGCTATTGCAAATAGCTACACCATCGGCAATACAAATACTTTTATTTATACCATTACCAACAATGTGCCGGGCAGAAGCTTCCCCATCTCGGTCGGGGGGATTTCAGCGCCAGTCAGTCGCACTACCGTCTTAAATGATTGTGGTAGCAACTTACCGAAAGGACCTTCTACTTGCAATATTGGTGTGGCCATTGCTCCTACCGCAGCAAATGTAGGACAAGCGATTAAACAAACGCTAGCAGTCAATTATCAAGGCAGAACGCCTCTGACAAAGAGTATTGCTTTTTCTGTTCCAGGCGCAGTGATCACGACTACTTTAAGCAGCAGCACCGCCGCGACGAACAGCACCTTTTCTATTACCTACACACAAAATGGCACGGGCGGCAATGTGGTCTCGGCTACCTTACCGGCTGGCATGTCATTTGTTGGGCCAAGCACTTGCAGTATTAGCCAGGCAGCACGCCTATGCAGCTTGCAGGTAAATACAGGATCTAGTGCGGGCAGCTATCCGATTATCCCGATGCTAATCTCCGGCAGCGCCAGTCTACTTTCTTCACCAAGCCCATTGGTCATTACCTTAAATCTCACACAATATGGTTATGTGGGCGATTCTATTTCGAAACATATTTATCAATGCGTAGTGAACGCAAACGGAGGGGATTTTAGTAATTGTGGCATAACACCCACCAACGGAATTCCATTCCAGTCGCCTTTCTCGGTTGCCTATGCGATTGTCTTTACGACTGTCAATGGCACGCGCTATGGATATGTTACGGATACTGACGCTGGTGCAGCATATCAATGCACACTCAATGCTAATGGTACTTTTAACATTTGCGGACCCACCCCTACAGTTGGCGCTCCAGGTTGGGTTCCACAAGGATTGACATTTGCAACGGTGAATGGAACTCAATATGCGTATGTCGCCGATATCAATGGCAATATGTATCAATGTACACTCAATACCAATGGTAGCTTTAATACCTGCAACATAACGAATGGCGGCATGACACCTAGCACCTGGTCTCCTTCTGTTTCTGCATTTGTAACAATAAATGGAGTGCAATACGGTTATGTTGCCGATGCTTTTAATGGTGCAATAGACCAATGCACGCTGAATCCAGACGGTACTTTCAACGTCTGTACACCCACTTACAGCGGACTGGGCGATCCTGAAGCACTTACTTTTGCTACCTTCAATAATATCCTGTATGCCTACGTGGGAGCCGCTGCAAACCATAAACTCTATCAATGCACTTTAAATTCAAACGGATCATTCAATGCCTGCACTCTCACGCCTGGCAGCGGTGCGCCTAGCTGGCAACCATATGGTATTGCATTTGGATTTTCTAATGGAACGCAATATGCCTATGTCACAGGCTCGAATGACCCCCACCTTTATCAATGTACACTGAATACAAACGGTTCCTTTGGGGCCTGCAATATAACACCTACCACCAATGCGCCGAACTGGAAGCTATTGGGCATTGCACTTGCCTCTTTTTAAGAAAAGCTGAAAAGTCTAGCCTTGGTTGATAACAACTGAGGCTAGTCAGAATGAATAGCAATTCAGGTGAGGCTTTACTTCGCTACTCAAGGTCAATTGTTAACTGATTTTTTCACCCAACAATTCTGCTTTCGGAAAATCCACTTCGACTTTAGCAATATTGTTAAAGTAATTGGTGAAATTATTGAGAGCGATGTGGGCAATCATTTCTGTCATCTCAAATAAAAAAATAATATCTTTTTCTTTCGAAAAAATTAACTTCAATATTAAAAACACCAGAAACAGTAATTCCAGTATTAATAAGCACATAAAAACTTAACGAATCGCATCTATAATTTCACGAAAATAATGCGGTGGCTCATGACGCGGATACCATGCTAACACCACTTTGTTTTCGTAAGATTGTTGTTTATTGAGAATAGTAAGCTGTTTGCTTTCAAGGTATTTTTGACTGAATTCCTTTGTTAATACACCATAACCTATTCCATCCACTAGCATCTTTGCTAATGAATCGGTTCGATTCACAAAATAACGTTCATGTTTAGCCAATTCAAACAAACCAAAATGTTTAAGATAATGGAAAGTCATTTGATCTTCTGGATCATAATCAATGAAACGTTCATGAGTCAGGATGTCAGTTAATTTACGGTGCTTCCAAGCGCTGGTGCAGACTAAAACATATTTTTCGGGGCGCAGTGCTTTGAAAGCCATTTCGGGAACAATATCTTCTTCACGAATAACGGCAAATTGACACTCACCAGATTTTAAAGTGAGTATGCGGCTTTCAAGATCGTTGACATCAAAATGCATCAGTAAATGGGGAAATTTTTTCATGACGGGCAGGCATTGTGGAATGATCCGAGAAGTCATGATGCTGGTTGCACCCGTAATTCGCATTGTAATGGCTGTCTCTAAGCCTGCGCCTTGAATTTTTGCTAATGCTTCGCCTTCTAATTCCTTTGCTGCAAAGCAGTAACGCAGCAAAGCTTCACCTTCCGGCGTTAACATCATACCGCGACGTGTTCGGATAAAGAGCGTGGTTTTCAGTCGGGTCTCAAGTGTTCTAATGCGCTGGGTCACGGCAGTTTGGGTTAAATGCAGCAATCCAGCAGCCGCATGGACGGTTTTAGTTTCAGCCACCGCCATAAAAGCTTGTAAAGAATGACTTTGTAAACTCATTTATATTGATCACTTAATGAAATATATGAATTTTATTTATACCTAATTCAACTTTATAATACAACCCTATTTCGGGAGATTCACCATGATCAATACTAAAATAAAAAAAGCGGGGATAGGTTTCTTTTCCCTTATTATGCTCATCACGGGGCCTATTGATAGCATCAGAAACTTACCGAGCGCGGCCTTATTTGGTGCTTCTCTGATATTTTTTGTCATTTTTTCTGCGGTTTTATTTTTGGTACCAGCATCGCTTGCTGCTGCGGAATTATCATCGCATCCAGCAGAGCGTGGTGGGATTTATGAGTGGGTGAAGTCCGCATTTGGTGAGAAGATTGCATTTTTGGCTATCTGGCTACAGTGGATTAACACGATGGTATGGTTCCCTTCCATTCTGTCTTTTATTGCAGGGACGTTCGCTTATTTAATTGATCCAAGCTTGGTGCAAAACAAATTTTATCTTTTTAGTGTAATTATTGTTGTTTTCTGGGGATTGACTTTTATTAACTTAAAAGGACTAGCTGTTTCTGCGAAATTTATCAATATCAGCAGCTTATTAGGTGTGCTGCTGCCTATGCTGACTATTATTGCCTTTGCGATCTATTGGATTTGTTCTGGTAAAAATCTTCAAATTCATTTCACAACGACAAATTGGTTACCCTCATTTGATCATCTGGATAACTGGGTCTCGCTGACGGCGATCATGGCAGGCTTTTTGGGAATGGAGTTAGCTTGCGTGCATCTTAAAGATGTTTCAAAACCGAAGAGCTTGTTTTCAGCAGCGCTATTTGTCTCTGTGCTGATTATCTTATTTACTATGATCATGGGTTCACTCGCCATCGCTGTGGTCTTACCTGTTGATAAAATTAATCTGGTCAATGGCGTGATGGTGGCATTCACGCAATTTTTTGTGGCTTATCACATGTCATGGATTATTCCTGTTATGACGGTGCTGATTTTATTGGGGAGCTTAGGTAACATGGTGAGCTGGATCATTTCACCTGCTAAAGGTTTGCTTGCCGCGGCAGAATCCAATTATTTGCCGCAAATTTTTAAAAAGAAGAATAAGCATGGCGTTGCCAGTCATTTATTAATAACGCAAGCGATCCTGGTCACCGTGATATGTGTGGTAGTCTTATTGATCTCTAGCGTGAATAGTTTCTATTGGCTCTTAACTGCGTTGAGCACTCAGCTTTATATGTTGATGTATATTATTATGTTTGCTGCGCTTATTAAGCTTAAATATCAGTTACGCGCCTCTCAACCGAATTATGTTATTCCATTTGGTAAGTTTGGTATTTGGATGGCAGCGATTTTTGGAGTGAGTGGGTGTGTGATCACGCTAATTGTTGGATTTATTCCTCCTGCTGAAATTC
Source organism: Gammaproteobacteria bacterium (assembly GCA_031291175.1). Taxonomy (GTDB): domain Bacteria; phylum Pseudomonadota; class Gammaproteobacteria; order DSM-16500; family DSM-16500; genus UBA5158. Next base: position 164,238 of record JARLJO010000047.1, read on the forward strand.
ATGTGGCGTCTTATTTTAACTATGAAATGGCATGTGTTATCGGCATGGGCGTGATGTTGATTCCCGCTCTTCTCCTTCTCGCGCTAAAAGCTGGCAATAAGATGAAAACACATTCCACATTAGCTGCCATGGCATAATCAGCAGAGTGCAATAGCCAAAGCTAACTGGGCAATCGAGCTTCGAACAATCGTAGCACGGACTAAGACCCCCACGCTTTGTGTGGGGGTTGTGTCCGCGAATCCCTGTTCATTTGATCTCTATATTTAAATATTCACTGTCGCGCACCTTCAAGAATTCTAGCTAGATACTGATGATTCCACACGAACTATTTTTTTCCTGTTTTAAAAGATTCAAAGCAACCTGTTTCATTATGGTAAAATTTCCAGCTGCATTTTCTTTTCTCACGCGACAATCATCTTCGCGAAGAGAAAAAATATGGAATAAGAATAGACAGGGGTTCGCGGACACAACCCCCACACAAAGCGTGGGGGTCTTAGTCCGTGCTACGAATTGTTTTTCATCAATTGGAATAATATCTTAAAAAATGGCTTGAGAAATTCTCAGAAATTGGCATGATATTGGTTCCTTCCAAAAGCCGCTTATTCTATCTTATTTTTGTAATACAAAAACATCCTCATTTCACACAATACAATATTTTTAAGAGAACAATTTATGAAATATGTTCGGCGTATTTATATGCCGGGTGCCTGCTATTTTTTTACTGTGGTAACCCATCAGCGAAAGCCATTACTATGCACTGAATATGCTATAGCACGCTTGCGTAGCGCATTTCAATTAGTCATGAAAAAATATCCTTTTAGCATGCCTGCTATTGTTATATTGCCCGATCATTTGCATTGCATCTGGCATCTTCCAGATAATGATGGGGATTTCTCAAAACGATGGGCTGCTATTAAACACTATTTTTCTATTGGGATGTCTGCTGAAGTTAATCACCGGCGAGAGAAAAAAATATGGCAAGCACGCTTTTGGGATCACCTCATTCGGAATGAGAAAGACTGGCAGCGTCACATGGGTTACATTCATTACAATCCTGTCAAACATGGTCATGCACAAAAACCTTTTGATTGGCCTTATAGTTCTTTTAAACGTTATGTGAAAGAAGGACGGTATGATTCTGATTGGGGGGATCATTCGCTATGTGATATTAGAGACTTGGAATATGAATGAATAGGGGTTCGCGGACACGACCCCACAAAAAACGTGGGGTCTTAGTTCGCGCTACGAATCTTATTTAAAGTAGCACGGACTAAGACCCCCACGCTTTTTGTGGGGTCGTGTCCGCGAAACCCTGTTTATTTACTCTCTTTACTCAGAGTTTACTTTTGAGCACGATTACCCTGGCAGAGCCAAGACTTTATTAACCCTTTAATATTTTCTTAAGGTTATCTTCATATACTAAGGCAAATTTACGAATCGGGGAAAATTCAATGCAAGCGCGTCGTCCTAAGCTAGTCTTATCTAAACATGCCAATGTTGATCAAACTTTGGAAAATTATCAATCTTTTCTAAGGGCTTATTTCGATGACGACACCATCGATATAACGATTCTTGATAATGGAATAAAGATGGAACTAAGCAGAAAAACCTTTGAAACCTCAGCATTACAGGATCTTGTACCACCCGCACAGCGAGAGGAACATGCCGATCAACAAGAAATCTCCCTTTATTTTCGAACCAAATATGCACTTCTAGAATCTACGCCCTATACAATTTTAAAAGCCAAAGCAGACGAATTACACAGAAAGATAAACAATCCAGCAGCAGCGCTTCCCCGCGCTTTAAGACAGCTCATCTCAAGATTAGAAGAAGAAGCCGTGCGTGAAGGAAATTATTATCAATATCTCTGCATCACCGACTTTTGCCTAAATGTCTGCGACCAACTTCTTGAAAAGCCTAATCTCAGTGTCGAGGAAATAAAACATCTCACTCAGGACCTGGATGAAAAATTACTTGGAAAGCCACCTATTAGCAGATACCTTAAAGCCGCTCTTTTTGGGTTTATTGGTGCCGTAGTGGGATTAGCGCTTGGTGTTGTGATTGCTGGTGGGAGCACAATCTGGGCTGGCGGTTTCGGTGCGATACCCGGCGCTATTGCTGGCGCCTTCAAAGGTGCCGCACTGGGAACAACACTGGCTACAATTTCCAGCGCCGGTTTGATTGGCGCCATCAGTGGCTTGTTCTCTAGTCGGAACGCACATAACAACTATTTTCAAAATGTACAGGAAGTAGCTGAGCTTCATAAGCCTTATATAAAAGCTGCTTCCTCACTAGCTATTGCAGCTCTGGATCCGGAAAAAATAGATCCTGTAAAAAAAGAAGAAGATTTCCAAGCTCTTCGAAAACGTATAAGAGCTCATTAATAACCAAAGAGGCCAGCCTATCTAATCGCTGTGGTCCTAAAATGTAAAATGACTGGGACCCTCTGCCCGGGAGGTTGGCTTTTTTCGTAGGAGCTGTGCGTAGCAGCGTAAAAAAGCCAACCTTCCCTGCCACCCTGTTTTTTTATAAAAGCTTACTTTCGTGAAGCGGCGTGAAATACCGCGAATGCAGGATGCTTAAATGGTAAAGCTAACAGGGCAACTGCGCTCAACTTCGAACCGTAGCACGGACTAAGACCCCCACGCTTTTTGTGGGGGTTGTGTCCGCGAACCCCCGCTCCTTTTCTCTCTATATTTGAATATTCATTGTTCCGCACCTTCAAGAATTTTAGCTAGATATTGATGACCCCACACTGACTGTTTTTTTGCTTTAAAAGATTCAAAGCAATATGCCTAGTGATGAAAAAATAGGTGAAAGAAGGACGGCATGATTCTGACTGGAGGATTATTCGCTACGTGATATTAGAGATATGGAATATGAATGAATAGGGGTTCGCGGACACAACCCCCACAAAAAGCGTGGGGGTCTTAGTCCGTGCTACGGCTTGAAGTTGATCAGGATTGGTATTTATTTCCCTAACTTTGGTGCTTGTTTTTTTACTTCGGCTAGTTCTTTGTGAATGTCATCTATCAGAATCTCTCCATGCGACTTTACTGTATTTCCTACAGCTGTCGGTGCTTTTGCTGTAAAAGCTGAAACCAGCCAATGTGATTTCCAAGTATTAAAATTACTTTTAATTAGCTCTTCTGACCTCGCACATTCTTCAATAAAATCGGCTAATCTCGCTTCGGGCGCTTTTGTTGCGCTGCCTAAATTAATTTTCTCTAGCAATTTAGCAATAGCGATGAGTTTATTTTTATAAAATGTGCTCTCTTCGGACTCCGGGTTAAGAATAAAAAAATCTGGATTTTCTAAATCGGCAGAAGACATAAATAAATAACTGTCATCACTTTCGTGTTTTGCTTTTCTCCAGATGTCATCAATTTTATTTTTTAAGTGTGTTTTATATAAAACTAGCAAACCTTGTATCGCCACTAATCTTAATTTTTCTTCGTCAGCGCGTATTGAAGCGGCTCGAGAAAATTGTCCATGATATGCAGCGAGGTGGCTGGCTTTGCTTTCCAATTCTTCAAAACGGCTTTTATCCTGCTGATTCAATAAATCACTATGGCTTTGCATTTCATTTCCTCATTTATTTTTTTCATTTGGCGTCGAAAGTAAAAGCGAGACTCCACACATAAAGTAAACTCTCTAGCTTGATGGTAAAAACCGATCTGCATTATAACAAGCCACCCAGCCAAGGTCAAATAATAAACAGTCTCGTCATCACATGTGAATAGCATAAACGAGCTACTTCGCTATGGTTACTTCTACGCACTCACGATTATTTTTAGATGAGTAATACACTGTTTTTAAATAGGTTTTTTTGCGATCAATTTAAGGCTTTTTAGATCGGCAACACTTTAGATTTTAAGAAAGACGTATAACGGAACATCTATGCTACTGAGTAGAGCGGAGCGATCTATATCATTCCAGAGGTAACGATAAAAACAAAAAAAAATTCGGCGCATGCTAAAGCTATATTGACCGCGACGCCATGGAATGATGATAACTAAAGCCTGGATTGCCGCGCTCTCTCTCGCAATGACGAGAACAAGAATACTCCAGGCGCTATTTCTTAAGTGATATCCATTTCGTTATGCGCAATTTGTAAAGACGAGCGACCCAATGAGCAGCTCAATGAAGATCGGGCGAATAACACAACGCATATCACAATCAATAGGTATTGATAACTTTATCTCATTTATTTTTTCAAGCCATAGCCTGTCTTAAAAATCCAGCCAATAATAATTAAGCATGCTAGAGTAAATGTTAAAATCATAGTGACACTGGTCATGAGGCTCACATCGCCATGCTCGTAAAAACTCCAGCGAAATCCACTCACCAAATAGACAACGGGATTTGCCAATGAAACTTTATACCAGAAAGGCGGCAACATATTGATGGAATAAAAACTCCCTCCCAGAAAAGTCAGCGGCGTGATGACAAGCAATGGGATAAGTTGCAATTTCTCAAATCCATCCGCCCAAATTCCGATAATAAAACCCAGTAAGCTAAATGTGATACTCGTCATTATCAGAAAAAATGCCATCCACAATGGATGAGCGATATGCAGCGGCACAAAAAAACAGGCTGTCAGGAGGACGATGACACCGATCATCACTGATTTGGTGGCGGCCGCTCCTACATAACCTAATACTATTTCGACAAAAGAAAGTGGTGCTGATAGGATTTCATAAATGGTGCCAGTGAAGCGTGGAAAATAAATACCAAACGATGCATTAGACACGCTCTGTCCAAGAACAGTCAGCATGATCAGACCAGGCACAATGAATGCACCATACGGTATGCCATTAATGGCTTGCATGCGCGAGCCAATAGCAGAACCAAACACAATAAAATAAAGCACGGTAGAAAGCACAGGCGAGGCAATGCTTTGACCTAATGTACGTAACGTGCGCCCCATTTCAAATGTATAAATTGCTAGAATGCCGCGAATATTCATTTTACCTCCACTAATTCAATGAAAATTTCTTCCAGGCTACTTTGATGACTGTAGATGTCTTTCGGTCGTATGCCATGGGATTTCAAATTATCTAATACATCTGAAATATCGTTCTCAGTTTCAGCATCGTAAGTCAAAATCAATTTGCCGCCATTGTCATCTTTTTCAAGCGTCAAAGGATACGATCCCAGTTCGGAAGGTATTGTTGTCAGTTGTTCACGCAACACAAAAATCATCTGGCGCTTTCCCATTTTTTGCATTAATGTTTTTTTGTCTTCCGTGAGAATCAACTCGCCTTTGTTGATAATACCAACACGGTCAGCCATCTCTTGGGCTTCTTCGATATAATGCGTGGTGAGAATAATGGTAATGCCTGTTTCACGAAGACTTCTGACTTGCGCCCACATGGATTTGCGCAGCTCCACATCCACTCCCGCCGTTGGTTCATCAAGGAATAGAATTTCGGGTTCATGCGATAGCGCTTTGGCCACCATGACTCGTCGCTTCATCCCACCCGATAAATGGCGAATTTGCTCGTCTTTTTTATCCCATAGCGACAGTCGCTTCAGTACGTCCTCAATGTGCCGAGGGTTATTTGCCTTGCCAAACAGACCTCTACTGAATGTTACCGTATTCCACACCGTTTCGAATGAATCCGTGGATAACTCCTGTGGCACCAAGCCAACTAGAGAACGTGCTTTACGATATTGTGAGATGTTATCGTAACCCCCTATCGCAACCGTGCCACTACTGGGTCGGACAATGCCACATACTGCATTGATCAATGTCGTCTTGCCTGCACCATTAGGTCCAAGCAGAGCAAAAATCTCACCACGACGAATCTCAAGATTGACGCCATTCAATGCTTTAAAACCATTCTCGTATATTTTTTTAAGTGCTTTGATTTCAATAGCGGTACCGTTTTGCATAAAGGGCTTTGCTCCTTTGGTGAATATTCTCAATATTTGCTCAGCTTTATTAATTCACTTGTGAATGCTGAAAGTTAACGAAATTAGCTATTCGTTCTATCGTGCCTTATAATGCAAAAAAACGGAATAAAAAGGAATGTAGAATGATGAAAAAATCCCAACTATTATTGCTGCTAATCTTTCAAATTGGTGCGGTATTCGCGGCCAACCAAACTCCCGATCAAGTTTTTTTCTCTGAGGCAGATAAATATTTTGACTCTTATTTGTTGCCGACTAATCCGACTTACGCAACCCTGCAAGGGGTTCATCTTTATGATGCCAAGCTTGAGGATTACTCTAAAAACGGCATTCAAAAAGAAATTGCCACATTGAATGATTTTGCTAAACGCTTTGATGCGATTAATCCTAAAGCATTAAGTGAGCAAGCACAAGGCGATTATGATTTAGTAACCAACCAGATTCGCGGAAAATTATTGACGCTTCAAACCATCAGACCCTGGCAACAAAATCCGGATTATTATTCTAGCGGTATTACTGCTAGTGCATTTGCCATCATGGAACGAAAATATGCGGCTAGCAACCTACGCTTAGAGAGCCTCATCGAACGCGAAAAGTTAATGCCAGCCGTTTTACAAAATGCTAAAAAAAATCTACGGAATGTTCCTAAAATTTTTGCTGAGATCGCATTAGAACAACTTCCAGAGCTAATTCAGTTTTTTCAAAAAGATGTCCCCATGGCTTTTTCTGATGTGACTGATTCCACATTGAAAAAACAATTTAATGATAGTAATGCCGCCGTTATTGCAGCACTACAAGCATATCAAAACTGGTTAAAACAAGATTTATTACCGCGTTCAAACGGCGATTTTCGGCTGGGGGCTGAGACTTATGCGAAAGTATTGCAATATAATGAGATGGTAACGACACCTCTGGATAAACTCATCGCGCTTGATTTAGAAAACATGCAGCAAAATCAAAAAGACTTTCAACGTATAGCCAGCGAAGTATTTCCGAATAAAAATCTTCAAGATATCCTGGTTGCCATTGGCGCGAACCATCCAGCGCCAAATAAGCTTCTCGCCACTTTTAGCGCAACATTTGATAACCTGATTCGGTTTTTAAAAGAGAAAAAAATCATTACTATCCCATCGGATGTGCGACCCATCATGGAAGAAACACCACCATTTCTCCGAGCGATAACTTTCGCGTCGATGGATACACCAGGACCATTTGAACCAGCAGCGAAAGAAGCTTATTTCAATGTGACCTTACCCGCCGCCGACTGGACAAAAGAGAGAACAGATGGTTTTATGCGGGCATTTAGCTATCCTCTCATAAGCAGCATCGCTGCGCACGAGACGTATCCTGGCCATTATGTCCAATTTATCTGGATGCAAAATATTCATGATCGCGTCAGAAAATTATTAGGTGCCATGTCTAATGCCGAAGGCTGGGCACATTATTCTGAACAAATGATTTTGGATGAAGGATTTGCTACGAAAGCTTATGGCGCAAAGACTGAGCGCGATGCCAAATTGCTACGGCTTGGGCAATTGCTGGAAGCATTATTACGCAATGCCCGCTTTATTGTTGGCATAGAGATGCATACCGGAAAAATGACTTATGACCAAGCCATCGACTTTTTTGTTAAAGAAGGTTATCAATCACGTGAAGCTGGCACAGTGGAGGCAAAACGCGGGACATCTGATCCCACTTATTTGTATTACACCTTAGGCAAGTTACAAATATTAAAGCTACGCAAAGATCTTGAAGCAAAAGAAGGTGATAAATTTAATTTGCAACACTTTCATGATGATTTTATGAAACAAGGTTTTCCACCGATTAAAATAGTGAGAAAAGCTTTGCTGCATGATGATTCACCTACGCTTTAGTAGTTAGTGTGAAAGAACGAAGAAGTGTTAAATCAAGGAGGGCCATCATTTTATTCCAGCTCCAAGCACCACATCCCTGTGGTTAACGCCGCCATCCATGGCTTGCTCCTCGCTTGCATAAAATGATGGCCCTTCTTGATTTAACGCTATTTTTTATTTTTATCGATGACTGACACCGGAATCGCTGCAATGCTATCTTGAATTTCTTTCAGCCAATTTCTCATTAGATAACGATAACAGCAGACCCTGTAAAACGCCCATGACGAAGATCGTCCAGCGCTTTATTGACATCGGCAAGCGCATAAGTATGAACTTCTGTTTTGATCGGTATCTTGGGGGCAAGTGATAAGAATGCCTCTCCATCTTTTCTGGTAAGATTGGCCACAGAACAAAGCGTTCTTTCTCCCCACAGAATCTCATAGGGAAAACTCGGAATATCGCTCATATGAATGCCCGCGCAAACGACTATCCCTCCTTTAATCGTATTTCGAAGGGCAATGGGGACCAATTCACCTACTGGCGCAAAAATAATAGCCGCGTCAAGAAGGTGCGGTGACATTTGATCGGAGTCGCCAGCCCATGTTGCTCCTAGTTGGCAAGCGAAATGCTGTGCGGCTTTATCATTGGGTGACGTAAATGCATAAACCTTTTTATTTTGCTTACAAATAATTTGAGTAAGAATATGCGCAGCTGATCCATATCCATATATTCCCACATGTTCAGCGTTTCCCGTTTTTAATAAAGCGCGATAACCAATTAATCCCGCGCAAAAGAGAGGAGCGGCTTGATGATCAGGGTATCCCACCGGAATGGGAAAACAAAACCGATAATCCGCCACACAGTATTCAGCGAACCCGCCATCAATCTGATAGCCGGTAAAAAGTGCTTGATCGCATAAGTTTTCGCGACCCTTTAAACAAAATTGACAGGTTCCGCAACTACCACCCAACCAAGGCACACCGACACGCTGCCCTATTGAAAAATGCTCAACGTCATCACCTATCTTTTCGATAGTGCCGACTATTTGATGCCCCGGCACGAGAGGCAATTTAGGTTGCGCTAACTCACCATCCAAAATATGTAAATCTGTTCGACAAATTCCGCACGCGCTTACTTTGATTAACACTTCGTGGAGTTTGGGGGTTGGCTTTGCCAATTCGACATATCGCAATGCTTGTCGTGGGCTTTCCATTAGCATGGCGTACATATTGTTTACCTGCTATTAAAAATAACCTTAGGCTGGATTATTATATTATAGCACGCACTGAGCTTTGCAAATGATGAAGCCAGTCAATATATTATATTTGTCTCTTATTGCAATTCTTAGTAAAAATAAGCCTGTTTTCAATGCAAATTGCGAATGGAATAAACTTCACAATGTTTGAGCTAGACCCACCCGACTTATACTGACTTGATGTGTTCGCATAATATTTTACATTGTTGCAATATAGAATTTTTTCGGGCTAAGGGAATTCGTAGTTGATCGAGGATATCTGGACTCTCCATCAGTGATTTACATAAAACCACTTTATTATCAATTAGTCTATTGAGCTCGCCTTTTGTCAAGTTACTAATGCAAGTAATGGGATATAAGCCCGTTGTTTCGATGATCTCCACTAAGCTGCCTGTTTCAGGATAATCCCATCCAATCAAATGTAACCCAGCACAACGTCCATATTGCATGGCGTCACTACTAAAACGGGTATTTGTCACAAGCCAACCTGCTAACGTTTTATCTGTAAGATCGGTGTATCCTTCTTGAATATCTGTAAATCGTGCTTTGAAGTATAATGCAATTGTTACATCACATTTAATACCAGCCCGATGATGATATTTGCATTCAACAAAAATAACTTCTTTATCTTTCTTTGCGAGCACGTCAACTTCATGACTTACGCAGCGTCCTCGTATCGTTTGATTAGTTTGAACTTGATACCCTTGATACGATAAAAGTTCAGAAAAGTATTTTTCAAATGGATAGCCTGATATCCCTAAATGCATAATCGCGCGCTTCAAATGATATTTTGCCGCTGAAATACGTGATTTACTTCGTAAAATGCGGAATGCAATTTGGTAAATAGTACGCGTAGACATCCCTGGCGTTAACGCTGCATAGACCTCATTGACAATTTGATTAATCAGATTTTCTTGAGTTCCTACTCGCTTAAGTGATCGACGCAATTTTTCAGCGTCAAAGGGAACTATGTCTCCAGAAGCTTTGGTAATTTCAATCATACAATACCTTGTGAAATTGACGCGCATATAAAAAAATCTTTGAAAGACATGGCAATCATGAACATAAACATTCAAGATCAAGATTGTCACCACAATCAAAACAAATGAAATCGGTATATGCAATGATTAAATGCCGAAAAACGCTATGAGCAAAAATAACCAATTGCATAACACACCATCCTGTTTAAAAACCCGCTTAATCTGGCATTTTAGATAGTGAAATGATCGCGAATAAAATCCTTACTATAAAAAGAATATAATGACTTATTAAGATCTGATAGAAATAAATTTGGAAAAAGTTAGATTAATAGATTTAAAATAAAACACATCAAGTCAAAACTGGTCTCAATTTTTTAATGAATCATATCATCCACGTGAACTAGAGATTGGCAACCTGGCAGAAATCGAATCGAAACAGCCTATATGAAAGTGTGCCTTAGATGCCTTGAACATAACCATCTAAGTTTATCCAATTTGGCGTATAATATCTTTTCCGTATTTCACTTTAATCGGAAATTATAATCAAAATGATGATCAGCTTGGCTTAAGCTTAATCAAACACCAGAAAAATAATTTCACAAACCAAAGTTTGCCCACTCATCGAGGAAGATCTATTAAATAAGTTAACCGAGGTATTAGCATACGCTAATACTCATTTTTAAAATTTAAAAAGGAATTGTTATGGCTAAAATCATCTGTGTTCTTTATCCCGATCCAATAGACTCTTATCCGCCGAACTATGCGCGTGAACAGATTCCAAAAATTGAAAAATATCCTGACGGCTCATCCGTGCCAACACCGAGTCAAATTGATTTCAAACCCGGCGAACTATTAGGCTGTGTGTCCGGTGAATTGGGCTTGCGAAAATTTTTAGAAGACAAAGGGCATACCTTTATCGTTACTTCAGACAAAGAAGGTCCTGATTCTGTTTTTGAAAAGGAATTGGCTGATGCCGATATTGTCATTTCTCAGCCTTTTTGGCCTGCTTATTTAACGGAAGAGCGCATTGCTAAAGCCAAAAAATTAAAACTGGCAATCACGGCAGGCATTGGTTCAGATCATGTCGACTTACAATCCGCAGCAAAAAATGACATTACCGTTGCGGAAGTGACATACTCCAACAGCATTAGTGTTTCCGAACACGTTGTCATGATGGTTTTGTCTTTGGTTCGCAATTACATTCCATCTTATGAATGGGTCATCAAGAAAGGCTGGAATATCGCCGATTGCGTAGAGCGATCCTATGATCTTGAAGGCATGTCCGTTGGTACGGTTGCAGGTGGACGCATCGCACAGGCGGTATTAAAACGCCTAAAACCTTTTGATGTTAAATTACATTATACGGATAGACATCGCTTACCTGAAAAAGTTGAAAAGGAATTGGGGCTCACCTTCCATGAAAATGTCGAATCATTGGTTGCTGCTTGCGACATCATTTCGATTCATTGCCCTTTGACACCTGAAACAGAAAATCTGTTTAATGAAAAACTGATTAACAAAATGAAACGTGGTTCCTACATTATCAATACCGCTCGCGGAAAAATTTGCGATAAAGATGCGATTGTTAAAGCCTGTGAAAGTGGGCAACTAGCCGCTTATGCCGGCGATGTCTGGTTCCCCCAACCCGCCCCTGCAGACCATCCCTGGCGCACAATGCCTCATCATGGCATGACTCCGCATATATCCGGCACTTCGCTTTCAGCGCAAGCACGTTACGCTGCAGGCACACGTGAAATACTCGAATGCTGGCTTGACGGCAGACCTATTCGTGACGAGTATTTAATTGTCGCCAATGGTGACCTGGCTGGCGTGGGCAAACATTCATACACGGTTGGCAATACCACTGGCGGCTCTGAAGGAGTGAAATAATTTTATAGACAAATCGCTACGCAAAATAACCAGGACTTAAGGTCTATTTTGCGCAGCATTTTTTATTTCTACGACGCCCTCCCCCTAAGCATTGAGAAAAAATCAAAGGAACAATAAAATGGCAGAAGTCCGTGTGATTGCCCGCGTGGTAGCTCGAGAGGGAAAGACGAATGAGCTGGAAGCATTATTGCGCAAACTGATTGTGCCAACCCGCGCAGAAGTCGGCTGTATATTCTATGAATTGTTTCAATCAAACATACCGGGACTCTTTTACTTTAATGAATTGTGGGAAAGCCAGGCACATCTCAACGCACATTCGGCAAGTCGCCATTGCATCGAGATATTAGGCGAGGCAAAAGCTTTGCTGCAGGAGCCATTGGAAGTCAATCTGTTGAAAAGTGTAGAATGAGTCGCTGCGATCTAAAAATGCCGAATACGCTGAACATTCACTACTGAGAATGCCTATTTAAAAAGTGGTAACGATGAAAAAGGAGACTTCAATGTACGCTGTTATAGGCATTACCGGCCAAGTGGGAGGCAATGTGGCGCGCACACTCTTGGCGGCAAAACAACCCGTCCGCGCCATCATGCGCAATCAAAGCAAGGCTGAGACATGGGCGAAACTAGGATGTGAAATCGCGATTGCAGAAATCGCCGATACGACTGCGTTAACTGCTGCATTCAAGGAAACAGAAGGTGTCTTTATCGTGGTCCCACCTAACTTTGATCCATCCATTAATTTTTCCGAAGCGAGACAAATTGGCGCCGCTCTTAAATCTGCACTTTGTGAAGCGCGCCCGGCTAAAGTTGTCTATCTATCGACAATTGGGGCGCAAGCAACACAACAGAACCTGTTAACTCAACACACTATCATTGAGAACATACTCAGTGATTTACCCATGCCAATCACTTTCTTGCGACCTGCATGGTTTATGGAAAATTTGAGCTGGGATTTGCCTTGCGCTTGCGAAAAAAGAATAATACAAAGCTTTCTCCAACCACTCGAAAAGAAGGTACCCATGGTGGCCACATCGGACATAGGGCGTGTGGGAGCCCATTTGCTACAAGAAAAATGGAGCAATCAACGAGTGATCGAACTAGAAGGTCCACAGCGTGTGAGTCCAAATGATATAGCGGCTGCCTTCACTCAACTCCTAGGCCGTCCTATCCAAATAGAAACCGTCCCACGTGAGACTTGGGAGGCGCTCTTTAAATCGCAAGGTATGCAGAATCCAAATCCGCGCATGCAAATGCTTGATGGCTTTAATGAAGGCTGGATTGATTTTGAGGGTGGAAAAATAGGCTCTCTTAAGGGAGCCATTACGCTGGAAGCTTTTTTGAAGCCTTTGATAGAACAATATGGACAAAGAGCCGGTTAACCCGAGAGATTACCCAACCCTCTCACAAATCTTGCGGATAAATAATATGTTACCAACCTATTCCCCGCCCCTAGGTCCACGCCCGCCCCCTAGCCCGCGCCCTACGTTCCGCTTCTACGTCCCGCCCTACGCCCCGCCTCTACGTCCCCGCCCCCCCTACGTCCCGCGGCTTGTCCGCGGGATCCAGTGAAGCGCTGATTTTCATTAAACCCTATCAGTAAAAAACAAGGATGACTTCAGAGGCTCATTAAATTTTGGATTTTGAAAACGCGCTCTGGATCCCGCGGACAAGCCGCGGGACGTAGGTGGGGTGGATGCGGGAAGTAGGCGGAATCAATGCGAGAGGTAGGCAGGATCGATGTGGGACCTAGGCGGAATCGATGCGGGAGGTAAGCGGGATAGATGTGGGACGTAAGCGGGATCGATGCGGGAGATAAACGGGATCGATGTGGAACGCAGGCGGGATCGATGCGGGAGGTAAGCGGGATCGATGAATGTTGGATTGAGCGCTTTTTGCGAAACCCAACCTTTACGAAGAAGATGCTATGTGAATTTATATAAACGCTTGATCCAATAACCTGCCCTTTATAGCCAAGATTAACCATACATTAAACAAAAACAGCTAAGTTTTTATTCCATTCGCAGACAAATTCTTCCATAATTTTGCTTTTGGTCAAGAAACGAATAGCCTTCTAACGACCTGCTAAATAGCCACATGATTAACCGTACAAAAGGTTTTGTACAATCCATTATTAGAATCGCATCGAACAAGACAGGATGAGTCTATCTAAATGAGAGACCGCAGTGATGACGAAATCAATTTAGCCGCCAATGAAGCACGTGCGAAAAAACTCGCTGCACTGTTAGGTGTGCATCGCGAACAAGAAGAAAAAGCCTTCATCAGTCTGGAAGAAAGATCAGCTGCACTGGAAGCCAATCCCAAGATCGATCTCGACATCAATTACGGTGGGTACCGCGCCGCGAAACGTGCCAACTACCAATTCAAACTAAATACCTCTGTTTCTCAACAACAACAGCAGCAGCAACAGCAACAGCAACAAATGCAAGTCTCGCAAAATCAACAAACGCGTGACCCTGCCAAAAAACAGTATGATCTGTATCGTGGCTACAAAAATCTCATTAGTATTCAAAATACAGATCACGGTGATAAAACCGATGACACCATCTATCAAGAATTTGAACGTCTTGATTATTATTACCAGCAGAAACTCGACCCACTAGCCGGTAATCATGACTCACAAACTGGTGGCATAGGCTATGTCACGGTGGATGCCGCCAAGAAAATTCTTCAACATTCGCGCCAATTCAGTAGCGGCCTGACACTTGAACATTTACCCGAAGGATTTTGCCTCTCAATAACCGAAGGCGAAAGACCCAAGGAAAAACTGGAAAGTGCCGTACCTGCGCCAACGAAAGCCTCGTATGACAAACGCGAATTCCCACGCCTGGTACTGGATTACAAAGCCGACTTAAAAAATGACACAACGCATGTCTTTACCCCGCGTCTGGCAGAGCCTCCACCGCCCTGTAAAATTGAAGGAACGCCGCAACAATTTAATGTAGACGAAAGCAAAGAAACATTTAAATCCTTTCTGCGCGGGAAAGTTCGAATACCTGACTTCGTCAGTGTCGAAAGGCAAAAGATATCAATCTTAAGCACAATCGCGCTAAACGCCGAGGACCGGCCTCATGCCCATGCGCTAGTCAAAAAAATGGCGCTATATTTTAATATTGCCGCAGAAACTCCCTTCTCAAATGCATTCTGGGGACTTGAAAAATCTACCCAGACATTAGAGAAAATTCGCGCAATAACGCTGCATGACAATTTAAATAGGTCAGACAATTTATTTAAATTTATGTTGGCAGATCAAGCCAGCAAAGAGCCAAAAAATCTTGCTCAGGATTTAATTAAAAAATACCACGATCTTTTTGCCTTATTAAATAATAATGATATCTCTGGATTATGGGATATTTTTTATAATCTCGGTTGCGGTGGCCTGGAAATCATGCTCGCCAAACTTCAGGCGATTTTTAATATTGATAATGGCGATACATTTTATTATTTAAAAAATTCATTTTTAGCAGCCTCTCCCAATTGGGAAGAATTTACCACCAATAAAGCACAAACTGTTTTTGATAAAATTACCAAGCTAACCCCCATACAACGATTGTGGTGGAATCGTTTAAGCTCTCAACATATCCAGCATTGTGGGTGGGCCGATATCACTGATTTATTCGCAGCATTTGAATTCTTTTGGAGTCAATATTTAGAGCTTGGCCTGGAACGACAGGCACAAAATCGAAACCAGGATCAAAAACCGATAGAACTACCAACTGAATTTCCATTAAGCCCCGTCAAAAACATGAAAGTTGTCTTAGACCGGCTCATGACAGTGATGCGAAACGCACGTCATTTTCAGGAACAGGCTGACAACTTAGCCGACATTGATTTTAACTCGAATGATGTGATTTATGCTTCGACGCATCAAGAATATGGCTTAATCACCAATAAAATGAGCATTGAGATATCTAAATCTCCCGAAGCTGCAATGCAAATGGAACATAACGAGGTCGGCGATACAGATCTTAGGGTCACAGTAGATGATTTATTTCGAATTGTTCATACTCATCGCATTGATACACGCCTCTTTAAATATTTAGGCATTCAGCCTTTTGCAGCGCCCTATGCGGCTTATGTCAAAATGCTGAGTGAAGTATTTTATAATTTTAGAGATCCGGTGCTAAGTCAATTTTCGACGCTACAATCAAACAATCTCGCTTTTATCATTACCGCCGCCACCACAAATAAGCGCGGCTATCGCTGCGATATTGACAAAGAGCTAGGCTTACTTTGCAAGGCCTTGACACCGCCACCCAAGAAGGCCGGCGATATTTATCACTGGACTCGACAATCAAATCTTATTACAGCCGTCTTTAGTCAGATTGTTCAGTTAATCAATGCGGCGAAATGGTTAACCTTGACTGAGATTGTTGCAATAACAAAAATCTTCTTACAAATAAAACCTGATCAACAAAAATTCTTGGCCGAGATGATCATTGAGCACAAAGAAGAGTTTGTTGATCATCTTTTAGCATATGATAAGAATGAATCTGCTGTCGACGCACCTAACTATATTTATTACATGCATCACCTAAGCCAAGAGGAAAGTGATCCTCATCTTAAAGTCAAATTAGTGCGCGTATTATCCATTTTTTCTGATGAGAAAAAAGATTCCAAACTTCAAGATATAAAAGACCTGGTTAAAGAACTGATCCGTTTTAAACGATTGAATGGCAAATATGCTTATAATGAGCTTGTCGACATATTGTCTATTCTGAGATTAGCCGATGAAAAGTCACCACGGCCTTCGATGCGAGACTTTCTTAATACGCTAAAGGCTTATCAAAAAATCACTCACGAAACCATCAAGCAATACATTAAAAACCGCCTGCCGCCTAATTGCATGTTTCTTACTATGGATCCTCGCACTGAGATTCCCGCACCCGTCAGTGCTGAAAAGCATTTGCGAGACTTGGCAACTGCCGGTGTCGCCGCAGGTGTCTTGATGGAAGACAAGGATTTAAAATCACCCGACGTATTAAGCTACATCATCCAAAAAAGTCATGCGCGCCCTGGCGAAATCCGTTACGGAGAAAATCTCACCTGGGAAGAAACCGCTCTGGAATATGTTAAAAAAATTCAGAAATCACAACGCAGCGAACAAGAAGTTAAAATCGTTTTAAAAAATAAAGCCGATATTGCGCTATTGCACGCCATCATTCATGAGAACTATTTACCTGGCCCCCTCTCTGTTGAAGATTCTCTGATTCCAATGAAGGAATATTGCAAGCAACTTGAAGAATTTGTCACTGCATTGATTGGTATTCAGGAAAAATGGCCAGATGATTTGTCGGACTTATTATTTCAACTGGGTAACGATAATGGCAAACCC
Source organism: Gammaproteobacteria bacterium (assembly GCA_031291175.1). Classification (GTDB taxonomy): domain Bacteria; phylum Pseudomonadota; class Gammaproteobacteria; order DSM-16500; family DSM-16500; genus UBA5158. The sequence goes on from JARLJO010000047.1 coordinate 181,485, forward strand.
CAATTCCCACGTTCGATTAAATTTCTGAATGATTTTCTGGTTCAGATGACAAAAACTTTTTCAAAGAAAAAACCTTTTCCAAATGATTTTTTGAAAATGTTACTGACACATGAAAAAAATCATGGCATTCAACCTGACTTACTGTCAGTAGATGTTATTTTTAGCGCGAAAGAAGTTTCACGCGCACATAAAATGAAACTGCTAAAACTGAATTTAGATTCAGCAGCGGCAAATATCAATGCAGCCGATTTTATTAAAAAACTCTTAAGCTATCATGACAAGTTTTCATCTATCTTTGAGCGGTTATTAACAATCATAGAAAAAAACCTTAAACATCGAGAAGCGCTCTTCGAGTCAACACTCAACTTCTTGAAATTATTAACAGAAATAAATAATTTTGAGCTGACAGATAAGATGTTTGACTTATTTGCAAAACATCCCGAGTCATACCTTAAAATTATAGAAAAAATCACCACTATTCCCGCTACAACTTCCGAACAAAAGAGCCCAAAGAGTGCCGAAATCGCTCCCGTGAAAAAGAGTCAGTCATCGACCTCTGCACCACCACTCGAAGAAAAAAATATCACACCACCTAAACCTAAAATAATGGATGCGCAGCAGATTATTACGCGTCTTGTTTTTCAATGCTGCGATAAAAGTGAGTTTGATGGCGATGATATATTAAAAATCATTCATCGATTAGCGAAAGAAAGATATAGCACATTGATTTCGTTGATTGAGATGCGTCCCTCTCCCACTTACGAAACGTTGAAAATTGTCTTAAAACACGATGCCTGCCAGGATTTTTTGGCAGATCCAACGCAACCCGTATACAAATACCGCTCAATAGCCGCCCAATTTGATACATCACGCGCTGTACGTGCGATTGAGGGAATCAAGGATTTAAACAAAGGCAATAAACAACTTTTTTATTCACAACGCTGCAAATTATTACAACAATTTTTGTTAGTCAATCGCTTTGGATATCACCTCAATAGCGCAATTTATTTGCGCGAGATACTTGGCAAAGCACCGCTTGAGCTCACCGCGAAAGACTTGACTGAAGCTGAATTAAGAGAATTGGTGATTCGCTGTCGAACCATTTTCAAAAGCCAGGATTCGACAGAAAGCCAAAAAGAAAATTCCCGCCTGATTTTCATGGCGCTAATACGCGAAGCAATGTGGCGAATAACCAGAAAATTCCCTTACTCGACACAAATGCTTGCCGTATTAAATACGGTCTTACACAAAGGCAGTATGCTATCTGAAATTGATACCGGTGAAGGTAAAGGGATGATGATGGCGATGATGGCGGCTAATTTGTGGTTTGAAGGCAAAGCCGTTAATGTTTGCACATCCAATCCAGAATTAGCCCGCGTCTCATTTGAAGAATTTTCGCCAGTATTTGATTTATTGGGTATTCCTCGTAGTGAGAAAATAATTTCATCACAAACCTCTGTCACAAAGTACTGCTATGACGGTATCAATTACTCTGACACATCGCAGTTATCATTATTCATTGCTAAACAAAAATTGGATCCTTATTACATAGAGAATCATCAGAACGATCCGTTATCATTAGCATTGGATGAAGCAGACTATACCCTGCTTGACGATACGACGCATTATCGTTATGCAACCACATTACATCAAACTGATCTCAGCTGGGTATTTGATCTTATCTATGCATTTATTCAAAAAGATGAGTTTAAAAGTGATAGCAATACGATTGAAGCCGATATTAATCTCACTCGAAAAGAATTAATCGATTTTGCCCGCGCAAAGGGTAAAGATGCCGCTTACATTGAAAATTTATCTGATCGACAAATTGATACATGGCTTGATGCCGCCCTCACAGTAGACAAACTGGTGGAAGGCAAAGACTTCGTTGTTCGCACAGAATCCCGTGGCACTGGCGAAGACAGTTTTGATGTTTCATTTGCGCGTATTCTCGCTAATTCACGAGTCAGCGAAGGCGCGGAATGGAGTAATGGCGTACACCAGTTTCTGCATTCTCGTCTCAACGTAGAACGCACGACAAAGCAGCGCAAAATACCCTATTTTCCTACAGATCCAGAGACCGCTCCCATCGCTTCCATGAGTGCAAAGAATATTGTTGAACATCATAAAGCACACGGCCGTATTTTAGGCGTAACGGGAACCGCTGGCTCCAAAGATGAACTGCAAGAATTAGCCGAACAGGAAATCCGCTCCTTTCGCATTCCACCCCATAGCGACAACAAACGCAAAATTGATCCGCCTATATTAGTAAAAGGTGAAGAAGAGCATTTTGCTGCCATTGTTAATTCCATTCTGCAGCATTTACGCCAGAGCGAACAACTTAATCTATGGTCCTTTAGTTATGATGTGGATAAAAAACCACAACCCATTCTCATTGCATTCAATGACATTGATAAATCAGAACGCTTTTATCAGTATCTGGAACTCGAACTAACAAAACCACGTTTTGCGGCGTATAAGAACATATTGCATTCTCAATTGCTGAATGGCAGCAAAACCAGGGTTGAAAACAAAGACGCCAATTGCTCTGAGGAAGAAATTGTATCCAAAGCAGGTGTCGCTGGCTGGCTTACTGTCTCAACCTTACTGGATCGCGGCACGGATATTAAGCCCAGATTAAATGAAGATGATAACGGACAGAATCACCCAAACGGCCTCTTTGTGTTACAAACCTTTATTGCCTCCGAGCGCTTAAGTCGTCAAATTTTTGGGCGCGCTGCTCGCTTGGGCCATATTGGTCAAAGCCAATTAATTGTCGACCAAAACGAATTTGATGCGCTTATCTCAGAAGATGATAAAAAACTCGGTCTCGACGCTGTCGCTATCTTACAAAACGAACGCGCGCTCTCTGAAAAGAGCAAACGTCGACTTGCCGACAAACTGGGCGGCGTCAAAAATTATTTCTTTCAAAAGTACGTCCAATTTACTGCGGATGAGAAAAACGTCAATCCAGACTTAGTGGGCAAATGGGCAAATTGTCTTAATACCATGGACATCGAATGGAATCGTTTAATCAATGAAGCGCGCCTGAAAAAAAACGCAAATGGTAAAGGTTTAAGTGAAAGAGAAATTATTGACGCCTGTACTACGGGGTTACTCATCAGAGCATGCAAAGACTGGAACTTTTTAGTTCTGCATACTCGCAAAGAAGAATTGATGTTAAACCATACCGGCGTATCAAATGAAATTAGCGCACTGAATAATAAACCGATTCAAAAAGAGGAAGTCGTCAATGACAACTTGGATTTGCCACTTGATATACATTCCGTTTCTGCGGCACGGCATTATCATGAAAACTCTCCTTTATTAGTGACAGTACCCACTAAGAGCGCAGAGGAAGATGCAGCTCTGAAAGAGAGAATCAACAGCAAATCTAAAAGACTCATTACCGCTTATGAATGCATCGGTCAAATTCTTGATAAAGAAATTAATTTGACTAGCCTTGAGGACTCGCTGCAAGAGGCGTTTGTTGCCTTAATCGAAAAAGATTTTGAAAAGAAGCACTCGATCCCTTTCCGCAAAAAAATCATTGAAATTTATGCCATTGGTAAATGGAGTGAAGATCTCAATTTCCAAAAGAATCTTTCGCGAATTTTTTTAAAGAGTCTACACAAGTTTGCCATTGACAAGATATCAACCCTAAAGGGAGTAAGTAAAACCATTAATCGTTCTGAAGATCCGGCCAAAGATATAGAAGCATTATTGGTTTCTTTAAGAAAGCTCCAAGCTGAAAAACTAGCACAACGCCAAGCTGAGCTTGAAAAAATGTCTGCGGTGGAATCGGTTGTTGATACCGCCATCACCTTTGTGTCTTCATTCATGGGCGAAAATTTTCCTGGCATGTTGGAAAAATTAATCGAGCAGATTGATTTGCCGTTTGTCAGAGATGACGAAAAAATCGAAGCAACACTGAAAGATGCCGAACATAATCATGCTTTCCTTGGTAGCTGGTGTGTCTTCTTCAAACCACCTGAAAACGATATTGAAGAATTTAAATCTTGTCGTGCAAATGGTCAGCGAGACACTCCCATTTTACAACCTGGCATCATGGTATAGGAGTAGCATTGTAGGTTGGGCTGAGCGTTTTTTGCGAAGCCCAACATTCCTTAAAACGTTGGGCTTCGCAAAAAACGCTCAGCCCAACCTATGCTAATGAGGGAATTTTTTTGGAAAAACCCCGACACGAAAAACTGTTAATTCTATTTCAGGCAATATTTGCCGTCACCGTAAGAATCTTTTTTATCGCCATGGCCGAGACTACAAGTAATTTCGCCTGAGCTTGGTGTTAATTCAATAGAACCGCTGTCTTCCAGGTTTTTTGTTGTCTGGAAATAAAAACCTTAAAATGCGCTGGCTGGAACACCATCTAGATGACCATCAGCCGTGACGTAAGGTCTGCCAGAGCAGCCGCCATTGATTTCTACGTGCTTAGTATCGATTTTCGCAACCGCACCATAATCAGATAGAGTACAGTTAAAAGTACCGCCGCTTTGACCAACTGGGAAGTCTACCGAGGTTGCAAATACACTTGTGCAGACCGCTAAAGAAAGAACGCTAAGACATAAGTTTTTTTGTTTAACATAATTTAATTTCATAATTTCAGTTTAGATTATTTGTAGTGACTTCTAAAAAAATAGCTATACGTAAGTGCAATTACTTTTGGTTTTGTCGCTACACCTTGCACTGCATGGGGCCATGCATAACGAAATTAATTTTCAATTTGGCTGACAATAGTCAATTTATTTTAAAAAAATCTCTGAAAGCAATTTGAATTTTTCATCCAAATAACGTTGCGGGATAAAAACAAGGGAAGGTCTCATCCTTCCCGCATAGACGAGAATAACAATTATTCAGAGTTTAATTGATACAACAAAGCCAATCAAAATCAACACAAGAATTTATATTACTTTCAAAGCCTTAACAATCACAAACAAACAATGATTTAAGCAAAATAAGCCGTTTATGCTATACTTATAGAGTTATTGCTATTGCTAATTTAAAATAAATTAACATAAAAACGAGAATCAAAACTTCATAAGCGCTATTCTAAAATAATATTAGCTGTGAGGCAGAATCGAAACGATAACATTATTTTTTATGATGCTTTTCGTTAAAAAATATTGACTGGCTATCTTTCTACCATTACAAAAAATTGATTCTGGAAAACAGGGGTATTATTTATGGCCGCTGCTAGACCAAACGAAATAAAACCGGTACTACAAGCTATTTTGGATATGGGCCCCCAATGGGATGAACCTAGAAAAACCAAAGAAGAAGTAGACGCCATACTGACCGCCGCTTATAAAAAAAATAGCTCCATAAAAAATGCTTCGAAAGATGAAAATGGCGACACCTCACTTATTTGGGCTGCAAGAAATTATAATTTATATGCGCTGATGTGGCTCCTGGATCGAAATTTTCTCTATAGACCCGACATCAATGACATTGTTCCCAGCAGTGGTCAGTCAGCTTTATCCATTAGCGTGCAATATAAAGATAGCGGAGTGAAAAGTGAAACTTCGTCAACGCTCTGGCGAAGAAGCTGCGTCAATTTTTTATTAAAAAATGATGCCGATGCATTTATGGGAGACGGCCTGGCATTAAAATTAGCTGCGAAGTTTGGCAGTGTTCACTTTTTAAATCATGTCCTTGAAGAAGGTCAGTATGGTGCCATCCTCACAAATCAATTTTTTAAAGAGATCATTGCGGAAGCGATCAGACTCAATCAAGTTAAGATATTCTCTTATTTAATCAGCGCCGCAAGAAAAAGACTTGTTGATATTGAATTACTAGATCCTCTTGCTGCGGTAATTGAGCTATACAGGACAAATGCACAAGCTGCCCTGCATTTTCAAACCCTATTATTTGCAAGTGACATACACTTTAAACAAAGACATCTGGTTTTAGCGGCTAAACTTAATTTACTACCCATCGTAAAAACTTTAGTTGAACAACATAGAATCCCTGTTTCGCCCGAGAGTTTGCAAGAAGCTTTTCTAATAAACTCCTATCCTATTGCTTCGTATTTACTTGAAACAGCCCAAGACCCTAATGTCATTAATCTTTACTCCCAAGGGCAAAAACCCTCATATCTTTATGCTTTTGAGGGAGCTTCTGTCCCCATGGTTACATTAGCATTAAGACGAGGCGCAAATTTTGCTGCATTTCAGAAGAAACATAAAAACCAGAACTATTTTAATTTTACCAATGAGAATGTAAAAAATTTCATACTCGCCTACGAGAACATTCTTATGCAAAATGCCGCCGAAAATAAAGTAGCTCACAGTGAGGAAATGAGAGGCTTAATTCAAAAACTTCAGCCGGTTGATATAAAAGATTTAAGACTCCTTGTAAAAGATGCTCCAATTCAAGTGGAATATTTCAATCAATTTATTCCTGCAGATATCTTAGCAGAAATAGCCGCTGACGCCGCTGCTCCAGCGGCGGCAGCGGCGGCACAACCTGTCTATTATGGCGATCCTGAAGGTGTTCCTCACCCACACCTTGGCAGAGAGGGCGAACCCAACCCAAGTGTTATGCTGGCATCGGAAGCTGAGGAGGGAAAAGCACATGGCAGCGGCCAGGTATTTCAATATCAAAATGTCGATTCATTCGAGGCAGAACCAGGCGCCCCCGCCAGCGCATCATCCAGTAGCAGTATTGCGCCGACCCAAGCTTTATTTACCCCTAAATCACCCCAAGGTGCAAAACCAAAGATGAGCGATGCAGAACTGCTAACCTTTATCGCAAAATTAACCACAACAGAAAACGCCCTACCAGACATCTTGCGTGATAATTTAATAGAATTTTCAAAAAAATTAACGGAAGGTAATGTGGTGAACGATAATAAAATGCTGAAGTGAAATGTCCACACTAAATAGCAAAAGTAAAGTTGCCGCACTCACAAGTACTTTAAAACCTGCACGGAGTTTCACTCCATGCAGGTTTCTAATATCAGCTGGATTTACATTGCAATGCGGGATATTGCTTCAAAACCAACTCATAGATTTTTTTCATTAACAGTTTCGCATGATCATTTTCATTATCAGTCGCACTGTTAAAAACACTAGAGATAATGACACCATTGCATGGCGTATAGACATATAACGCTCTAAAGCCTAGCGTTTCTCCTTCATAAAACCAATAATGACCAAACAGTTTTTCTGGGTCAAGGCCTTCGGCCACACCTAAACCAAAGCCTTGAGGATCGCTAGCGGTTAATTTCTTGATGGGTTTACCCGTGAGTACGGAGTTAATCTGCATGAGCTTTATTTTTTGCGCAGCATCTAATACATCCTGTTCGACGAATAACGCTTTTACCCACCGAATAATATCTTCAGAATTAGAGACAATGCCACCCGCCGCTCCAGCCCACGATAAATTATGCTGAGATAAATCTTTCCCCACAAGAGGAGGATTAGAATACTGATTGTAGTTATACCCATGGGCAAGCCGCTTTTCCACTTCTGCTGGCACTGCTGGGACAGGATAAAAGGTATTTTGTAGATTGATTTTATGGATGGTTCTTTTAGTTAACTCATCATTGAATGTGTTATGAGTTGCTTTCTCAATCACTAAATCAAGCAGTGTGTAACCTGTATTAGTATAGAAATATTTGGTTTTTAATGGAGGCGAAAAAGTCGAAGGATAAACATACTGAATCAATTCTTCATTGGTAAAAACATGCGAGGGATCTTGATAGCTTGCTACATTCCATAAAGGCGTTTCTGAATAGTTAGGTAATCCACTGGTCATGTTAAGCAATGCATCGAGCGTTACTATTGACCATTTATCGTATTGTGGCAACCAATTTTTGAGAGAATCATTGAGATGTAATTTTTGTTCTTTTTCCAATTGCAAAAGAATAGCAGCGGTAAATGATTTGGTAATACTACCGATTTCAAATAACGTGGATGAAGACACCTTTTCACTATCAGGCACGTGTGACACCTGCCCAACATAAAAATTTTTAATGGCTTTTTTAGGAATGTAGACGGAGAGGGCAGCACCTGAATAATATTCCAGATCTTTATATTGCTTATAATCCACTAACAAAGCTTTTTGAACGTTTATTTCTAAAGATTGATCACTGTCCGCTGACCAGCAAGCTGTACTCGACATAAGAATCACAGCAACAAACATTTTCATGAATTTAAGCATATTTAAGATATCCCTATCTAAAAAAATCTTTGTCTATTATTTCAATGTTTTATTTTTAATGATACTTATTTCGCATTGAATAACTTCACTACAGGACAATCAGACTCAAAAGTAAATACTGACACAAACTAGAAGCACCTCCCCCTTTGAAAGGGGGATTGAGGGGGATTTTTAAATAGATAACATTCACCGTCGTTATACCGACATTCTCATACCACCCGGTGGTATCGCCACCGCTAGACCTGCTGTCTCGTCAACAGAATGATATTCAGTTGTCTCTTTAACTGGCGCTACCGCCTCATTAGAGACTAAAGCTGCTTCTTTCTCTGCCGCAATGATGCCAGGTACCTTCTGTTTTATTGCCTTGTAATGCTCGATTTGTTGCTTGGGATCAGCCTCGACTGTAACCACTGCAGGCGCTTTGTTATCACCTGCGACATTGACCAGTGCATTTGCATCAGCAGGCCTTAAACCCTCGATTAAAGCCGCACCTAACCAGACAAACGGTGTGGCTAATGTAGCTGCAACAGCGCAGACGGCTAAAACAGCAGTGATGGCAGAAGACACCGCAACCACAAGCGCACTAGCAACAGTACTTGCTATTAAACCAGCGAGACCGAAAACGCAAATAGCTGCTCTCGTCGCCACATCGATTACGCTACCTACTGTCGCCAAAACAAATACCACAGGAACGAAAGCAACTAAACTAACAAGACCGGTAATCACACCAACGCATCCGGCAATTGTTGAGAAGATAGCCGCAAAAGGACCACCCGAATAAAGATTTAAACCACTACCAAAACTGCCGTCTCTATCATATCCATAGCCCTCTCGGCACAGGTTAAAGCCCAAGCATAAATCAAGACATGAGCCAACCAAAAAAGGAATACCTGTTACCAACCAAAATCCCACCCGATAAGCAAATAGATGAGAATCCACAAATAAATCGCCACGATAATGCTTCTCACTTATTCCCAAATATTCAGTCCATTCTGGATCTCCAAAAAACAAGGTCGGAAATTTCTCCAGTAAATCGGCGAACAATTCATTAGGACTATAAAGTGAGGCACAAATTTTCCCCGTGTATTCCCAGGTCTTTTTTAATAATGCCTTTAGCATTGGCGTTTATCCTCTTTTGATTAAATTTATTAATTGCCTCACTCATTTACTAAAAAACTTCACGCAGCATGATGCGTTTCCTTATCATTGCGCTCATTAAGCATTTGATTAATATCATTATAAAACCATACCTTGGTCGCAACAAAACCACAGGAAGTTTCAGTATACAGATGGATTATTAAGGTTGTATTAAATTAACGCAATTTGTTATGTGCTTAGCTTGTACATCATGCAGCAATCACTCCTGCAAAAATCCTGCCGCAATTTTATAGTTAATATTCTCAAAATTCATTTTCCATAAAATGGAAACGCAAATACAAGAAGTGAATGATTTCATTACCCAAATACCGGAACAGCCAAAAATTTTTCTGATAGGAAGGAAGATGAACTTGCCACAACAGCTGCCGCGTTAAGTTACGCTGGAAAGCCATTTAAGACTTTAATTGATGGAAAAATGCAAAATATTTACGGATGGACAGATTTAAAATTTCATCGCTTTTGAAAATTGGGTTTAAGACCCATAGGCAACTCTGATATTCCTGATCTGGCAATTTTTCCTATCCGTTATCCAAGCTTAAAAACCATCCGTTTTCGTGGCTGACTGGAACTCTAGTAGCCCGGACTAAGCGCAGCGTGTCCGGGAGCAATGTGCATAGCTCGCCGGACACGCTGCCCTTAGTCCAGCCTACAAAAATCGAGCTTTTTTGAGAATTTTATCCATTAAAAAATTACTAAAAAATAATACTCATAAAACACAGGTGATAATTACAAAAATATATTTGACATCTTTTTTTATTATGTCAGATTGTCACTGATTAGTCGCACACCCAACTTGTTTTGTGATACCCCCCTATATAAAAATATAGAGATTAAAAATAAAATTATTATATAAATAATAACATAAACGCTCAAATAGCTGATCAACCTTTGATCATGAGATTTATCCTGGCAAATCTTCCCTCGTTGCCCGATGAACCAACCTATTAAAAAACATAGTATTTAACTCCCGCTTAGTCAGGGAACACAGGCATAACTCAGCTCTCTCATGAATTGTCTTCACGAAAGCTTTTTTTAGTTTAATATTTTCTTAAGCTTCATCGACCATAATGCCTGACACCAACCTCATAGAGAAAACTAAAATGTCCCGATCAAGCTCATCCATGCCAGCCAGTGCCAATCCATCCTATAAAGAAGAAATGTCGGATTTGTTATACAAACCAAACGAAAAACCCTCTAGTTTAAAACCAAGAGTCCGGCAGTTGATCGCTGATAAACATCCAATTAATGGGGACCAACAATCCGGTCCTTTTGCTGAGCTTGAAAAACAGCTCTATGTAGATCGAAAAACACAGCAGATGCTTTTGCTAGCCATCTGCTCTCGCAGTCATGATGGCTTAGATGCTATTTACGCTGCCCAAGCCATCAATTTACCTCTCAATGTAGCATACCCAGACACACTGAACGGTCGTCAAAAAGCGGCCGAACTTAACACCGCCATAGCCAACTTTAAAGCGCGTTACATAGAGGACTATACTCGAGCGCTAGCTCTGACAAGAACAACGATAGCTGATATAACAAGGCTTGAAAGTCAAAACAACAGTAGTATGTCAAAAGAAGCGATCTATCTTTGGCAGGCCTTTAGTCATGCAGAAGAAGAGCTTTCCGATTACCAGACATTAAAAAATAAAATCGCCTTACTGCTCACTGGTAACAACAAAGTTGCTATGGAACAATATGCCACGCGCATCATCGATCTTTTTAAAAAGCTCTATCAATTGAAAGATGAGCTACAAAAACTGGATCTGGTTGGCTTATATGTTTATCGCTCAAATCAACATCTTCGCAGTAAAAATAGCCGCTCAATCGCCTACAAACCCGACTGGAAAGAAGGTGGCGATCCACTTGCCGTGACAGGCTTTGCTGCGGCAACAACTGACTATCGCAATCAATTCAAGCGTATTACTCTTTTGCAAACACTCAACAAAAGTTCTGCCTTTGATACTTATAGCAGCCTGACGTCCCTTCTTTCATTAGAAGAAAAACTCAACATTCATCCCGCTCTCACCCAAGCAGTATCACCGGATATCACCCAGCATATTTTATCTTGGGCGAACGAATCGATATACACGATGACTCATAAAATCATCGTGGGGCATGAAATGGAAATAAATGGGCAAAAAGTCATTCTAGCTGCTAAAGATGGTGCTTTAGGGTCTAATGAATATCCGGATCTTGAGCATACACTAGTTGGTTTTTCCACCCTGGTTGAAGCAGAACAATCATTAAAAGAAACATTCCGCCTTGCTGAATCAATCATTCAAGCAACCGTACACTCCAAAGGGAATATTGAAGCAACTTTAGCAATCACTGCGGAGGATTTTACTAGCAGTTTTAAAGCATCAAATCATAAGCCGCTTTCTCATGCAGAAGTACAAGCACGCGATCGCAAACGTCAAAAGGAATTAGAACAACTTCGTCGCCAGGAACGTGAAGTACAAGATAAACTGATGTTAGCACATTCCTTTACCCAGCAGCTCGCCAAAGAAAATATGCAAAAAGCAGAAGAGATGAAACAATTGCAAAAGGATGCTTTGCTTTCAAAAATCACTTCTCTCAGCAGCCACAAAAAGCGACTGTTAATAGATCTGCTGAATCCGGATATAACGTCTCATCATAATTTTGATGAGAAAGAAGTGATATCTTTGCTAGCAGATCTTGAATTATCAAAAAACACTAAGAAAGGTTTTCTGATTCAAACAAAATCAGCGCCAGCAGCTGCATCATCATCAGCCGCCGCGCCCACTTCAGCGGCAAGCACCCACCGTGACCATTCAGATGGTAAACTGGATGCTAATTTTGTTGAAAACATTAGACAAGTTTTTAGTAGTCTTGATATTTCGGTTGCAGCTTTAGAAACACAATTTAAGCCCTCCTCTAATACATTCAGTAAGTAACAATAGATGTGGCATCAATAAAACAGGGTCAACTGCTATTTAAATAACAGAAATGAGATCAGCTTTGCAGGTTGGGTTCCGCGCTTTTTGCGAAACCCAACAATTACTCTGAATATAAAAATAATCTCCACTCTTAAGATTTATTTAAGTTAACCAGCCTATACTATTATTAAAATAAATTTAATCATAAAAAATATTCAAACCGAGGATTGCATGATAAACCCACTTATTGAAAACAAATTTCATCAATATTTGCTCGGCTTAAAAATGGCTTCAGAACTCAAGATAGGTGTATCGCTACACGAAGATAAAAAGCTTATCCAGGATGCCGTTACATTCTTAGCTTCAGTTAAGCTATATAAGCAGTCTATCGATTTAACCAATAACGATAAACAAACACTAGGCCAATGGATAGCCGAAGCAGATGGCTATTTGAAAAAGTTAGGCTATAAACCTCCCAATGTGAGCGCACAAACCCACACCTCACTACCCGCTTCTCAACCAACCACACCTAAACCTACTAGTCTTTTATCACAAGATCCCAGGTTTATTGCTTTACTCTCTGAGAGAAATCGTCAAAAACAACAGGCGACAATCAACGAGAACGTTCAAATTGAAATACCGAGTGATAAGTGCAAGCTATAAATAGAAGCTTTTCAACATTTTCAAAGTTTCTTGCTCAAATTGGTATTAGCAAATCCCTCATCTTTAAAAATTTATTAATAATCGTTTTATATTCAGTGGCTTAAAATCTAGCAACTATCTGGTTTTTTCCCCTGCCTGCTGTTAAAATACACAAAATTTCATTTCACTTAAAACAAATCCAGAGACCAAGCTATGTCCCGTGCTAGAACTTTTGAAAAACCAATAGATGCTGCTATTTTTTTTGATTGGGACGGCGTCTTGCATCTTTGTGCTGATCCAGAAGAGCTGGAACAAAAGCCTCATAAAAAAGCGCATAAAGGCGCCCCTAAAGAAGCCCAATCAAAAGCCGGGCAAGGTGCTTTTGTCGGTGGAAAATTGCTTGATCCTGAAGGCTTAACCACTTTAGTTAAATCCGCTAAAAAATTCCGCATTCCTTTTTTTGTCATTACAGCTCGTCCTGAGAGCCATAAAGATCATATTATTAATTTACTGAAAAGCGTAGATGGTTTTCAAACGCAAGATAAAGATGCTGGTGGTTTTCATCTAGATAATCTCATTTTTCTAGGCATCGAAAAACAAGATAAGAACGGAAAAAAATTCAATCTTGGTCTTCAAATGCCTAAAGCAAAAAAAATGGATGAAGTACGTGAAAAACGTTTTTCTCACCTTCCAAAAGAAAACATACTAGCTATTGATGATGATGAAACAAACACAAAACTAATGAGAGAAGTTGAATATTCGGTTATTGATGCAGAATCCAATAATCCCGACTTCTTAAAAGCTGTCCAGAGCTTTATGCAAAAAACTATCGAATCACGTTTTAGTGCTAACAACCCACATTTAATGTATATGCCTGCACCCGCCTCAGCACCGCTACCAACAGCTATCTCTGCTTCTGATCAGAGAGCCAAAAGTGACGGCGCTGTTTTAAAAGCTAATCAATAACCAGCGGCCGCACCTTAACGCGTCATCTTTATGGATTTTTCCTTAAAAGAAGCATCTGAAGAAGACATAGGAGCAAGCCTTTTAAGATGATCAAAACTACGATTAACAACTGTTTTTAAATCCCCATAATTTTCTATATTAATCAAAGCAAGCTTTTTGATTATTTTAAAATCCCTAAGATGCATTAAGTGATGACTTTTTATTTCTTCAGCCTTAGGACTTCTCACAAAAGATTTGAAACTTTCATTCTTTAACATCGCTTCTTTTAATTGTGTTAACTGGTTTTTTAAACCCTCAAAAAGAAGACAAACAGTTTCAGGATAAACAATATGTGAAGAAATTAAAGCTTTCCATTGTTCATCTTGCACTAGCAACAAGCGTAGAGCCGCCTCATTTACCCCTGATCTTAAATCAGGATCTGCATTCAAGCCTTTAAAAATTAAATGCTTCGCTGAACCTATTTGTTCACCTTGAATTTGATCCAGCCACTGATGGGGATTACCTCTAATTCTATAAGGCAGAGCGCTTATTTCGGCTTCATTAATCTCTGCACCTTCCAAGAATTTTTTATATTGAACGAAAGAGAAAAGATAATCGCCATCGATTTTTTCTCCCGTTGTTTTATCAATGTGTTCTAGCTTAAGATCAGTTTCATTTAATACTGCACTTAAAAGTGTTGTCATTCCCAGACCATGCAAGAAAGTTCTTCTAGCCACCCCATTTTGAGGTAAACGAAAATTTTCCTCTATAGGGCTATATCCCACTATTTTTTCTGAGATAACACCTAATTTACCATTGAGATTGGCAAAGCGGGTTTTGTGCGTATGCTTAGGAGAACAAAGACGAATAATTTCTTGGCCTATCACTTCACACACGGCCGTTAAAAAAGTGGGGCTGACCTTTGCTGTCCAAAGCTTATTGTCCCTGGTAGTTAGCTTAAATTCAGCTTTAGGCGGGCGAGCCGCGCTCGCTGCAGAAGCTTCCACCAGATGTGAAGCTGGCGCTTCTTTGGGTTTCGTTTTTTTCCTGACATCGTAGGCTTTATTAATAGAGGATTGCGCTTTGGCTGTGCTTCCTTTAGGTTGTTCAATAATTTTAAGCGCCTCCGGTCGAATCCAAGCAAAAGTCTCAGCTTCTTTTGAAGATTGTGGTGTATCCATGGAATGTTTAACGGGTTTTGACTGTCTGGCGCTACTCATAAGTTACTCTCGTTTTGTGTAAGTTATTTATTTTTTCTATTTTTTCTATTATAGCTTAATTATAGCCTAAAACTGGGCTTCGGCTATTTTATTTAAACAGAGCCAGGGATAACGGTTATTCTCAATACCTCATTAAATAGTTGAATTTAATTAATTTTTATCCGAAGCACCTTTGAACACAAAATATAATCCCTTATTTTAATCTCATCCACCGCCTACGTCCCGCAGCTTGTCCGCAGGATCCAGGATGGAATCTCGGATTGAGAATGTTCTTAATAACACGAACAAGTCACGGCACGACGATGCTTGATTACCTTATCGGTAATAATAATCCGTCAGGCCCTGAAGACACTGGGTTTTCTTGAAAGGTATTGCAAGTCTAAACATAGGCAAAAAGATGCAAACAAATCCTTTAGTCAATCTTAGCTTGACCAAACTGGTCGTGCAAAAACGATACAGCCATGCTATTATGCCGAAAAATAATAATCCAACGGGAGTTCTAACAATGGCAACACCGCGCAAAAGTTTACTCTATATTTCAAGCCCAGGCGAAAAACCAGTCACGATTGATCCACATGAATTCGCTAAAAAACATGGCTTTACCTGGACCGATGAAATAGTCATGAGCGATAGTGACCAGCAAAGCATTGAACAAAATATCAAAAACCTCAGCGTGACAAATATACCACCCCATAGAGCACACAGCGCATGGACACATGCTTTCATAAGCAATGAAACGACCCAGCAAAAAGCAGCAATCTATGATACTAAAGATCCAACATGTGGGTACGGACTGATTGCTGTGAGCCGTATAAAAATAGGAGATGTGCTTTTTTATCCTGGAGAGTGGTCATTTGGTAGCGTGGGACTGACCAAAGATAGCAGTTATGTTTTTACATTAAAAACAAAAGACAATGCCACTTATGGAAATGTAGATGGTATGAAATATCGTCATCTTGCCTCCTTTGCAATGAACAGCTGGGATCCAAGTGAGCTCAACGGTCATTATACTTTTGCATCTTTAACTATTAAAAATAAAGTCGCAACTGCAAATTTGGGTATGATAATTATACCTCGCCCACAGTCAGTATCTAATGGGCGGCCTTTTGTTTTAGCATTACAGGCACAACGCGACATTGAAAAAGATGAGCCATTAACCTGGACTTATAGTGATGAATATTTTTTAGAGTCTCCACAGCTTTCAGAACGTTTTTTTTCTAAAAAAGGCGGCGCTATCATTGATCCAAGTCAATGCTCAACACAAGATACGATCATCCTACGAATTAAGAATGTGGGATCAGACAAAGCCCACTATGATATTACCTATGAGAAAAAAGAATTAGCATCAGGTAAAAACCTGGAATTTCAAAATACAAAAGGTGAAATAGTTGTAGTCTATTATGCCGATCTTAAAAAGGCCATTGACGAGCGCCCCAGAGATCGATTTATTAATATTATGAAACCCTCTCTTGAATTGCGTGGCTTTATGGAACAAATGCATTATCTCACCCAAAAAGCAAAAGGCGTTAAAGCCTTAGAAGAAATGCCTAAAATTCCCGCCAAAAAAGACGAAGTTATTATTAGCTATCCCGCCTCTTCCGATGATTATGTACAGCGATTAAAATCAGTTCTTGGAACACAAATTGTTCGACAAAAAGAAAATGAATCATCACAAGTTCGTTTTCCATCTTTTTGGTTAAAACAACTGGGTAAAGATGCCATTCAAGAACTATCTACTGAATTGAAAGCACCTACTAATGCTTTTAAAATATAAAAATCAGATCTAATTAGCCTTGTAAGTTGGATTCTGCGCTCTTTGCGAAATCCAACAATGACTCTCGCAAATCAACAAAATTTAGTGTCATATATGACACCGAGCCCTTCTCACTGAACTTCCTTAAAAGGAGCACTTCAGAACCAAGCTGCGCACGTACAATAGAATTGATTTGTTCTTGCCAGATAGTTAAGATGTTCTGACTAGCAAAGTTCAACCTATCAAAGCCACGGATGGTATTTATGAATACCCAAATCGAAAAAAAGCATGTTTTTCTGCTTGGATTGACTACGTACTTCATGCTGTCTTCAGCAATGGCAAGCGATGTGCGTTTTCATCCGAGCGTTGCTCTGCAAGGCGGGTATACCTCGATTACTGCAAATTCTCATTCTGAAAATTTCACCGATTCTGAATCAAATGTTTTCTTGTATAGAAGCTCCAATCATGCAAAAGATAGCGGCTTTTTGGGTGGTTTTTTAGGTGTTGAGTATGCATTGCCAGGATATTTGCCCGCAGGCTATTTTTTGCAGACAGGGCTTGAATACAATTATTTTGGTAATGTAGGGATACATGGGCAACATTGGGTAGGAGTGACACCAGATACCTCCACAGCTTACCAGTATCATTACACGGCTCAGTCGCAACAAGTATTGAGCATAATAAAATTATTTGCTACCCTGCATGAGCGTTTTCACCCCTACGCAGAAATTGGTCTAGGCGCTGCATTTAATCATGCGTATTCGTATCATGCTGCGACAAGCGAAACAGGCAACATTAATCTCACTCAAGTATTTCCTGATCGAAACAAAGCACAATTCAGTTATGCCTTAGGTGTCGGCGTAGAAGCAGACTTAACCAAGCACGTTCGTATGGGATTAGGTTACCGGTTTAGTGGCTTAGGTACTGCAGATCTTGGGGCAGGAGATATCGTATTTAATCATTATCAGTCATCATCCGGGTTTTCGTTAGGTGGTGGGCAAATGCATGCTAACCAAGTATTTCTTCGAATGAGTTACACGGTTTAACCTGCTTTTTTGACAGGGAGTCTCATCGTTTATGCGCAAAAAAAATCTGATTGGTGTGGCAGTCACTTTGCTTTTCACGCAAAATATTTTTGCCGCTGCTAATTTTAGCATTACGCCGAGTGGCACTTTACCAGCGCATATTGCGGCAGGACAAACCGTATCAGCGTTTTATATTGTTATTAACATGACACCACTTTCACGGAATGGATATACCGTCCAAGGATTACCATCTGTCGTTTCACAAAATACGACTTCGCCAAATTGTAGCAATCCCATCAGTCTGGCGCCGCATGCCAGCTGCCAATTGCAATTGGATATTACGGGCGCCGTCTCCTCCAATTTTGCAATTTGTAAAGGTTCGGCCTGTACAACAGCAGCATCCCCATTAAATGTCTCTGTTGCATCACCTAGCCCACCCACTCCACCGCCCGCCCCGCCTCTCCCGCCGACCCCACCTCCTCCGCCCTCACCCAGGGTTGCGTATGTGGCAGGATTTCATAGTGTCTATGTGTGCCCTGTCAATACAGACGGCTCATTGGCTCCCTGCATCGATTCCACATTTGATTTCAGCGGATTCTGGCCGCAAGGTATTGCAATCAACGACAATGGAACTGCGGCTTTTATTACAGGAAATGGAAATATAGGGCCTTATCTGTATCAATGCAGTATTAATCCAACGGATCATACATTCAGCAGTTGTTCTCAGGTGACAGTGACTTCCCCTACTGATTATGCAGGCGGGAATGGATTTTTAGCGCTAAATAGCACCAATACCACGACTTATCTTGTCGATGATAACGTCAACGCCAGCACCCCACGTGTGCTAGCTTGCCCTATTGGCAGCGGAAATTGTACTGATGTCGGCGCCACCGGCTTATCCGGTTATCCAGCTGGCATTGCGTTAAATATTGCAAATACCAAAGCCTATATCGGAGGATATAACGATCAGGCAATAACGATCTGCTCTGTGAATAATAATAGCTTTAGCAGCTGTACCAATAAACTAGGCGGTGGAGCGGTCACGTCTTTTGTTCCTGTGGGTGTAGCTCTGAACCCAGCGGAAACAAGCTTATATATTGCCGATCAAAGTTCGAATAATGTTTATCATTGTGATATCACGCATCTTGATGCAACGCCTTATTTTAGCAGCTGTGATATCGCCGGGACTTTATCTTCCTCGGCTTATACTTGGGGTATCACACTAAACAAAGCAGGAACGATGGCTTATATCACAAATAGCGGTACTAACTTATATTCTTGTCCCATTATGAGTGATGGGAGTTTCTCACCTTGTGCACAAATAACTGGGTTTGCTGGGACTATGGGCGTGGCATTGCTTTATTGATTATTAACTTGCGTATTGAACCTGACACATAGACAGGTTTATATCGCTGCAAAACAAAAAGAACTCAGTGTTAGACCTTAATAACACTAACTTAAGAAATAACGCCCAGAGCATTCTTGCTCTCGACATTGCGAGCGAGAGCGCGGCAATCCAGAAGAGCGGGGGCAAATCTGAAAATAGTACATTAAATGAAAAAACCAGTAGAGCCGGAAATGAACCATATTCAAATTTGACCTCGCAAACTGGGTTCTTTATACAATCTGAAATCATTTCAATCATTATGCAGGGCCATACATAAAATTATTATGAAAGTGATTTATTAATTTGAAGTGACCCGCTACGATTTTAACTTTTTAGCAGTGTCGCTTTGCTGGCCGAAATGACTTTGTGCCATATGGTCATCATCAAGCTCTTCACCAGGTTCTGAAACATAAGTTGTAGAAGGAGTACAATATCTTTCATTGGGTTGCAAATAGAATGCAATAATATCGCCAACTGCATATGGATATTGTTGTATGAATTCTTCTTTAATAAAAATAGAAGAACCATGAAAATCATGACCGCGATAAAAACTGTTATCTTTATCTAGTTTTCTATAAGCAATGACATCTACGGCATCTACACCACCTGGCACACTATATTCATCCTCTCCGAAATGATCCTTCCCATGCTCTGCATCCCGAATCGGCGTAACGGGTCCAGTTGTTTTAGCAAGATAAACATGCTGTTGTGGCCCAGCAAAATGCTTTGCGACTGTGATTGATGAAGTGAAAGAGGTAAATCCTGTTCCGTAAGGATATTCCACACCGAGTCTATGATCTAAAAAATTAAGTAGTTTTTCAGTTGTAGCATATAATCCCGTGGCTGATGCAGCAGGATGAAAACCACCTATCTCAAAAAGTTCTTCTGGAGAAATGGCCTCTCCTCTCGCTAAAACCATGCATTGATTTAGTCGTGTTACAGAAGCGGTAATGATTGGATCACCATTGTAGTCACGAATGTATTGTTTCACTTCATTAAAATATGGCAGCCTGGTGGGCTCTATGCGTTCCGTTAAAATGATTTGAATCTTTTTTTGTGACTCATTTGCAACATCTTCTTCTTGTAAATCATTTTTCACTTCGACTTTAAACTCTCTAAAAGCACGTTGAGATGACTTAGGATTACCAAAAAACATAAGTTGATTTTTATTGTGACTTTCTTCTAAAACAAGACGAAATATTTTTTTATCATCTTCATGATCATGCCAAGCATTTTCTCGCGCAGCTTCTTCTTCAAGAGTTAATTGCTTATTCTCTGTTGAATTTTTGTTTGAGCCAGATTGATTCCCCATATTGTGATCCTGTTTAAACATGCAAATATTCAAAATACTATAGAATTCCTGAGAACTCCTGCAAAAGCAGAAATATGAAGTTTCACCGTCTATATTAATTATAGCAAATTATGTGATTA
Organism: Gammaproteobacteria bacterium; assembly: GCA_031291175.1. Lineage (GTDB taxonomy): Bacteria > Pseudomonadota > Gammaproteobacteria > DSM-16500 > DSM-16500 > UBA5158. The sequence continues at coordinate 202,124 of JARLJO010000047.1, forward strand.
GAAGCTTTGTAGGCAGGGTTCCGCGCTCTTTGCGAAACCCAACAATGACTCTCACGAATTATATCGATTAGTCGCGACATCACGCTCCCAATTTTTGAGATAAACACATTCAATGAGAGAAAAGAAAAATGCACCGCCAAAAATATACCTATACCGCCATCACCCATTGGATCTTAGTTTGAATTTACAATCAAATAGTTACTGTCGCTGACCTGCCAGGCCAGATATTTTTTCATATTAGACAGCAATCTACAACCAGGCTCTCTTTTCAACGCGATTACATTAATTTTGCAGAGCAAATATCAGTTATAATAAATTAATAAACCCACTCTCTTAAAGGAACTAGACCATGCAAAGCACGCATGATGAGCAGCCCGATAACGAAGTCTATTATTGCATTCATTCAACCTCCTATGACCTTAATAAAGATCCAAAACAAATTATTGGACCAGGCTTACAATTAGCTAACGAATTAATGCGAAATGTTATTTTGTTTGATCCTTTCTTTGGCGACCAAAATAATGAGCGCAAACACCCTGTTTATTTGTTCAAAAGCTTAGAAGATGCCAACCGCTATTTAGGGAGTGCAAGTGGACTGGGAGCAGGCTATCTTGGTAATACTTATGGTGTTTTTGAGGTGCGATGCGCCCCATCTAAGAGAACCGCCATCGATAAAGAAGATCAGCGTAACGGATTGCTTACTGGGATAGGTAACCCCACCCCTGATGCAATAGTACGTGAATATAAAGATGTGACCATTCTAAATGGCAGATTAGGCTATAAAGAAGGAGGTATCTTCAGGTGGTTTGAAGATATCTGGAATGGTTTCATCACACAAGCCGGTGTTGAAAATAAGTTAGCAAAGCTAGAAGATAATGACCTTAAACAATTATTTCAAAGCAGCATTAATGATGTTGCTTCTCTTCCATTAGAAGAATTCGCAAACGACCCATTAAGGCGTAACGCTTGCGATGCGGTGCAGACTCAGTCTTATTTATTAATCCAAGAAATTTTGCAAACTGCTCTCTCGAAAAACAAACCGCTGTCTAACGATGACAAAGAACACATTAAAAAACAAATTGAGCACGTCCACACAGGTGTCAAACTATCAAAGCTTGCACTTAAAGATGATGCTACCAAGGAAGATATCCAAGCACTAGAAACATTTGCCAGTAAAAAAGCGCCTGGCAAAAGCGCACGCTGGGCAGTTTGGACAAACGTACTTGTATTTGTTGGCGCGGTCGCGCTGATTGCTGCAGGGGTGGCGACATTAGGTGCTGCTGCAATTGCCTATGGAGCATTGGCAGTATGTTTTTCTGCATTTTTGGGCTATCAATCCTCAAAAAAATCGGGCCTATCCAAAGCCCTGGATCAACTTTCCGTAAGAGCCAAGAAAAGAAATAGCGAAAATCTTAGTGACGATGAGCCCATTCCAAATAGGGAAAACATGGAGAGAAAAGGAAATTTAAATCCTTAAAACAGCCTTGTTGGGTTGAGCGCTTTTTGCGAAACCCAACATTAACAGAACCAACAGGTGGCACCATGATTTTTAAGGGTAGTTGAAATATCACGAAATAGTGATGTTACTTTTTGATTAGTAAATTGGTGGGCCGCCTGCAATTCAAACACAGAACCAACAGGTTAAAAGCTAATCTAGCTCTAAATTAACTTATTAATATTAATTTAATAGATTGTGCACTCATTGCAAAATTCACGAATGGCAAAAACATCCTCTCTCCCTAAGTCCCGATATCACAATCGTAAATGAATCATCAACTTCTCACGAAGTGAACTCATAAAATAATTTCTAGCAGTAGATATCGAACGACGAAGCTCAATTTACCCCGCGCTACCAATCAGAATACCGGTGAAAAATACCAATACACCACCAACGATAACTTGAAACGCAGCACTCAGGAATGGCGTGTCCATATAACGATTACGAATCCATGCAATAACCAAGAGCTCAACGATAACAACAACCATTGCAATGGTGAGAGCGAGATGAAAGCTTGGAATCAGAAACGGCAGCGTATGCCCGAGACCACCAATAGTTGTCATGGCTCCTGTCACAACGCCGCGCAGCATTGGACTCCCGCGCCCCGTAAGGCTCCCGTTATCTGACGCTACCTCAGCAAAAGCCATCGAAATTCCAGCGCCTAGTGAAGCGGCTAAACCGACCAAGAGTGCATCGTGAGAATTATGTGTCGCTAGCGCAGCAGCAAAAATTGGCGCAAGCGTCGAAACCGATCCGTCCATGAGCCCAGCCAAGCCCGGCTGAACGACTTGCAGGAGAAAAAGCCTGCGCTCAGTTTTACCTTCTTCATCACGAGCCTCAGGGGTAAGATACTTATTGATGAGCGTTTCAGCCCGTGCTTCATGTTGCCACTCTTCTGCAGCAAGATCATCAAGCAACTGTCGCATTGAAGCATCACGGGTTTGCCGCGCTGCGCGTCGATAAAAACGCAGACTTTCCAACTCCATCGCTTCAACCTGTTCGCGAATTCTTTCCAATCCCAGTGGTCGCCCGAGCCAAACGGAAGAGCGTGGCATAAAGCCACGGACATCAGTACGTTGTATGAGAGGAATAAAGTCGCCAAATTTTTTATGATAGAGCTCAATCAGTCGATGCCGATGACCGGTCTCTTCTGTGGACATGCTACGGAATATTTCCGCCGTGTTGGGATAGGTATCCTTGAGATATTCGGCGTAATTTAAGTATGTTAACTCATCATCCTCTTCCAGCGAGATGGCGAGAGCCAAGACTTCTTGCTCATTGAGATCCGAAAAATTTCGCATATTGCTTTAATGCCTCATGTGAAATTATGCAGTAAGTTATAGATAAATTATAACATGCACAATGAGTATAAAAATCGTAGAAAATTCATAATATGTCAAATTACACCAACGTTAGGTTAAAAATCACCTATCTCTATAACCTTATAATTACTTGATTTAATTAACAACTCAAATACGACACACAGAGTCAAAGCTGAAAACATGATTATTTTTTATTAGGCTTAGCTTTTGCTTAGCTTTTGCTAATATTTTGATAATGGCTTTATTAAATGCTGGAATATCAGAAGGCTGCCTACTGGCAATTAATCCATCATCAACTACGACTTTCTTATTTTGCCAGTATGCTCCAGCATTTTTTATGTCAGTTTTTATAGAATTGTTCAGAGATCGGGGGAGGTTAAGTAGACTCGCTTGGGGTAACCCAGCGAGCCTACTTAACCCCCCCCGGTTTCTCTCAATTGAAATCGTATATACCTTATCAGTTCGAGAGCTGAAGCCATCACTTACTACCCAATTCATATTGGTAAAAAATTCGTCTAATTAACACAAGCTATAGACATCCAGAATGACTCTCATCATACACCTTAACCGCTTTTTGTTTTTAAAATTCCAGGTGGAGTTATTGTAATTCAATATTCAAGAATCACAGCATCCAGCAGGAAAGACCGATATATAAGCCTGAACCTCTAATAGGTATCTTTCGCAGAAAAAACAGGGATTTCACGTATAAGAAACTCTTCAAATAGCGGCACAGTAAAGGCAATATCTCCGTGCGCAGGACTATATATCATCCCCTTATTTATTAACTGAGCACGCAGGGGGGCTACTTGCTCTACTGCCTTACCCAGTTTATTTGCTATATCGCCTGAGCGCTGCGGTTTTCTGCCTAACTCAGCTAATGCACGCACATACTTGCGTTCATTGGGTGTTAGGCGATCGAAACGAACTCTAAAAAAATTCTTATCAAGATTGGCAATCGAAAGTGCGCTAGCGTTTTTTGCATCATCAGCAGTAATTGTCGAAACATCATTTGCTGCTATATTCCATGCATGATATCCCCACTCTTGTAAGAAATAAGGATAACCTTTAGTAGTATTATATATTTCATCCAAGGCGTCAGAAGAAAAACTAACACCCAGTTCTTCAACAGGTATTTGGAGTGCAATTCTTGCGTCTTCTTTTGCAAAGGCACCAACGATTGGGTAAGAGAATAAACGTTCGGCATAAGATTTAGAATTCCCAGCTTTTCCTACCAATTGGGACAATCCTGCTCCAATTAATATTAAGGGCAATGATTTCTGGGAAACACGGTGAACCCCCAGTTCTCGACAATACTTTGGACAACCTATGAAAGACCCCAGATACAGCTCGGAAAGACGAACGGCGTCACGGCTTTAACATTAGCTCTTATGGACGACCTCGAACGAATACCCGTCAGGGTCGAATACATCAGCTGCATAGTACCCCGGATAGTATTCCAGTCGTACGCGGGGAGAAATATTGTCCTTAGCGCCAGCGGACATTGCGGCCTCGTAGAATTCATCGACCTTGTTTTCATTTTCAGCCACGAATCCCCAATGAATGGCTGCTGGATCAGGCCTCCCTTGCTTTAGCCAAAAGAACGCCTTCTTGCCGTCACCAAACCCCCACAGATCAGGATGATCGCCTTCGCCCTTGTACGGCATGAAGAATTTTATATTAAGAGGCTTCAAAGCCGCCTCATAGAAGGCCAGTGAACGTTTGATATCGCTAACAGTCAGAATAATGTGGTCGAGCATCGTTCTCCTCCCTTAAATTACGAGTGCGTCAACGGCCTTTTCGCCATTGGGTACAGCATGGATCGCAAGCGGCGGTATGTTCATACCTTCAGCACGGACCGTCTGGATATCTTCAATTCCGATAAAGCCCAGGATTTGGCGCAGATACGGCTCCGCAGAGTCCCAGGATTTCCAAGGCCCTTCACTGAATACTCCCCCTGATGCGAGCACCAAGATCGCCTTTTTGCCTTTCGCCAGCCCCTCTACTCCAGCACCGGCGTAGTTGAAGGTTTTGCCAGGGCGTACAATATGGTCAATCCACGCTTTCAGAGACGACGGGATTCCGAAATTCCACATGGGGCAAGCAATGACCAGCAGGTCCGACATCATCAGTTCATCAATGAGCCGGTCCGACAGGTATGCTGCTTCCTTGAGTGAAGCGGCCTCCACCGAGTCTTGCGTAGAAATTGCTCTTAAGGTCAGTTGATCTAAGTGAGGAAGTTGATCCTTCACAAGATCACGCTCTATGATTCTGGCCTCTGGATATTGCATCTCAAGCCGTTCTCTCAGCTTATCGGTCAACTTGCGGCTCGCAGACTCGATTCCCCGAGGACTGGATTCAACAATAAGAATTTGCATCATTTGTGGCTTCCTCTTGGTTCTAAGCTTACGTTTTGTTAGCTAATTCTACTAAGGGAGTTTATTGTTAACAATAAGGCACTTTGAACTTCGTAACGCACATGAGAGTAAGTATGAAAAAAAGCAACCAGATAACCCCATTGAACCCAGCTTCTGTCTGCGGCCATGAAGATCCAGCCGCCGTCCGCGAGCTGCTGACGAAAGTCGGCGATAAGTGGAGTATTTTTTTGATCCTGTCCTTAGCGAAACTGCCTGGGAAACGTGCGATAGCGATAATCTTGACGAAAAGCCTTTATTTTTAAAATCCTGCCTTCTGTAATAGTTTCTAGCCTGAACGAGAATGATAAATTTTCCAAGTTAAAATCCTCTCCTTAAGGTTACTTTAACAAATGCTTAATCACCTCTTAAGATTAGGCAATTATAATGCAACAAAAAAGAAATCCATTAAAACTAAGAGGATGATCTCTCATGAAAAGTTATAGCCTCGCGGACAAGCATAAATTAGCCCTTGCTATCGATCTCGCGCTTCAGGAAGGCGAACAGGTAGATGACAAGCTAACAGATCAATTAAGAGCTATTGACGATTTTCATGAGCAATTGAAAGCCCATCCTAAAAAAGAATTTAATAAGATGGTTCAAGCCATCCGCGCAACTATCCCATTGACCTCTCAAGATGACTTATCGGCGCAATCCGCACTGTTGGTTGGTTTAGACCGTCGAATTAAAGAAATTGCAGAGCATACGCTAAAAGGATTATTGCCAGAGGGGGTAGAAAATAATTCCTCTACCGCTTGGCAATACCGTTATGGGTTGTTAGTTGGCTATTTAAAAGATTGGCAAGCAAAACAAAAAGAAAACGAGGTTCCCGCTATTCAAAAGTATGCTGTCGACATACAGAAAGTTTTAGAAACGCATCATGAGGAAGATTATGCCTTGCTGATCTGGGATGGCAATAACGAAATCCAAGCCAATAGAACCTATTCGGATTTATACCCAACAGCGATTGCTGAGGGCATTTTATTAAATGTAGATGAACATAAAATCTATGAAGAACGCAAAGCAGCGCTGGCAGCGAAGCTCGCCAATGCCGAAGCCAGTTACCGCGCAGGTCTCTTACGTTTTAATAACTTATTAAACACATTGGAAGCTGCTGAACTGAGAGAAAAGAAGAATGCATTCTTTCGAGACCTTATCATCTCCGGCAAAGCGTTACAGAAGAGATTCGATGGCGATGTGGGTGCATCCAAAATGAGTTTCCTCACGGCTTCTGAAGTGCTGATGTTGCAAAATAAGATGTTAGAAAATCTTATTTGTGCAGTCCAGCCCAATGTCGAACCCGGCGAGCGTAATGGCTATATAGCTGAATCACAAATCGCAGCAGTAAAGATTGCGCAGCTCTATGATGACAAAATCAAAGAGCTGGATACTGGGATATCATCCGAAGAATATTGGGGCGCCGTTTTAGTCGTAGTCGCAGCTGTGCTATTAACATTAGCGATTGCCGCAATAATTGCATTCTCTTCCGGTAGTTTTTTGGGGGTTGGCTTTGCCGCCACAGAAATGGTTATGCGCAGCGGTGCTATGGTTTCTATCGCGAGCGGTACAGCAGTTGGGTGCCTTATAGGCGGTATTTACGGCGTCTTTGGTGGTGTTGCCTCCCTGATTGGTGCGATATCTGCGTTTGCTTTTGCACCCTCAAATAGGCCTCAGCTTGCAGCCGAAAGTTTCAAAAGCTCAAACACTCGGTTTGATGGTCAATTAGTATGGAGTATTCAAAATGCCAAAAGCTATGGTCGCTTTTTCAAGCTACCGGAAAAGCAAATAGAAGGAGTTGCTTGCATAGCTGAAGAAAAGCTAGAAAATCAGCAGGAAAACCACGCGGGAGAAGGGCAAGCGCTGACTGATCAGGCGGCAGTTGTCGTTTCTCGACAAGAAGGAGAAGAGCCTCCTGTAGAGAATCAACCCGGGCTCGTCTTTCAACGCTAGAAGCTATTAGAAACGAAATATGCGTTTCCTTATAGGAGAGATCGACGAGCAGCGGCGGGAGAGGGGTGTTTTTAAATTAAAAATCCTCCTCTTCCCATTTCGAAGTTAAAGTAGAGTCTGCTCAATAAAAAACAAGCAGTAGCCGAACTTCCGAGCCTCTTACTTACGGAGATATTCATTTCCCGCGAGTCAATCTCACTCGTTTTCTTGGTGTTTTTGCTCCGAACAGTCAATACCGTGAAAAGATCATCACAATAACAGGAGGCCTCGTTCGCACAGAAAAAACTTTTTCCCTTTTTGAAAACCCGTAGAGATACGATCCATAATGGAATAACTTTGATGATCACTCATCTTGTCATCAGTTAATGGTTCGACTAAATAAGAATTTTCCGCATCCGCTTCAATAAGACCGGCACTCGAAAGATAGCGGGCTATTCGTATACTCATCAGATGTACCAGTCGCGCTATATCTTCCTTGCGATGATTGAGGATTGATATAAATTTCTGGCTGCCTTCTGAATTCGCATCATCAACATGCACACCATCTAAAAACAACATGTGAAAGTGAATATTCAAATTCAGCGCACTACCAAACCGTTGAATTAATGTTATCTCACCTGTTCGCGCCATTTTTTTATGGAAGCCTGATTTTTTAATTAAATAGGTTGATATTGTGCGACATACGATTCTTAAAACTTTCCCCATTACATGCAGATGGCTGGAAAATAGAAACCGCAATGGGAATGGCACACTCAACACCCATTGACGCATCGGTTCATACGGTAGCACTGCATCAAGCAGTAACGCCGCATTCTCTATCATGCGCTTTGCGCAACAACTCGGACAGAGTCCACGATGTTTGCAACTGAATGCAACCATTTTCTCGTGATGACAATCTTCGCAACGAACCCGTAAAAATCCATATTCTAAAAGGCCGCACTTCAAGTAATCATCAAACTCCTTTTGGATGTACTGCGGCAGCGTACGCCCTTCATCAGCCAGATGTAATAAGTACTGCGAGTAAAATTCATTTATTATTTTATAAAGTAATGTCTTCTCTGGTTCGCGGCGTACGTATCTAAACAAAACCACCTCCGGGTCGAAATCTCCTTATTTTTGAGCGATGACGGAGTGTGGTTGCTGGCTTTACTGGTGGTGATGATGGCAGCGAAACCAGGGAGGGGTTAAACTAGGAGCCAGCGCGAGGCATCCCTATTGCTATATCCATTAGGAAACAACTTAAGTAAGAATATAATCCACCAAATCCGGGAAGATCTTATTTAGTTACCCAGGATTCAAAACACTGATTATTACTGGAATGAATATGATGGTAACATCATAATAAAGACACATTGTTTGTATAGAATCTTATTAAAATGGAGAACCATCATGGAAGAATATTTCATCACAAAAGATACCCTTATAAATAATGCCGCTCTAAATGCCATCGCTTATATTCCTACAGAACATCTTTCCAAGTTAGTCGATCCTGATTTTTTTAAAAAACTCACGGATAAAGATTTCATGCGGATTGCGACTTTTTTGGCGCAGAAATCGTTTGATGAAGGTGGCTGCCCTATCGGAGGGGTGATTATTGATGGTCTAACGCGTCAGATAATTGGGAAGGGTCATAATACTCTCGGTCAGGAAAATGATTCGACGACGCATGGAGAAACAGCAGCTCTGAGAGATGCAGGTCGGTTAGCTAAACTTAAAGGCCTAGGACCCGTGGATTTCCGAAAAACTACGATGTTTACGACGCTAACGCCTTGTATTGTTTGTTGTGCACAGATTAACAATCGCTGTCATTTTGAAAAAGTATTTATTGGCGATATAACCAATGCCCCTAGTACAGAAGCCTTGCTGCGTGCTGGAGGCAGCGAACACATTGAAGTTTTAGAAGATCCTAAGGCAGTCGCTTTATATAGTAAATATTCAAAAGTGAGACCTGATCTGCATTTTATTGATTGGGGTGGTCACAAAAAACTAGATGAAGCGAAAGCTGATGCAATTAAAGACAAACATACTCCACAATAATTTTATTGTGTAGCTAGCGAAGTTCCCTTAATGTGGGAAAGAATCGGAATTATTTTTTGAATTTTAACACCAAAGATGGCGTCCCCAACGAGATTCGAACTCGTGCTGAAGTGCTCTCAACAATAAAACGTGCTGCTCGTTTGACCTCGCGGCTTCTACCCACGAGGTCAATAACGTATAGGGGGTTCGACTAATGGGTGACCCTACATAGTCATGACTGACTGAATCTTCGAGATAGAAATTGATTTATCAAGGGAAAACCGATGATCCACCAAAAGTAACAAGCCATCCGCTTGAGAAATATAACCTTGAATCAAGCTAATTATTTCATTCGCTTCAGTTAAACTAAAATCAATCAAAGCTTCATCTATTGCAATTACTTTAAATTTATCACGGAATATTTTATCGCTTATAAACTTAATAAATCTTTCTTTAGACCATTTTTTAGAGTATGACAATTCATCTTGCACCCAAGAAATAATTTTATAAGAATCATTATTAACATATAGAACACGAGCAATATTTTCTTGGAACAATAGATCAATTTTAGACTCGTCGTGTAATCCTGAAATAAGTTTAAGAAATTGTGTTTTCCCTATTCCTGACTTACCTAATACGCTATACGAGTTACCAGCTTCAAACATTAGGGGAAAATAGCTGACGCCAGTTTTTGGATTTATAGCTCCCTTAAATAAATAATTATCTTGATTCTTTACTATCATTCCCCCTGCAAAATATTGATTGTTCCTTTCAAAATCTGACAATCGATGAATAGATATTCGTTGTGCGCTAAACCCAAATAATGCTTGAAAAAGTATTCCTAATGATGCATCAACTGCTAAAATTGCGGTTAGAATAAAAACCAATGATCCAGGTGATATCCATGAGTATGTTGAGGCAGATAGCGCTGCTAATATAAATAAACCCGACACACACATAATCAAGTTAGAAAAATTCGCTTTAAGCGAAATTAAATTAATGCTTGATTGGTAGAGACCATTAACATTATTTTTAATCATGGCTCTGCGTAATTTATCTATATAAAAGTAATTCGCCAATTCACCATAACATACTAAATTCTCACCCATAACTAGCAGCTGATTCACCATATCAACGGAAATTGCTCGTGCGTTATTAATCTTAATTTCAAAAAATCTCCACAATCCAAAACTAAATAATAAGAAAATGCCAACGATCAAAACTCCCAACATACCAAATGATATTACTGTTGCTATAACTGATACGAGTAGCAAAGAAAACAACCAGGTAATATCATGTATATACCAACTAATTCTTTCAACAACAGTAGTAAAATCTCGTGATAATCTTTGAAAAAGATCAGTTGTATTTTTAAGGGTAGCATTTAACATAATGTCTATCGTTCTATTTTTTGCCCATTGACGTGTATGATCTTCATTTTTTGCCCCCAGATATACCACAAGTATAATTGATAGAATGGATACGACTAAAATAGTAATTAACTTAGTTATTAACATAATTTTTACGATAGCAATATATCCTACAAAGGACAAACTTATAGCGGGCAATAAAAACAGGAGTGACTGTGAATTAAAAAACCCGAACAAATCTTTTATTATATTTGCGATTTGCAGTTTTTGAGTAGATACAAGTAAGTAATCATTATTTTTAAATACTGCGGTTTTAGTTTCTACTGTCTGCCTTGAGTTATCCCGCTGAGTCTGATGCTTCAAAAAATCTTTGCATGATTGCGAGAGAGTGACCTTATCCACAATATAGGGTTCTTGTAAAATACCTATCAATCTATGACACGCGTCAGGATCAAGCGAACTCAAGCTACGTTCAATTTTTAGCGACATATCACTTTTGAGTGCCATATGGATGGCTCTAATGATTAAGATTCTTGTTTTCTGTCCTTCTGATATATTGCTACCAAATCTTAATAAATGTACCTCATCATCAGCAACCCTCAGCTCATCATTCAAGCGAAGCTTTTTTAATAGCCCAAGATCAGCATTATCTTTATCTTCTAAACAGTTTTCTGTTAATATTCCGTCCCAAATCTCCCAATTATCATCTAGAATTAAATAAGGCTTAAGCGATATTGATAGTCGTTTTGAGCTTTTTTGCATTTCAATAAAAGCTTTTTTTCCTAGTTGAAAGTTAGTTGCAAAACGGCCAGCCTCCATGATAAGACCAATAAATGGAACTGATAGCCATATTGTTAATAGTAATTGTTTTGAGATATCGTTTTTGAATAACATTGAAATCAATATAAGAATAGCTACGGGAAAACACCTTCCAAATGTTATTATATAAAGATCCAATGATCTCCAGATAGAATCTAGCGCGCGACGATGCAACTCTTTTTCGGTGAGACTGACAATCCTTTTTATAAGTATATTGCTATCAGCCCAATTATTTATTATAGGCCTCCACTCAAGCCATCTAGACATTTCTCCCAATCGCAACTTTGAAAAATCATATATTTCACCAGTTAAATGAATGCTTTTTCTGGCTATAAAGAATGATATCGGTATAAAAAATATAACAGTGGAAATGGCTATAACGCCACTGAGGCCAATTAATAGGTAAATAACAGCAATTCCCATAATAAAACAAATGGGAAAGTAAAATAGTTTTGGAATGGCTGGGATCGTGTCTAAAAGTAAAAGAATATCTCGACTAATCAGTGTTGACATTAATGATTTATTATCTAAATTCCAGCTTGAAGATATAAAATATTCTGTCAATCTTGTACAAAAATTCCTTCTCATCTTTTTCTCAAGAATTAACTGTAAATAACCCAGAAAAAATCTATTGGCTATTAATGCTAATAAGATCTCAACAGTAAAGCGCATATTTAATTGTTTATAATTAAATATTTTATACAACATAACTATAATTAATATGCTGTTTGCAAAACCTATACTAAAAATAAAAAGTGAAATCCAAAAATTTAATCCCGTAATATCCAAGCAAGCTCTAAGAAAAGATTTATTTAATATATCTTGCATAGATAAACCCAACAAATTATTCGACATTAAAAATCAATCGCGTCACTCAGTTAAAGTAACGCAATTAAAATGAGTTATTGTCTATCTAACATAAACAATAGGTACAGCTGCGCTGTTTCCATTGGGTTTTTGTTTAGGTTGAGCTTGCTTTGTTAGCTTGGCTAATTTTTGCAAATCCTTTTGAGAAAAAATTTTCTTGATCGCGATCTTATGAAGCACTCCTTAGGTTAAGTTTAACAAAATAGTTCTAGCTGAAATTAACTCAAAAATATCTGATTATATTTTTATTCCCGCACAGTCAAAGCAATCGTCAAAACCTGACACATTAAATTGTCGGTCATTTCTTACATGACCCTCAAATTTACAAATCTGAATGAGGTTTAGCCATAAAATATCATTTTGTTCTTATCGTGCATATGGGTTATCTCTTAAATTGCTGTACGCTCTAAGCGTTGTTTTTGCATTCTGAATCTCATACTGAACCAAGCAAATTTGCGCTCTACTAATGGCTGCGCATAGGGAGGGAATGAAACTATTCAGGGGATAAGAGAATCAGGTTCCGTATCCGCTGCATACGGACTACGTGCTGTAAAGATGGGGGAATTTGGTGGGCCGTCTGCGATTCGAACGCAGGACCAACAGGTTAAAAGCCTGCTGCTCTACCGACTGAGCTAACGGCCCGTTACTTTTTAAAACGGGTTTAAATCTTGAAGGTGCCAATGATACATGCTTATAAAAAAATTTCAACGTCCAGTAACGTCTCTTCACAAATATTTATGTCATTCTATCTGTAAACGGACCTTAAGTCGGTCTTCAATTATCCAATCTGCTAATTTTCTGGTCGATTGCTCGTCTGAGCCAGGTGAGAACAAAACCTGACAACGCTCAGTCAGCTTATATTTCTCTAAAATAATCTTGGCCCAGTCATAATCTTCGCGACCACCAATGACAAATTTAATCTGATCATGCGGAAATAAATGGTCTAAATTAGCAAATAAAGTCCTATCCATCTCTCCAGAGCCCGGGGTTTTAATATCTACGACCTTCACCACCCGATTATCCACCCCCGACACATCCAATGCCCCACTCGTCTCTAACGATACCTCATAGCCCGCATTGCAAAGCCTCTCCAGGAGCGAAAGACAAGCCTCCTGTGCCAAAGGCTCCCCACCTGTCAACGTCACATAGTGCGCGCCGTAGGAGGCCACTTCTTTCAGGATATCGTCGATCTCAACCCAGTCGCCACCGAGAAAGGCATAGGCCGAGTCACAACAAAGACAATGCAAAGGACACCCTGCCAAACGTACAAAAACCGTGGGAAGTCCCACGGTTCTGGTTTCGCCCTGCAAGGAGAAAAAGATCTCAGTGATATGCAGCTGGCTCATTAATGGCCGGAGATTTTAATTTGCTTTAACTGCTCCGAAGCTAAATGAGCAGAAGTCGTCCCAGGATAATGATTGATGACCGCTTTGAAGGCTGATTTCGCGTCTGACCACTTCATTAGAGTGGAATAGGCTAAACCTAGCTTCAATTGCGCATCAGCCGCTTTAGGATAATCAGGATAGTTTTTAACAACGTTCCCAAACTCCGTGACCGCCTGATCATTTTTACCCATCAAACTATAAAGCTGACCTAACCAATAATGCGCATTGCCAGCAAATTGCCCCGAAGGGTATTTTTGCAGCATGTTTTGCAAGGTAGCTGCCGCATCATTGTATTTTTTGGCTTTAATCAGGTTATACGCTGTTTGATAAATTTGTTGCTCTTCGGCCACATTCGGTTGCCCGACTGTCTTTGCCGCCGCCGCTTTCGCACTGGCAGAAGACTTCGTCTTCGCGATCGAGTCTGCCGGCGTGCTACCCATATCTGAATCATCCACTGCTGACGGCGCTACCGCTGCAGAAGAAGAACCTTTCTGGCTAAGGCGTTTATCAAGGTCAGCATACGCTTTCTTTTGCTGGGTTTGTAATTCTTGCAACTGATGAGTGAGATCCTCTACCTGACCACGTAACGCCTGAAGCTGGCTTTGCATATCCGCCATTTTCGGGGTGGAATCAGAATGCAGCATATTATTAATCTGCTGCTCAAGACGCCCCACACGCTGCGCCAAGGTCAACTGCACCGGTGAAGGAGACAGATCTTGGTCTGGCCCTGCCATCGGTCTAGGTGGCTCCCCACGTGGACCTTGCGGCCCCATCGGTGCAGGCCCACCCAGATTATCCGGCGGTGGAACCGCTGAAGTTTCTGGTTGCTGGCCATCAAACTGAGGTGGATAGGTATCCACATCGTAGACGGGCGCATCTTCTGCAAAAGCGTTCATAGCGATGCAAGAAGTAAGCATCGCTACGAGAAAACCCTGTTTAAGACTGGAAGTCATCATAAATTACTTCTGCAAATAAACTAATACAGCACGTCTATCCTGTTTGAAATCTTCTTCGTTGTGACCTGGTACAGCCAATCTTTCTGCGCCGTAGCTGATTACGCGAATTTGATCAGGATTGACACCCTTGGATTTCATGATTTCAGCAACGGCATTGGCACGACGCTCACCCAAGGCTACGTTGTATTCACGGCTACCGCGTGGATCGGTATGACCTTCTAACAAGACTTTGGTACGAGGATTAGCCATGATGCGATCTGCATTAGCATAAATCGCTGGTTTTTCGTTATCGTTCACTTCGCTTCTATCAAAGTCGAAATAATAAACGTGCTTCGCTAACAATTGTTGTGGGCTCATGCCATCAGTACCAAATGTACCGCTGCCATCACCTAAACCACTGGATTGCGCGCCGCCACCATTCACATCTGCCATATCCGCATTATCACTGCTGCTCTTGTGCATGGAAGAACAAGCAGCCAGACTGAGAATGCCACAGCTAACGATCATAACTTGAACTAATTTTTTGATTTTCATTACTTTTTTCTCCCTTAGAAATCCTTTTAGTTGCCTGAGTATACCGCGAAAAATAGTCGCATCAAGATAAAAATGGTGACCAAGCCGGGTCTTGAACATCACCCGAACGCGCCGGTAATCTTATCTGAACACGTCCATCGCTGGATGCCATGCCCAACACATTTCGACCACTATAATTGGTACCATAAAGTACCATGCTGCCATTCGGTGCAATGCTTGGTGATTCATTATCTGCGCCATTGGTTAACAGATGGAAACTACCACCGTTTAAATCCAATAATCCCACATTGAAAACACCGTTTTCACGATGCAACATCGCAAGGTGATTGCCATCGCCAGTGTAGGAGGCTCTCGCGTTATAGTCGCCATCATAGCTCAAGCGAGACACAGCACGTGTAGCAACATTCAACTGATAAATCTGCGGACCACCCCCACGATTGGAGGTAAACGCAATGGTTCTGCCATTTGGCGACCAGGTTGGCTCGGTATTGATAGACCAATCATGCGTCATAGGGGATAACTGACGGGTGGCGAGATCCAAGACATAGATATTAGGTGAACCGTCTTTGGATAAAACGACTGCCAGTTTTCTACCGTCTGGTGACCAAGCTGGAGCACCATTAATACCGCGGAATTGACTGACGATATGTCTTGCGCCGGTTGCCAACTCTTCAATATAAATTGAAGCGCGCTGATTCTCGAAAGAGACATACGCAATTTGTCTGCCATTCGGTGACCAAGCGGGCGACATAATAGGATCTTTTGAGGTCAGAAGAGGGCGTGGGTTATAGCCGTCTTGATCGGAGACTTCTAACACATAACGCGTAGGACCATTCGGTACACGCTGCACTAAAATATAAGCCAGGCGGGTTGAAAAAACACCACGAACCCCTAAAACCTGTTGATAAATCATGTCGCTGATATGATGCGCTAACGGACGTAATTGCGCGCCTGATACTTCAATCTTTTTGCTGACGACAACAGCTTGTTGTCCTGCGTCCGCCTTACCTTTAATGACATCCAGTAATTGGAACGTCACTTCATAACGATCATACCCCACAGAACGAATCTGACCGATCGCCAGATTATCCACGCCTAAATTGCGGAAATAATCAAATTGCACATCGTGAACGCTGGAAGGAAAGCTGCTAAGCGAGTTACGGCCATAGACTTTAAAACGACCACTGTTTTGAAGATCATTGCTAATGATAGCTGAAATATCTTCTGGTGGATTTGAACCTTCTGTTGCGAAAGGTGAAATGGCAATGGGTATTGCGCCGGCGACCCCTCGGGTCAACTCCAGACTCAATAAAGCAAAAGCACAGTTAGAAAAAATCAAGCTGACGAAAAGAAATAAAATTGCGGAAAATTTACGCATAATCACTAAGGCCTCCAGTTGCTAAAGCTAAGCTGGATTTTATAGCATAACTTCCAGATTGAAGCTAGACGACTGCTAAAAGATAGCTACACCTGGCTATGAATCGTGACAAGCATTGCCGAGTCAAATGCCGTCGCCGCCATTGCCACACAAAATAAATGCCCTTGCATCACCGAACAGCCTAACTCTTCTAATAGTTTTCGCTGGTTAGGAGACTCAACGGATTCGGCCACCGCCGTCAATTGCAGACTGTGAGCCAGCGCAATAATCATTTTAACAATGTGTTCGCTTTCTTTATCCGTACTAATATCTCGCACCAAGGTACCATCAATTTTTAAATAATCGACTGGGAAACGTCGCAAGTGCTGCAAAGAAAGATAACCGGTTCCAAAATCATCTATCGCAATCTGCACGCCTAAGTGCCGGAGCATCAACAAGGTTTTTTCCACCATCTCTAGCTTCGGAAAAAGCACACCCTCTGAAATTTCCAGCACCAGATCGCCTGGTTGCATTTTCGTGTCTTGTAAAATCTGTGAAACCCGATGCACAAACTGTGGATTTTCCAGTTGACGTAGTGAAACATTGACCGAAATATTATTGGGATGAAATCCAGTCTCTTCCCATTTCTTAAATTGCTGACAAGCATTCAACAACACCCACTCGCCGATAGCAATGATACGACCATTGTTTTCTGCCAGTTGTAAAAATTCCAGCGGCGAAATCAAACCAAAATCAGGGTGCATCCAGCGCAGCAATGCCTCCATCGAAATAATTTTTTTTGTTTCCACATTTATAATGGGCTGATAATGCAATGCAAATTCGTGATAAATCTTATTACTGCGCAGATGAGAATTTAACATGAGCTCGCGACGGCTGGAGGCCTGCATTTCGGATCGGTAAAACTGAAACACATTGCCACCACGAGCCTTGGCCTGTTGCAAAGCCGTGTCTGCATTTTTTAACAGGACTTGTCCGTCTACGCCATCCATTGGATAAATACTGATACCAAAACACGTTGTGACATATAACTCATGATTTTGAATCAAGAAAGGTTCTGAAATAATATCCATAATACGTTGCGCCACATAAGAGATGGCTTCTGCTTTGGATAATTGCGGCAGGATGAAAACAAACTTGTCATCAGGAAAACGACTTAACGTATCCACTGTTCGAATACAAGATTTAAGCCGCATCACGATTTCTTTGAGGAGTGCATCCTTCACTTCGGCGCCTAAAATATTCTCTATGGTTTCTAGTTCTTCAATATTCAATGCTATCACAGCAAAGATGAGCTCATAACGTTTAGACTGATTAATGGTTTGCATCAAACGATCTTCTAACACTTGACGGCTGGGGAGATTTGTCAATGGATCCACTGTACTTGTATAATCCAGACGGGTTTGCGTATCAGCGAGGTCGGCGCTAAGTTTATTTTTTTCTTTTCGTTCTTGTTCGTATTGTTGTTCGGCCAAATGTAGCTGATTTTTCATTGCCTGATAACGGAAAGACATACGCAGCAGCTGATATACCAGCAATAAAATGGCGATACCACCAATTGCAATCAATGCCAGAATAAACCACAACATATCCAATCTCCGTATTCGGTTAACTTCCGTTGCCTTCCAGGCAGCCCATGCTGGGTATTTATCTCATATCCACAAAAATGACCCTGTCATTCCCGCTTAGGGGGGAATCTATTATTAGCAAGAGCAACTAATAAGCTATCTTAATCCCCTGATGCCTACTTAACTCGTTCTACTAAAAATAGTGGTTTTGAGAAATAGTTTCCCGCCTGCGCGGGAATGACAATTGTTTAGAACCTAATGCAGAGCCCCTTTAGTAGTCACTCGCGATCAAATCCGTGGGTTTCACTTTTAAAACAAATTGGCGAAATTGATCAAACCCATCCGCATCATCCGGCACGGGCAAAGGCGAGGCCTTGAATACAGCATCCCGCGCGGAGCGATCTAGCGATGCATCCCCACTACTGCGCGTGACGCGCACATCTAGCACAGTGCCACCCGGTGCCAATCGAATTAAGAGTTCAGAAGATAATTCCCGGTTAACACCAGATGGCACCAGCCAGCGACGACTGATCGCCTGCAAGATAAGCGCTTTATATTTGTTAACTTCACCACGGGCTTTTGCACTGCCTGCGCGTCGTTGCTCGCCCATCAATTGTTGCTGCAACGCTTTCGCGGCTTCTGCCTTTAACTCTTTTTCCATGGCTTTTTGCAGGACTTTTTGTTTTTGGGCTTTTTCTTTGACGGTCTGTTTTTTCACATCGTCTAACAGTTGTTTTTCCAGCTCAGCTTTTTGCAGTGCTAATTGTTTTTTACGCAACAACTTTAAAGCAATGGCTTGCTGCTTTTGAATTTCAATCGCTTGCTGTTTTTGTGCCTGTTGTAGCTTTTGCACATCCGGTTGCGGCGGTGGTGGAGGTGGAGGCGGTTGCGCCACGTGTGGCTTAACAGGTTCTGCCATGGCGGGCGAAGGCTCTGGCAAGGATGGTAAAGGTGGCGCATTCATCACTGTCGCACTAATCACTTTCATATCCTGATTACCGTTTTCAAGCACCGGCATAGGACTGCTAAACTCAAAACTCAAGATGAGCATGAGCAGCACTGCAATGTGCAGGACAACCGAAATCAGGAGTGAAGGATTATATTTCGATTCCACAAGCCTTACCCTTTCTTAACTGCATGATCTAATTGCGAAGGATCCGTGATCAAACCAACGCTCTTGGCTCCCGCTTTCTGCAGCAATACCATCGCTTCCACGACCTTGCCATAGTTCGCTTCTTTATCGCCTCGAACCAAAACAGGCCGCTGTGTATCGGTTGGATCTTTGGAAGAAAGCTGTTGCGATGCCAAATAGCTTAAGGTCTGTTCGGTAATAGCTTGATTGGGCTTTTCGGAAATATTCAAATAATAATTTCCAGCCGCATCCACGGTAACGATCAGTGGCTCTTTTTGCTCTGGTGGAATCGCTTTGGCTTCTGTTTTCGGCAAATCGATTTTAATACCTTGCGTCAGTAGCGGTGTCGTGACCATAAAAATCACGAGCAACACTAGCATCACATCGATAAATGGCACGACATTGATTTCGGCCATTGGGCGTCTTGGTCCACCGCGATGATTGAGCAATGCCATATTGGATTACCCCTCTACTTCTTCTGCTATTTTTGAGATGCTCATCTGAGCCTGACGAAAGAGAATGTTAGAAAACTCTTCTTGAAACGCATCATAGCGATTCATTAAGCGATTAATATCATTTGAATAACGATTATAAGCAATGACTGCTGGAATCGCTGCAAACAAGCCCATTGCCGTAGAAATCAAGGCCTCAGCGATACCTGGCGCTACCATCGAGATCGTTGCCTGTTGCACATTCGCCAATGCACGGAATGACAACATGATCCCCCAGACGGTACCAAACAAACCCACGTAAGGACTGGTGGAACCCACCGTGGCCAAAACAGGCAAATGCAATTCTAACTGATCTTGCTCACGCATCTGGGCGACTCGCATCGCACGTCTTGCGCTTTCCATGATGGATTCAGCAGAAACGCCAGGTTGTTGATGCAGGCGCAAAAACTCTTTAAAGCCCGCTTGAAAAATCGCCTCCATTCCACGCAAGTCATCTTTATGCAACATGGTTTCAGAGTAAAGCTTCGATAAATCACCACCCGACCAAAACAATTGCTCAAACCGACTGGTAGCTTGCTGCGTTGCCTTCAGGAAAAAACCGCGTTGCAAGATATAAGTCCAGGATGCGATGGATGCTCCGATCAAAAGAAATAGAACCAATTTGACAACAAGACCGGCATTGACAAAGTAAGTCAGGAACGATGAATCGATATTCACTCTGGTTCTCCCATTAAAATTTCATGTAATCCGCTATAAGGTATCGCACACGGGCGAATATGTTTGTTAACGCAAGCTATTTTGACCGTAGCCTTGCACAATATGGTATCGGGACTATTGGCCAAGCGCAAATGCTGATCATAGATAATACTCGCTTTTTTAATATTCACAATTTGACTGATCACTTCTAATTGATTATTGAGCCTGGCGGGCTTTAAATAGTCAATCTGGATAGACCGCACCGGAAAATAAATCTCATGCTGAGCCTGCCACTCTATCCCTAAGCCTAAGATTTCTACAGACTCAGAACGGGCGCGCTCAAAGTAATTTAAGTAATTGGCATGAAACACTAACCCCGAATAGTCAGTATCTTCGATGTAAACCTTAAGAGGAAAAATAAACTGCTTCATATATGGACAACCTTGGCGTTATGGCTCATTTTCGTGTAAAATTTACACCGATCAAGCGTCTATCCTAAATAAATCAATAATAATCAGCATGATATAAAAACCCATGCCCGTGACGAGTTCAATCTAGCATGAAAACGAGACCACCTCATCAATCGACACCCTATCGCACAGCGCAAACCAATCCTGCGTATGCTGCGCTTTTTCATAACATGCACCAAGAACAAGCCTCCCGCATTATACAGCGAGCTTGGCGCGGAAGGCACGACTTAACGCCCAAATCGAATTATACCGAAACATTAACGGGCCCTTTAACATTACACTTTATTCAAGAACCTGTCGGGCCGGAGGCCGAGCAACATGGCAAGCAAATAACCGCCGGAAAATGGTTAGAAGTAAATTATGCCGATCCCGAATTCGTGCGCAATGCATTCAAAGCATTGCGCCTCGGATATATCGCCAATGAAAAAACACTGGCAACAGCCCTCTTACTGCATGCTGCCGTAAACCAATATGGCGATAAACGCATTAAACAATATCGCTTTGATGAAAAAGGACCTTACCATCAGAGCAGCATTACGTATGCCGATGCAACCCATCTCGAAGATTTTCAAAATCGTTTGTGTGAACTTCCGGTCGCAGAACAATGCTACTTTAGCATTAATTTTTCACGCGAAGATGAAGCGGCATTTATTTATGAAGGGCTAAGCGCTCGCAAGCTGCATGAAACCATGAGCCAAAACGTGCGCCAGGCTTTTACCAACATCATTGATCGTTATTTACGAAAGCACCGTGTCAATACAGCCTTACGAGAACAACTAGTCGCAAATATCACCAGCAATAACGAGGCACAAAGAGAAGCCGCCACGAATAAATTATTAGCGGAAATCATCCGCATCGAACAATATCTGCTTCCTTTCTTACTGCTGAGTTCAACGTCAACCGATTCGAAAACAAAACAGAATCGTATAACACTTTCGTTATTAACCAATATTTATGCTGTCGGCGAACAGCTACCGAGTCTTGCTATCTCCCCTGACTTTGATGAAAATCATCCCGGCAGCCCACTGCTCTGCTTAATCTTACCAACGACAAGCGCACTGATTGAATTACAACGCGCCCTGCACGGCAGCGATGCGACAGAACCTTTTTTTACCGTGGGTCAGATATCGCCTAGCTTGCTTCGCATCATGGATGAATTTCCCGCGCGCTTAAACAGAGCCGAACAAACACGAGGTGTTGAGCTCATTCATCCTGATACGCAAGAAAGCCCGGAACTTCACGGAGCGAAGATCAATCACTTTCTTGCCATTTATCATGATCTTTTTCACTGCTGGCGAAATGGATCAAATCCTTACAAACCAATGCTAAGACATGTCCGTCAATTGTTAGAGAACGAAAAAAGATTTTTCACCTCCAAAGCTATCTGGAGTCTCACCGACATGGATACCGGCATTGGCTGGTTAACACGGAACGCATTAAAAAATGGTAACGCTACCGAGATACAACGCACAAAAAATTATGCTTTTTATAAAATACTGTCACTAGCCGGCCCCTCTTTTTTTACTGAAACCAATAATCATGACAACAGCCTCTTATTGTTAATTGATATCATTAGCCACGCCAGTAAATGGTCCGTATTCTCAGAGCAGATTCAGTTATTTTTTCAGCAATATGGCTTTCCCGAACTGATCTCAGCTTTAAACCTGCCGATGACGTATGATATTAAAATCGCTTATCGCGAGATGAAGAACATCATTGATGAAAACAGCGAAAGCAAAAACCAACAAACCACCACATCACGATCAAAATATTATGTATTGCGCTATCGACTACGCAAACACGCCACAGGTCGGGAGCTATGCGATCAGTTAGATACACTGGGCCTGGATAAGCTATTCAGCTGGCATCGTAATGGGGGATTATATTTAATTGATTTGCCCGCTGTAACACTCGCTTCATTAAAACCCGAAGAATTATCTGAGCAAATATCATTAGCCCTTAATCTTTACCATCAGCGAGCGCGCCAGCAAGGAAGGGTTTTAAATGATGCTTTCTGTCTGTTCTTTCATCGTGAAAAAGTGGCTACGGGTTTAACCATAAAAAATGGCGACCATATTATCGCTCAATTCAATCTGTTAACGCCTTCCCAACGTCTCAGATTGCTGGCCTTACATGAAACAATTGATAGCAGCATGTTTCCCGCAACTAGCGTATTCAGAAAAGAGAAAACAACAGGCCGCTATATCGTTGATGTCAATTGGCTCAAGCAATTAGAAGATAAGAAAATCGGCGAGTTTGCAGAAATCATTGGCATGCCCGAAAATCTGTTTCGTGCAAAAATCAAATTTCCCTTAAACACTTCGCTTGGCTATCGGCCAAAGCGCTAAGGTGCGACCAGGAATATAAACAAAAATATTACACACCGGCATGAATGCAAAATGCATATCAAATCAAAGCAATGTCCATGAAGATTGAAAGAAAATGAATTTTCTAACCAATTGCGAGATCATGAGTATTGACACACAAGCTTTTATTTGTTTAATCTAACCAATCTAATCACTATTTTTAAAATGACTGACTGATGAAAAACTTTTTAACCCAACAAATGAATTCACATTGGCGCCACCATCACTGGTCGCTCTGCCGTGCGGAATTTATTTTGTCTGGATTAAAAGGTTACGAATATGTTATCAATCAAGTTAACTGCAAGCACCATAGCAAGACCCAAGGGTAATACTTCTCGTTATCTCTCTTTTATTTATTTTTTTAATCAATCCGTTAAACCAACATCCACTCTTTTTATCGACGCAAGTAATCGCTTTTTCAAAGTACTATCCGCAAATCAACAAGGCTTTAAAAAAAGGCCTTGCATCACTTTGCGTCCCAAAAGACAAATGAAACGCCCAAATTATTCTTATATCAAACTACTTTTATCTTTCATTAACAAAAGGAACATTTCTATGTTGCATACACACCATCGTTGGCATTGGCAAATCACCTCTTATTTCGCGTTCATCAAACTTGACTCATTACTCATTTTTAATCGGAGAAGAAACGATGTTATCCAGCCAAATAGTACAATACGACCCACTCGTCAGTGATACGGCTTGCCACACCCGCGCCCCTTATCTTATTTATTTAGCTCGCAAAACTAAGGCAGCAGAGCTAAGCCAAGAGGAAAAAAATTATTTAGCTGCCTGCGAAACGTTAACCTCTGCTAGATCTCAAAAACGAGATGCTTTCGACATCATAACAGAAGAAAGAACAGATAGTAGCAAAATTCCAGCTCGCTATATTCCCAAAGAAAGCAGTAACACCAAGAAAAACACCTTCCTGGCCCAACAGAAAACCCTGGTTGCAAAGGCCACCATCGCATTTTTACAAGACAACTGCCAAGAAATGGTTTTAGAGGGCCCGCCAGAAAGCTACACCTTTAATATCCCCCAGTGCAAACTGCAAATCCCCGTTTTACCGCTGTATGTTTCTGCCAAAATGATGCTTTATTCTGCTGCCAGTCAAAATATTCCATTGGTGGTGAATATCAAAAGATTAAAACTGCAAGAGGAAAACTTTCAATTAGAAGGTGCCAGTTCCTTAGTCTATGCTTTTGATTCAGAAAAAAAGCGCTTCGCATCTCAAGACGCAAGTGACGATCAAGAAGCGATTGCAATCGACATGGTCAGCTGTCACATCCCCAATACAGAAGATGAAGTGAATGGCTTTTTAACGGCAGAAACTTTCTCTATATTTTTGGAAGCATTTAAAAAAGAAGATATCGCACTCCTGGTGATGATTGCAGCGGCGGGACACCCTCAATATCCTGTTTCAGCAGAACCTCCTAAAATGGCAAATCCTAAAGTCTCGGACAAATCGAGTGGGAGCGCAGCAAGCAGCAGTGCAGCCGCAAGCTCGCCTGCTGTCGAAGAGAAACTCGCTGCACCCGTTTCGATTAATCTCAATGAGTGCTCGACCAAGGAATTTCAACAACTGACCAATTTGGCACGTCAATATGGATTTTTTAGAGAAAACGCCCAATACATTCGCATCAGTAAAGATGGGGTTCTTTCGCGCACCAAAACCTGTATCCCTTTCTTCATTGATCATATCCGTGCTTCAACAGTCAACACTGCCAAGCTAGCGACAGCTACGTTGCATGAGTTGCGAGATAATTTAAGAGAACCGAAAGAAACACTACTAGAAGGATTTAAAAAGAAATGATGATAAATCAAATCAAACAATCATGGCTTACACTGGGCTGCTTGCAGCTCAGTGGCGCCCTGTCGCTACCCGTTATCCTCATTGGCTATTACCTTGGTCAACATGGTGGAACGCAAGCAGCACTGTTGCAATTGGGTTTGGGCAATGCCATTCTTTTTTGCTTATCTGCATTTTATCTGGCGATCATCCACCCCAAAAAATGGGTTACCATTGAATTTGCCCAACATCTTTTCGGAAGTGCGGGCACTTACATCTGCGCTGTTGGCATGGTGTTAAGTCTAATTGGCTGGTCTGCTATCCAAATCAATTTAATAGGATTGGCTATTGGTCACAGTACAATCTTCGTGAATATGCTGATGGTGTTATTGATCTATGCCTTCACTTGTCGAGATCTCACTTATTTAGCCACTGTTAATAAATTGCTATTACCCATTATCTGTTTGTGCTTTTGTTATATGCTGGTATCAGTACCCAGCAATTCATTTCCTCACGCACCTATCGCATTGGACTCATTCAAAATAGGTTTAATGATGGTAATCACGGCAGGTAGTGGTTTAGTCTTTGATTTGCCTACTTTCTACCGACATGCAGCCACGCCAAAAGATGGCTTGTTAGGTTTGATTTTCATCTTTGGATTCGCACTTCCGCTTGTCGAGTGCGCGGGTATTTATTTAGCCAAACAATCCTTTCTCCCTGTCGATTACAGCGACTGGATGACAAACTTTATCAATCACTTTGACTTATTCTCATTATTCTTTTTAATGCTATCCGGGCTGCTTGGCACATGTTTAAACTTATATTCCGCCGGCATCATTGTCAGTCGAACCATTAAATTGTCTTATCAACAATCCTTGCTCTTGTGTAGCGTGCTAGCCGCCATGCTTTCACTCATCAATCTTGAAAAGCAATTTGGCTTTTTTCTTGAAATCATCAACCTGAATGCAGAAATAATGACTGCTCTACTTTTCATGTATGTCATGGTCAGAGGCCGCCAATTGCCCATGCCTGACACACGACAAAAAAGATTGCATCAAAGTATTTTTTACCTAGTCATCTTCTACGCAATCACCAGCAAATTTTTTCAATGCAATGTATTGCATGATGTATTTTTGGAAACCGCGCTCTTAACTTGCGGTTTAATGATGGCAGGTTATGGCTACTTCTATTTTCTATCACTAAAAGACACAGCAACCTATCAAGGAGAAAACACATGAAGACATTCAGTGAAAATGATTTATTTGCATTAAGCCTTGGGGCAACCTTGTTAGGCTCAGGCGGTGGTGGCGACCCTGCCATTTTGTATACTCAAGTGCACTACTTATTGAAAAAAAATGGCCCCATCCCAATTATTCAACCGCAAGATTTATCGCAAAATGCACTGGTTGTACCGATTGCGTTAATAGGCGCGCCGCTGGTCAGCCTTGAACGCATTCCCAATACAACCCTGTTTATGAATTTGCGAGACACCATCATTCAACATTATCCAAACCGGGAAATTGTTTTAATAGCAGCAGAAATCGGCGGCTGCAATGCCTTAACCCCATTTATGTTAGCGGCACAAACCGGTTTGCCCATTCTAGATGGCGATCTGATTGGACGTGCCTTTCCTAAATTAAACATGTGTAAACCTGCTATCTTCGGCAAAAACGCACAACAGACTTTTATTGCGAGCCCCTATGGCGATTGCGTCACATTCACAACCGATTCCATTGATGATCTAGAAAAAAGAGCACGTCAATTGACCGTGGATTTTGGCTGCAGCGCAGCCATTGCGACATTTTTATTTGAAGCGAAAGAACAAGAACAATATGTTATTAATGGCAGCTTGACGCGAGCCATGCAACTTGGATGTCTTTTAAAAAACCCTACTGCTGATTTTGCCAACATCACGTCAGCTAAAAAAATCGCGACAGGCATCATCACTGAAGTCAGCCACACCATCCAGAACGGCTTTTTGATTGGCTATGCCCGGATCAAAACCACTGAAGAGGAATTAGTAGTATGGTATCAAAACGAATATCTGTTAGTTCAAAATCAACATTCGCAAACATTAGCAGAAACACCCGCCATTATCGCTTTGATTGAGGTGCGATCTGGATTACCACTGACTTCAGAATCCTTGCGATATGGCTTAAAGATAGCCTTATTTTCACTGCCTGCACCGGCGTTCTGGGAGGAACCTTATGCAAAATCACAAGTGAATCTGGAGGCTTTTGATTTAAATCTTTTTCGATCTGACAATAATGAGGTGTCTTATGTATAAACTCGGCATTGACGTTGGTGGCACCAATATTGATTTTGCCGTGGTCGATGATAAAAATCAGCTACGCTCTGGACACAAAATATTAGCCAAAGGCGAACTGCACTTGGCTATTGCCGAGGGCTTGGCGCAATTACAGAAGAACCATGGTATTACGTTATCATCCATTGCCACGATTCATTTAGGTACGACTTTAGCGATTAATAGCTTGCTGGAATTAAAATCACTTTATAAAGTGGGTCTTATTCGCCTGGCCAATCACTCGCCTGATTTTCCGCCAGCTTATCTTTGGCCGAAAACATACCGTGATGCGATTGTAGTGGGCTATCGCAATGTTTCTGGCGGGCGTGAATATAATAATCACTCAAGAAAATTGCTCAATCGTGATGAACTATTATTTCGAATCCAGGAATTGATAGACAATGGCGCGCAATCACTCGCGCTTGTCAGTGTATTTGCACCTTTATATTCTGATGACGAAATCGCAGCGGCACACATCATTCGTAATGAATTTGATATTCCAGTCAGTCTATCGCATGAACTCGGTAGCCTGGGATTTATTGAGCGTGAAAACACAACGCTGCTAAATGCCGCATTAAAAAAAGTGTTACGCGAAGGATTTCAATCGTTAACTCAGACCTTTACGAACTTGGGATTCAAAGGAGACTGCTTCATCACGCAAAACAATGGCACTTTATTTACTTTAGAAGAAGCCATGATGTTTCCCGTGAAAACGATTGCCTCTGGACCAACTAATTCTCTCGTGGGTGCCTGCAAACTCGCGAAATGCGAAAACGCTGTGATAGTCGATATTGGCGGCACCTCTACTGACATTGGCATGGTTGTCGATGGCTTTCCTCTTTATTCGCTACAATCGGGAGTTGTAGCTGGCATTTCTTGCAATTTATTAACGCCGGATATTGCCACTCTCGCCATGGGAGGAGGCAGTATTATTCGACGTGACAATCAACACTATACGATTGGGCCTGACAGCTTGGGCGCAGATCTTTTTAAAAAATGCCAAACGCGAGGTGGGGATAATTTAACGTTATATGATGTTGGGCAAATCTTAAAATTTCAACCTAATCAAGACGCCGAAAATATCATGTCCTATTTTCTAGAACAGATTAACCAGGAACTGGTTTCTCTTTTGCCTGATCTAAATTCTCAATTGGTTTTATTAGTGGGTGGTGGCGCGGAGAATATTCCATCACACTTATTGAGTACCAATGTAATACGCCCTCCTCACTATCAAATCGCCAATGCGTATGGTGCTGCATTAAGTGAAATAGCGGGACACGTGGACTGTATTGTGCAATTTGGTCGAGACAAAGAAAGTGAGCTTGCGGCATTGGAAGAAAAAGCCAAAGCAATGGCTATTCAAAATGGTGCAGAATCTGAATCCATTCGCATCATCGAGAAAAAAGTGTTGCCACTTTATTACATGCACGAACCCATGTATCGCGTTTTGATAACAGCGGTTGGGCCCTTACAAACACTCTAACATTGCAGCAATGTAGGTTGGGCTGAGCGCTTTCTGCGAAGCCCAACGTTTTAATGAAATGTTGGGCTTCGCAGAAAGCGCAGAGGCCAACCCACATTAATGATCTGTGTCTTCTAACACACTCAAGGTTTTTTGTGAGATGATTTTTTCCGGTGCTTTTAAACCAAAATGCAAATAGGCACTCTTGGTGGCAATGCGTCCACGAGGCGTGCGCATCATAAAACCTTGCTGAATGAGATAAGGTTCGATCACATCTTCAATAGTGCCACGCTCTTCACTAATAGCAGCGGCCAAACTATCAATACCCACAGGGCCACCATCAAATCGATCAATGAGCGCCAATAACAATTTTCTATCCATCATATCAAAACCTTGCGCGTCCACATCGAGCATATCCAATGCACACTGCACCACTTCTCGCACAATTTTGCCGTTCGCTTTCACTTCAGCATAATCACGCACGCGACGCACTAAACGATTCGCAATTCGTGGCGTGCCTCGCGAGCGAATCGCAATTTCTTCTGCACCTGCACGATCCATCGAAATGCCTAAAATGGCCGCTGAACGCTCAATGATATGCGTTAAATCCGCCACTTGATAAAACTCTAAACGTTGCACAATACCAAAACGATCACGCAAGGGCGACGTTAACAATCCTGCCCGCGTGGTAGCACCAATTAAAGTAAACGGCGGCAAATTGAGTTTAATAGAACGCGCTGCGGGGCCCTCACCAATCATAATATCTAATTGGTAATCTTCCATGGCCGGATACAACACCTCTTCAACAACAGGACTGAGACGATGAATCTCATCAATGAATAACACATCATGCGCCTGCAAGTTGGTAAGTAAAGCCGCCACATCACCGGGTCTTTCCAGGACAGGGCCTGAGGTCTGGCGCAAGTTAACACCAAGCTCATTCGCCACAATGTGTGCGAGTGTCGTCTTACCCAATCCCGGTGGTCCGAAAATTAAAACGTGATCCAGTGCTTCTTTACGTGCACGCGCTGCCTGAATGAATATCTCCATCTGCTCGCGCACAGCCACTTGGCCGACATAATCTTGTAATGTCTTAGGACGTATTGCTCGATCTAAGTTTTCTGCCTCTGCAAGCTGTGACTCACCGGTGACAATTCTACTTAAATCACTCATACCATCTCCCTCAATGCCTGTCGAATAATGTCTTCGCTGGTCATAGCCCCATCATCTACTTTAGAAATAGCGCGACTTGCCTCTTGCGGCTTGTAACCTAATGCAATCAAAGCAGACACGGCATCTTGCGTTGCCTGATTACGATTTACCTGTGTAGCGCTTTTAATAAACGTAGACTCAGAAGAGAGAGCTGAAGCACTCAACGTCGAAACCTTATCACGCATCTCTATAATCAAACGTTCCGCTGTTTTCTTACCCACCCCCGGCAGCCGCACCAAACTCTCTGTGTCATTATTGACCACACAGCGAATAAATTCATTCGGCTCAATGCTGGATAAAATCGTCAGGGCTAAACGCGGGCCCACTCCGTTCACTTTCAACAACGTTCTAAACAAAGAACGTTCTTCACGCGCATAAAAACCAAACAAATGATGCCCATCTTCCCGCACGATAAAGTGAGTATGCAGGGTCACCTCTTTGCCAACATCAGGCAGATGATAAAAAGTACTCATGGGGGCATTGATTTCATAGCCCACGCCATTGACGTCTAATAGGAGTTCTGGGGGTTGTTTTTCGAGGATAATCCCGCGTAATTGTCCGATCATGAGAATCCTTTGGCTGTCTAACAAGTTATGCCGCGATTTTACCTTAGCGCTATGGTGAGAGATAGAGAGAATTTTTTATTATTTCACAAGGCACTACACCTCACCGTGGTGATCAAAAATAGATCTATAAAAAAATTTTGGCATATCGGAATTCCTGAGGTAAGATCGAAGGTCGGTACAATAATTCTAACCAAATAATAAAGTTGAACAATAATGAACACTACAACAACAATGAGAGTGGCGGGTAAAGGCGTTTATCCCATTATAGTAATCAGCCTCTGTGCATGCTTTCTGTTTTATAAGTATGTCTTACAGATCTACCCTAGCGTTATTACTGAACAGCTCATGACCGAGTATCATTTGTCGGGTGCTGGCCTCGGTAATCTGGCGGCGACTTTTTATTACACCTATATGGTCACGCAACTCTTTGTGGGCGTCATCCTGGACAAGTACAGCACTCGCTGGCTAACGGGAGGCGCCATCTTAAGTTGTGCAATAGGTGTACTGATTTTTTCTCAGTCTCAATCCTTACTTTGCGCCGAATTATCGCGAGCATTAATGGGGATTGGTGTTGCCTTTGCCACAGTCGCCTATATGAAGATCGCGGCGTCCTGGTTTTTGCCCAGACAATATGCCTTCATCGGAGGCTTGCTGGCTACGGCGGCCATGGCCGGGGCTGTCTTCGGACAAGCACCTTTGTCTTTGGCTATCGGCTCACTAGGCTGGCGCCCAACGTTAGCTATCACAGGATTTGCTGGCCTGGGCCTCGCTCTCTTATTCGTTCTCATCATCCGTGATGCACCCCCGTCAGCAGAACAAACCAAGCATCCCATTTCCATGCAAGATATCCTCAAGGTATTTAAGAACAAGCAAAACTGGCTATTGGCATTATATAGCGGTCTGGCTTTTTCACCGGTTGCAATTTTTGGTGGCCTGTGGGGAAATCCTTTCTTGCAACAAGCGTATTTTTACTCCAAAACCGAAGCCGCGTCGATGGTATCGCTGGTTTTTGTTGGCCTAGGCTTAGGTAGCCCGCTGTTAGGGATGTTGTCAGATCGTTTAGGCAATCGTCACCACGTGATGCTCTATAGTACGTTCGTTTCCTTTATTGCCATCACTTTAGTACTCTACTGCCATCCTATGCCACCATGGTTAGTCGCAACACTATTGTTTACTTTTGGTTTCGCCCTGGGCGCATTCGTCCTGGCATTTACCATCGGCAAAGAACTGAATAGCGCAAGCCTCACCGCAACAGTCATAGCCATGATCAATGCAAGCGATCCTATTTTAGATAGCATCACCGAGCCGGGAATTGGAAAATTGCTGGATATGACGTGGGACGGCAAACTTTTAAATGGCGTGCCTTACTTCTCATTACATAATTACCATATCGCACTTAGCGTCTTACCGCTGTATCTTGCGATTGCAACAGTGATTCTGCTCTGGGTTAAACACGACCGTGAAACCGCCTAAGACTCAAATACAGCCAGACAGACACTGTCAGTCTGGCTTGTAATCCCGCCAGCTAGTACGCTTACTTCTCCCTTTTTTTACGACTCCCTGTGAGGAGGCTAAACGACTGATCAGTGAAAGACGGCTATGCGCATGACATAGCGCTATGGCTAACGCATCCGCTTCGTCTGCTTGCAGAATTTCAGTTAAATTGAGAATACGGCCAACCATGTGCTGGACCTGCTCTTTTTTCGCAGCACCATAACCCACAACCGATTGCTTGACCTGACGTGCTGAATATTCCGAGACAGGAATGGTGAGAGCAACAATCGCCGCTCCACGTGCTTGACCTAATTTCAAAGCAGAACCGGGATTTTCGTGCATGAAAACTTGCTCAATCGCCGCCTCATGAGGCTGATAGAGCTGAATGATTTGCTGCAATTCAGAGTGAATTTTTTGTAGACGTTCGGCAGGCAATAGCGTGTTTACCTTGATGGAACCGCTGGCTAGACGAATACTGTGATTGCCTTCAACACGGATAACACCGTAGCCGGTGATACGTGAGCCAGGATCTATGCCGATAATAATTGTCATGCGCTAGTATTCGTCCTGAATATTTAACAATGATAATGACAACCTAACCTGCCACCCCGTTTTTGTGTCACTTCCACGACAGTGGAAGTGACTAAATAGGCGATATCAATCCATTTCAGCTAAAATTTCATCGGTAATGTCTGCGTTTGAATACACTTCCTGGACATCATCTAAATCTTCTAACATATCCGTCAAGCGGATAAACTTTTCTGCTGTGTCTTTGTCGCTAATAGCAACGCTAGTCGCCGCTGCCATCGTGATTTCAGCTTGCACAGGAAGAAAACCCGCTCTAACCATGACATCGCGCACAACGGCAAAGGCCTCAGGTGAGGTGGTGATATCAATACTCTTATCATCATTCACCACCACATCATCCGCACCGGATTCTAATGCTAAGTCCATCACGCGCTCTTCATCTGCATCTGGGCCCAATGTAATTTGGCCGAGCTTACTAAACAAATAAGAAACCGAACCATCCGTTCCCATATTACCGCCACACTTGGTAAACGCATGACGCACTTCACCAACCGTTCGATTACGATTATTCGTCATGCAATCAACCATGATAGCAACCCCAGCCGGACCGTAACCTTCGTAGCGAATTTCTTCAACATCACCGCCATCCAAACCACCGGCACCGCGTTTAACCGCGCGCTCAATCACATCTTTCGCCATGTTAGCAACCAGTGCTTTATCCCAGGCTGCGCGCAAACGCGGATTGGCATCAGGATCGCCTCCGCCCAACTTGGCAGAAACCGTGATCTCACGAATCAATTTTGTATAAAGCTTTCCGCGTTTGGCATCCTGCTTGCCTTTGCGATGTTTGATATTCGCCCACTTACTATGACCGGCCATATTGCTTCTCTCATACTAATGTTAATTGTTTCGCCTCTATTCACTTCCACGAAGTGGAAGTGAATTTAAAAAAAAAGGGGTGGCAGGGTAGGTATGCTTTTTACGCGCGGAGCTTGCGAGCACGAAAAAAGTATACCTACCCTGACAGGACCCCAGTCATTTTACAAAAGAGGATATCCTATTTTATTACGTCTTCTTTCACTTTAGCAGATGACTTCTCACCTTCAGCAGGCTTAATCACCCGTATGCCTAATTCCAATAACTGCGCTGGATCAACAGATGACGGCGCATCCGTTAATGGACAAGTTGCTGTTTGCGTTTTAGGAAAGGCAATCACATCACGGATTGATGATGAACCCGTCATCAACATCGCTAAACGATCAATACCAAAAGCAATACCGCCATGTGGAGGGCATCCGAATTTAAGCGCCGTCAACAAGTGGCCGAATTTTTCATTGGCATCTTCTTCGCTGATATTTAATGCGTTAAACACCGCCATTTGCAATTCAGGCGTATTGATACGAATGGAACCACCACCAATTTCGCTACCGTTTAATGCCATATCATAAGCACGCGCTAAAATTTTAATGGGATCTTTTTGTAAATCGCTTATCTCATTAATTTGTGGTGCGGTGAAAGGATGATGACAAGCTGACAAACGCCCTTCGCCTTTTTCAAACATAGGGAAATCAATCACCCATAATGGACGCCAGCCTTCTTGAACTAACTTGCGATCATGACCCAGCTTGATACGCAACGCACCCAATGATTCATTAACGGTGTCGGTCTTATCTGCGCCAAAGAAAACAATATCGCCGACCTTAGCATTGGTACGCTCTAGAATTTGCTTGATTGCATCCTCAGGAATGAACTTCAAGATAGGTGAAGCTAAACCTTCAATGCCTTCGCCATTGATTTTAATGTATGCCAAACCTTTAGCGCCGAAGTTACCAATAAACTTGGTATAGTCATCAATTTCTTTACGTGAAATATCAGCACCACCTGGAACATGCAAAGCAACAACACGGCTGCTTGGATCGTTTGCAGGGCCTGAAAACACTTTAAATTCGACATCTTTCAGTAAATCAGCTACATCCACCAACTCTAACGGAATACGCAAATCCGGCTTGTCTGAACCGAAACGTTTCATGGCTTCTGCATAGCTCATGCGAGGGAATGGGTTAGGCAAATCCACGTTTAAAATTTCTTTAAACATACCGCGTACCATCACTTCCATCATGCCTTGAATTTCAAGCTCATCCAAAAAAGAAGTCTCGATATCTAACTGCGTGAATTCTGGCTGACGATCAGCACGCAAATCTTCATCGCGAAAACAACGCACCACTTGATAATAACGATCCATGCCCGCCATCATTAATAGTTGTTTAAATTGCTGAGGTGATTGGGGCAGCGCATAAAATGAGCCTGGCTTGGTACGGCTTGGCACCAAATAATCGCGTGCGCCTTCTGGAGTTGCCTTTGTCAAAAAAGGTGTTTCAATATCCATGAAACCATTATCGTCTAAATAACGACGCAAATAACGGGTAATGTGCGCGCGTAATTTCATGCGGTTTAACATTTCAGGACGACGCAAATCCAGGTAGCGATAGCGCAAACGGGTTTCTTCACCGACATCATGATATTCATCAATAGGGAAAGGCGTGGTTTCTGCACGATTTAAAATCGTCACCGTATCAGCAACAATTTCGATCTCGCCAGTTTTTAAATCTTTGTTCACGGTGCCATCGGGTCTACGACCAACGCGGCCTTTGATTTGCAAAACATATTCATTACGCACAGATTCTGCAATCTGAAATGCAGCTTTATTTTCTGGATGAAAAACCACTTGCACCAAGCCTTCACGATCGCGCATATCTAAAAAGATAACGCCACCATGATCGCGACGTCTATGGACCCAACCGACAATCGTGACATCGAGATCTAATACTTTTGCTGTGACTTCACCACAATAATGACTACGCATAACTTTACCTTCTTATTTAATTGTTTTTACATCGCGCGAGAATAAAACCACGCATCTATATTTATGGCATCTCTTTTAGTGTGTGGCCGTTTTTCATGGTTGGCTGCACGACACCTAACGAAATAACAAACTTCAGTGCTTGATCCACACTCATATCTAATTCAATCACATTCTTGCGTTGCGTCATCATCAAAAATCCTGAGGTGGGATTGGGTGTGGTCGGAATAAACAAACTCACCATTTCTTCACCGTTTAAGGCTTCAGAAACAAACTGGGTCGCATCCCCTGTTTGAAAAGCCAAGCTCCACAAACCCGTACGCGGATATTCCACTAACAACACTTTACGAAATGACTGGCCGCCCGGCGAAAGCAAGGTTTGGGCTACTTGTTTTACGCCCGTATAAACAGATCGCA
Source organism: Gammaproteobacteria bacterium (assembly GCA_031291175.1). GTDB lineage: Bacteria > Pseudomonadota > Gammaproteobacteria > DSM-16500 > DSM-16500 > UBA5158. Next base: position 237,944 of record JARLJO010000047.1, read on the forward strand.
CCAACGGAATGCGCCCCATGACGCTATCCCAAAGAGCCAATAAACGGCTACCGAGAAAGTTTGCGGCAATGACACCCGTAATAAAGATAACCAACAAGGTAATGAGAACGCCAATACCAGGCACATGAAATCCAATTAAGGCATCAGGACGATATTGGGGCGGCAGCAATAACAAGGAATTACTGAGAATATCGACTAAAAACTTAATCACGAGCAGTGTCACCCAAATAGGCAACCAGACCAGCAATCCCGAGATAAAATAGCGATGAAGATATGACATCATAAATTAAGTACCTGTTGAATCAGTTTTAGGTTTATCCGTGCTGGGTGTTGCCTCCTTCTTGCTATCTCCTGGTACGGCTGAGACAGCTGACTCTTTTTTGGTTTCTGTCGGTTTATTCCGAAAATCGGTGGCATACCACCCCGTCCCTTTTAACTGAAAACTGGTCGCTGACACTTGCTTTTGCAGTGTCGCCTTTTCACAAGCCGGACAATCCGTTAAGGGTTCATCGGAAATTTTTTGTAATGTATCAAACATGTGGCCACACGCAGTGCACTGGTATTCATAAATTGGCATAAAATTAAAACCTTTCAAACATCTCTAATAACACTAAAATAACACCGTCAAAATCAAACAGGACACAATTTAAGCTATTTTGATATAAAAAATGACTAGCGACACGAAAACCGCTCATTTTAACAAGTTCCAGGCAGGCATGGTAGCGACAATACCTATTTCGTGGATTTAATTGAAAAAACCACAAAGTCTCCCGCAGATCAAATTATAGCCAGAATTTCGGTTTTTTGTTTGATTTTATTGGCCCCGCAGGCAAAAAATACATTCCGAAAAAACTCTGTTGCACAAAAAGGAGCAACACCGCAAAATGGATGACTTATGGCTTGAAACGGCAGGCTACTGTTATACCTATCAAAAAGGCGCCACAAGGAATGTTATGCAAAAAACGATTTTAATAACTGGCTGCTCTAGTGGAATCGGTTTGTGCGCCGCCGAAACGCTACAAAAAAGAGGTTATCGTGTATTTGCCACTGCTAGAAAAGAAAGTGACGTGGCTAAATTACGCGAGAAGGGTTTTGACAGTTTTATGCTGGATATGGATAACTCGGACTCCATCCGCCAGGCTCTCGCACAAGTTCTGGCGCAAACCGGCGGGACACTGGATGCTCTTTTTAACAATGCTGGCTATGCCATTCCCGGCGCTATTGAAGACTTATCGCGTGACCTCCTGCGCCAACAGTTCGAAACGAATGTCTTTGGCCCAATGGAACTCATTAATCTCGTACTACCCATCATGCGCAAGCAAGGACACGGACGTATTATTCAAAATACCTCTATTTTAGGCATTGTGGCGATACCTTACCGTGGCGCCTATAATGCCTCCAAGTTTGCCTTAGAGGGCTTTACCAATACCCTAAGACAAGAGTTGCGAAAAACCAACCTATCCGTTTCTATCATTGCGCCCGGCCCAATCAGCAGTCAATTCCGGGAAAATGCCCGCAAGAATTATGAAGAAACGCTAAAAGAAAAAGAGAGCCTGCATAAAACCCGCTATCAAAAAATGGAAGAAACACTCACCAACACTTCTGCTAGCGAAAAAAAATTAACCTTACAACCTGACGCGGTTGTCGCCAAATTAATTCATGCGCTAGAAAGCCCGCATCCCAAAGCACGTTATTACGTCGGATTACCAGCCCATCTCTTCGCGCTATTACGACGTCTATTGCCTGATTATGCGCTAGACTGGATTATCAACAAAAGCATGAAGGAATCCAATGACTAAGATTTTAGTTTTATATTACAGCCGCCAAGGCTCGGTTAAACAAATGGCGCACTACATTGCTCGCGGTATTGAATCCGTTCCTCATGTAGAAGCGGTGATTCGCACAGTCCCTGCTGTTTCACCCACCTCTGAAGCCACTACTCCGAGTATTCCAGACAGTGGCGCTCCTTATGCGACACTGGAAGATTTAAGAACTTGTGACGGCCTGGTATTAGGCAGCCCCACCCGATTTGGTAATATGGCAGCGCCCATGAAATATTTTTTGGATTCTGCCAGCAGTCTTTGGTTGTCCGGGGAATTAGTGAATAAGCCTGCCGCTGTGTTCAGTTCAACCTCCAGTATGCACGGCGGTCAAGAAACCACATTGATCAGTATGATGTTACCCTTAATGCACTTAGGCTTTGTTTTAATGGGGATTCCATACACTGAAGCAGACCTCAGCACGACCACCAGCGGCGGCTCGCCTTATGGCGCAACGCACGTATCGGGCGCGAACGGTAAAAATGCCGTCAGCGAAGAAGAACAACGGTTGTGCTTTGCTTTAGGCAAGCGTCTTGCAGAAATCGCCATCAAACTTAACAATGGAACTCGCTAATGAAAAATGTGAATGGATTCACTTTCATGCAATTAATGGTTGTCACCGCAGTGATTATGCTGATTGCCGCCTTCAGTTATCCCATGTATGAAGACCATGTGATGCGCGCAAAACGCACTCATGCTGAAGAAACCTTATTGGACATTTCGTCTCAACTCGAACACTATTATTCTCTTTATGATACCTATGCGACCGCCAGCCTTGATCGCATCAAATTTGTCGCTCCTCAAAGCAAAAATGGTTATGAATATATTATTCAAAACCAGACTGAGCGAACTTATATAATCTCGGCCATTCCTCAAGGCGCACAAGAAAAAGATATCAATTGCGCTGCACTCACTTTAAACTCCGTCGGTGACAAAGGTATAACCGGTCCAGGTAGCGTTGAGATGTGCTGGGATCTCAAATAACAGATAGCTAAATGATATGACATTACTCCACTCAAAAAATAAAATCCTGGCCGATGGTCGCTGGAATGGTCCACATGGCATTGGACGTTTTTCCTCAGAAATTTTAAGTCGATTGCAGCAAACGGATATTTTGAATGAAGGCCCAAGACCTTTGTCGTTAAAGAATCTCTTGTGGCAGCCGCTGACGCTTAACCAGCAAAAAAAACATTACGATGTGTATTTTAATCCTGGCTTTAATCCATTGCTTTATTCGCCTATTCCTTTTGTCTTTACTATTTGCGATTTGATTCATTTACAATTTCCGGGCGGCAACAAATACTTGAAGCGCCTTTATTATGAAACGTTAATCAAACCTGCCGCTAAAAGAGCGCATAAAATTCTTACGATTTCTGAATATTCTAAAAATAAAATAGTAGAATGGACGGGCATTGCGCCAGCAGATGTCATCAATGTCAGCTGCGGTATCAGTGAACATCTCACCCCTAAAGGCACTCGTCCCGATCTTGCTTATCCGTATTTATTGCACGTTGGCAATACTACTAAACCTCACAAAAATGTGGCGCGTCTTTTAAAAGCATTTGCCCAGGCTCACATTGACCCATCAATACGCCTGGTGCTAACGGGCAGCCAGACGTCTGAGTTAAATGCGATTATTCAAGCCGAACGTCTGCAAGATCGTGTTGTTTTCAGTGGTGTACTTAGTGAGGCGCAATTAGCGGATTATTATCGCGGCGCGACGGCTTTGGTTTTTCCTTCGCTATATGAAGGATTTGGCTTGCCGCCTTTAGAAGCCATGGCTTGTGGTACCCCCGCATTAACTTCCAACCTGACTTCTTTGCCTGAAGTCACGGGTGACGCCGCTATCTTGATTGATCCTTACCGAGTTGATGCTATCGCAGATGGTATCGAACGGATTGTCAACGATACGGCTCTCAGACAAACTCTTATAGAAAAAGGGTTAGAACGAGCAAAGCGCTATACCTGGGGAAATACATCGAAAAGTGTTCAAACAGTACTGGATAACATCTAGTTCCTTCCTATTTAGCTATTCAAAAGCATCTTTTCATTGCTGATTTTTTACTGCGTTTACTGATGGACCAGTTGATTTAATGACTGGGGTCCTGTCAGGGTAGGTTTACTTTTTTCGTGCTCGCCAGAGGCTCCGCGCGTAAAAAGCAAACCTACCCTGCCACCCCGTTTTTTTTGATTCGCTTCCACTTCGTGGAAGCGAAAAGAGCATTACAAAAAATATATTTACACTGGCAAAAAGTAGCACGGACTAAAACCCCCACGCTTTTTGTGGGGGTTGTGTCCGCGAACCCCAGCTAAATCACAGCACATTCACTCGACACATACGAATCAAAAATCCCCGCCGTAGTCATTAAAGCCCACCGGTGTCGCACCAATATCGCACAGCCATAAGGCAATGTTGGGTTTCGCTAAAAGCACAGAACCCTACCTACGCTGAAATCCACCCCTTTATTTTCTTAAGTTGACGCCTATGCGCCAGCGCTGGAACAACAAGACTATTTCTTGATTTACTCAACAAAGCTCTTCGTAAAAGTGAACCTCGGTATATTATTTAAAATGGACTTTTGCGCCTATTAGCAACCTATGAAATAACAGGAAAAATCGAAGGCAAACTTGCAGCAAAAATGTTAGATGAAAAACTGTATTATCAGTTTTTTGAAGATAGGAAAGAAGTGCTTTTCAACACACGCGAAGAAGGAAATCCAGTAGAAAATCCCATCATACGATTAGCCTATATCATATTAAAAGAACATCCTGAGCTAATGAATAAAACAGGCCATGTCCCTAGAGGAACTTAGTAAATTTAATCGACCAAAACCTCTGAAATCAATTTCAGCGCCGCCACGAGTATTTTGATAAACACCTACGTGATGGCGCGCGATGATAAACAACAGAAGCGCGGACACAGGTATTTGATAAACACCTATGTAGCGCGGACTAAGGCCGAAGGCCGTGTCCGCGATGGCAAGCAACAGGCAAGTCAGAAACGTGGACACGGCCTCCGGCCTTAGTCCGCGCTACTAACAGCCCAACGAATCAATTTTGCCATTGTAATCAGGATAAACCACTCTCGCTCTCCCCGCTTGATTGACCTTGATTGCCCATGCAAGCTTTCTTTTGCCAGAACAATACCAGAATGTACCATCCTCGCCATAAGACATACCCGCTGGCGAAAACATCAAATAGTTTCGATGTAATGCCGAGCGCCAATACAAAGATCCGTCTCTGGAATGCGCGTCAAACACATACAAAACATGCTCTTTCCCATTGATCGTACCACTCAAATCGGAATCAATGAAAACCACCTGCCCGTCATTCCACTCCCCACCACAATTCATATGGTCTTTACTCGGGCATAAAGAAATATTTACCCCCAAAAGAGCCGACTCACTTCTTGCCACATCAATTGCACGCAAGAGTTTTGATCTGATCACTTCATCCTTGGATTTCGTGAGGAAAAGACCACGCTGGGTGGCTGCGAGCGCGACTAGAATACACATAATCGCGATCACAAAGAGCATCTCTAATAACGACAAACCTTTACGCATTACACATTCACAGGCTTCATATGCGGAAACAAAATCACATCGCGGATGGAAGGAGAATCAGTGAATAACATCACCAGACGATCAATACCAATTCCTTCACCAGCTGTAGGTGGCAATCCGTGTTCAAGCGCTGCTACATAATCTGCATCATAAGGCATGGCCTCATCATCACCAGCGTCTTTTTCAGCGACTTGCTTTTGAAAGCGTTCCGCCTGATCTTCTGCGTCATTTAACTCAGAAAACCCATTAGCAATCTCACGTCCGCCGACAAACAATTCAAATCGATCAGTGATAAATGCATTAGTATCATTACGACGCGCTAAAGGTGAAACTTCCGCAGGATATTCTGTAATGAAAGTAGGTTGCTTCAACATATGTTCTACGGTTTTTTCAAAAATTTCGACCTGGACCTTGCCCAAACCATAATTTTCATGCAACGGAATCTCAAGCTTATTCGCTGTTTTGATTGCAGCTGGCAGCGTATCAATATCTGACGTCTTCAGCGTAGGATTATAGTGAAGAATCGAATCAAACAAACTGAGACGCACAAAAGGTTTGCTCACATCATAAATTTCACCTTGATAGGAAATTTCAAATGTACCTAACACATCTTGCGCCAGCTTTTTAAATAATTCTTCTGTCAAATCCATCAAATCACGATAATCAGCGTAAGCTTGATAAAACTCTAACATCGTAAACTCAGGATTATGACGCACTGACAATCCTTCGTTACGGAAGTTACGATTGATTTCAAAAACCCGCTCAAAACCACCGACCACCAAACGCTTTAAATAAAGCTCGGGCGCGATACGCAAATAAAGCGGCAAATCCAATGCATTATGATGCGTGACAAAAGGACGTGCGGCAGCACCACCGGCTAACACTTGCATCATTGGTGTTTCGACTTCTAAAAAATTTCGTTCTTTCAAGAAATCACGAATCACATCCACAATCTTTGAGCGCATCAAAAAAGTCTTGCGCGTGGTTTCATTCACCAACAAATCCAAATACCGTTGACGATACCGTAATTCTTGATCGGTTAAACCATGATATTTATCAGGCAATGGACGCAATGACTTCGTTAACAAATGAATTTGACTCACGCGTACTGACAACTCGCCAGTCTTGGTCTTAAATAACAGACCTTCAGCACCAATGATGTCGCCTAAATCCCATTGTTTAAAATCATCATAAACCCCTTCCGGCGTTTCATCTTGACGCACATACAATTGAATGCGACCCGACATATCCTGCAATGTCACAAAACTCGCCTTGCCCATCATGCGACGTGTCATGATACGACCGGCGATTTTAACGTGAATAGGATCGGCTTCCAGTTCAGGCTCGGTTTTGCCTTCATGCTTTGCGTGCAAATCAGCAGCTAAAGCATCACGTCTGAAATCATTCGGAAAAGCGATACCGCGCGTACGCAATTCGTCTAACTTGGCTCGACGTTGCGCGATCAATTCATTCGTATCAACTACAATATTTTCTTCTTCAGACATGACTATAATCCACTTAATAAACTTGCTTCGATAAATTTATCCAAATCGCCATCTAACACCGCTTGTGTGTTGGCAACCTCAATTCCAGTACGTAAATCTTTAATACGCGACATATCAAGCACATAAGAGCGAATCTGGCTGCCCCAGGTGATATCCATTTTTGTTGCTTCTTGTTCGTCTTGTTTTGATCGGCGTTTTTGCATTTCCATTTCGTAGAGTTTAGCACGCAACTGGCTCATACAGGTCGCTCTATTTTTATGCTGCGACCGGTCTGACTGGCTTTGCACGACGATGCCAGAAGGTATGTGAGTAATACGCACAGCCGAATCCGTTCTATTGACGTGCTGACCACCTGCCCCACTTGCTCGATACGTGTCAGTCCGCAAATCGGCTGGATTAATATCAATGTCGATACTGTCATCGATCTCAGGCGATACAAACACGGAAGCAAAAGAAGTATGGCGGCGATTACCGGAATCAAAGGGCGATTTACGCACTAACCGGTGGACACCTGTTTCCGTTCGCATCCAGCCAAAAGCATAGGGGCCCGTAAATTTAATCGTGGCACTTTTGATCCCTGCCACATCTCCTGCCGAGACTTCAATTAGTTCGGTATGGAACCCATGGCGCTCACCCCAACGTAAATACATACGCAACAGGATATTGGCCCAGTCCTGAGCCTCTGTACCGCCGGATCCCGATTGCACATCCATATAAGCATTGTTCTCGTCCATCTCACCTGAAAACATGCGCTGAAATTCAAGCTTTTCAATGGTCTTCGTGATGTTATCTAATTCGGCAACGATTTCTTGAACCGCCCCCTCATCATTCTCCTGGACTGCCATCTCAAACAATTCCTCGGAGTCGCTGAGACCGGTTTCGATGACCTGGATGCTATCGACCACGGTTTCGAGCTGAACACGCTCACGACCTAAGGTTTGGGCTTTTTCGGGGTTATTCCAAATGGCAGGATCTTCTAATTCACGTTGAACTTCAAACAAACGCTCACGCTTGTTTTCGACGTCAAAGATACCTCCGGACTTCGTCTAAACGTTTAGCGAGGTCTTTTATGCGGGCATTAATGGATGTGGTTTCAATCATGGCTGTCTCGATATTCAAAGAATGGAGGGATTTTAGTCTATACTCGGATACGCGGCAAGAAGAGTGTATAATTCCGTGCGACCTTGAGCTACTTTAGACCAAAACCGGTATTTGAAATAATATTGAAGGATTTAGCCATGCCAAACACCCTCCAGCATCTCGCCCATTTAGTCGATGTTATCGCCTTGAGCCGCAAAGAATGTGAGCGCCCTATCAAAGCGCATCTGACCTATGCCACGCGAGACAACTTCATCGGCCAGGTCATTAATGGCTACACCGAAGGCCTCACGGATTTCGCCCTCATGACCAAAAACGCCGCCGCTGCGCTTTGCAAGGTGCAAGATGACCTCATCGAGCAACACAATATAAGCTTATTGATCTATGACTCATATCGCCCCAAAAAAGCAGTAAAACATTTTATGCGGTGGTCTTCAGAACCCGTTCCCGTTGACCACAATGGTGAACACGAATTAAAGAGAAAAAACATCCACTATCCTCATATCGAGAAAGATCAATTGTTCAACCTGGGCTATGTCGCCGAAGATTCGCAGCACTGTTATGGCCATACAGTGGATTTAGTTTTAATTGATAAAAACGAAAAGGAGCTGGATTTAGGCGCGTGTTTCGATTACATGGATCCGCTTTCACACATTACGGTGACCGCAGATGAAATAGGCGAAGCAGCACACAAGCATCGAACCCTATTGAGAGAGACAATGCAAAAACATGGCTTTATTCCTTATACAAAAGAGTTTTGGCACTTTAGTTTTCAAGACAAACTGATTAAAGAACCGATTGACATTACCATCTCTAAAACATTAAAAGCCTTAAATGTAGTGTAATACTCATCGCTAACGGCGGCTATATTTACGCTGCCGTTAGACTCTCTTCACTTTAACGCATTGAAATATCATAGCTTTCAGTTAGCTTTTTCAGTATTTTATAAGCCCTATCAAAATACCCTTAACAACCTAAAAATAATTTGTAAATATTCCGTCACTTTAATACAACCTTAAGGTTACTGCTTTATAGTAGGAACTGTAGCAACACTGAATATAACGTATGTTTTAACTGGTTTGACCCAATAACAATAAATAAAAACAAAAAAACCTATCCCCGCTATTGCGGGGATTTTTCTTTGTGGGACAGACATTGCAAGGTGGGACGAACGTTATTGCAAATTTTTGCGCCGGTGGAAATAATAGATTTATATTTGAGAAGAGCTATTTATAGGGCGTATTTTACAGCCATTACTTTTCTGAAAGCTTGCACAATTTAACGATTAAATCCGCTTTATTGCGGGCAAAAAACTTCGATTTTAATATATCAATGTAAGATTCAATTGTTCTAGCAGATAAATGGAGTTTTTGCGCGATTTCTTTTGCTGTAGCACCCGTTAACAAAAGATTGACACATTCTTGCTGACGTTTTGGAATGCCAATATTTGATTTATCATTTCTATTATCTGATGGATTTTCAGAAACCTTATCCGCATCTAAAATTTTACTAGATTTGATAGCGTCTTTTTTTATAGGAATATTTTTATTGAGGAAATGCTGGAGGATGGTTTGTGGGATGACGTTCAAAACATCATGAATGAGACAGTAATTAATAAGATCATTGCTTGAGTTACAATTCAATTTGCTTTTTACGACTTCCAAATCATATTCTATTGCTTGCAAAGACAGGTTCATCAATAAACCAATTTCTTTGCTGGTTAACCCACGAATGAAATAAAATACCAGCTCAGACTCTTTTACAGAAAGTTGATTGAAAACATCACTTCCATTAATTTGAAAATTTTTACTGTTTGCCTTGGAACCGTAGGCTACTTTACCTAGATTAACTAATTTGAAAATAGCTTGAGCAGCTACAGCATTTGAAATTTCTTCCGTAATTCCACACACTCCGACAATATTACCGTGTAGATTTTTAAGAGGTATTTTTTTAGTGAGAAAAACATGGGTTTGGTTATCAGCATATTGATTAAGTTGTAAGAATGAAATTTCTTGACCTGACGAAATCACTTTTTTATCTTGCTCTTGAAAAAATGCTGCTGATTCTGCGGCCTTACATTTTAACTCATAGTCAGTTTTTCCATATTTAGCTTCTTGGGTTTTAAATCCACACAAAAGAGCGCTGCGAAGTGTCGTTGCAGTGTATTTTAATTCGATATTTTTAATAAACATCCAGCCTGGCATCTGTTCCAATAGGGGGGATGAGAGTATCTCTTTATCAGCTATCTCATACGACATTGAATTCACTCATAATTTAAGAATATGACTTCTACTCTTGCCTATTTTGCAGTGTAGCACGGTCTGTTCAAATAATAAACACCAAGAGCATTACTAACGTCGGTCGAAGCAGGATGGTTGCCAGGCAGTTGAATTCCAGAATTATTAAGCATGATGTAGCTGTAATTTTAATTTCTGGTTGCTCACAAATAGTCGCGATTATGCTAATTAAACATGAGCAACCGATACAACTATATGTCCAGGCCCCTAGGTTTTGGTTTGGTTAATAATGGCGTTATTTTGCGTGCCTTTATAGAGCCTATATTTTGTTTTACATCTAGTGAATCTGGTTTTTCCGTATCGAGCAGATGGGAAATAAATTGGGATTTCACTTGTTCTTTGCTATTGCTTGATACCTTAGATTCATCTTGCAAAAGAGTTGTGATTAAATCTATCGCTGAACCATACTTTTCAATCTCCAATGGTTTAATCGTATTTGTTAATTGCTGAATAAATTTGTCATATAGTTTGAGACTTGGGTCTAATATTTTTATATTGAGAGACAATATAAATTTATTGTTTTTCGGGTCGTTTTCAATAGTGCAGAGACATTTGCCTTTATCAGCAGGATCTAACTTTTCTTTAAACTCATTAAATTCCTGCCGTATGAGCTGAATGAATTTTTGCAGCTCATCTTTTTCATTCTGAGAAAGAACACACCATTTATTGCGATCAATACCAACAGAAAATTCACCATTCTCTCTGTCATTTTTAATTAATAAAGTATCGTTAGAAAGCAATTTTGCAATAACACTTAGATCAATACTAAAGCTTTGGGATGGCACTAAAATTTTAGATCTTGCAACGCCATCTTGTCTGAAACTAACAGAACCTTCTGGCTGAAAGCTGGTTATCCCGCTGGATGCGCTAGATGCGCCAAGTGATGCTACTGCATCTTTTGCGGCTCCTTCACCAGTAGCACCGCCGCCTCCACTGCTTCCATGACCAGAGCAGCGAGGAGCTTCAAATAAAAATCGGCCGCAGATCATACATTTTGGCTTGGACTTTATCGCTATATCCTTTTTAATTTCATTTTGTTTATTGTTTTCTTTGGCTTCTTGTTCTTGTAGTAATTTCATCTTATCCTCGCTCATCAGTGCCGCTCTAGTCAGAAAAATCTTCGCTCTTTAGATAGCTACAGCAATAGCATCATTTTATAGAGTAATATCCCTATAAAACAATACCGTAGTAATACGGTAAAGTCTTAATGCTCTGAAATGATGATGAAGTCGTCATCAGCCAACCTTGAAAACATAGGGTATTTATACGCTATTATGCACCTCCAATCATGTGCTAATGTTTTACACACAGTCACTCAGAATAAAATTTGGGGTGGTAACTTAATGAAAATTTTTCAACTGAAAACATTCGCATCATCAATCATTTTCCTATCGGCTCTATTACTTAACACTTCAGCATTTGCTATAGCAGATGCCGGTACGATGTTACAGAATTTCACTGAAACAGTACCGCAGCTAATGCGCCTGGTTACCGCCTTTGCTTATGTCATGGGAATGTTTTTTATCTTTAAAGGAATTGCCGAGTTAAAACAGTTAGGTGAATCCAGAACCATGATGTCCAGAGAGCACAGCATTAACGGACCACTTATTTTAATTGTTATTGGCACTGTGCTACTCTATTTGCCTAGCTCAGTACAGGTCGCTACAAGTACGTTCTGGGCCACTACTGTCCCTTATGCTTACATACCCAAAGCGACTGACGAGTGGTCAGTTATCATTAACGATGGTTATCTGATAATTCAATTAATTGGCACAATCGCATTTATTCGCGGAGTAGCTATGCTGTCTTCGGCTGCTCAACGTGGGGGCCAAGCATCGCTAGGAAAAGCGCTATCTCATATTATTGCTGGAACACTCTGTATTAATCTGGAAATTTTTCTTAATACTATAAATAATACGTTATCATTAGGGCAAAGTTAGCAATGAACTTTCTCCAGAAAATAAGACGATTTGCAGAATTTATTCTATTAATTCCGAGCCGACAAAAATGTCTTTCAACCCACCCCATAAATAATCCAAAAAAACTCAATTGTGTTAATACTATCTTAAGGTGACTGCTTTATAGTAGTAATTGTAGCATCACTGAATATAAATTATGTTCTAACTGGTTTGACCCATAACAATAAATAAAAATAAAAAACCTATCCCCGCCATTGCGGGGATTTTTCTTTGTGGGATAGGTATTAAAGCTTGAGATAAGCACTGCAAATTTCCACTGAAAATTTTTCGCTAAAAATCAGTTAAAACCAAATACAAAAATTTTAATCGCTTTAATACTCTCTTAAGGTGACTGCTTTATAGTAGTAATTGTAGCATCACTGAATATGATTTATGTTTTAACTGGCTTAACCCATAACAACAAATAAAAATAAAAAAATCTATCCCCGCCATCGCGGGGATTTTTCTTTGTGGAAAAATCAAAACAAAAATCACGGGCAAAAAAAATCCCCGACTCAGCGAGGATTTTTCTTCTAGATTAGCTTTTAATGCTCTCGTGTCGTCTTAAATTCAACACCAGGCCATCGCTCCATCGTCAATGATAAATTCACGCGTGTAGGTGCAAGATAAGTTAAATTATCACTACCATCCAATGCCAAATTATCATGCGCTTTGATTTTAAACTCTTCTAACTTTTTATTATCATCACAACGCACCCAACGCGCTGTCGCAACTGAAACGCTTTCATAAACACAATCCACGTTATATTCATGCTTCAAGCGATAAGCGACCACATCAAACTGCAATAATCCCACAGCGCCTAAAATCAAATTGTTACTGTTTAAAGGTTTAAATAACTGTGTCGCGCCTTCTTCGCACAACTGCTTTAATCCTTTCTGTAAGGCTTTTAATTTCAGCGGATCTTTCAATCGCACCAAGCGAAACAACTCCGGCGCAAAATAAGGAATACCCGTAAACTTTAAATTCTCACCTTCTGAAAAAGTATCACCGATTTGAATGGTGCCGTGATTATATAAACCAATGATATCGCCCGGCCACGCTTCAGCCACTTGCTCGCGATCCGAAGCCATAAAGGTCAGCGCCTGATTGATTTTCACTTCGCGCCCCAAGCTCACTTGATGCATCTTCATGCCTTGCTTATATGTACCAGAACAAACTCGCATAAAAGCAATACGATCACGATGAGCAGGATCCATATTCGCCTGGATCTTAAAAACAAAGCCGGTGAACTTTTCTTCATTCGCTTCCACGTCTCGTGTAGTCGTCTCACGAAATTGCGGCGGCGGCGCATATTCGGCAAAAGCATCCAACAATTCACGCACGCCAAAATTATTAATCGCGGAACCAAAGAAAACAGGCGTCAACTCCCCGCGCAAAAACTCTTCCTTATCAAAGGTATGACTTGCGCCTTTCACCAATTCAACAGTGGCACGCAATTCAGCAGCAGAATCCCCTAAGATTTTATCCAAATCGGGATTATGCAACCCTAAGATTTTTTCACTTTCTTGCAGTACAGCGTTCTTACCTGGCTGATACAAATAAACAGCGTCTTCATACAAATGATAAACACCTTTAAATTCCCGCCCCATGCCAATCGGCCAAGTGATAGGAGCACAGCGAATTTTTAAGATAGTTTCAATTTCATCTAGCAAATCAATCGGCTCACGACTGTCGCGATCTAATTTATTGATAAACGTAATAATAGGCGAATGTCGCAAACGGCAAACTTCGAGTAATTTAATGGTACGATCTTCTACACCCTTCGCCGCATCAATCACCATCAACGCAGAATCCACTGCGGTCAGCGTACGATAGGTATCTTCAGAGAAATCCGCGTGACCTGGCGTATCCAGCAAGTTCATAATATGAGACTTATAAGGAAACTGCATCACAGAGGTCGTGACCGAAATACCTCTTTGCTTTTCAAGCTCCATCCAGTCGGATGTGGCATGGCGCGAAGCCTTTCTGCCTTTAACCGTCCCCGCCAACTGAATAGCACCCCCAAACAGCAGAAGTTTTTCAGTCAGGGTGGTTTTACCCGCATCAGGATGAGAAATAATCGCAAAAGTGCGACGTTTAGCGACTTGCTTGGCTAATTCGGACATAGATAAACTGCTTAGAGAATCGTAAAAAAGTGAGGTATTTTACAGCGGGCTAGAAAAAAGATAAACAACTTACTCAACTATCCGTGGGGGCTTGCTTCCAGCATTCTTGGTCAGGGGTTCTTTTGTTGGATTGTAGCTTTGCTTGGGGGTTGCTGTTTAAGGACTGGGGTCCTGTCAGGGTAGGTTTACTTTTTTCGTGCTCGCAGAGGCTCCGCGCGTAAAAAGCAAACCTACCCAGCCACCCCGTTTTTTTATATAAAAGCCCGCGGAAAGACCTTTGCTTATCGCTCATTACTAATGAAAACCGTAAATGTTTTGAGTAAATTAGTAGCACGGACTAAGACTCCCACGCTTTTTGTGGGGGTCGTGTCCGCGAACCCCTGCCGACATGGAAATGAGCTCTTAAAGTTGCCTCAGGCCCCGCCATGCTAGGTTTGCTTTTTTCGTGCTCGCCAGTAGGCGTAACAGCGTAAAAAGCAAACCTACCCTGCCACCTCGTGGAAGCGAGAAGAGCATATTTACGGGACATTAATGCGCGTGGATGGCGGAGGTCAGACCTTGGTCGCAAAGCTATCAGGTAGTGTTGAGATAGCTGTGCGACAAAAATGTGGCACTGTGGGCTTTAATGATTACGGCGGGGATTTTTGATTCGTATGTGCTGAGTGAATGTGTGTGATTTAGCAGGGGTTCACTGAATGAATGTTCTGTGATTTATTTAGCAGGGGTTCGCGGACACGACCCCCACAAAAAGCGTGGGAGTCTTAGTCCGTGCTACTTTGTGCTGCATCGGAGTGTTCTGCGCAATGAACCAATGTAAATATGTTCTTTTCGCTTCAACGAAGTTGAAGTGAATCAAAAAAACGGGGTGGCAGGGTAGGTTTGCTTTTTACGCGCGGAGCCCCTGCGAGCACGAAAAAAGTAAACCTACCCTGACAGGACCCCAGTCCTTACACAGCAACCCCATAGCAAAAACCCAATCCTTACAATCCGCCCTTCTCCAAAAACACCTCTATTCCAATATCCCGCGCAAAAACCAACGCATCCTCCCGCCCCCTCCCAGCCGGATAATAATCCTTCCTCTCCCCAATCTGCTTAAAATGCATATTCTGATAAAGCAAAATCGCCGCCAAATTAGAGCGCCTAACCTCAAGATAGACAATCCCTGCTCCCTGCTCTTTCGCCCAATCCAGCGCATACTCCATCAACTGACGTCCAAATCCGCGTCGCTGTGCTTTTGGATGAATACACAAATTCAGAATATGACATTCCCCTACCGCCAGCGATAACAATACAAATCCGACCACCTGGCCTTGATCCTCAATCACCCAACCCGGATATTTCGCTTCAAAACACCGTAAAAAAGCCACTTCCGACCACGGCGCAATCTGCGTAGCTTCTTCAATGGGTAATGCTTGCGGGATATCACTCTGCAGAAACGAACGTATCATTAAAAAATCATTCCCAAATCATTTCGATAAAGTTCAATCCTAATAGTGCTTGTATATTCAGTCAACAAATATACAATTTCAATTAAAGCCACTCAGACAAAGGACTTACGCATGGGCAATAGACTCTCCAAAATTTACACTCGAACGGGCGACGATGGCACAACCAGCATAGGCGATAAAAACCGCATTTTAAAAAACCATCCCCGCCTTGAAGTCCTCGGTACAATAGACGAATTAAACAGCGCCATTGGTGTCATACTCGCTCAGAAACCTTCAACAACGAGCATCAACATCTGCTTAGAAGCCATTCAGCAAGAACTCTTCAATCTAGGCGGTGAACTCTGCCCACCCTATTACACAGTGATAACCGCAGAAAAAATAGAACACTTAGAAAAACAATTAGATGAGTGGAATAACACATTACCGCCATTGAAAGAATTCATCATGCCAGGCGGCAATCTCAAATCCGCCAGCTGTCACCTGGCACGCACGATATGTCGCCGCGCAGAGCGTGCGTGCGTCACACTGTTGCAGAGCGAACCCTTTAATACCGAAATATTACGATATCTAAACAGACTCTCTGATCTCCTATTTGTTGCAGCACGCCTACTCGCCAAAGAATCGCAAAGCGAAGAAACACTCTGGAAACACGAGAGAAAATAACACTTTTGACTCAAGCAGAAATTCAGTTATAGTAAAATCGAAAAACATGGACTAATTAATTGAGGGATCAAACATGTTAAGATGGGTATTATTATTTCTCGGCATTTCACTTATTGCTGGTATTTTGGGCTTTACAGGCATATCAGAAGCCTCAGCAAGCATCGCTAAAATTATTTTCTTAATCTTTGTCATACTCTTTGTCATAGCTTTGATTATGTTACTGATCGGCGGGAGCAGATAACCGACCTTTCACAAAATGGCTGCAACCCTAATGGGATGCGGCCATTTTTTTCGTCCTAACTTTCTCTTTATGATTATCCACTGTCAGCGTAGATTGCACATCCTTTACCCCCGGGATCTGCTTTGCCAACTTGATCGCATTATCAATTTGGCTTTGATTACCCGTCGTCCCACTGAGAGCAACCACGCCTGCTTTCGATGCGATTTGAATATGCGTCAGTGGCACTGCTTTTTTACCCACTAATTTATTTTTGATAAAAACCGCCTTGACCTTCGCTGCAATAGCCGCATCATCAATCGGCGGCGTAACACGCTTCACGCTTAAATGCGAAGTATCCACCGCTTTCACACCATTAATAGATTGAACCATATTAATTAAATTATTGGCATCTTGATCAGAAGGAAGCGTCCCTGACAGTGACACGACATTATTATTCGTCGTCACACTGACATCGTCGCCCGGGATAGATGAGTCAATGGCGATTTTAGCTTTAACAAAACCGGTGATTGCCGTATCGCTAACGGAGTTTTGGCTGACAGGGTTACTATCAGCCAAACTCACATCAGAAAACAGAAAGGCAACAAAAGAAAAAATCAGAAAAACAACTTTCACAGCCAAACCTCCACCGTTTTAATGAAAAAAAACTTGAGGCTAAACCATTGAGTCATTATTTATGAAGCAACTTCGCCGCAATCACACCGCAAAGAAAAGCATATCCTATCGATTTGACTGGATTGGCTTTGACGTAGGTAACAACATTATCTTGAATATCCGAGGATTTTTCTTTTGCGCCTTTCAATGATTGAATCAATAGCTCTTCTGCTTTACCACTCACATCATAAGCCGTTTGCGAAAGCGCTTCTCGCGTTTCACGCATTTTTTGTTTGATTGATTCAAAATCATCGTGCAATTCTTTATGGAGTCGTTGCTGCGCATCACGAGCCTGCTGGTTATCACGGGAATTTTTATTATTGTACATTGTAAACCTCCACAGAAATTTAGCCCTGAACTTTAGTATAATTGATTTTGAGTAGTCGCGTAAACTTACGGACTGAAAGCGAAGATACAACACGCTGATTATAATATGATAATTAACTGAAGAATGTTTTTTCTGAGAGAACAAACGAGAGCCGCGCAACATCCGTTACACGGCTCTTATTTGATAGATTACTTGCTGCTGGCTTCTGCTTTTTTCTTAGGAATATACAAATCTGTAATGGTTCCTTCAAACACTTCAGCTGCCATGGCAATCGTTTCAGACAAAGTAGGATGTGGATGAATAGTTAAGGAAACATCTTCCACATCACAACCCATCTCAATCGCTAAACCGACTTCAGCAATGAGCTCACCTGCATTAGGGCCCACAATACCAGCACCGATCACTCGATTTGTGGCTTCATCAATGATTAACTTTGTCATCCCTTCATCCCGACCAATTGCGAGAGAACGACCACTGGCAGCCCAAGGGAATACGCCTTTACCGTATTTAATACCTTTGGCTTTCGCTTCGTTTTCAGTGACGCCTGTCCATGCAATTTCAGGATCGGTGTAAGCTACACTTGGAATGCATTTAGGATCAAAGTAATGTTTCAATCCGGAGATCACTTCTGCCGCAACACGACCTTCAGGAATAGCCTTGTGCGCCAACATCGGATTACCGACCACATCGCCAATAGCATAAATGTGTGGAACATTCGTACGCATCTGTTTATCAACACTGATAAAACCGCGTTCATCCACATTCACACCAGCTTTGTCTGCGGCAATTTGTTTGCCGTTCGGTATGCGACCCACAGCACACAGAATACGATCGAATTTTTCTGGTTTTTCAGGTGCGTTTTCACCTTCGAAGGTAACATACAGACCGTCTTTTTTCGCTTCGACTTTGGTAACTTTGGTTTTTAACAAAATATTTTGATAACGCTTTTGAATGCGCTTATACAATGGCATCACCAGGTCTTTATCACAACCTGGAATGATTTGGTCCATCAATTCCACGATAGTAATTTCAGCGCCTAATGCTTCATACACTGTCGCCATTTCCAAACCAATAATACCGCCACCGATCACAAGCATTTTGCATTTTGTTTCAGCCAGTTCTAGCGCGCCTGTTGAATCAATGATGCGTGGGTCTTCTGGCAAGAATGGCAACTGCACAGGACGCGAGCCGACAGCAATGATTGCGCTTTCAAAACGAATGGTTTGCTTGCCATCTTTTCCTTCCACGAGAATTTCGTTAGGAGAAACGAATTGGCCAACGCCGTGAACGATTTCCACTTTGCGTTGTTTTGCTAACATTTTTAAACCGCCGGTCAACTTGCCAACGATTTTATTTTTCCAATCACGCAGTTTCAGCGCATCCACTTTAGGTGTGCCAAAATCGATACCGTTCGCGCTCATCTCATGGGCTTCGTCTATAACTTTGGCCGCGTGCAACAAAGCTTTAGATGGAATGCAACCCACATTCAAACAAACACCGCCAATGTTTTCATAGCGCTCAATTAAAATCACTTTTTTGCCGAGATCCGCAGCACGAAAAGCGGCAGTGTATCCACCAGGACCGCTACCTAAAACAACCACTTCAGCTTGTAATTCGTTACTCATTTTGGGTTCCTATATTAATCAATTAAACTTAAACAAACTGCACCATTCAATGGGGCAATAAACTACATCAAGAGGTTGCGTATATCAGACAACTTATTCGATAAACTCACCATGAATCTTGCGCCATCAGCACCATCAATCACACGATGATCGTAAGAAAGTGACAAGGGCAACATCAAACGCGGAACAAAATTTCCACCTTCATAAACCGCTTTTTGTGATGCTTTTGAGACACCCAAAATAGCTACTTCTGGCACATTCACAATGGGTGTGAATGCCGTGCCACCAATGCCGCCCAAGCTGGAAATAGAGAAGCAGCCGCCTTGCATATCACTTAAGGAAAGCTGGCCTTTACGCGCTTTATCACTGACCACACTTAATTCTTTGGCAAGCTCTTGCAAACCTTTCTGATCCACATCACGAATCACCGGCACCACCAAACCATCTGGTGTATCGACCGCCACACCAATGTGGTAATACTTTTTCAGAATCAGGCTTTCACCACTTGGATCCAATGAAGCATTAAATTGAGGATACGCTTTTAACGATGCAACAACCGCCTTCATAATAAATACTAGTGGAGTTAACTTAACGCCGTCTTTTTCCATTGCCGCTTTTTGTGCGGCGCGGAAATCTTCCAGGTCCGTAATATCCGCTTCACCAAATTGCGTCACATGCGGCACCAACAACCAATTGCGATGTAAGTTTTTGCCTGTGAGCTTTTTAATTCGTGACATAGCAACGGATTCAACTGAACCAAATTTAGAAAAATCCACAACCGGTGCGCTAGGCAATCCCGCGCCTCCTGTCGCCGCTGGCATTTGCGATAAGCGGAATTTCACATAACCTTGAATGTCTTCTTTCAGAATACGGTTTTTAGGACCTGTCGCTGGCACATCAGCTAACTCAATGCCAAACTCTCTTGCAATACGCCTCACCGCAGGACCAGCATGCACCTCAGCCAATTCGCTTTGAAGCACTTTGATTGCCGGAGGTGTTGCCTGTAAAGCAGCAGGAGTGGGAGCAGCAGTTTTCGCTGCGGATAAGGGAGCAGACACTGCGGCAGTCTCTGGTTTTGCAGCGGCTTTTGGTTCTTCTTTTTTCGAAGGTGCGGCTTCATTACTTGCCGCTTCAAGCGTCAAAATCACAGAACCGTGTGAAACCTTATCACCCGCTTTCACTTTAATTTCTTTGACTACGCCAGCATCGGAAGATGGCACTTCCATCGTCGCCTTATCCGATTCTAACGTAATCAATGGCGTATCGACACCGACGGTATCGCCTGGCTTCACCAAAACCTCAATGACATCCACATCCGTTGCGCCACCAATATCTGGAACAGTAATATTTTTCGTTGCCAATGGTAAATCTCCCTTACACAGTCATCGGGTTGGGTTTCTTTGGATCAATCTTATATTTTTTCATTGCTGCTGTAACCTGGTTTGCTGGAATGGCACCCTCTTTTGCTAAGGCATGCAAAGCGGCAACCACAATATAATAACAATCCACTTCAAAAAAATGTCTTAGCTTCGCGCGTGTATCACTGCGACCATAGCCATCGGTTCCAAGCACGGTATAAGATCGGGAAATATAAGGTCTGATTTGATCTGCATAGGTGCGCACATAATCTGTCGCGGCAATCACAGGCCCGTCAAAACCTTCCAGGCATTTTTCAACATAACATTGTTGTGGCTTTTTCTCAGGTGAAAACATATTAATGCGTTCAACTGCCACACCATCACGACGCAACTCATTAAAACTGGTAATACTCCAGATATCCGCAGCAATGTTAAAATCATTTTGCAACAATTCTGCCGCAGCAATCACATCTCGCAGAATCGCACCGCTACCAAATAGCTGTACACGCAATTTTGACTTGTCGCCTTTTTTGAAAAGATACATCCCTTTGACAATGCCTTCTTCCACGCCTTTAGGCATTTCTGGCTGCATGTATTTTTCGTTCATGGCCGTAATGTAATAAAACACATCTTGTTCTTCTTCATACATGCAGCGCAATCCATCTTGCATGATGACCGCCATCTCATAACCAAATGTAGGATCATATGCACGACAGTTAGGCACAGTAGAAGCAGACAAGAAACTCTGTCCATCTTGATGTTGCAAACCTTCACCTTCTAATGTGGTTCTACCGGCTGTTGCACCAATTAAAAATCCACGCGCGCGCATATCGCCCGCTGCCCAGATAAAGTCGCCGACACGCTGAAAACCAAACATGGAGTAATAAGTAAAAAATGGAATCATTGGCAATCGGTGTGTTGAGTATGAGGTCGCAGCCGCAATCCAGGATGCCATGCAACCGGCTTCAGTAATCCCTTCTTCCAGGACTTGACCGTCTTTCACTTCACGATAGTAGAGCAATTGCTCTTTATCTTCCGGCTCATACAATTGACCGACATGTGAATAAATACCAATTTGACGGAACAATGTTTCAAGACCAAACGTGCGCACTTCGTCTGAAAAAATGGGTACGATACGCTCTGCTAACGCTTTATCTTTTAACAAGACACTCAAGATGCGACCTAAAACCATGGTGGTCGACATGGTGCGCTCGCCGGAACCTTTTAACAAAGCATCAAACGCAGACAAAGCAGGCGCTTTCAACGGTGATGACAGCGACTCACGCGCTGGCAAATAACCACCGAGTTTTGCGCGCTGTGCATGCAAGTACTTCACTTCCGGACTGTTATCATCTGGCTTATAAAATGAGAAATTCAATAACTGCTCATCATCTAAAGGCAATTTAAAGCGATCACGAAATGCTTTCAATTCTGCTTCGGTCATGTCTAATTGATTATGCGCGACGTTTCTGCCTTCCGCACCTGTCGTGCCTAAACCATAACCTTTAACGCTTTGAATCAAAATCACAGTCGGTTGGTTTTTGTGTTTTACCGCTGCCGCGTAAGCCGCATTGATTTTGATGGTATCATGCCCACCACGATTCAATTGGCCTAGCTCTTCATCGGATAAGTCAGACAATAACGCTTTAATTTCTTCGTTATCACCACACAAGAACTCACGGAAATAAGCACCGCCACGCACATAAGCACTTTGCAAATCCCCATCCACGCATCGCGTTAAACGTTTAATCAAAAGACCTTTTTTATCTTTCGCAAAAAGCGCATCCCAGTGACTGCCCCAGAGGACTTTAATGACATTCCAGCCAGCGCCATGAAAAACGCCTTCGAGTTCTTGCACAATTTTGCTGTTGCTACGCACAAGGCCATCTAAACGCTGTAGATTACAATTGACGACATACACAATATTATCTAATTCTTCCCGCGCAGCCATGGCAAGACCCGCTATGGATTCAGGTTCATCCATTTCGCCGTCACCACAAAACAACCACACTTTACGATCATTTGGCTCAATCAATTTGCGGTTTTCGAGATACTTTAAGAAACGCGCTTGATAAATCGCCTGCAACGCACCCAAGCCAAGAGAGACTGTCGCAAACTGCCAAAAAGTTGGCATTAACCAGGGATGCGGATAGGAGGAGACACCCTCACCTTCCACTTCTTGACGAAAATTCTTTAAATGGGTTTCCGATAAACGGCCCTCAAGGTATGCACGTGCATAATTCCCTTCAGAGGAGTGCCCTTGAAAATAAATCAAATCCCCAGGAGATTGTTCGCTGGCACCACGAAAATAGTGATTCAAACCGACTTCATAGATTGAAGCAATCGAAGCATAAGAAGATAAATGTCCACCCACACCACCCGCATCGTGTTTTGCACGAATCACCATGGCAATGGCGTTCCAGCGATTAATCGCATCAATGCGTCGCTCTAGCTCTAAATCACCGGGATAGTCTGGCTGATCTGCAACCGAAATGGTATTTGCATACGGTGTTGAAATCGCGACCTGACTTGCTGGCACGCCTTTCTGGGCGGCTTTTTCAAGCAACTGCTCTATGATATAACGTGCGCGCTCAGGGCCTTCGTGTTTCACAAGTGAAGCGAATGCGTCTAACCACTCTTTCGTTTCAATAGGGTCAATATCATCCCGGGCTTTAGTCATGCCTTGGTTCCTTTCATTTTGTAATTATCATAAACCTACTATTTTAACCTGAACCTGCTAAAACCTAAAGGTACTATGCTCTTTAATCAGGCATTATTATTGGTGACAGCATCGAGATTGAACAGAAGAGTCTAATCGTCTTTATTGTTGAGTGGGCACGCCTCTTAAAAAACGGAGATTGATAACAATTTGGTCACATACTATTTCCGCGGGTTGTGGCCAAATCTCGGCAAACCTTTGCCACCCCCTGAAGCAACCTCGGACCTGCTCTCTCTAACAGATCAGGACTCACCGCAAATAAGTGCTTATTTTGCACAGATCGCAATATTGGCCAAGCTCGCCATTCACTCACATCCGCCCCCATGATGACATCGGGATCGGCCAGAATAAGCGCTTCGCGATTAATCACTGGCGCCACAGCCTTAACATCGGCAAAAATATTTTGGCCACCGCACAACGTGATGACCTGGTTAATCCAGCTCTCATGATTAATAGTCATCAGCGGTCTTGATGAAACTTGATAAAACACACTCAGCTTGCGTTGATCATGATATTGCTGACGCAATTTGGCCAACTGCTTTGAAAAGTGCGCGGCCGCTAAATTTGCGTCCTTTTGCGTTCCCGCCAAACAGCCTAACTTCCGCATCGTTTTCGGCACATCAGACAAATCACGCTGATGGCTAAAAAAAACGGGAACAGTACCCCGCGAAAGCCGCTCTCGCTGCACCGCCGAATTTCCCAACCAAACAACAATCAGATCAGGATGCAATGCCAAGATAGCCTCTTCATTGAGAGAATTATAAGTAGCGACCACTGGCAAAGCGCGCGCCTCATCAGGAAAATCGCTACCCCTCACCACACCAACAATCTGATGACCCGCCCCCACAGCAAATAGTAATTCCGTTAAATCCGGAGCAAGACTAATAATACGCGTGGCAGGACGAGACAGTTGAATTATGCGCCCCGCATCATCCTGCACTTCACAAGCAATAGTGGGGGAAAAAGCAGAGACGCAAAAAAAGAAAAAAGCAAAACCCACGCCAATACTGAATTTCATATTATTCCAATGGAATCTTGAGAGAAAAAATAGCGATTTAGCCTGTAAGGCTTAGCACTCACTTCCACGAAGTGGAAGTGAGTTTAAAAAAACGGGGTGGCAGGGTAGGTTTGCTTTTTACGCGCGGAACGCCAGTGAGCACGAAAAAAGCAAACCTACCATGACAGGACCCCAGTCATTAAAAGCTCTTCACCATAGCAACCAACAAAAAGCAACAATCAAACCAAAACAACAATAGCCAACACCACCAACCCAATAACAAACACCCTATCCAACAACGATAAAGTTTCCTGCTCAGCCGTACCATCTTCCGGAATACGCTCAGCCTCTAATACATCTAAAGCCGCCACCCCAGACTGCGTAATTAACGCATCATTAGCAACAGGCGCCGCAAAGAACCCCATACGCCAATGACGAATCACCTGCGTAAAATGTCCAGCCAACGCAAAAAAGAAAGTATAAGCACGCACCGGCAACCAGTCTAACAACCGATCCGCTTTCTCTGCGGCTTGTGTTACCGCTATGCCTTTAGCCTTACACAAGTCCACCAAGCGATATAAAACTGAACCAGCAGGCCCCAGCAAAATAAACCAGAAGAGCACCGCAAAAACCCGACGATTACCCTCAATGAACATCGCATTCGTAAACGCATGATGAAACGCTTGAGCATCCGTCGGCAAGGAAACACCAAACACTTCCTGTATTTTTTCCATCGCCGCGCGCGGATCTTCTTTATGCATCTCTGTCACACAAACATAAATCTGCGCCCAGAAATTATTAGGACCCATGCAATACATCACCACCAAGATACCAAACAGCAATTTGAACACGCCAAACAAGACGCCCGTCAAAAAGAAATTGATAGCAGCAACGATGAAAACCAAAGGTAAAACAGAAAAACCCAAGATGAGATAAGAAGACCAGGCGCTAAACCGCATCCCTAGCCAAGCTTGATAACGCATAAACCAGCGCCATTGCCGAATATGGCTCCAATCAAAAAATCTTTCAATTACGAGCGAAACCAACGTGATGATAAATGTCATAACACTTCCTCTGTCATTCCAAGCAGCCCTTCAGCGCATTATTATGCCGAGCAAACTGTCAACAAACAATCTAAATAACGCCAATCAAAACACTGACCTGGATCTGTTTTGCGGCCTGGCGCAATATCCGAATGTCCCACTATACGCTCTCGCGTGATATTGGGATAGGCACGAACCAACACATTAATCACCTCCGCCAACCGATCATATTGCACAGTCTCGTAAGGCAAATCATCCGTTCCTTCCAGCTCAATGCCTATCGAAAAATCATTACAATTAGTGCGTCCTTGAAAAATCGATTCCCCCGCATGCCACGCACGCAAATGAAAAGGCACAAATTGGGTGATCAAGCCTTCGCGACCGATCAACAAATGAGCAGAAACTTTCAAATCCGCTATATCTGCAAAAGAAGAATGGGCATTTTTATCCAAATGACCACAAAAAAAGGGCTGAATATGCCCTGCTCCAAACATCCCCGCTGGCAGACTAATTCCATGAACGACCACCATATCAATCGGCATGCCTTCGGGTCTCAGGTTGAAATGAGGGGATGACGCATACTCTGCAGAGCTTAATAAACCGGTTACGCTATCGATTTTCAATATTTTGGCCCCCAGAAACGCGAATCATTTGACTAAATAATCAACTATAAGCTACTCTTAGCCCCCATTTTAATAGACCCACTAGATAGATGATAGCCAAATGCAGCCTGAAACAATCAAAAACTTAATTGAAGCCGGTTTAAAAGACTGTTCTGCCATGGTGGATGGAGACGGAAGGCATTTTAATGCTATAGTAATAAGTCCTGAGTTTTCCGGCAAAAATCGGATTCAAAAACAGCAACTCGTTTATGCCACACTAGGGAACAGCATTGCAGATGGCTCGCTACACGCTCTCTCAATGAAGACTTTTACCCCCGAAGAATGGCACGAACATAACAAAGAGCCCTAAATACATGGATAAACTAATTATCAATGGCAACATCCCCTTACAAGGCGAAATTCGCATTTCTGGCGCCAAAAATGCTGCCTTACCGATTATTGCCGCCTCACTATTAACTTCCGCTCCAGTACGCCTTAGCAACATCCCTCATCTTCATGACGTCACAACGATTATCAGCTTGCTGGGTCAGATGGGCGTGAGCTTAACATTAGATGAGCGCTTTAATATCGAAGTGAACGCAAGTGACGTCAACTGCTTTCATGCGCCTTATGAGCTAGTGCGTACCATGCGTGCCTCCATTTTAGTATTAGGCCCCTTATTAGGTCGCTTTGGTGAAGCCAACGTGTCATTACCAGGCGGTTGCGCCATTGGCACACGCCCTGTCGATCAACACTTGAAAGGTTTACGTGCCATGGGCGCTGAAATTGAAGTGGAAAACGGCTATATCAAAGCAAAAGCGAAAAAGAAATTACAAGGCGCCACTATCGTCATGGACATCATCACCGTGACCGGTACCGAAAACATTATGATGGCTGGTGTTTTAGCGTCAGGCCAAACCATTATTCATAATGCTGCTCGCGAACCTGAAGTAGAAGATCTCGCTAATTACCTCAATGCCTTGGGGGCAAAAATCACGGGCGCAGGCACATCCACCATCGTCATCGATGGCGTGAAAGAATTGCAAAGTGGTAGCTACCAAGTCTTACCTGACCGTATTGAAACCGGCACGTATTTGATTGCCGCTGCGATCACCCGCGGTAAAGTAAAATTGAAAAATACCCGTCCTGATATTTTGGAATCCGTCTTGCTAAAACTGGAAGAAGCAGGCGCAGACATCAGCACAGGTGCAGACTGGATTTCGCTAGACATGAAAGGGAATAGACCGCGCGCCGTGAACTTTAGCACCGCACCTTTCCCTGCGTTTCCAACTGATATGCAAGCACAGATGATGGCGTTAAATACGGTTGCGGAAGGAACCGGTATTATCACAGAAACCATCTTCGAAAATCGCTTCATGCATGTGCAAGAACTACAACGCATGGGCGCTCAAATTGCATTGAAAGGTAACACTGCCATTTGTACCGGCATTGAGCACTTAACTGGCGCACAAACCATGGCTACCGACTTACGCGCATCCGCGAGCCTTGTGCTAGCCGGCCTTGCCGCAAGAGGCGAAACCAGCGTGGCCAGAATTTATCACATTGACCGTGGATATGAATGCATCGAAGAAAAACTCACTCAACTGGGCGCGCGCATTCATCGCTCACCTGGTAACGCATAATTTTCACCCTCGCCAAAAGCCCGATGTAACATTCGCCTGGACATATCAGCGTCCAGCACTTGCATCGGGTTACCAACTGAAAGGAGCTATCATGGCAAAATGGATGTTCGCATTACTCTCTCTCATTTGTACTTGCGCTTTAGCCGCTAATCAACAAGACATGGCGAAACTGGTACAAGCCTCGAACGCACCTAAAACTAACATCTTAGATTTATCCAATGCTGATTTGCGCAGCTATAAATTTGATCCTGACAAAACCAATTTGCAAGGCGCTAATTTATCCCATACCAATTTAGCCAATGTCGACCTATCCAAAATGGACTTGAGCGGAGCGGATTTAAGTTATGCGGATTTATCAAACACCAAGCTCGTTCAAGCTAACTTAACCAATACCAATTTGAATCATGCTATTTTAAACAACTCGAATCTTGAAAAGGCGAGACTGAGTGGGGCCAGTTTATTTTCTGCTATTTTAACTGGTGCAAATCTACAGGACAGTGACTTATCAAAAACCGATTTTACTTGCGCGAATTTGAATGAAGCGAACCTAACCAAAGCCAATTTTTCACAAGCGATTATCTCAAGTGCCACCTTCGTCAATACGGTGACTACCGATATTTTAAATTACGATTCTGTGGTTGATGCCAAATTAACTTGTGTTTGAGTGCGATTTGAAAACAGTAAAACAAGGTGGCTGAGCTTACGGCTTCATCTCTTATTTTTACTCATCAGGCTGCATACCGGGATTACCGCTGGTTTCTGGCTGAATCCCAGGATTACCGCTGGTTTTAGGTTTAATACCGTGGTTTCCACTCGGACCTGGCTCTATGCCTCTATTCTCACTGGGGGAAGGGAGAACACCGGGATTACTGCTTGAATCTGGTTGAATCCCAGGATTATCAGAATCAAATTGCGAATCGCTGTTCGTATCGGCTAATTTAATAATAGAGCGATTCATATGATTTGCGGCCAGCAAAGGCAAGAACATATTCATCATAACAAAAGTGGCGATAACAATTTTTTTCATGAATACATATCGACTTTTAATGTAGGTTGGGTTGGGGGGGGGTTTTTGGTGCCACCCCCACAACCAAAAAGAATGTTGGGATCACAAACACCACAAACCCACACACAAAA
>JARLJO010000048.1 GCA_031291175.1 Gammaproteobacteria bacterium
CACCCACCACCTACGTCCCGCGGCTTGTCCGCGGGATCCAGAGCCAACCACAAAGAGCTTAAATTAATAGGCTTATTAAGATGAGATGACATAGGTTGGGTTGAGCGTTTTTCGCGAAACCCAACATCATTAAAGCCCTCTGGTATTGACTGGGGTTCCTGTCATGGTAGGTTTACTTATTTCTTGCTCATAAATTAGCCCCGTAAAAAGCAAACCCACCCTGCCACCCCGTTTTTTTAATTCTCTTCCACTTCGTGGAAGCGAAAAGAACTACCCAGCCACCCCATTTTTTTGTGTCACCCACACCCACCACCTACGTCCCGCGGCTTGTCCGCGGGATCCAGAGCCAACCACAAAGAGCTTAAATTAATAGACTTATTAAGATGAGATGACATAGGTTGGGTTGAGCGTTTTTTGCGAAACCCAACATCATTAAAGCCCACCAGTGTCACACTTTTGTCGCACAAATATAAGGTAATGTTGGGTTTTGTACTAAAAATAGAAGCTTCAAGAAATAATTTCCCGCCTTCGCGGGAACGAGACAAGCAATGACTACTTACTATGAGATTTCTTCATCTTCAATCGTTTTTTAACAGCAACTTTTTTCACAATACGAGAACGCTTTTTATTAACCGCCTTCACCACTTTTTTCGCTTTCTTGAGCTTCTTCGCTTTCTTCTGAATGATCTTGGCAAGCTTTGCATAAACCGCCGCTTCCGCAGCAGCAATCTTTACCTTAGTGTCTTTCGCATTTTTGATTAACTTCGTTTCATACACTTTTACAATTTTTTGCACTCTAAGCATAGTGGCACGTAATTTAACTCGCGCCACTTTTTCCTTACGCTTTAGCGCTGCTGCCTGCTTCTTAAGCTGCTTTAGCATTGCATTTTGCTGTTTTTTGCTGGTGGCCATTGTCGTCCTTCTCCTTAAGTTGACTAAAAACCTCCACACTGAAACGCTTTACGCTGAGACGGCCTCTCCTTGTACTACTCCAGCCAAGTGCTCCGCTCGAACATTGTCAGCAGGATCCAACACATTCAACAATGAAACCAAACCTTGCAAACGCGTTGTCTGTTGCGTTTTTTCTGTTTTTAATTGCGCATTTTCGTTTTTCAAAAAATTATTTTCTTTACGTTGCTGTTCCAACTCAGTTAACAACGCAATGACTTTTTCTTCGACTTTCTCTAACAAATTATCCGTCATTCCAGCTTCCCTCTACATTTTAGTTATAAATTTGCCTTATCATAGTATAAATACGATTTAAATGTACATCCCTACACGCTTTTACTTTGGAATAAATGCAACCGGCGCATTCCTATTATCTCGACCCATCACACGCTCACCCAAACTGGCGCGCGCTTCAACAACACGATAACCCACCAGTATTTTTTGCAACTGTCCTTCATACATTTTTCGCGTCACAAAAATCACATTACTATTTTTCTGCAAAATCACCGGCCATGCTTGCAATAATGTTTCACTGGTTTGCGCATCACGCGGACCTTTGACCGGATAATCTTTCACCGTCGGCGGTAAGTGCAAATAGAATCGCACTTTGCTTTCCGCATCCAACATCGCAAATTGCCATTCAGACCAAGGCTTCTCTTGACTGACATCTGCTTTCAATTCCCTTGCAAAAACACTCATTCCCCCGCCTGAATAATACAATGGTTGAATCACATCAAATGTCATAAACAATAAAACAAATGACAATACAGCAACCCTGCCCGCCCACACATTACGCTTAGAGAATGCACTCGCACCCGCCAATATCCAATCCGCCGTCATCAAAATCGCAAAAGGCACGACAGGCAAAATATAATAGTTACGACGCGAACCACTCAAGGTCAAAAAAACAAACAATAATAAAACCGCCCAACTCATCCATCTTGCGCCCATAGACAAAGAAGTCCAACGCGATTTCAATGAAGCCAATGATGGAATAAAGAAAAATGCCCACGGCAACAAATAAATCGGCAAATACAAAATGTAGGTATAAATTGGGCCCTTATGATCAAAAGGCTGAAAATAACGCAAAACATTTTCGCGATACACTAAATACAAACCACTTTGCCCATAGTTATTGCCGCCAAAGTGATCTGACGCCCAGAAAGGAAACACATAAATTAACGCGGCTGGAATCATGGCGAGTAAAAAACTGATACGCAGATGTTTTTTCCATTCATTCTGTCGCACCAAATCCGGAAAAATCACAATCAATGGCACGATAGCACCAATCAATCCTTTACAAAGCGCGGTCAATGCCAAGACAACAAAGAAGACTGCATAATTAAACCAGCCCGGTTGCTCCCGCTTTTCAAAATACCAAAAAACCGCAAAGAGAGAACCCGCCATATTCAGCATATCGGCACTGCTAGTCTTTGCCCAAAAAATAAAATAAAACGTGGTAAGCAACATCCAACCTGACAACAAGCCCAAGCGTTTATTTTGCATCTTAAGACCGATGCGATAGATAGACCAAACCGCCAAAAGACCTGCGCATGCAGAAGGCAAGCGCAACGCCCAAGTTGAAATCTGCCCTGACACATAGGAGATCGCGGCAATCAACCAATAGGAAAGCAAAGGCTTATCATAGTAGTCACTCTCCCCGAGATAGGGATGCAAAAAATCATGCCTAAAAAACATACCCGAAACAATATCAGCCCATCGATGCTCCTGTGTCCAAATCTCGCGGCTGCCCAAAAAGGTAAATAGCAGCGCACAAGCTGCAATGAATAGATAAAGGAATTTGGACTGATCGCCCCACAATCTTTCTGACCATGTTTTCTGGATCATTTGTATATCAACCTTATTTTAAAAGTCTAGGGTGTCGGTTAGGGCCTGTTGACAATTCTACTATGCTGGTCAAAAAACCGCGATTTTCGAGCACCGCTGCTCACATACACCCAACGTATGCTGCGCTGAGGCGCTCGAAAATCGCGGTTTTTTGCCTCAGCCTAGCGAATTGCCAACAGGCCCTACGCCATATTTTTATTACATAAAATGGCTAAATGGGTGCTGCATTATACGGACAAGGATTAAAAAAATATAGACAACCCACCTAATGCTGCTACCATTAAAATCATTTCAGTAATTGGAGTTAATACTATGTTCAAAGGCAGCATGGTCGCACTTGTTACCCCAATGCAAGCAGATGGCACAATTCACAAAAAATCCTTACACGACTTAGTTGAATGGCATATTGATGCTAAAACAAGCGCTATTATCGTGAATGGCACTACCGGTGAATCGCCCACTTTATCAAAAGAAGAACAAGAAGAAATGATTACTTCGGTGGTAAAACAAGCCAAGGGACGCATTCCTATCATTGCGGGAACCGGCACCAATGCCACCCATACGACCGTAGCCCATACCCAATTTGCCAAAGAAGCTGGCGTTGACGCCTGCCTTCTGATTGCGCCTTACTATAATAGACCCACACAAAATGGCGTTTATGAACATTTTAAAACCGTGGCTGAAAAAGTGGCGCTCCCCATTATTTTATACAATCATCCTGGCCGCACGGGTTGTGATATTTTGCCTGAGACCATTCAACGCTTAGCGGATCTGCCCAACATCATTGGTGTCAAAGAAGCCACCGGCAAAACAGAACGTTGCGTTGAAGTATTAAAGCGCTGCGGCACGGCCTTTGCCGTCTACAGTGGTGATGATGCCACCGCTTACGATTTCATGTTACATGGTGCACACGGCGTGATTTCCGTTGCAGCCAATTTGATTCCGCACCAAATGCGCGACTTGTGCGAAGCAGCCTTATCTGGTAATAAAGCCTTGGCTAATCAGTTAAACACCCAATTTATGGGTCTTTTTAACAAACTTTGCCTTGAAACCAATCCAACCCCAGTAAAATGGGCTGCATGCGAGATGGGCCTCATCCCTTCTGGCATTCGTCTTCCTTTGCTACCGTTGGATACCAAATTTCATTCTGAGCTAAGAACAGCCCTCCAAGAAGCGGGCCTGGCTCACACTACTAAAGAAGTCTAAAAACTATGTTCATGAACATCAGATTGTTTTGTGCGAGTGTATTATTCGTAAGCTTAGCGGGTTGCTCACATCTCTACGGAGAACAAGGCATCATCAAAAACCGTGATTCCGAGTACCTGAACGCACAAACCATCCCACCGCTTAACCTGCCGGCTGGCTATTCATCAACCAGCCTGCAAGAAAACTATCCGGTACCTATCAAACATTACTCAGAAAGCGAAAAAAGAGTCGATCTGACCCCGCCAGAGTTAAACACTACTGGAAAGTAAGGTGCTCTAACGTATATAATCCCGCGCACTTATACCTTTTCCAGGTATATCACCTCGGGAGAGGTACCGAAGCGGTCATAACGGCGCCGACTCGAAATCGGATGGGGGGTTAACGCCCCCACGTGGGTTCGAATCCCACCCTCTCCGCCAATTTATATTCCCAGACGTTCCAAAAACTTCCCAAAACCCTCCATTTTTCCCGAGAAAAACTAGCAATTTCTGTCCTAAACCATCCCAAAAACGGCACTGACTCTACGCTCAGGCAAACGTCAAAACGTCTAAAAAGAATTTAGCGCACAATAAATTATTTCATTTTCAATGTGTTACATGAATAGATTTAACAGAGCTAACCTTTAAGGTTAGTATATATGAAAGAACAAGAAAAACCCAAATCCAGCAAAAAGCCAAAATACAATTTAGACACAATAAAGCTAGCTTTTAATACCATAGATAAGCTGAATATGACCGCCTCAGCCATGAACGGTCAATATGAGTTAGGATTTAGCGATAAAGATGTTGTTGATACCATCCAAGCGCTAACGAGTAATGATTTTCACAAATCAATGCCGCCAGAGCGTGAAGGTTTCTCAGCATGGCATGATGTTTATAAACCTACATTCAAACACGTAAAGCTATATGTGAAGTTTCAAATTGATAAAAGAGGTGAAATTATCATCTCATTTAAAGCGAGATAAAAACCCATGACAAAAACCAAAGTAGAACACTGCCCTTTTTGCGGCAAAGAATCCTACTATCATCAAACAAAATCCATGACGTTACGGTACAAGTCTCACCCTATCACCGTTGAACAACCAGGCTATTGGTGCAACGAATGCGGTGAAGGCGTAATAGGTGGCGAAGATCGCAAAGCGACACAAAAAGAATTACAAGGCCTTCGCGCACAAATTGACGGCTTGCTATCGCCAGACGATATCAAACTTATTCGTGAAAAATTAAAATTAACCCAACAAAAAGCCTCCGATTTATTTGGTGGAGGCGTGAATGCATTTAGTCGTTACGAGCGCGGCGAAACACCGATCCCAAGAGCAGCAAGTCAATTGTTGCAATTACTCGGCGCTCATCCAAACTTATTAACTGAATTAAGTAAAAGTTCTATAAAAACAAATCCAAATAAAGCGAATAAAGGTAAAATGGCTGCCACAGGTTGATAAGTTCCGCACCCAAACAGCAATGAATGAAGAAAACCCCAGTTCGACAAGCCGCACTCTCGAATAACGCCAGACTATTTAATCTATCTTCTGCCGCTAGAAGATGCCAAAAGCCCTAAATCCAATGGAAATGGGTTATCTAAAAAGATTGAGAAAAAAGAAGAATAAAAATTTAAACCTCAGGAGTATTACTGACTCTTGCTCAATATTTTTCTGCGTGTAACATAAGAGCTCTTAATCAGTCCTGTTAAATCAGATCAAAAAGAGGATAAGCCATGGAATCCGTCAGTCAAATCATTCACGCACGCTGGCTTATTACTGGGGAGCAAAACAATCAAACCCTGGAAAATCATGCCATTGTTATTGATCAAGGCAAAATCAAAGCCATTCTTCCTAGCAAACAAGCGACTGAACGCTATACAGCGACAGATATCCAACGCTTCCCAAACCATGTGATTAGTCCTGGCTTTGTTAATACTCATACTCACATCGCGATGAATTATTTTCGTGGACTGGCTGATGATCTTGCCTTGATGGATTGGCTAAACCATCACATATGGCCAGCTGAACGCACCTGGGTCAGCCAGGAATTCGTTCGTGACGCCTCACAGCTTGCGATCGCTGAAATGATTCGCAGTGGCACCACGTGTTTTAATGATATGTATTTTTTCCTGCAAGCTACCGCTGAAGTCGCCGACCAGGCAGGCATACGTGCCAACATTGGTATGACCGTCATTGACTTCCCTACCGCCTGGGCAAAAGACACCGCCGAATATTTCAGCAAAGGGATAGAATTTTACTCCGAATATAAAAATCATGATCGCATTAAAGCTACCGTTGCTCCCCACGCGATCTATACCGTAGCAGAACCCACACTATTAAAAGTCAAAGAAATTGCCGAAAAATACGATCTGAAAATCAACATGCACGTGCATGAAACAGCTGACGAAATCAATCAATCCATCGCAACAACCAAACAACGCCCATTGCGTCGATTACAAAATATTGGTCTGGTCACACCACGCCTCATCGCCATTCACATGACCCAATTAGACGATGAAGACATGGCGATTATTGAAGCAGGCAAACCCAATATCGTGCATTGCCCTGAATCAAACATGAAATTGGCCAGTGGCGCCTGCCCTGTCGTCGCCCTCCAAAAACAAGGACTCAATGTCGCTCTAGGCACAGATGGCGCCGCCAGCAACAATGACTTAAACATGTTAGGTGAAATGCGCTCAGCCAATTTTCTGGCGAAACTCGTGACGCAAAATCCCATTGCTTTGCCCGCACATGAAACCATTACCATGGCAACATTAAACGGTGCCAAAGCATTGGGGTTGGATCATATAACAGGATCATTAACCGTGGGCAAAGCAGCCGACTTTATTGCAACCAAGCTAGATGAAATTGAAACGTTACCGATCTATCACCCCGCTTCCCATCTTGTCTATGCCGCTTCTCGTAACCAGGTAACGGATGTTTGGGTGGCCGGTAAACAATTGATGAAAAAACGTAAATTACTCACATTAGACGAAAAAGAAATTAAAGCGAAGGCGATATATTGGAGCAAAAAACTCACGAAAAATGCTTAGCACGAAAGACCGAGTTGGGTTTTACGTTTTATGCAAAACCCAACTGAATCAAAGAGAAGTTAGTGTAATCGAGGCCAAGCTTTTCTTTCATCACCCATATGCAATGCCCAATACAGGATTAAGACACCGACAAAACTGCTCACTAATGTTGGCAAAAGAGGCTGCTTAGCAACGGTGATATTCAGCCCGCACACTACAATAGCGGTAATTAAAATTCCCCAGAAACCCCATTTTTTCCATCTCAGCAGAGCAATGGCACAAATCACATTCACGATCCCAATAGCCCCAGTCACCAGGAAAAACCAGCTAGGAACACCAGGCATTCGAGCTAATACCGCAGGCGAATGAGCAGCAAACAAGTAAAGGGAAGCCACAAAAGCATTAGCAATGATGACTAACCACAACCAAATGGACAAAAATAAATGACGACGAGGTTGATCTAACATAGAAGTCTCCGGACCAAGTTAAGAAAAAATCTCTGTGAATACATACAACAACTTAGATGCTAGCACACTTTATTGAAAATAGTACCCGAATCGCCGCATTTGCGCGTGCGTTTTTAGTACAATTCGTTATAATACGCCTCCCTGATTAAAATAACTCATACAGTAAGGAGACAGCATGACCGTAGAAAGAACTTTGTCCATTATTAAGCCAGATGCAGTAGCTAAGTCCGTTATTGGCCAAATCAATGCCCGTTTTGAAAAAGCTGGCCTTCGCATTGTAGCGACCAAAATGATGCATTTATCAAAAAAACAAGCTGAAGAGTTTTATGCTGTACACAGCGAAAGACCTTTCTTCAATGGTCTTGTCAGCTTCATGAGCTCAGGCCCAGTACTAGTTCAAGTATTAGAAGGCACCAATGCAGTTCTGTTAAACCGCCAAATCATGGGCGCAACCAACCCTAAAGAAGCGGATGCAGGCACGGTTCGAGCGGATTTTGCTGAATCTATCGACCACAATGCAGTACACGGTTCTGATAGCGCAGACAATGCAAAACAAGAAATTGCTTTCTTCTTCAAACCAGAAGAAATTGTGTCCTACGTTAAAGCCACCGAGTTAGCATAATCATGACGACCCTCACTCAGTTATCCACCAAAACCAATCTTTTAGGCTTAGATCGCAAGGGCATGGAAGATTTTTTTATGACGCTGGGTGAGAAGTCTTATCGCGCGCAACAAGTCCTAAAATGGATCCACTTTCAAGGCGTAAGCGACATCCAGGCAATGACCAATCTCAGCAAATCCTTGCGCGCCAAACTGGAAGAAGTCGCCGAAATTCGCGTCCCAGAAGTAGCATACGAAAGCACAGCGCATGATGATACGCAAAAATGGTTATTACGTTTAAGCGATGGAAACTGTATTGAAGCCGTCTATATCCCAGAAAAATCACGCGGCACTTTATGCGTTTCTTCTCAAGTCGGCTGCACCTTAAATTGCGATTTTTGCTCCACCGGCAAACAAGGCTTTAGCCGCAACTTGACCACCGCTGAAATCATTAGCCAACTTTGGGTCGTAGCACGCAGCTTATCCCAAGAAAACGGCACCCACGATCGCGCCGTCACCAATGTTGTGATGATGGGCATGGGTGAACCTCTATTGAATTTTGACAATGTCGTCAGTGCCATGAATATTATGCTTGATGATTTTGCGTATGGCTTGTCTAAACGTCGAGTGACCTTAAGCACAGCTGGCGTTGTTCCCGCCATGAAACAATTACGCGAAGTCAGCGATGTGGCTTTAGCGGTTTCCTTGCACGCGCCCAATGATGAATTACGCAATGTCTTAGTGCCATTGAATAAGAAGTATCCCTTAAAAGAATTAATGGCAACCTGTAAAGAATATTTCAAAGACGACAATCGTCGTTATGTCACCATGGAATATGTCATGTTAGCTGGCGTTAATGACAGCCCAAAACACGCCAAAGAACTGATTGCTTTATTGCAAGATGTGCGGGCAAAAGTGAATTTAATCCCCTTTAATCCTTTCCCTTCGACCATTTATAAACGGTCGGACAAAGCCACCATTGATCAATTCCGCGAAACCTTGATGGC
The DNA here is from genome assembly GCA_031291175.1 of Gammaproteobacteria bacterium. Lineage (GTDB taxonomy): Bacteria > Pseudomonadota > Gammaproteobacteria > DSM-16500 > DSM-16500 > UBA5158. The sequence continues at coordinate 9,089 of JARLJO010000048.1, forward strand.
TGCCGGTATTAATGCAATTACCCGTAAAACACGCGGTGATGACATTGATGCGGCCTGTGGTCAGCTGGTCGGCCAAGTGCAAGATCGAACACGCCGAAGCGAACGCCACCGTCAAAAAATTGCCGCGAATCAATAGAGCTCTCGCACAACAATGATGGCAGTGTTATAATTTCTGATCAAATTCGCTTGTTTAAAATCAGGAGCCAATGTGGCAAGGATGCAGAACTTTATCTTATTTTGTCTTGCTTGTTTCATCCTCTCAGGGTGCAATCATTACGCCTTTATGGAAACTGCCACCCCCAATATTCCTGCCGCTCGTTTTAATGCAGAGCTGGCTATTTCTTATTTAAAACGGGGCGATACCGCGCAGGCTCAAGCGAAACTCCGACTGGCTTTAGCACAAGCACCATCTGATCCTTTAGTGTTAGATACCATGGCCTATTATTATGAGGTCACGGGCAACATTGATCTGGCGAGCTCTTATTATGCTGGCGCGATGATTCAAGCGCCAGAATCCGGCACCATCATGAATAATTACGGTGCTTTTTTATGTCGACAAGGTTATTACAGCACATCCATTCCGTTTTTTATCAAAGCGGCAAAAACCCACTATGCTCAAGCCGATCATGCCTACGCCAATGCCCGTTATTGCGCGAGCCTCATGCATCACGAACTTGGAGAACACACAGAATACGCTTATTATAATAGGCTATTATGGAAATCCCCTAACATCCCAACAAACGAACAACCATAGGTATTGAAATGACCGTAACAATCGAAAAAAATGCAGAGATTAAACTCACCGGATTCGGCGCTCGCTTAAAAACAGCTCGTGAAGCACTTCGTTTAAGCGATAAAGATGCCGCAGCACGCCTGCATCTCAATCCTAAAATCATTTCCATTATCGAAAACGAGCGCTTTGAGAACGGGCCGCCGATGATTTTCATGCGCGGTTATTTACGCTCTTACGCACGTCTGTTGAATGTGTCTGACGATGAAATCAATGTGGCACTCAGCCAACTTGAAATGGCAAACCCTGCCGTTGCGGTCGCCACACAACGTGTCATACAACCTCAGCCATCATCGGGCAAGTCAATGCGCTGGATGACTTACCTGGTTGTTTTGATTTTAATTACGTTAGTAGCAATGTGGTGGCGTAATACGCACACCAATAATACGTCGCTACCGAAACCTGCCAATGAAACACCGGCCGAAACCATTTCTCAATCGAATACGCAAGCACCTGTTGTCGCACTTAACAGTGCAGTGCGCCCAGTAACCACACCGACAGTGACGCAACCCGCCACCGCACCAGAGCAACCCGCTGCTGCGCCAACTGAAGCAACCACTGCTCCAGCCACTGAACCAACAGCACACGCAGCGCTCAGCACACCCGCCCTTGCGGAGCCAGCACCACAGTTAGCCCCCACGGCACCACCTAAAGCAGCGAATACGTCAGCAGCCACTACACCTGAAGTTCCACCTGTTACTACCGATATAGCACCAAAACCAGAAACAGCCAGCACACCACCAGCAACACCAACCGCTGAAGCTTCCACCCACAAAGTAGAGCCAACCAAAGCAGCAGAACCTGATTTGGCCGAAGCCAAGATGGAATTACCTGAACCCGGCATTGAACCTGGTGACGAAGATGCTCCTACCATCGACGAAGGCAACTAAAGTCACAGACATCTCAACATAATTAGAGAGGCGAAACCGTGAGTAACGCTATTCAAGCTATTCGTGGCATGAACGATATCCTGCCAGACGAAGCACCGATTTGGCAGCACATAGAAAAAATTTTCCGAGAGACCTTACATAGTTTTGGCTATCAAGAAATCCGATTACCAATTGTGGAAAAAACGGAATTGTTTAAACGCACTATCGGTGAAGCCACCGATATTATTGAAAAAGAAATGTATACTTTTCTGGATCGCAATGAAGACAGCCTGGCGCTACGGCCTGAAGGCACAGCAGGATGCGTGCGTGCCGGTGTCGAACATGGGTTGCTCTACAATCAAATTCAAAGACTGTGGTATCAAGGTCCTAACTTTCGTTATGAACGCCCTCAGAAAGGTCGTTATCGTCAATTTCATCAATGTGGCGCTGAGGTTTTTGGCATTGCCACACCGGATATTGATGCTGAACTTATTTCGCTATCTGCGCGAATGCTGGAACAATTAGGCTTAAAATCCCACGTTTCATTAGAATTAAATTCGTTAGGATCACCGGAATCTCGTCTCGCTTATCGTAAACAGCTGGTGGAATATTTCACCGCACACAAAGATCAGCTCGATGAAGATAGCCAAAGACGTTTAACGACAAATCCGTTACGTATTTTAGATAGCAAAAATCCAGTGTTAAAAGATCTGATTGCGAACGCGCCCAAGTTAACGGATTGCCTGGATTCGGAATCCAAAGAACACTTCACTAAATTGCAAACCTATTTAACCAGCGCTGGTATTCCATTCACACTTAACCCTTGTTTGGTACGCGGCTTGGATTACTACACAAAAACCGTTTTTGAATGGGTGACAACGGAACTGGGAGCGCAAGGCACGGTTTGTGCTGGCGGTCGCTATGATGGCTTAGTGGAACAACTCGGCGGCAAAGCAACGCCTGCTTTAGGGTTTGCAATGGGTCTGGAACGATTAGTTCTGCTGGTGCAACAACTGCATACACCCAAACAAAGTGCTGCCGATATTTATATCATGTCTGAAAATGACATGACCTTTCAAAAAGGTTTGGAACTTGCCAGCAAGATCCGAGATAAATTTCCAACATTGTGTACAATGTTACATTGCGGCGGCGGTAGCTTAAAAAACCAATTTAAAAAAGCTGATAAGAGTGGCGCACAAGTGGCGATTATTCTTGGTGAACAAGAATTTGCGTCTCAGTCTGTCGCGGTGAAAGCATTACGCCTAACAGCGCCTCAACAGATGGTGCGATGGGATGATTTGATTTCGCATCTTGAAATGCTACCGGCTTTTGGTGGTTATTCACTTTAATCCTTTCGACGTCCCGCGGCTAGACATCTCTACGCCCAACGGACTCGCCACCCCTACGTCCCGCGGCTCGTCCGCGGGATCCAGAGCACTCGTCTCGACCCAATATTTACGGGTAATAATATGTCTTTAACTGAATGACATTTTTTATTGTTGTAGACCCTCTTTCATTCTGCTATTAAAATGCCTCATCAAAAAACTCTTTCAAATTAGGCCTGATATGATCACCTTACGCAATATTACCCTACGTCGCGGCCCCAACGTCTTGCTCAACGATGTCAACTGGACGATTTATCACAAACAACGTATTGGTATTATTGGTGCGAATGGATGCGGCAAATCGACCCTATTTTCCATGCTTTTAAATGAGATGCACGCAGACAGCGGCGAGCTTGAATTGCCTCGCCAACTGAAACTGGCACATGTCGCGCAAGAAACTCCGGCCTATGCAAAATCAGCCCTGGACTTTGTCCTGGATGGCGATGTGGAATTACGTACGCTACAAAGCGAACTCGAAGTTGCAGAACAGCAAAATGACGGACAACGCATTGCGGTGCTACATCAACAACTCAGTGAAGCCGATGCCTACACCGCCAATGCCCGTGCAGCTCAGCTATTAGATGGTCTCGGTTTTAATGTCACCGAACAACAAAAACCCGTCAATGCTTTTTCAGGCGGCTGGCGCGTACGATTAAATTTGGCAAAAGCATTAATGTGCCGATCCGATGTTTTGTTGCTGGATGAACCGACTAACCATTTGGATTTAGATGCGGTGCTTTGGCTTGAACAATGGTTAAAAAAATATGACGGCACTCTTTTATTGATTTCACATGATCGTGAATTTTTAGATGAGGTGGTAGATCATGTAGCTCACATTCATCAACAACAATTAAAATTGTATGTCGGTAATTATTCTGCCTTCGAAAAGCAACGTGCTGCCGATTTAATGGTGCAACAAGCCACCTATGAAAAACAACAAAAACATGTGGCTCATTTGCAAAGCTTTGTGAATCGCTTTCGCGCGAAAGCCACCAAAGCAAGACAAGCACAAAGCCGCTTGAAAGCCATTGAACGTCTGGAATTAGTGAGTGCCGTACAAATTGACTCACCTTTTCATTTCCATTTTAAAGAACCCAGTCAATGTCCTAATCCTTTACTGAGCTTAGAGGATGCAACCATTGCTTACGGCGAAAGAATCATTTTAAGCCATTTAAAATTTAGCATTGGTCCTAAAGAAAGAATCGCATTATTGGGTCCTAATGGCGCGGGTAAATCCAGCTTTATTAAACTATTAGCAGGTGAACTTGAGATCGCAAAGGGCCGTCTCGAAATAGGCTCTGGTTTGAAAATAGGTTATTTCGCCCAGCACCAGGTAGACAAATTAGAATTACCAGAATCACCACTACACCATATGCGCAAGCTCGCCCCTACCACGAAAGACCAAGATTTAAGAACCTATTTGGGTAGCTTTGGTTTTGTTGGCAATCAAGTATTAGAACCCGTTCAAACTTTTTCTGGGGGCGAGAAATCACGCCTGGCACTAGCTCTATTAGTTTGGGAACGTCCAAACTTGTTATTACTCGATGAACCGACTAACCATCTCGATCTTGAAATGCGTCAAGCACTTAGCCTCGCGCTGCAAGAATACGATGGCGCCATGATTATTGTTTCTCATGATCGTTTTCTCGTTCGCACCACCGTTGATCAATTGATGCTCGTGGCTGAGGGACAACTTAAACCATTTGATGGTGATCTTAATGATTACGAACGCTGGTTACTCGATTTTCGCCGCTCCAATGAAAAAGTGAGCACAGACGATGACAACAATGCCAATGCTATTTCACGCAAAGAACAGCGGCAATTAGACGCCAGAGAACGCGAATTACGCCGCCCCTTGCTACAAAAAATGAAAAAACTGGAAGATGAATTAGAAAAGCTGCAAACCGAAAACACCAAAATTGAAACCGCATTAGCAGATATTTCGCTATATGAAGAAAAGAACAAAGCCACGCTTCAAGAACATCTTTTAAAGCAAGCCAAACTAAAACAACAAATTGAAACAACAGAATCGGCATGGCTTACCGCTTCTGAAGAATTAGACAGATAAAAAGCGCAAGTTGCGTTTTTGATTTTTCTACTGCGTTATTCATTACAACTGGAATCAGGCACTATTCGTCTTTACTATTAAAAATGACTTTTTTCGAGGACAATGCATGTTTGGCCATACTCCTAATATTCATAGCAAATCAGAAGCGGACACATTAGTTGAACAAGTGATTCAGGAGGCAAGCAAAACCTTTATCCCCGGCATGCGAAATTCCGATAAACTCTTTTTTAAGATGGTATTAAGACCTGGCAGTCGCTCCTATCCGGACCCCCATTTCCGTTCCGATGCAAACAATATACCTCACTCAAATCTGGTGGCATCAATGGGACCCCAGTTTGCTGATATGGCCAATTTTTTTCTCGATACTGCCTTTAACCCAACAAAACCCATCGAAAAAATTGTGGCTCTATGTGATCCCACCACCATTCACACAACCGATACAGCCGATTCCATGCTAGAGGGGGACTGCTATGATTATTTTCTCACCTCACGCGAAGTTGAAATCAATGATTTTTCGTTTAAGATCAAACGGTTAGCTGGGCATATGACAACCGAAGAGGCTAAAGACACCATTCCGGCAGGGTTGATCCAATCTGAATTAGAAATCAAAACTAAACTTCCCAGTGAACCCGAAAAAAACTCTTCCAAAAAATTACAAGTCACCTTCTTTGAAATCACTGATGGTAACGCTATTACCTTGAATCATGATTATCAGAAGCAAATCGTTTGGGATTTAAATGTGTACGCCCAATCTCATCCCATACTAGTACATTGTCGCAGCGGTATTGGCCGAACCGGTAATTTCATTTTTATGCTTGAAATTTTAAAGGATTACGACACCGTTTTTGCAAGCCAGCATCCTAAAACCATTGCCGAGAATATTCATGCGATCTTAAAACGCCTGCGTACCGTGCGCCCCGCTCTCGTATTAGCCCCAGAACAATTCGCAAGCGCCATCCGGAACGCTCGTATTTTGCACAATTTTGCTCTGGGAAAAGGCTATGTTAACCAGGCAGAAAAAACCGCTATTAGCCCCCTAAAACGCCCCGCAGAACCCCCAAAGACTGCGGAAAACGGACAAGAGGCAGCCTCCTCTTCTGCCAATCCATCCAAGGCTTCTGGATCAGATCAAGAAACCGTTGAGAGTGATAAAAAGCCTAAACTGAGATAAAGCGGCCAGGCAGCAATATAGACGTGCATTTTTTATATAATCCGCTAAAATGCCTGGTCTAACCCAACTGTATCGAGCAGTCTATCATTTTCGCGAGCACGTCTTTTATTAAACGTCATTCCCGCTAAAGTAGAGATCATAGACTGAGATTTTAAGGAGCTTACTCTTGACTGAATTCATGACAGAAGAAGAACAAGTTGAACAGCTAAAAAACTGGATTAAACAATACGGCATGGCTATTGTCGCAGGGATTGCTATGGCCCTTATTATCGTTTCATGTTGGCATTATTGGCAACGTTACCAGACTCGTATTTTGACACACGCCTCCCGCACTTATGACGAGATGCTGACACTCCGTGCGCAAAACAATTCCGTCGGCGCCACGCTACAGGCACAAAAATTACAAACGCATTTTGCAAAAACACCCTACGCACAATTAGCCAGCATGATCTTGGCACGCGAAGCGGTCACTAACAAAAATTATCCGGAAGCCATTAAACAATTAAATACCGTGATCTCTAGCAGCAGCAACCCGTCTCTTAGAGCCATTGCTAAAGCGCGCATTGCCAGAATTAACATTGCACAAAACAAACCAGATGCCGCATTAGAACTGTTAAAGAACGTGGAAGACAAACACTTTAATGGTCTCATCGACGAAATTAAAGGTGATGCTTACTTAATGCAAAAAGACACAGCCAAAGCCAAAGCTTCCTATCAATTGGCTTTAAAAGAGTTGCCTGCAGAAGAAGTCACACAAAGACCACTCCTTCAAATGAAACTCGATAACCTAGCAACAGCGAGCGATGCTACATGAAGTATTATTCAAAAATTTTAATCGTTGGAGCATTGAGTGGTTTACTCTGCGCTTGTAATGGTTTTTTCGATAAAGACAACACCCCTACACCCACGCCTTTAACCAAATTCAAACCTGAAGCCAAAGCCACCATGCTTTGGCATAGTCATTTGAACTTTGGTGTGGGCGACGATTATTTGAAGCTCGTTCCAGCAATGACGGATGATAGTATTTATACCGCCGCTCGATTAGGCGAAGTGGCAGCCATCAATAAACAAAATGGCAAAACACTTTGGACTACCGAAACGCACACACCACTTTCCGCAGGGCCCGCAACAGATAAAGACCTAGTCTTCATTGGCGGTCGCAGTGGAAAAGTGTTAGCCCTACGTCAAGCCGATGGCAAAATCGTTTGGCAAGCGCAAGCACCTACTGAAATTTTAGCGCCACCCGCAGCAAGCGCAGACATAGTCTTGGTGAAAACCATCGACGGCCAATTAACTGCATTCTCTGAAACTGACGGACACATCTTATGGCACTACCAGCAAGTCGAGCCTAATTTAATTCTTCGCAGCGGTAGCGCACCTCAAATTGATCATGATGTCGTGGTTGCAGGCTTTGCCAATGGCAACTTAACAAAGTTAACACTGTCAGATGGTAATTTGTTATGGCAAACCACCGTAGGCGTACCGCAAGGCAGTTTTGCAATTCAACGCATGGTGGATATCGATGCCGATCCAGTTATTTTTAACAGACAAGTGTTTGTTGCAACCTATCAAGGTAGAATCGCCGCATTAGAATTATCCTCAGGTAAAGAAATATGGACACACGATATTTCTTCATTCACCGGCCTTAACTTAGATCAAAAGCGCGTTTATGTATCCGATGCTTCCGGCCATCTTTGGGCATTCGACAAAGAAAGCGGTCAAGTTGCCTGGCGCCAGACACAATTAGAAAACCGCAACATAACAGGTCCAGCCGTCATGGGTGACTATGTTATTGTTGGTGATGGAGAAGGTTATATTCATTGGATGAGCAAACAAGATGGCCACTTTGTGGCTAGAACACGAATTTGGGGTTCTGCTATTCTCGCAACACCTGTTGTAGACAACAACCAAATCGCTTACGTATTAACCAGGGATGGTTACTTAGCTGCCTTTAAATTGGGGCAAGAGAGTTAACATGATACCTGTTGTTGCCATAGTTGGGCGCCCTAATGTAGGCAAGTCCACTTTATTTAATTGTTTAACACAGTCGCGTAATGCGCTCGTATCGGATTTTCCCGGGATGACTCGGGATCGTCAATACGGCCAAGCGGATTTTGATGGCCATCGCTTTATTGTCATTGATACTGCCGGTATTGGCGATGATATTGAAGAGCTGGACAAGCTCAGCATTCAGCAATCCATACAAGCTGTGCGAGAATCGGATATCGTCTTATTTGTCGTCGATGGACGTGCAGGCATGACCTCTGCCGACCAAATTGTCGCGGACAAACTGCGATCACTGAATAAAGTGGTTCATTTAGTCGTGAACAAGACCGAAGGCTTAGAGCACGAGATGGTAACAGCGGATTTTTACCGTGTGGGTTTTGGCGATCCCTACTCTATTGCTGCCTCGCATAAATCCGGCATCACCGAATTAATTCATGATATCTTCAGAACCCCTGAAGCCGATGTCACAGAAGACGATGCTGAAACAGGCATTAAACTGGCTATTATTGGCAAACCTAACGTCGGAAAATCCACACTGATCAATCGTATGCTCGGAGAAGAGCGCGTTATTGTTTTTGATCAGCCGGGTACAACCCGGGATAGTATTTTTATTCCGCTTGAACGCCATGATCAGAAATATACATTAATTGATACCGCAGGAATTCGCCGTCGCGGCAAAATTTTTGAAGCGACAGAAAAATTCTCTGTCGTAAAAACCTTGCAAGCCATCGAATCAGCCAATGTGGTTCTGTTCGTAATTGATGCCCGCGATGGCGCGTCAGAACAAGATCTAAAGTTACTCGGCTTTATTATTGATAGCGGCAAAGCATTGGTCTTAGCGGTTAACAAATGGGATGGCATGACACCTGCCGAACGCGAAACCACAAAAGTGACCGTGGATAGACGTTTGCATTTTGTGGATTTTGCACGCATACATTATATTTCTGCATTGCATGGCAGTGGCGTTGGTAACTTATTTGATTCCATCAATGAAGCTTACGAATCAGCGAATCGCAAATTATCCACCCCCATGTTGAATAAGATTCTTCGTGAAGCAGTGCTTGCGCATAATCCGCCATTGGTACACGGTCGTCGCGTCAAATTACGATACGCACACACCGGTGGACACAATCCACCACGCATCATCATTCACGGCAATCAAGTCAATTCATTGCCCGATGCATATCGCCGTTACTTGTCGAATACCTATCAACAACGTTTAAAGCTGGTAGGAACGCCTGTGCGCATCGAATTTAAAACCGGTGACAACCCTTTCCGCGAAAACAAAAACGTCTTAACAGAGCATCAAATCAAGAAAAAGAAACGTTTGATGCGACACGTTAAAAGATAAAAACCCATCAATTTATTTTTACCTTGCTCTCAAACCCCTACGTACCGTGGCTTGTCCACGGTACGTAGGGGAGCTCTGGGCTACGTCGGAGCTCTCTATGCAATGAGTCAATGTAAATATATTCTTTGCAAATGTTCTTTTCGCTTCCACGAAGTGGAAGCGAATCAAAAAAAACGGGGTGGCAGGGTAGGCTTGCTTTTTACGCGCGGAATTTATGAGCACGAAAAAAGCAAGTCTACCCTGACAGGACCCCAGTCAATTAAAAACAGTTCTTAATTATTCAACAAAGCCAAAGCTCATCATCCAAACTTAGGCTTCGCCTCCGATAGAGACACTTTCTCTTCCGCTGTGACCAACCTCAACCTCTCTGGATGAAATCCGTTATTAAAGATAGATCGACCAGCATAAACAGATTGTCGCAGTTGCATCTGCAATAAGCTCTGCTCCGCTTTTAACAAATCATCTCGAGTAATAGGCTTTGCCTGATAATCACCAAAGTTAAGAGAAAACTTATTTTCTTCATAAATGCTTAACATGCCATTCAACAGTTGAAGTGTAGCCTCTATCTCCCGTGGAAACTTCTCCCCCAATACAGCAAGCACTTCTGGGACACATTGCAAAGCGGCAACCAACATCAATGGGTATTTCTGCCCAGCGACTTCTTGCTCACAGTCTTGATAACTTGCGCCCTTCTCAATTAAATGACGAATCACATAGATGGGATTACTGCTTCGAATAGCTTGAAACAAAGTAGATTTAGCCGTTGACGAGGGCTTGGCATTAACATCAGCACCATACTTAATGAAAAGATCTGAAATATCACTATGCCAAAATTTCCATATGTTTTTATTAAGTAACTTGCCCGCAGCCTCAGCATTGCTTTGGCAAAAATGAAAGACAACATCATGCACAAACTTTTTATCTAATTTATTATCGAGAAGCACCGTATAAATTTCCTTTCCAATCACGAAATCCAGGCGAGCCCTGTTTAAGTGACAAATTTCCTGATATCGCTCACTGCTTAAATCACTCTGTGCGCTATACCTACAAAATCCCACTGTTCTTAAAACCACTCGTAAATTTTCCAAGAGACTAACATAATCACCATTTGTTAAAGCAGTAGGAAGATTGACTGCTTTAGCCTCTTCGTCGTCATTTGAAACCAGAGTATCAGCTAACAGTTGCGAGATTAACGTAGACATGAAGGCCTCCTTCCTTTGTGGCACGAATTGAGATGAATCTTCTTTAGCTTAACAAGTAAATATTAAGGAATGCTTAAGGAAAACCTCACCGGCTCACTCTTATATGTAAATTTAAGCCAATGAAAAATAAAGCATTATTAATAATTCCGCTCAAATACCCCCCGCATCCTGCTATACTGTGCAAATGTAGATCTCCGTTTCTGCGCGGGTTAATTAGGAGCATTTCATGAGCCGTCCACGCGATATAAGCATAGCCTCCAACCCTAAAGGCAAAGCATTATTCATGGCAATCAATGCAAATGACTTCTCAAAATTCAAAGAGCTGCTTCAAGATCCACAAATTGATCTCACCATCACAGACAACTGTGATGCCGAACTCGAAACGTTACTCGGAGGTGACTGGAGCATCGGTGAAGGAATGTATGGACGTCATGAAAATAACACCTTATTGAATTTCGCTTTATCCATGGAAAGAGTCGATTTTGCTGAAGAGCTCATTCGAATACACAAATTCACCGGCAAAGATATTGGCCTCTCTCAAGCAAATGATGCCGGCTTTACACCTTTAGCAATGACCATGATGATAAATGGCGAATATTTACTGCATTACAACAAAAAGCATCAGCTCGCCAATTTGAAAGTGTATACCGATAGCGAAAAAAAAGCCGTGGCGTCCAAAAGCAGACGCATCTTAGCCTATCTTTCTCGCAATACTGCTACGGATGCCAATACCTTCGCCGCGATCCTCAGTCGCGCTTATCGCATGATGCTCATGCCAATTTTACAAATGGATTTGTTAAATTATGCAAAGCCTTTTGCCGAAAATAACCCCTTCCTAAAAAACGTGATGCTCCTTAGCGTCATGCTATCGTTAGAATATGCTGGAATGAAAAACTTTATAGCAGAAGAAATTACCGGTCTCAGAGATGAATTAAAGCAAATTGAAGCCCTGGATATCAATGCCCAGCCTGTTGAGATTCGAGATCATATTAAAAGTACAATTCCAACTTACAAAGAACAGATAAAAGAGAAAGAAGCATTATTACCGACAGTGAGAGACTATTTAGATAAGACAACTGAATTGGTTTTACTGTTACAGGGCGATGCCGCGTTTAAAGCGTTGCTTGCAGAAGCCATGACTAAGCCACGTCTCTCTCGCGAATTTTTTAGCCTTATCTATGGGCCCGTGAAATCACAACTGGCTCGTGGGGTAGTAGCTGACATTTTTGATAAAGGAGACGCATCCCCAAATATTTTTCATTTGACGGAAATTTTTTTAAATAATCCTGACGACCCGGAAAAACAAAAAGCGTTTAAATTACTTACCTTGTTGATTGATCCTCCCATGTTAAATTTAAAAAATACCAAAGGCGAAACGCTCCGATCCAAACTGCCTGCTAATTTGGCCGCTGCTATTATGAACCCTGCTAATCGGGAAGAAAAAATTGCACCTCTTCACTATCAACCGCCTGAAGAAATGACCTTTGGCAAAGTAGGAGAGCTCTTTTTCCGCGGTCAACATCGTTCACCCATCAAAGGGGCTTATGCGGCTGCACCTGTATCATTGGCGCTGGGATCCAATATATTACACATGGGAAACAATGAATTCGGACGCATGATACAAGATGAGAGAGCGGCGCATGAATTACTCAGCCGTAGTGTTTTAGATGGCGTGGATATCAATAGTCTTATTGCAACAGGCACTAAAGATTTGATGACACCGAAGCCGCTAATTGAGATTTTACCCAAGGTCAAAGCACTACAAAAAAACCTTAGCAATGTGAGAGACATCACCCCAGTAGACGAAGGAACCATTAGTTTAAATGCAGATGTGGGCGGCCTACCGAATTTAACTGCTTATCGCAATCAGGCATTAGCAAAACACGAAGATAAACCTTGGTTATCACTCGATGACTTATTTTTTGTGATCACCGCTGAAGGCGCAACGCTTTCATTCTTCTCTCGTCAAAATAATTTCTATCTCATTGATACTTCCCAATCCCTTGCCACTAGCGTCTTGCAAGTTTTCGATAGCTGGGATGCCCTGGCTCAAGCCATTCAAGACACCTGGAAGAAATCATTAACCGCGGATGTCACGATTATCAGCACAGCGCAAAGAATGAATAATCAATTACCAGCAGAACCCGTAGAAAATAACTCATTGAAAGAGCAGTATCAAAAATTATCGCGAAACACAGACAAACTGATAGCAAATGCCAGAACTAGTATAGATAATTATATTGGTGTTAGTGAGAAGGCAGGGTTTTTTTCACAGCTAGCGTCACGCACCGGCCGAAAGAGAGCGAAAGCATATCAAGATTACCTCACACAAGCAAAAACCCCTCTAGAAAGATATACCATTCTTTACGCCTTATTAACAAACAAAGCATCGACTGATTTACGCACCGCTGTTGCCAATAGCCTGGATTTCTTTTCAATGGATCCTGCCGCCGATATGTTGAATGCCGCCAATTTTTTCAAATCCATGATACAAGCAGAATTGAGATATGATAGGCATTTTAATTATAATCAATCAGACGAAGAGAAATTCACTCTCTTCACGAATGAAATTATTACCAAATTAAATGCAAATGCCGAAAATGGGAAGTTAGCTAATGACATAGATTTTGAGCCCATCAAACGATGGTTAGATCCAAACGAGCCTCTTCCTGAAATGAAACACGACGATGGCAGACCAGCAACACCGTAAGACTATTTTTTTGCAGACAAAAAAAGGGGAAGACAAATTGTCTTCCCAAAATATTCAAGTCAAACAAGCAATCCGTGCCAAAAACCCGTCCGTGGACACGCAAAACGAGGAGTGGTTGCAGAAATCCGTTCAATCACCATAGCCAGTCATTGGCTGAAAAGAATAGTACCTTAATTCAAATCGAATAAAACGTACGCTTTCTATACAAACTGGCACTCACATCACTCTAATTCACACATCCCATCGCTATTATAATAAAAAATGATCAGAATCATCAGGTTATAAAAAACTCAATATACCAGCCTTCGCACCAACCCGAAACAAAGCAGGAATAGCGCACACACTTGTGAGACATCTCGCACACGGAGTCGGGCAATTACTTACAAAGTACGATTAGGATTTATTGTGAAAAGAAAAAAAAGACAAAAAAAACGGGGCAGTTATTAAACTGCCCCAAGATGCTCAAATCAGAAATAGCAATCCTTGCTTAAAAATCCATCCTTGGGCATACAAAACGAGGAGTGGTTGCAAGAATCCTTTCAGTAACCATGTGCCATCCTTGACACAGAGCTAGTCTAGCAACTACTCCTACAAAATAATTCGTGTTTTTTCGGTTCTTTTTTCATCCCATTAACTTGATTGAAAAAATAACATTTTAAATCAATATCATACACCCATACAGAGTCAAAAATAAATCAAATCTATGGCGAATGTCGCACACCATCTTAAGCAAATACTCGCGCTTGTCACAAGCTACCTCTTAATGATGGGTTTAAAGATAAAACGGAATACAACAATGTAGCGGTTTATTGTGTATGTGAAGTTTTTTTAGAGATACGAGGTCTAACGCTTATCGTGTTGCTGGGCTTCGCTAGAAAATGCTCAGCCCAACCTTAGGAGTTTCGTCTTGGGTTAAAACCTTATTGTTGTGGTAACACCACATTCAATTCCAAAACCGAACAACCTTCTTGACGTTCCAGTTCAACTCGAACGTCATCTTTATTAATATTAACGTAACGTGCAATGACATCTAACAGATCACGCTGCATGGCAGCCAAATAATCGGGCTGATCACGCTGAACGCGCTCATGTGAAATGATAATCTGCAGACGCTCTTTAGCCACCTTCGCAGTTTCGTCTTGGCGACGAAAGTGTTGCGATATACGACCAAAAACATTTTTGATGCTCATACAGCCTCCTTTTCCTTGAAGCTAAATAAACGCTTAATCCAATGGGATTTTTCTTGAAGAAAACGGAAAGGCACTTCTTCTCCTAAAAAGCGTCCAACCGCGTCTGCGTAAGCTTGTCCAGCATCGCTTTCTGAGTCAATCACAACAGGAACACCCGCATTAGATGCACGCAATACCGCTTGTGACTCAGGAATCACACCTAATAACGGAATCGCTAAAATTTCGTTAATATCAGCGAGACTTAACATTTCACCTTTTGTTACACGCTTAGGACAATAGCGGGTCAATAATAAATGCTCGCTAATTTGACCTTTGCCTTCTTCCGCACGTTTGGTTTTACTGGATAACAAACCTAACATACGATCAGAGTCACGCACCGATGACACCTCAGGATTGGTAACGACTATAGCGCTATCAGCAAAATACATTGCCAATTGAGCGCCACGTTCAATACCCGCTGGGGAATCACACACAATAAAATCGAAGGTTTTGCTTAATTCATCTAACACATTACCCACGCCTTCCAGTGTTAAAGCATCTTTGTCACGTGTCTGGGAAGCAGGTAAAATAAATAATTCTTTGGCGTGTTTATCGCGAATCAAAGCTTGATTTAAATTAGCCTCACCACGAATCACATTCACAAAATCATAAACGACGCGACGTTCGCAGCCCATGATCAAATCAAGGTTACGTAAACCAATGTCAAAATCAATGACCGCTGTTTTATAGCCGCGTGTTGCCAAACCTACAGCGAATGAAGCACTGGTTGTGGTTTTGCCTACTCCACCTTTACCTGATGTTACTACGATAATCTTTGCCACATCGATCTCCTTGTAGAAATCACTTCAATCATTGGAATTAAAGTGCCGCAATTTTGACTTGCTCATTATCCAAATAAACCTGTACGGATGAATCCTGAGAAGGCAATTCTTGTATATCTTCTTTTACTAAATAATACCCTGCAATTGCAACTAATTCCGCTTCTAGCGTGCGACAAAAGATACGAGCCTGAGTATTACCTTGAACACCTGCCAATGCTCTGCCCCGCAAAGCACCATAGACATGAATATTGCCATCCGCTAATAACTCAGCACCAGGACTCACCGATGACAATACAATTAAATCGCCATCTTTCGCATAAATTTGCATACCTGAGCGAATGGGCGTAGTGATGATTTTGGTATTAGACTGAAGCGCCGTTTCACGTGGCTTTTTATTGGATTCTGCAGGAGATGGCGCATCTGCCGTGGGGGCAGCTTGTGGCGTGCTCGTCGCTTTCGCACCGATAGCAATCGTGGGCATTCCTACACCTGCCGCTTCTTGATGCTGCAAATCATTACCGCCACGCACCCCTACCGGCACCATATTATTGGCTAGCAAGATTTTTTTGATAGCGGCCAAGTCGATGTTTGTCTGTGTTTTAACGCCTTCAAGATCCAGTATGACAGCCGATCCAATGAAAAAATTCGGCGCTTTTTGAATAGTTGTATCTAATTGGCGGGCAATCTCATCTAAATCATAACGTGTCACCTGCATAATCGTGCAAGGTGAAAAACTTGTTTTAAATTGAAAACAAGATTGGCGCTCCATTACCGTCGTACTTTCTGCCATATCAATCCCTAAAATTTTCAAACTGCACAGGCAAGCTAAGCTTTGCTTCACGTAGCATAGCAATTACAGCTTGTAAGTCATCACGTTTTTTTCCAGTAACCCGAACTTGATCGCCCTGGATAGAGGCTTGGACTTTTAAATTAGCATCCTTGATCATTTTGACGATTTTCTTGGCAAATTCAGTGTCGATTCCTTCCTTCACTTCGATCTCTTGCCTCGCTTCATTTAACTTCACATCCGCGTCTTTATAATCTAAAGAGCGTGTATCCACATTACGCTTAGCCAATTTATTACGTAAAATTTCGTCCATTTGTTTTAACTGAAAATCACTTGGCGCGATCAAAGAAACGGTGTTCTTTGTCAGCTCGTAACGAGCCGTGGTTCCTTTAAAATCAAATCGTGTTGTCAGTTCACGATTGGCTTGATCAACCGCATTCGTGATTTCATGGTTATCTATTTTTGAAACAATATCAAATGATGGCATAGTGACTCTCTTCTCAAAAACTTTACATCCGTACCGATTGTAACGAAAAAATTATGCTCATGTCATCCTGAAAAAAGACTATCGCAGATAGTCTAATTTGACAGAGAAACCTCTATTTGGCGCAACAGTGAAATCATCTCGACTGCCGCATCTGCCGACTGACGACCTACATGTCCCTTAGCACCGCCTATCCTGTCTTGGGCCTGAGCTAAATTATCGGTCGTTAATACCCCAAAAATAATGGGAAGATCAGAGCTTAAAGCCACTTGCTGACAACCTTGACTCACCTGGTCACAAACATAATCAAAATGGCGTGTTTCACCAAAAATAACAGCCCCCAAACAAATCACAGCTTCAAATTTTTTGGTGCGAGCAAGACGTTGGGCTGTTAAAGGGATTTCGACAGCACCTGGCACCCAAGTTACTGTAAGACTAGCCTCACTTAACCCAAGCTCAAATAAGCGCGTCACAGCGCCT
Source organism: Gammaproteobacteria bacterium (assembly GCA_031291175.1). Taxonomy (GTDB): domain Bacteria; phylum Pseudomonadota; class Gammaproteobacteria; order DSM-16500; family DSM-16500; genus UBA5158. Next base: position 26,404 of record JARLJO010000048.1, read on the forward strand.
GCCAATAGCTCTTGTGTAATATCCAAATTGTAACGGCTTACCACAATTGCCACCTTAAAATCGGGGTTAATGGTTTCTGCTTTCAAAATTGGCATGGGTTTTCTCCTTGATTCTGATGCGTTATCTCGCCAAATGATTTATCAGGCGGTCCTATTTTCATTTGAGATTTAAGATATGACCTAATTTTTCACGCTTAGTGGTGAGATAATGAATATTATTGGGATTAGGAGGAATCTCGACAGGAACTCGCTCAACCACTTCGATACCAAAACGTTGCATATCACGCACTTTCGCCGGGTTATTCGTTAATAGCCGAATTCGTGAAACACCGAGTTGTCGCAGCATCTGAGCGCTCATCCCATAACTACGCAGATCCGCCTGGAATCCTAAACTTTGATTCGCTTCTACCGTATCTAAGCCTTGGGATTGTTGTAATTCATACGCTTTCACTTTATTGCCCAAGCCTATACCACGACCTTCTTGACGCATATAAAGCAGTATTCCATTTTCTTCCGCGATTTGCGTCATGGCTTTTTTCAACTGCGCACCGCAATCACATAAAATTGAACCGAACACATCACCCGTCAAACATTCTGAGTGGATTCGCACTAAAGTCGGCTGGCTAGGATTAAAGTTTTTATGAACTAGCGCCATGTGATCCGATCCATCAAAACGATGGCGAAAAATCTTTACAACAAATTGGTCGGTCCACTCTAGTGGCAAATTGGCGGAAGCAATTTCATCGACTATGGTTTCATGCGTGAGACGATAAGCAATTAAATCTTCAATTGAGACAATTTTAATATCATGAAGTGCCGCGAAAGCCTGTAAATCCGGCAAGCGCGCCATACTGCCATCGTCTTTCATGATTTCACAAATCGCGGCAGCTGGCTGAAAACCCGCTAATCTAGCCAAATCCACACTACCTTCCGTATGTCCTGGTCGCACTAATACCCCACCGGCTCTCGCCTTTAATGGAAATACGTGTCCAGGCATAGAAATATCGGCGGGAACCGACTTTGGATTCACAGCAACGCGAATAGTACGGGCTCTATCCGCAGCAGAGACCCCCGTCGTCACCCCTTCTGCGCTTTCAATAGACATAGTGAAGGCCGCTTGATTTGGGGTCTTATTGTATTCCGCCATCATCGGAATTTGTAATCGCTGTACCACTTCTTCTGTCAGGGGAAGACAAATTAACCCACGCGCGTATTTCACCATAAAATTAATGGTTTCGGCGGTAACTTTTTCTGCAGGGATGATGAGGTCACCTTCTTGTTCGCGCTTATCATCATCCACCAAAATAACCATTCTGCCTTGTCGTAGTTCTTCGAGAGCAGTTTCAATGGGAGTGAATTGGGTCATTTTGGTTTCCTCGTTTTCTTTTTACTATTATATTAATTCGCAACCGTGTTTGGGTTTGGATATTTTTGATATTGTTCCACTATCATTTTAGCGATCATATCAAATTCGATATTGACGTTATCGCCTGCTTTTAGGTTGCCTAAATTGGTTTTCTGAATGGTATGTGGAATCAGCATAATACTAAATCCATCCGCAGACACTGTATTAATGGTGAGACTCACACCATTAATGGCCACGCTGCCTTTTTTCATGATGTAACGTTGCATTTGTGAATCTAGTCCGCCAAAAAACATTTCGATAAATGCCTCTTGGTTTTGGCGCTTGGCTAATTGACAGGTTTGATCAACATGGCCTGAGACCATGTGCCCCCCCAATCGCGCCGAGAGCTGCAATGCTCGCTCTAAATTGACTTGCTGGTGTAATTGAAAAGCACCGGCTGTTGTCACATGTTGCGTTTCTCTGGAGACATCACAGCTAAATAATCCTTCTTTCATCTCTGTCACTGTCAAACAAATACCATCGACAGCAATACTTTCACCCAAGACCAAATCGGTAAATGCGCTACTTATCCAAATCCGTTGTGATGACAAACCCTCTTCTAATTTGAAGATTGTGCCGCAGTGATCAATTAGGCCCGTGAACATGAGAAAACCTTATTCTTTTAGAGAAACTGCTATTCTACCAGCGAATTTCGCATAACACATCTTTACCAAACTGTTGCCATTGCAATTCGGCGTTATCAATATTGAGGTGAAATTCTGGGCTAAAAGCAATCTTACCCTCCCCCAACCACGTTGGAGCAACGTAAAGATAAGCACGCTGCAATAAACGTTGTTTAACAAAAGCAGAGAAACATTTTCCACCTGCCTCTATCCAAAGCGAATGGATGCCATCCTGACCGATTATTTTAATTGCTTCCACCAATGAAAGCCCCTCATCAGAATGTGGCAAAGGCAAGCAGCGTGCGCCTTGAGCGACTAATTTCTGCTGGTTTTCGGAAGATGCATCCTTAGCATGAAAAATAGTAATGGATTTGGCTGTTTCAAAGATCTTTGCGTTCAATGGCAACGTTAAAGCACTGTCTAAAACATATAGCGCCTTCGATAAAGTCTCATCTGGCGTACGTACATTCAATTGCGGGTCGTCTTGAATAATCGTTTTAGCGGTAGTCAGTAAGGCGTCACTCGAACGCCGTGAGTAATGAGTAAACTCTTTTAATGCTTCACCTGTGATGGCAATGGGTTCCCCTGTTTTACTCGCAATTTTACCATCCAAACTGATCGCTATTTTTGCTGTGACGAAGGGGGTTTGGGTGGCATGCCAATGGTGATAGCTTTCATAGAAAAGATTAATTTCAGGCAAAGAAATGTGTTCACACAGAATGCCCGCCGCTAGCAAAGCCTTTTCACCTTTGCCTGATACAAGTGGATTAGGATCAGGGTAAGCATACACAACCCGCTTCAGTCCAGCTTCAATTAATGCATCTGTGCAAGGTGGCGTTCTGCCGTGATGGCAGCAAGGCTCTAGTGTAATGTAAGCTGTAGCGCCTATTGATTGTGCCTTTGTGAGTTTTCTTAATGCATCGACTTCGGCGTGATCACTGCCAGGACCGTGATGGAAACCCGCCGCTAGAATTGCGTTATCCTTAAAAATAAGCGCACCAACGGAAGGATTAGGCGCACAAAAACCTCGACGAATCTTTGCAAGCTCCAATGCTTGGTGCAGATGAATAATATCAGTATCGTCAATCATGAAAAAATTCTCCTCTGCCATCACAGATGAATCACGGTTATGCTGGGAATTATTGGCGTAAGTTTTTATTTAATACGGCTTGGACGCAAGTAGTAGACAGACTTATACACCGTACTCATGGCGCCGCCTTTGTCTATCGAAATACCGAATCTACATTTTATGCACACAAATACAAACACAAACACAAACACAAACACAAACACAAACACAAACACAAACACAAACACAAACACAAACACAAACAAGATATTACCGAATCAACAATGTCATCTACAAAACAAACTCATTATTTCTAGATACAAAAAAACCGGGGTTCGCCCGGTTTTTTTAACTCAAAGATGAGAGATAAAACTAAGCTACCGCTTCTTCTCTATCAACAAGCTGAATAATAGCCATAGGAGCGCTATCACCTTTACGGTTACCACATTTCAATACGCGGGTGTAACCACCTGGGCGTGTTGTGTATTGTGGTCCAATATCATTAAAAAGCTTAGTTACCATGTCACGATCGCGTAAGCGAGCAAACGCTAAACGACGATTATGAACGCTATCAACCTTAGCTAAGGTGATCATTGGTTCGATATAAGTTCTTAACTCTTTTGCTTTTGCAACAGTAGTCGTAATAAGCTCATGCTTCAACAAAGAGACCATCATGTTTTTAAACATGGCCTTTCTGTGGCTGCTGGTACGACCAAAATATCTACCTTTACTACGATGACGCATAAAACTCTCCTACTTTACCAATTCCAACTATTCTTTATCTTTTAAAGAAGCTGGTGGCCAATTATCTAAACGTGTACCAAGTCCCAAGCCATGTGAAGCTAAAACATTCTTAATTTCAGTTAGAGACTTTTTACCTAAGTTAGGCGTTTTCAACAAATCATTTTCTGTACGTTGAACTAAATCACCGATGTAAAAAATGCTTTCTGCTTTTAAGCAATTTGCGGAACGAACTGTTAACTCTAAATCATCTACTGGACGTAGGAAGATAGGGTTAATAGCTTGAGCTTCGCTAATTTCTTTCGTGACAAAAGAGGATTTCAAATCAACGAAAGGTGCTAGCTGCTGCTGCAAAATAGTTGCTGCGCGACGGATAGCTTCTTCTGGATCTAAAGTACCATTCGTTTCTAGATCAATCACTAACTTATCTAAGTCAGTTCTTTGTTCTACACGAGCGCTTTCAACGCTGTAAGCAAGGCGACGCACTGGACTAAAACTTGCATCCATGTGTAATACGCCAATAGCGGCTTTTTCTTCGGTTGAGTTAAGTTCTCTTGAGGAGGCAGTTTGATAACCACGACCTAAAGCAACTCTCAATGTCATATTTAATGAACCAGCTTCGTTAACGTGAGCAATAACATGTTCTGGATTCACGATTTCAACATCGTGTTCAGGTTCAATGTCACCAGCTACAACAATACCAGGACCTTTCTTGTTAATGCGCAAGGTCACTTCTTCACGACCATGAAGCTTAATAGCAACGTTTTTGAGGTTCAGAAGAATTTCGATGACGTCTTCTTGAACGCCAGGAATAGTACTGTACTCGTGTAGTACTCCGTCGATTTTCACTTCTGTAATAGCTGCCCCAGGCATAGAAGATAATAAAATTCTACGCAGTGTGGTTCCTAACGTATGACCAAACCCACGTTCCAATGGCTCCAGTGTTACCTTCGCATGGAAAGGTGATACTGTTTCTACCGCGATTTCGCGTGGTGTTAAAAAATCATATGGATTATTTTGCATGAAATAACCTCAAAAACCCAAAAATTATTTGGAATAAAGCTCAACAATAAGTTTCTCAGAAATATCCGAAGGTAAGTCAGAGCGATCTGGAACTGACTTAAAGGTACCCTTAAGTTCATTCTGATCTACTTCAACCCAACCACATGGTGTTTTTGCTTGTGACAACGCAAGTGCACCTTGAATACGTAGTTGTGTCTTCTTCGATTCTTTAATACTGATAACGTCACCAGGCATTACTTCGAACGATGGAATATTAACGACTCGGCCGTTAACAAGAATCGCACGATGACTAACTAACTGTCTTGCCTCAGCGCGTGTTGAACCAAATCCCATCCTGTAAACGATGTTATCTAATCTGCTTTCTAACAACTTAAGCAAATTTTCACCGGTAGAACCTTTCAAACGTGCTGCTTTTTTAAAGTAATTACTGAACTGTCTTTCCATAATGCCGTAAATACGACGAACTTTTTGCTTTTCGCGTAACTGTACGCCATATTCGGTTTCACGGCCACGTCTTGCACCATGTACACCCGGTGGAGTATCTAATTTACATTTTGTATCTAATGCGCGCACGCCACTCAATAGCGAAAGATCCGCTTTTTCACGACGAGCCAGTTTGCATCTTGGACCCAAATATCTAGCCATCAACCTTCTCCTACGCTACACACGACGCTTTTTGGGATCACGGCAACCATTGAAGGGTATGCCTGTCGCATCTGTGATCGACAAAATTTTCAACCCTGCTGCATGCAAAGATCTAATTGCAGATTCTCTACCTGGGCCTGGTCCATTAACTTTCACTGACACATTTTTCATGCCGAAGTTTTCAACCACAACGAGTGCGGCTTTGCTTGAAGCTTCGCCAGCTGCGTATGGTGTTGATTTTCGTGATCCACGATAACCACAGCTAGCTGCACTTGACCAAGCTAGTGTATTACCCTGAATATCAGAAATGGTTACTATAGTGTTATTGAATGAGGCGCGGATATGAACTACACCGTCAACAACTTGTTTTTTGGTCTTCTTCCGCGAGCGTGTGGCCTTACCTGCACCAGCATCACTGGTACCAGTACCAGATGCGTCGTCGGATTTGTCAGCGTCAGCAACCGGGCTTTTGACGGCCTGGTCTTTTGATGCTTTCGCTGCGGTTGCCTCAGTTGGCTTTGCTTGATTCGATGACATTGCTATTTAATTTCCTGATTTAACACTAAATGTTTATATTCACCTGTGAATCTAGTTTTTACCTTTGCGTTTGCCTTTACGGGTGCGCGCATTTGTTCTTGTGCGTTGACCACGTACTGGTAAACCGCGACGATGGCGTAGGCCTCTATAAGTTCCTAGTTCAATCAATCGCTTAACGTTCATTGACACTTCGCGACGTAGATCACCCTCTACTCGAATCTTCGCGATTTCAGTACGCAGGCTTTCAAGTTCTGCTTCTGTTAAATCTTTTGTCTTCTTCTCTGGGCTAACATTTGTGATAGCGCAGATCTGTTTTGCTTTGCTACGTCCGATGCCATAGATGGAGGTGAGCCCAATAACTATGTGCTTTTGTACCGGTATATTAACGCCTGAAATACGGGCTGCCATTCAATCACTCCTACAACTTCAACTCAATTAAGCTTTAGACCCAGAAAAGCGGCTAAGTTTAATATCGAAATACCAAAAAATCAACCATTAACCTTGTTTTTGTTTGTGTCTTTTTTCTTTGCATATTATACGCACGACACGATTTCTGCGCACAACCTTACAATTACGACAAATCTTTCTTACTGATGCACCGACTTTCATAATTAACTCCAATTCAGCGAACTTTTTTAAATTTTATCTATATTACCGTAATAGCCCTAAACCGCCACTGCGCAAGTTCGATTTTTTCAATAATGACTCATATTGGTAAGACATAATATGGGCCTGAACTTGAGCCATGAAATCCATGACCACGACTACAATAATCAACAATGAAGTACCACCAAAATAAAATGGCACGTTCCACGCTAAAATCATGAACTCAGGTAGTAAGCAAACTAGTGTTACGTAGATTGCGCCAGCTAAGGTTAAGCGTGTCATTACTGTATCAATATATCTAGCTGTTTGCTCACCAGGCCTTATACCTGTGATAAACGCACCGGATTTTTTTAGATTTTCTGCCGTATCGCGTGGATTAAACACCAACGCGGTATAAAAGAAGCAGAAAAATATAATTGCAACACTAAACAATATCATGTGTAACGGCTGGCCTTGCTGTTGTAACGCCACACCGAACGATCCTAGCCATTCAAAGCCTTTACCATGACCGAACCATTGAGCCAAGCTCGCAGGGAACAGGATGATACTGGAGGCAAAAATAGGCGGTATCACACCAGCCATATTGATTTTAAGAGGTAAATGACTGCTTTTAGCAGAGTACATTTTACCGCCTTGCATGCGACGCGCGTAATTAATAGCAATACGACGTTGACCACGCTCAACAAATACAACAAATCCAACAACAACGATCACAGCGGCTACAATTAACAATAATGCGATAACTTGTAACTGACCTTCTCTTACTTGTTCTAATGTTCTACCAATGGCAGCTGGGAAGCCGGCAATAATACCTGAGAAGATGATAAGAGAGATACCATTACCAATCCCACGTTCTGTTACCTGTTCACCTAACCACATTAAAAACATGGTGCCTGACACGAGAGTCAAAGCAGTAGTGAAGTAAAATGCAAGGCCTGGATCTAGCGCAATATCATGCGCAGCCAGCATTTTTGATACACCAATTGCCTGAAACGTTGCTAAAAACAATGTGCCGTAACGAGTATATTTGTTTATCTTACGTTGACCTGACTCACCTTCCTTTCTCAGTTCAGAAAGTTTCGGAGAAAGCACAGTTAACAACTGTATGATAATCGATGCCGAAATATACGGCATAATACCCAAAGCGAACACACTAAATCGCATCAGTGCGCCCCCAGAGAACATATTGAATAAGCCAATAATGTTGCTCTGTTGGGAGTTAAATAATTCCTGAAGCCGTTGCGGGTTTAGACCAGGTACGGGAATATAAGACCCTACCCGAAACACGATAATCGCAATCAAAACAAACAGTAATCGCCGCTTTAAATCCGCTATACCGCTATTTGCAGAGTTAGTCCCTACCCTAGTTGTTGTCATTTACCCCTCGACTGATCCACCAGCTGCTTCAATTGCTTTCTTAGCCCCTGCTGTCACTGGAATCCCGCGCAAATTCACTGCACGTTCAATAGTGCCAAACAAAATGACTTTGACAAATTTCGTTGTGTGCTTAATTAAGCCTGTTGTGTGCAAAGTAGTGAAATCAATCAATGTGTCTTCGATCAAGTTAAGATCTGACAAACGAATCTCTTCACGAACAAGGGCTTTTCTGGAACGGAAACCGGATTTTGGGATACGGCGTTGCAATGGCATTTGACCGCCTTCGAACCCAACTTTATGGTATCCACCCGCACGAGCTTTCTGACCTTTATGACCTTTACCACTGGTCTTACCAAGGCCTGAGCCGATACCACGACCTAATCTTCTGCGTGGTGTTTTTGATCCTGGTGCTGGCTGTAGTGTATTGAGAAACATTTTACACTTCCTCTACTGATAATAAGTAATCAATCTTTTTAACCATTCCGCGAATACAAGCAGTGTTTTCAAGAACCACTGTGTGATGCATACGGCGCAAACCCAAACCTTTTACGGTTGCTTTATGCTTTGGCAATGTACCGTTGATGCTGCGTACTAAAGTAATTTTTAGTTGTTTCTTTGGCATAACTTAGTCCTTAGCAATTTCTTCAACTGTTTTGCCGCGCTTAGCAGCCATATGTTCCGGTGTCGCTAATTTTTCTAAAGCATTTAGAGTCGCTCTAACAACGTTAATCGGGTTAGTTGAACCATCGATTTTCGCTAAGACGTTTTTTACTCCCAATACTTCAAATACCGCGCGCATACCGCCGCCAGCGATAATTCCAGTACCTTCAGAAGCAGGCTTCATGAATACTTTGGTTGCAGCATGCTTGCCGGTCACTTGATAATGCAATGTGCCTTCTTTCAAGACCATTTGGCGCATATTTTTACGTGCACTTTCCAATGCTTTTTGGATAGCAACAGGTACTTCACGCGCTTTACCACGGCCAATACCGATGCGGCCCATTCCATCGCCAACTACGGTGATAGCTGCAAAGCTAAAAATTCTACCGCCTTTGACTACTTTAGCATTACGTGAGACCGCAACTAACTTTTCTTGCATGCCGTCACTTTTTGTCGATTGGTCATAACTCGCCATAAATAACCCTTAAAATTCTAATCCGCCTTCTCTAGCAGCATCTGCTAAAGCCTTCACACGACCGTGATAATTGAAGCCTGATCGGTCAAACGCAACTTGCTTAATGCCTGCTTTAATCGCACGCTCTGCAACCAGTTGTCCGACTAATTTAGCTGCTTCAACGTTGCCTGTTGATTTCAACTTGTCTTTAATCTGCTTATCCAACGATGAAGCGCAGACTAATACACTTTCCCCTGTAGGCGCGATAACTTGCGCATAGATATGGCGTGGTGTTCTGTGTATGCAAAGACGAACTGCTTCCAGTTCACGAATGTGCATGCGTACACGTTTAGCTCTACGTAATCTCGAAACTTTTTTATTCATGTTTCTACCCTAATTATTTCTTCTTAGTTTCTTTACGCACAATAACTTCATCTGCGTAACGAACACCTTTACCTTTGTAAGGCTCTGGACCACGATAGGCGCGGATCTTTGATGCGACCAGACCTACTAGATCTTTATCATTACCTTTCACCAAGACTTCTGTTTGGCTTGGGGTTTCGATTGTGATTCCTTCTGGAATCTTAAAATCGATAGGGTGAGAAAAACCAAGAGTCAAATTTAATACATTGCCTTTGGCTTGAGCTCGATAACCTACACCAACCAATAAAAGTTTTCTTTCAAACGAGTGCGCTACACCGTGCACCATATTCGCGATCTTAGCGCGGGTTGTGCCCACGATAGAACGACGCAATTTTGAGCCAGAACCAGAACGTGAATAACCACCTTCTGCATTTGACTTAACATTTACGACCCCACCTTCAACGAGTACTTGTACCATTGGATGAATCGCAACTTCAAATTTGCCTTTAGGCCCTTTAATAGCGAGCTCTTGGCCTGTAACTTTTACTTCAACCCCAGAAGGAATGGCCACTGGTTTTCTGCCCACTCTTGATGTTGATATACTTGGCGTAGACATTACCTTCTCCCTTACTCAACTGTACACAAAACTTCGCCACCCAGCTTTTGAGCGCGGGCAGATCGTTCTGTCATAACACCTTTAGACGTGGATACGATCGCAATTCCCATGCCCGCTAAAACAGTTGGCAAATCGGTGCTGCGTTTGTAGATACGTAATCCAGGACGGCTAACGCGCTTAATTTTTTCGATAACTGGACGACCTTGATAATATTTCAAGGTAACATTCAAATCTCTCTTGCCTTCAGCTGTTAACATCTCAAATTCTTCGATGTAACCTTCTTTCTTTAATACTTCAAGAATGGACATCTTCAACTGGGAGCATGGCATACCAACAGTTTGGTCGCCAACAGCCTGCGCATTGCGTATGCGCGTCAACATATCCGCAATAGGATCCTGCATAGACATCGTAAACACCTCTAACTTGTACGAATATTACCAACTAGCTTTATGCATGCCGGGAACTAAACCGTTCATGACTGCGCTACGCATATGAATTCTGCATAAGCCGGTCAAGCGGTTGAAACCACGAGATCTACCACACATACGGCAACGGCTACGTTGACGAGTGACGCTAGAATCACGGGGTAAGCTTTGCAACTGTTGCGTAGCTTCCCATTTTTCTTCATCGCTAAGATGGACACTTAAAATAGCTTCTTTTAGCTTCGCTCTTTTTTCACGAAATTTATCGTTTAATTGAACTCGCTTTTTTTCACGTTCTACCATTGAAACTTTAGCCATGGCGTATTAACCCATTTTTTCTTTAAAAGGAAAATTAAAAGCTTCTAATAATGCTTGCGCTTCTTTGTTAGATTCCGCAGAGGTTGTGATAGTGATATCTAGACCTCTTAAAGCATCGACCTTGTCATACTCAATTTCAGGGAACACAATTTGTTCCTTGAAACCCAAGCTGTAATTACCTCTACCATCAAATGACTTAATGCTTAAACCGCGAAAGTCTCTGACGCGTGGTAATGCAATGGATATTAATCTATCCAAAAATTCGTACATGCGAGCGCCACGTAAAGTCACTTTGCAACCAATAGGCCAGCCTTCGCGAACTTTGAATCCAGCAATAGACTTACGTGCTAATGTGGTTACAGGTTTTTGACCTGCAATTTTTTCAAGTTCTGCCATAGCGGAAACAATGACTTTCTTGTCTTCCATTGCTTCGCCTAATCCCATGTTTAATGTGATTTTTTGAATGCGAGGCACTTGCATAACAGACTTATACTTAAATTTGTCTTTTAACTTTGTAACTACATCTTTACGATAAAAATCAAGCAATCTTGCCATAGCTCACCCGCTCTTAAATTCCTACGTCAACCACTTCATTAGTGGATTTAAAGTAACGCACTTTGCTACCATCAGCTAAAAGGCGTATACCTACGCGACTACCTTTATCAGTAGCTGGGTTATATAACATAACGTTAGAGCTTTGAATAGGTAACGTTTTAATTACAATCCCACCACGATCACCAGCATTTGGATTCGCTTTCACGTGTTTTTTGACTGTGTTAATACCTTCGACCATGAGTTTTTTGCCTTTTAGCAAAACTGCAGTGACCGTTCCTCTTTTACCTTTATCTTTGCCAGTAATGACTACTACTTCATCACCTTTTCTTATCTTGTTCATGCTTGTGCTCTCTACATCAACGGTCTATAGAACTTCTGGGGCCAAAGATATAATCTTCATAAAGTTCTCACCACGCAATTCACGAGTAACAGGTCCGAAAATACGGGTTCCTATTGGCTGCATCTGCGCATTCAATAACACTACAGCGTTTTCATCAAAACGAATCGATGAACCATCAGGACGTCTTACACCTTTACAAGTCCTAACGATAACTGCATTCATAACTTCCCCTTTTTTCACTTTACCGCGGGGAATAGCCTCTTTAACGCTTACTTTAATAACATCACCGATACCTGCGTAACGACGATGCGATCCACCCAGGACCTTAATACACATCACGCGACGCGCACCGCTATTATCCGCCACATCAAGGATCGTCTGCGTCTGAATCATGCCCTTAACTCCAATTTATGACGGAAATAAAGACCGTCAATACTATCACTATCATTCTTATTTGAAAAACGAAATAAACAAAATTATTGAAAATATTATCTTCAAATCTATTCAGTTAGTTCTTTTTCTACCTGTTCTAAAATCTCGACTAAAACCCAATGCTTGGTCTTAGAAATGGGTCTGCTATTCGCTATCTTCACCAAATCGCCGATTTGACATGTGTTTTTGTCATCGTGAGCATACATCTTGGATGAACGACGGATGTACTTCCCATACAGCGGATGCTTAATCTTACGTTCAACTTCGACAACAATGGTTTTATCCATCTTGTTGCTGATTACTTTCCCAACAACTGTTCTGCTAGGGGTTTGTGCTGTCACTGTTTGCTCTGCTGTCATGATATGGAACCTTCTTTTTCGCTTAAGATAGTTTTTACGCGAGCAATCTGCTTTCTCACATTACCAAACAGGTGTGGGTTTGGAGTTTGTCCAAGGCCACGTTGCATGCGCAAATTAAACTGCTCTTTTAGCAATGCCAGCAGTTCGCTTTGTAACTCTTCTGCATTTTTGTTTCTTAATTCGCTAGCTTTCATTACATTATCGTCCGACTTTCGAATGCTGATTTAACCGGTAACTTGGCAGCGGCTAATTTTAACGCCTCACGTGCCATATCTTCCGGAACCCCCTCAATCTCAAACATCATGCGACCTGGCTGGACTAAGGCAACCCAATATTCAACGTTACCTTTACCTTTACCTTGACGCACTTCTAATGGCTTCTTAGAGATTGGCTTGTCTGGAAATATTCTGATCCAAACCTTTCCGCCACGCTTAACATGTCGTGATAAAGCTCGTCGCGCCGCTTCAATTTGTCGAGATGTTATACGGCCATGTTCTGTGGCTTTCAAACCGAACTCGCCAAAGCTTACTTTGTTTCCACGAGTGGCAACACCACGATTGCGCCCTTTAAATTGTTTGCGGAATTTGGTCCGCTTCGGCTGCAACATTGTTACTTCTCCTGTTTACCTGAGGTTTTCTCAGTAGTACCTGTTGTACTCTCTGCTAATTCTTTATCTAGGACTTCGCCTTTGAAGATCCAAACTTTAACGCCGATCACGCCGTAAGTTGTAAAGGCTTCACCAAGACCGTAGTCTATGTCTGCTCGCAGTGTATGCAGAGGAACGCGTCCTTCGCGATACCATTCGCTACGTGCAATTTCAGCACCACCTAATCTGCCACTTACACAGATCTTGATACCTTTTGCACCTAAACGCATTGCGGTTGTTACTGCACGCTTCATTGCGCGACGGAACATAACTCGCTTTTCAAGTTGTTGTGCGATGGATTCTGCTACTAACTTAGCATCTAGTTCAGGCTTGCGAACTTCTTCAATACTAAGATGAACAGGCACTTTTAAGATCTTATTGATTGCATCACGAAGCGTTTCAATTTCTTTACCGCTCTTACCAATGATCACACCTGGTCGAGCTGCGTAAACGGTAATTTTAGCGTTACGTGCTGGTCTATCAATCTGAATTCGGCTAATTCCCGCTGCGGCTAATTTTTCGCTGAGGAATTCGCGAACCTTAATGTCTGAACATAAGGTATCTGCGAAGTCTTTGGATGGCGCATACCATCTAGAAGACCAATCTTTTACGATGCCTAAGCGTATGCCTATGGGATGAACTTTTTGTCCCATTACTTCTTCTCCTCATCAGACACGACTACTGTTATGTGACAGGTGGGCTTCAATATGGTGCAGCCACGACCTTTAGCTCTTGCATGCATACGCTTATAAGTAGAGCCTTGGTCAGCACATATCGACGCGATTCTTAGTTCGTCAATGTCCGCACCTTTATTATGCTCTGCGTTAGCTATTGCTGATTCCAAAACCTTCTTGATGATTCCTGCTGCTTTTTTCGTGCTAAAACGTAATAAATCTAAAGCACGATCTACTGGCAAACCACGAACCTGGTCACAAACCAGTCGGCACTTTTGCGCAGACAGCCTGGCATATTTTAAACTCGCCGCGACTTCCATTACTTACCCCCTGCTAATATCATTTTTTGTCGTCGTCTTTGCCTTTCACTTTTCTGTCGCCGGAGTGGCCACGGAAAGTGCGTGTAGCAGCAAATTCGCCGAGCTTGTGCCCAACCATGTTTTCGGTGACAAAGATAGGCACATGCAATCTGCCGTTATGCACAGCAATTGTTAGTCCAACCATTTCTGGCAATATCATTGAGCGCCGTGACCATGTTTTGATGGGGCGTTTGTTATTAGAAGCAACTGCTTCTTCGATCTTTTTAATCAAATGTTTATCAACAAATGGGCCTTTTTTTACTGAACGTGGCACGCTGTAACCCTCATTTAAATTGATGATCCAAAATCAACCTTTAACCGCGACGATCACGTACAATAAACTGATCTGTACGTTTGTTCTTACGCGTCTTGTAACCCTTAGTTGGTACACCCCATGGTGAAACAGGATGACGTCCGCCGGATGTTTTACCTTCACCACCACCATGTGGGTGATCGATAGGATTCATTGCAACACCTCTAACTGTAGGACGCACGCCTCTACGACGTTTAGCACCTGCATTACCCAGTGACTGCAAATTATGCTCAGAGTTACCAACTTCACCGATTACAGCACGGCAAGCTGACAAGACTTTACGCATTTCGCCGGAGCGTAAGCGTAGTGTTGCATACATACCATCACGAGCAATCAATTGTACTGATGTACCGGCGCTACGTGCTATTTGAGCACCTTTGCCTGGTTTCATTTCAACACAATGAACTGTAGCACCAATTGGAATGTTATCGATTGGTAAGCAGTTACCTGGCTTAATTGGAGAGTCGGGGCCAGAAATAAGCTGGTCACCGGCTTTCACACCGTTAGGGGCGATAATATACCGTCTTTCGCCATCCACATAAAGCACTAATGCAATATTTGCGCTTCTATTTGGATCGTATTCGAGACGTTCAACAACAGATGGGATGCCATCCTTGTCACGTTTGAAGTCAACCAAACGATAAAGTTGCTTATGACCACCACCAATATGACGGCAAGTAATGCGACCTTGGTTATTACGTCCACCCGTTTTTGTCTTCTTAACGAGCAATGGAGCATGCGGTTTACCTTTATGCAGGTCTTTATTCGAAACTTTTACGACAAAGCGTCGACCTGGCGAGGTTGGTTTAGATTTTACTATAGCCATATATTCCTCAATCTTTACCGTAATTAATTTCTTGCCCTGCTTGGAGGGTCACATAAGCTTTTTTCCAAGCCTTGCTTCGGCCTTGCACTTTCCCAAAGCGTCTTGGTTTTGTTTTTACATTCATTACTCGTACAGCTTCTACTTTAGTTTGAAAAAGGCTTTCAACTGCAGCCTTGATTTCAGACTTTGTCGCATTGGATGCTACTTCAAAAACGTATTCTCTACGCTTTTCAGCTGCAATGGATGCCTTTTCAGACATGTGCGGCGACAATAAAACTTGTAAAAGGCGTTCTTGGTTCATTTTAACAACTCCTCAAACTGCTTCAGTGCTTCTGCGGTAATCAGCACTAGCTCTGTTCTAACTAGAGAGACTGGATCAACCGCTGCAACATCGCGAATATCAACATATGGCAGATTACGAGATGCTAAATACAAATTTTCATCCACACTGTCAGAAATAATTAACACATTATTTCCAATTTTAAGTTCAGCTAACTGCTTTAATAAATTGCTGGTTTTTGGTGAATCAACTGAAAATGATTCAACAACCATCAATCTTTCTAGGCGAATTAATTCTGAAAGTATCGAGCGAATAGCACCACGATACATTTTTTTATTTACTTTTTGCTCGTAACTTCTTGGCTTAGCAGCAAATGTTACTCCACCTTTACGCCAAATTGGACTACGAGTTGTACCTGCGCGTGCGCGACCAGTACCTTTTTGACGCCATGGTTTAATACCGCCACCGCTGACTTCAGAACGAGTTTTTTGAGCTGCTGTACCGGCACGACCCGCAGCCTGAAACGCTGTCACAACTTGGTGAATAAGCGATTCGTTGTATTCGCATGCAAAAATATCATCTGACAAGTCTAATTTTTTCTTCTTAGAACCGATTAATTGCATTTCCATTAGTTAGCCCCCTCTTTATGCTCTTTCTTCACTGCAGGGCGAATAATCACTTCACCACCAGGAGCACCTGGAATAGCGCCTCTAACAAGAATCAAATTACGGGCAGTATCAATGCTAACAACACGCAAGTTTTGAATCGTACGAGTTGCATCACCCAAATGACCACACATTTTTTTGCCTTTGAATACTTTACCAGGCGATTGTCTTTGACCGATAGAACCTGGTACACGATGCGATCGTGAGTTACCGTGAGTTGCATCTTGTCCAGCAAAGTGATGGCGTTTGATTGTTCCAGCAAAGCCTTTACCTTTGGTAGTACCTGTTACGTCAATCCATTGGCCAGCAACGAAGCGATCTACAGTGATTTCAGAACCTAAAGCGATTCCATCAACATCATCGCCTTCATTGATTCTCACTTCCCACAAGCCTTTACCTGGCTCAACGCCAGCTTTAGCAAAGTGGCCTGTTGCAGGCTTGTTCACTCTGGACCGTTTACGAGTACCAGTGGTGACTTGCAATGCACGATAGCCATCGTTTTCTAGTGTTTTAATTTGTGTAACGCGATTAGGTAAAACCTCAACCACAGTTACAGGTATAGAGATACCGTCTTCAGTGAAGACACGGGTCATACCACATTTTCGTCCGACTAAACTTATAGTCATTGTTACCGCCTCTTGATGATCCTGGGCAAATCTACGATTCACCCAAGCTACATATTGTCGTTATCTTTTAATTATCAACATCTACACTGATTTGAACATCTACACCAGCAGCCAAATCTAGCTTCATCAAAGCATCAATTGTTTTTTCTGTTGGTTCATTGATGTCAACTACACGCTTGTGTGTACGAAGTTCGTATTGATCACGCGCATCTTTATCAACGTGTGGTGAAATTAAAACTGTGTATCGCTCAATACGTGTTGGCAAAGGAATAGGCCCGCGAACTTGCGCGCCTGTTCTTTTTGCTGTTTCAACGATTTCACGCGTTGAACGATCGATTAAGCGATGATCAAATGCTTTTAAGCGAATTCTAATTCTTTGACTTTTTCTACCAATTGTCATAATTAATTACTCAAGTACCTTAGCTACAACGCCTGCACCAACGGTACGTCCACCTTCACGAATCGCAAAACGTAAGCCGTCTTCCATCGCGATTGGAGCAATCAACGTTACCACCATTTGAATATTGTCACCTGGCATTACCATTTCAACGCCTTCTGGTAATTGGCATTCGCCAGTTACGTCAGTTGTGCGGAAATAGAATTGTGGGCGATACCCTTTGAAGAATGGGGTATGACGACCGCCTTCTTCTTTTGATAGCACGTAAACTTCTGCTTCAAATTTTGTATGTGGATTAATAGAACCTGGTTTAGCTAATACTTGACCACGTTCAACATCTTCACGTTTTGTACCACGTAACAAGACACCAACGTTATCGCCAGCACGACCTTCGTCTAACAATTTACGGAACATTTCAACGCCCGTACAAATTGTTTTAACGGTAGGTTTCAAGCCGATGATTTCAAGTTCTTCACCAACTTTTACAATTCCTCTTTCAACACGACCAGTTACAACTGTTCCGCGACCTGAAATTGAGAATACGTCTTCAATTGGCAACAAGAATGGTTGATCAATTTTACGTTCTGGTTGTGGGAAATAATCATCCATTGCTGCAACCAATTTAATGATTGATGGCACGCCGATTTCGCTTTGGTCGCCTTCGAGGGCTTTCAATGCAGAACCAGTTACGATTGGTGTATCGTCGCCTGGGAAATCGTAGCTGCTCAACAAGTCTCTTACTTCCATTTCAACGAGTTCTAACAATTCTTTGTCATCTACCATGTCTGCTTTGTTCAAGTAAACAACAATGTATGGAACGCCTACTTGGCGAGCTAACAAGATGTGTTCACGTGTTTGTGGCATAGGGCCGTCAGCAGCAGAGCAAACTAAAATCGCGCCGTCCATTTGCGCAGCACCAGTGATCATGTTCTTCACATAATCCGCGTGTCCTGGGCAATCTACGTGAGCGTAGTGTCTCTTGTCAGATTCGTATTCTACGTGTGCTGTCGCAATCGTAATACCACGAGCTCTTTCTTCTGGCGCTTTATCAATTTGGTCGTAAGCCATAGCTTGTCCACCAAATTTATCTGCCATACATTTTGTTAAAGCTGCTGTTAGCGTAGTTTTACCATGATCTACGTGACCGATCGTTCCTACGTTTAAGTGCGGCTTGTTACGCTCAAATGTTGCCTTTGCCATATCATAATCCTCTTAAATAATCTTTTATCTTTGACTACGCTGTGCTCTTACTCACAATTTGTTCGGCTATGCTTGCTGGAGCTTCATTATACTTTGAGAACTCCATGGTATATGTTGCACGACCTTGCGACATTGAGCGCACGTCTGTGGCATACCCAAACATTTCACCTAGTGGAACTTCAGCACGTACGACTCTACCGGATGGAGAATCATCCATACCTTGTACAATACCTCTACGTCTATTTAAGTCACCCATTACGTCACCCAAATAATCTTCCGGTGTTACAACTTCCACCTTCATGATTGGTTCGAGCAGTACTGGACGTGCTTTTTTTGCTCCTTCTTTAAATGCCATCGATCCTGCGATCTTAAATGACATTTCATTGGAGTCGACATCATGGTAAGAACCATCAAAAACAGTTACTTTGACGTCCACTACCGGGAATCCAGCTATTACACCGTTTTCCATTTGCTCTTTAATACCCTTGTCGATAGGTGAAATAAATTCTTTTGGAATCGCACCACCAACAATAGCATTCACAAATTCGTAACCTGCACCTGGCTCGCGTGGTTCCATACGAATCCAAACGTGACCGTATTGACCTTTACCACCAGATTGCTTGACGTATTTGCCTTCTTGCTCAATTGAATCACGAATCGTTTCGCGATAAGCCACTTGTGGTTTACCAACGTTAGCGTCTACGCTAAATTCGCGCTTCATACGGTCTACAATGATTTCAAGATGTAGTTCACCCATACCTTGAATAATTGTTTGGCCGGATTCTTCATCTGTATGTACACGGAATGAAGGATCTTCTTGTGCAAGCTTGCTTAAAGCAATACCCATTTTTTCTTGGTCAGCTTTAGTTTTTGGTTCAACAGCAACCGCAATAACAGGCTCTGGAAATACCATTCTTTCTAAAACAACCACGTTGTCGGTAGCAGATAATGTGTCACCGGTCGATACTCTCTTCAAGCCAACCGCTGCAGCAATATCGCCCGCGCGTACTTCTTTAATTTCTTGACGATTGTTCGCATGCATCTGCAATAAACGACCAATGCGTTCTTCTTTATCTTTAATTGGGTTATAAACAGTATCACCGGACTTCAGAACGCCTGAGTAAACACGGAAATACGTTAATGTTCCCACGTACGGATCGGTTGCAATTTTAAATGCCAAAGCCGAAAACGGATCGGTATCATTAGGATGTCTTTCAACTGGTGTGTTGTTAGCATCATCTAAATGTGCAACGACTGGTGGCACATCAGCAGGTGAAGGCAGGAAGTAAATCACTGCATCCAACATCGCTTGAACACCTTTGTTCTTAAATGCAGAGCCACAAACCATCGGTATGATTTCGTTTCTGATTGTGCGTGAGCGCAAACCTTGTCTGATCTCTTCTTCAGTCAAGCTACCTTCTTCAAGGTACTTGTTCATCAATTCTTCAGAACCTTCAGCAGCCGCTTCAACCATGAATTCGTGCCATTTATTGCATTCATCAACCATTTCTGGCGCAATATCACGAGCTTCGTAGGTCATGCCTTTGTTTTCTTCGTTCCAGTAAATCGCTTTCATGCGGATAAGATCAACTACCCCTTCGAAGTGCTCTTCTGCACCGATTGGTAATTGAATTGGCACAGCATTTGCGCCTAAACGTTTACGAACCTGATCAACAACGCGTAAGAAGTTCGCGCCAGCTCTATCCATCTTGTTAACAAAGCCCAAACGTGGAACGCCGTAACGGTTAGCTTGGCGCCATACTGTTTCAGTTTGTGGTTCAACACCACTCACTGCACAAAGTACTGCACAAGCGCCATCGAGTACTCGTAGGGAGCGTTCAACTTCAATGGTAAAATCCACGTGCCCTGGTGTATCAATAATATTGATACGATGTTGTGGAAATTGCTTATCCATTCCATACCAGAAGCAGGTTGTCGCAGCAGATGTAATCGTAATACCGCGCTCTTGTTCTTGCTCCATCCAGTCCATTACTGCTGCACCTTCATGCACCTCACCAATTTTGTGAGATACGCCAGTGTAGTAAAGAACTCGTTCAGTTGTTGTTGTCTTACCAGCATCGATGTGCGCCATGATGCCGATGTTTCTATAACGTTCTATGGGTGTCGCGCGTCCGGTTGTCACGATTAATACCTCTGCTTACCAACGGTAGTGTGCAAATGCTTGGTTAGCTTTTGCCATTCTATGCATATCATCACGAATTTTAACGGATGTACCACGACCTTCGTGCGCATCCATCAATTCAGCGGCCAAACGTAATACCATCGTCTTTTCAGAGCGATCTTTAGCTGCTTTAACGACCCAACGCATTGCCAAAGCAATACCACGATCAATAGCAACTTCGATTGGCACTTGGTATGTAGCACCCCCCACTCGACGTGACTTCACTTCGACTGTTGGGCGAACATTGTTAAGTGCTTTGTCTAAAATTTCTAGGGCGTCTTTGTTAGCTGGCTTTAATTTCGCGCTGCCTGTACCTGTACGACCCGCATCACCTTCAGCTTCATCTTTCTTAGCTGCTGGCTTGTGATCTTTTTTGAGACGCTTAGAAGCTTCATTTAGCGCTTTATAAACGATATCTTCTGCAAGTGACTTTTTGCCACCGCGCATAATGACGTTAATAAACTTAGCTAATCTATCACTGCCGTATAACGGATCAGGAAGGACTTCTCTTTTTACCGCTGCTTTTCTTCTTGGCATTGCTTCTCATTCCCATCAATTCTTAAATCATGTATGGAGTATTAAACTCGAACTATGCTTTAGGTTTCTTAGCACCGTATTTCGAGCGTCCTCTGCGTCTTGCAGATACACCAGCCGTATCCAAGCTACCACGTACGATGTGATAACGAACACCTGGTAAATCCTTTACGCGGCCGCCGCGGATTAATACGACTGAGTGTTCTTGTAAATTGTGGCCTTCACCACCAATATACGCGGTCACTTCAGAACCGTTAGTTAAACGAACACGCGCTACTTTACGCAATGCTGAGTTTGGTTTTTTCGGTGTCGTTGTATATACACGAGTACATACACCACGTTTCTGTGGGCAACGCGCCAAATGAGGCACGGTTGACTTCACTATTTTCGGGGCTCGTGGTTTTCGCACAAGTTGATTTATTGTTGGCATTCCTAAAACTCCAGCCTGATTACGTTATATCTATAAAAATCAAATAATGTAGCGCTGACTCTCCTATACTTTTATAGGAGGAGGCGCGATTCTAAAAAGGACTACGCTTGATGTCAAGTCTAGTTATCTAGATTAATGGATAACTTGATGGTTTTTTTGTATGAGAGCCCCTAGCTTTAGCAAAATCAGGGCTAAAGAGCCTCATTTCAGACAACAACCTGGCTTGGACAGCCTTTTTTCCTTCTTTCTTCGTCTCGCTACTTCTTTTGTCTAAAATCGATTTTTTACCTTTTTTCTCATTTCGTTGCCGCCTTATCCGTAGGATAAAGCGGCTCTGAAAAACTTTTAATGGTCAGGGCGGTCACGATCAGGGTGATGCTTCTTGATGTGACGTCCTGAATGGTAAGCCAATCCGGTACCCGCAGGGACCAAACGACCTACAATTACGTTCTCTTTTAAGCCTCTTAATTCATCAGCTTTACCATTTACCGCCGCTTCCGTTAAGACGCGAGTGGTTTCTTGGAACGAAGCAGCAGAAATAAACGATTCTGTTGCCAAGGACGCTTTGGTAATACCTAATAAAACAGGCTCATGTCGTGCTGGAATCTTGCCATCTTTGATCAAGCGGTTGTTTTCTTCACGTAAAGTGGTGAATTCAACTTGTTCGCCCTTCAAGTAGCTAGAATCACCAGCATGCGCAACAATAACTTTACGCAACATTTGGCGAATAATAACTTCGATATGTTTATCGTTAATCTTAACGCCTTGTAAGCGGTAGACGTCTTGTACTTCATTGACAATAAAGTTCGCCAACGCGTTTGTACCCAATAACCGGAGAATATCGTGTGGATTCAATGATCCTTCAGCGATAACTTCACCTTTTTCGACGTGCTCACCTTCAAATACGCTAACGTGACGCCATTTTGGAATCAATTCCTCATGCACATCAGCTGAATTGGTGGTGATAATCAGACGACGTTTACCCTTCGTTTCTTTACCGAAGCTGACTATACCAGAAATTTCTGCCAATATCGCAGTATCTTTTGGTCTTCTTGCTTCAAATAAGTCCGCAACGCGTGGTAGACCCCCGGTAATATCACGAGTTTTCGATGTTTCTTGCGGTATTCTCGCAATAACGTCACCGACCTTCACTCGAGCACCATCTTCAAAGTTAACGATAGCATCCGGTGGTAAGAAGTATTGAGCTGGTAAATTGGTACCGGCGAGATAGAGGTCATCACCTTTATCATCTACCAATTTAATCATAGGCTTAAGTTCTTTACCGCTGGTACCCCGTTGTTTAGGATCGCTTACAACAATGCTAGTTAAGCCTGTCATATCGTCGGTTTGACGGTTCATGGTCACACCGTCAACCATGTCAGCAAACTTCAGCTTACCTGCAACTTCCGTGACGACTGGATGACTATGTGGATCCCAGTTAGCCACAATTTGACCCGATTCAGCGCGGGAACCGTCAGCAACTGACAATTCAGCACCATATGGAATCTTATAACGTTCACGCTCACGTCCGTGCTCATCCACAACCGCGAATTCACCTGAACGAGATACCGCAATGAATTTACCGCTATGATGCTGAACCAGCTTCACGTTATGTAATTTAACATTACCAGCCATTTTTACTTGAATGTTATTTGCCGCTGTAGCTCGAGATGCCGCACCACCGATATGGAACGTTCTCATGGTTAACTGTGTACCTGGTTCACCGATAGATTGAGCCGCAATAACACCCACTGCTTCACCAATATTTACTCGGTGACCACGTGCCAGGTCTCGTCCATAACAAGCAGAACAAATACCATAACGCGATTCACAGGTAATTGGTGAACGGACAAACACTTGATCCACGGTTGCTTCTTCTAATTTCGCAACCCATTTTTCGTCTAGCAATGTGCCCAATTCTGCAATCACTTTGCCAGATGTAGGATCAACCACTTCTTGTGCGACGACACGACCCAATACGCGTTCATGCAATGGTTCAACTACGTCACCACCTTCAATTAATGGGCTCATGGTCACACCTTGCGATGTACCACAATCTTCTTCAGTAATAACAAGATCTTGTGCAACGTCTACTAAACGACGTGTCAAATAACCGGAGTTAGCGGTTTTTAACGCGGTATCCGCAAGACCCTTACGAGCACCGTGAGTGGAAATAAAGTATTGTAATACGTTTAGACCTTCACGGAAGTTCGCGGTAATTGGCGTTTCGATAATCGAACCGTCAGGTTTAGCCATCAAGCCTCTCATACCAGCTAGCTGACGAATCTGAGCTGCCGAGCCTCGCGCTCCGGAATCTGCCATCATGTAAATAGAGTTGAATGACTCTTGTTGTACTTTTTGTCCTTTCGCATCTTTGACTATTTCAGTCGACAATTGCGTCATCATCGCTTTCGCTACTAAGTCATTTGTACGGGACCAAATATCGACAACTTTGTTATAACGCTCACCTTGGGTTACTAAACCGGATGCGTATTGTGCTTGAATCTTACCAACTTCTTCTTCCGCTTGGGCAACAATTTCACCTTTGTCTCTTGGGATAACTAAGTCGTCAACACCAATGGAAACACCGGATTTTGTCGCATAATGAAAGCCGGTATACATCAACTGATCGGCAAAAATAACAGTGGCTTTTAACCCTGCTTGTCGATAGCAAACGTTAATAATGCTTGAAATCGATTTTTTGCTCATGACGCAGTTAACTAAATCAAATGACAACCCTTTAGGGAGTAATTCGGAAAGTAAAGCACGACCAATGGTGGTTTCAACTAAACGAATTTTTTCAACAAATTCGCCAGTTTCCTTGTTGTGAACATATTCTTTTACACGTGCACGTACTTTTGCTTGCAACTCAACTTGCTTATTTTCATAGGCACGATGAATTTCGTTTGTATCAGCAAAAACCATGCCTTCGCCACGCGCATTGATGCGTGAGCGGGTCAAATAATAAAGACCCAATACAACGTCTTGAGACGGAACAATAATAGGTTCGCCATTCGCTGGTGATAGAATATTGTTCGTTGACATCATCAAGGAGCGCGCCTCTAACTGTGCTTCTAAAGATAATGGAACGTGTACTGCCATTTGGTCACCGTCAAAGTCGGCGTTGTATGCAGTACAAACTAACGGATGCAATTGAATCGCTTTACCTTCAATTAACATTGGTTCAAATGCTTGAATACCAAGTCTATGCAAAGTTGGCGCACGGTTTAACAATACTGGATGCTCGCGAATAACTTGTTCCAGAATATCCCAAACAGCAGGATCTTCACGATCAACCATTTTCTTCGCGGCTTTAATGGTGGATGCCATACCTTGGAATTGTAAACGACTAAAGATGAATGGCTTGAATAATTCAAGAGCCATTTTCTTTGGCAGACCGCACTGATGCAGTTTCAAGGTTGGACCAACAACGATTACCGAACGACCAGAGTAATCTACACGCTTACCTAATAAGTTTTGACGGAAACGACCTTGCTTACCTTTAATCATGTCCGCAAGTGATTTCAACGGACGTTTGTTGGAGCCCGTAATAGCTCTGCCACGACGACCGTTATCTAATAAGGCATCAACTGATTCTTGTAACATGCGCTTTTCGTTACGAACGATAATATCTGGCGCATTCAGATCCAACAAACGCTTCAAGCGGTTGTTACGATTGATAACGCGACGATAAAGATCATTCAAATCAGATGTAGCAAATCGACCACCATCCAGTGGTACTAATGGACGTAAATCCGGTGGTAAAACTGGCAATACAGTTAAAACCATCCATTCAGGCTTATTACCTGATGAAATAAATGCTTCAATCAACTTCAAACGCTTGGTTAGCTTTTTGAGTTTTGCTTCGGATGAAGTACCAGCAATATCTTCTTTAATTTGAATAATTTCAGCTTCGAGATCAAGTGCTCGCAATAATTCTTGAACTGCATCAGCACCCATACGCGCGTCAAATTCATCGCCGTATTCTTCGATTGCATCATAATAAGCTTCTTCTGAAAGCAATTGACCGCGTTCTAACTGGGTCATGCCTGGATCAATAACGACATAGGCTTCAAAATATAAAACGCGTTCGATATCACGCAAGGTAATATCTAATAACAAACCAATTCGTGATGGCAATGAACGTAAGAACCAAATGTGCGCGATAGGGCTGGCTAATTCAATATGCCCCATGCGATCACGTCTAACTTTAGATAACGTGACTTCAACACCACATTTTTCACAAACCACACCACGATGCTTAAGACGCTTATACTTACCGCATAAACATTCATAATCTTTAACAGGCCCAAAGATTTTTGCACAAAAAAGCCCGTCACGTTCCGGCTTAAAGGTACGATAGTTGATGGTTTCTGGCTTTTTAACTTCACCATATGACCAGGAACGAATCATATCCGGAGACGCGAGACCAATATGAATCGCATCAAACTCTTCTAATTGTGTTTGCTGCTTTACAAGATTCAGTAAATCTCTCATGGCAATTCCCCTCATTACAAATCATTTAGCTACAATACCCCGCACAGCTTTTCTCTCTCGCTCTTTTGGGAGAGTTAAGTGAAGCATTTAGCTTGCACTTCAACCTCTCTTCCAGTCATGAAAGAGAGGTGCTGTTATCTCTCCTAATTATTTAGGAGAGAGGAGCTAATTTTATTACTCAAGCTCGATATTAATAGCTAACGAGCGAATTTCTTTGATCAATACATTAAATGCTTCAGGCATACTGGATTCCATGTAGTGATCGCCATCAACGATGTTTTTATACATCTTGGTACGTCCACCCACGTCATCTGATTTCACAGTTAGCATTTCTTGCAAGGTGTAAGCTGCGCCGTATGCTTCCAGTGCCCATACTTCCATTTCCCCGAAGCGCTGACCACCGAACTGAGCTTTACCACCTAGCGGTTGCTGTGTAACCAAACTGTATGAACCCGTAGAACGAGCATGCATTTTGTCATCGACCAAATGGTTCAATTTCATCATGTACATGTAACCGACAGTAACTGGACGTTCAAACAAATCACCGCTACGTCCGTTGGTTAACCAGGTCTGCCCACTTTCAGGAAGATCGGCTAAACGCAACATCGCTTTGATTTCGTCTTCTGATGCACCATCAAACACTGGTGTTGCCATTGGCACACCACCACGTAAGTTCTTCGACAGACTAAATACTTCTTCATCTGTTAAAGTGTTGATGTTCTCTTTACGTGTTTCCGTGTTATACACTTCGCCTAAAAATTGGCGCATATTTTTGATGGATTGCTGTGCGTCCAACATTTTGCCGATCTTAATACCTAGACCTTTAGCAGCCCAACCTAAGTGAGTTTCTAAAATTTGCCCAATGTTCATACGTGATGGAACGCCTAATGGGTTCAACACGATATCAACGGGTGTGCCATCGGCCATATAAGGCATATCTTCTACTGGAACAATAGATGAGATAACACCTTTGTTACCGTGACGACCGGCCATTTTATCACCTGGTTGTACGCGACGTTTAACCGCCATGTACACTTTTACAATCTTCAATACACCCGGCGCCAAATCGTCGCCTTGTGTAATCTTATTGCGCTTAGCATCAAATGCTTTTTCAAAATCTAGACGTTCTTGCTTTAATTGTTTTGCAGCTGCTTCTAATTGCGCATTAGCAGCGTCATCACGTAAGCGAATCTCAAACCATTTTTCACGTGGTACTTCGGCTAGATATTCGGTAGTGAGTTTTGTGCCTTTCTTTAACTTAGCGGGACCGCCTTCAGCTAATTTATTGATTAGCAATTTTTCGATACGTTGGAATACGTCGTTTTCACGAATACGTAATTCATCGGTCAAATCTTGCTTAGCTTTGTCTAACTCTGCTTTTTCGATGTCGAGTACACGCGTATCTTTTTCTACGCCTTCACGGGTAAAGACTTGTACGTCAATGACCGTACCTTCCATGCCAGTTGGCACTCTTAAGGAGGTATCTTTCACGTCAGAAGCTTTTTCACCGAAAATAGCGCGTAGCAGCTTTTCTTCAGGTGTTAGTTGGGTTTCGCCTTTAGGGGTTACTTTACCAACTAAAATATCGCCTGATTTGACTTCTGCGCCGATATAAACAATACCGCAATCATCTAATTTAGACAGTGCGCTTTCACCGACATTTGGAATATCCGCTGTGACTTCTTCAACACCCAGCTTGGTATCACGAGCAACACAGGTTAATTCTTCAATGTGAATACTAGTGAAACGATCTTCTTGAACAACGCGTTCAGAGATCAAGATGGAATCTTCAAAGTTGTAACCATTCCAAGGCGTAAATGCGACCAATAAGTTTTGGCCCAACGCTAATTCACCTAGGTCAGTTGATTGACCGTCTGCGAGTACGTCGCCTCTTTCAATGGTATCGCCAATTTGAACCAAAGGCTTTTGGTTGATACAAGTATCTTGGTTAGTACGGGTGTACTTAGTGAGGTTATAAATATCCACACCAGTTTTGCCCGACTCAGCTTCAGCGTCATTAACACGAATTACAATACGGGAGGCATCCACATAGTCAACCACACCACCACGTTTCGCAACGTCGGTTACACCGGAATCTTTCGCTACAATACGTTCCATACCCGTACCCACTAACGGTTTTTCCGTTTTGAGGGTAGGCACTGCTTGACGTTGCATGTTCGATCCCATCAACGCGCGGTTAGCATCGTCGTGTTCAAGGAATGGAATCAATGCAGCTGCAACCGATACAATTTGTTTTGGAGAAACATCCATAAATTGTACGCGATCAGGCGTCATTAAGGTAAATTCATCTTTATGTCGAACAGGCACTAACGCGTCTGTCAACTTACCTTTAGCATCAATTGTTGCGCTTGCTTGTGCAATAACGTAATTGCCTTCTTCAATAGCCGATAGAAAAACAACTTCATCGGTCACTTTGCTGTTAGCAATTTTACGATAAGGACTTTCCAAAAAGCCAAAAGAATTGGTTCTTGCATAAACTGCAAGTGAGTTAATCAAACCAATGTTTGGACCTTCAGGTGTTTCAATAGGACATACACGACCATAGTGAGTTGGATGTACGTCACGAACTTCAAAGCTCGCGCGTTCTCTTGTCAAACCACCAGGTCCCAATGCAGAAACACGTCTTTTATGGGTAATTTCAGATAATGGATTATTTTGATCCATGAACTGTGAAAGCTGGCTTGAACCAAAAAACTCTCTGATAGCAGCCGTAATAGGCTTCGCATTGATTAAATCTTGCGGCATCAAATTTTCGGATTCAGACAGGCTTAAGCGTTCTTTCACGGCTCTTTCAACTCGCACTAAACCAACGCGGAATTGATTTTCAGTCATTTCACCAACACTACGAACACGACGGTTACCCAAGTGATCGATATCATCGACTACGCCTTCACCGTTACGGATACTGATCAATGTTTTTAATACAGCGATAATATCGTCTTTAGTGAGTACGCCTGGGCCTGTTTCTTCTGTACGGCCTACGCGACGATTGAACTTCATACGACCTACATCGGATAAATCGTAACGCTCTGGCGTGAAAAATAGATTCTTAAATAAAGCTTCTGCTGCTTCTTTTGTTGGTGGCTCGCCAGGTCGCATCATACGGTAAATTTCAACTAACGCTTCCAATGGATTGGTTGTTGGATCTACGCGTAAGGTGTCTGACATATAAGCGCCATGGTCAATATCATTGACGTATAGCGTTTCAAAAGATTTTACTTTACCAGCCACAAAGGCTTTTAACATATCAGCGGTAATAACATCGTTAGCATTCGCTAAAATTTCGCCTGAGTCTTTGTCGATGATTGTTTTAGCAATCACTTTTCCGAGCAAGTAGTCTGGTGGAACTTCGAGGTTAGTCACTTTGGATTTTTCTAATTGCTGGATATGGCGCATGGTAATACGACGGCCTTTCTCAACAATGACTTTACCTGCTTTTTTGATTTCGAATGGAGCGATTTCGCCGCGTAAGCGTTCAGGAATTAAATCTAGACTGAATTCATCCGCTTTGATGTGGAATGTGTTGTTTTCGAAGAAAATACTTAAAATTTCTTCAACGGTAAAATCTAATGCGCGCAACAAGATGGTCGCGGGTAATTTACGGCGACGATCGATACGTACATAGATAGAATCTTTAGGGTCAAATTCAAAATCTAACCATGAGCCGCGATAAGGAATAACGCGAGCTGAAAATAATAATTTTCCGGAGGAGTGGGTTTTGCCACGATCATGTTCAAAAAATACACCTGGAGAACGGTGTAACTGGGAAACAATAACGCGCTCGGTTCCATTAATGACGAATGTACCGTGATCTGTCATTAAAGGCACTTCGCCCATGTAAACTTCTTGTTCTTTTACGTCTTTGACAACACGGCTATCTGCGCCGGATTCTTTGTCAAAATGCACCAGGCGGACTTTAACGCGCAATGAAGCGCCGTAAGTCAAGCCGCGCATTTTACATTCTTTTACGTCGAAAACAGGTTCACCTAGACGGTAACTCACATACTCCAAATCAGCATTACCAGAAAAACTGGTAATTGGAAACACTGATTTAAATGCACCATGTAATCCTTGATTAGCAAGTTTGTCAGGATCGGTTCCTGTCTGCAAAAACTTGTAATAGGACTCCAACTGGAGTTCCAGTAGTGGTGGCGTTTCAATGGTACTAGGATGCTTACCAAAGTCTTTACGAATTCGCTTTTTCTCAGTGTATGAGTACATTGAACCCATTTAAAGTACCTCTGCGTGAATTATCGATAAAGCGTATAAAGCGTGCCCAAACTCATCTCCATCGCTACGCGACTGGAGGAAATAGAAAAGGCCGGAGATGAAAATTCACCGGCCACTTCTATGTCAGCTAACAATCGTCCATTGGACGATATAACTGTTATTTAACTTCAACAGTTGCACCAGCTTCTTCCAACTGTTTCTTGATGTCAGCAGCAGTAGCTTTGTTGACACCTTCTTTAACAGCAGCAGGAGCAGATTCAACTAAGTCTTTCGCTTCTTTCAAGCCAAGACCTGTGATTGTGCGGATAGCTTTAATCACGTTAATTTTGTTTTCGCCGACTTTCGTCATTACAACGTTAAATTCGGTTTTTTCTTCAACAGCGGCAGCGGCAGCTGGAGCAGCAGCGGCAACAGCAACAGCAGCTGTCACACCAAATTTGTCTTCCATGGACTTGATCAATTCAACAACGTCCATAACGCTCATGTCTGAAATAGCTTGCAAAATATCTTCTTTACTAACGGCCATGATTTTCATCACTCCAAATTCATTAAAAATTAAAACTAATTAGCAGCTTCTTGCTTTTGATCGCGAACAGCTGCAACGGTACGAACTAACTTGCTGTGCGGTGCCTGAAGCGTACGCACCAACTTAGTAACAGGCGCGAGCATCACTGACATCAATTGGGCGATTGCTTCGTTACGTGTAGGCAAGCTTGCTAATGCAGCCAAGTCTGATGCTGGCAATAACTTGCCATCAATAGACAACGCTTTGACTTTTAGCTTTTCAGCAGTCTTAGCAAAATCACGAATCAAACGAGCACCAGCGCTGGGTTCTTCTTTCGAAAAAGCCAATACTAATGGGCCAACTAATGCAGGCTGCATGCAGGCGAAATCTGTTCCTTCAAATGCACGGCTAGCAAGCGTATTACGAATAACTCGCATATACACACCAGCTTCGCGCGCTGACTTGCGTAAGCTTGTCAATTGCGCAACTGTTAAGCCACTGTATTCAGCAGCAATCACAGACGTAGCATTTCTCGCGACTTCAGCAACCTCAGCAACAATAGCTTTTTTATCTTCTAGCTTAAGGGTCACTCAAATACCTCCTTTAACTCAATATTGCTAAATGAATAGCAACATCTACTGACGAACAGTAATACCATTTGGCATCACCGTCTGCGTAGGCTAACAAAGTGCGTTAATTAAGCTTTACGCGCCTACGGTCTTTGACGGGAGCTGGCTACTGTCATTGCAATGATGCAAATAAACGTTCGTCAACTACCCACAAAGTTCTCTTTCATTACTCTCTTATACAAAGAGAGTAATCAAAAATGGTTATACAGCAACACTCGATACATCAACTGGCAAGCCTGGACCCATGGTGCTTGAAAGGGTAACTTTTTTGAAGTAAACACCTTTAGCGCTGCTAGGCTTCACTTTTCTGAGTGCAGCAAGAATAGCTTCTAGATTTTGCATCAAGTCTTCAGCTGCAAAGTCGATTTTACCGATGGTGCAATGGACTACGCCGCCTTTATCTGTACGATAACGGACTTGACCCATTTTAGCGTTCTTGATAGCTCCAACAACGTCTGCTGTTACAGTGCCGTCTTTTGGATTTGGCATTAAACCACGTGGGCCTAAAACTTGACCTAATTGACCAACAACACGCATTGCATCTGGTGAAGCAATAACGATATCAAAATTCATTTCACCCGCTTTGACTTTTTCAGCCAAATCATCAAGACCTACAATGTCCGCACCTGCTTTAATAGCAGCATCTGTATTAGCTGCGCCTGTAAATACAGCAACGCGAATATCACGACCGGTGCCTTTAGGTAATACGACTGCCCCACGAACCGCTTGATCTGATTTACGTGGATCTACGCCCAAGTTAATGCTGACATCAACGCTTTCACGGAACTTAGCAAGTGGCATGTCTTTTAATAAAGCCAATGCATCTTGAGCAGTGTAAACTTTTCCAGTTTTGATTTTGCCCTGGATTGCGCGCATACGTTTAGATAATTTAGCCATGTTATACGCCTCCTTCTACATCAACGCCCATACTGCGAGCGCTACCAGCGATTGAGCGCATAGCAGCTTCAACGCTACCCGCATTCATGTCTTGCATTTTAAACTTGGCAACTTCTTCTAATTGCTTCTGATTAATTTTGCCGACTTTAGTTGCGTTTGGTACGCTGCTGCCTTTGTCTAAACCAATCGCTTCTTTAATTAAATAGGAAGCTGGTGGTGTCTTAATGATGAAGGTAAAGCTTCTATCTTCATATACAGTAATAACAACAGGTAATGGTTTACCTTGTTTTTCTGGGGTTTGTGTTTGTGCGTTAAACGCTTTACAAAACTCCATAATGTTAACACCATGTTGACCTAAAGCAGGACCAACTGGTGGACTTGGATTTGCTGCGCCGCCTTTTACTTGCAGCTTAATTAAGGATTTAACCTTCTTAGCCATTTTAACTACTCCTCTTGTGGGTATTAGCGCCTTTTAGATAATAATTATCTTCAAAGCTCCCCTGTTTACAAAAAATAAAAATTGGGCAGAGCAATAAATTGCTCTACCCAAAGTATTCATTAACCTTTTTCGACTTGGTCGAATTGTAATTCTACGGGTGTCGAACGACCAAAAATCAGAACGGCTACACGTAGACGATTCTTTTCATAGTTAACTTCTTCAACAACACCATTGAAATCAGCAAACGGCCCATCAATAACACGAACAACTTCACCCATCTCAAAGAGAACCTTAGGTTTTGGCTTGTCTGTGCTGTCTTGAACGCGTTGCAAGATGACATCCGCTTCTTTCGCTGTGATCGGAGCTGGTTTATCACTTGTACCACCGATAAAACCTAGGACCTTAGGAATAGACTTCACTAAGTGCCATGTTTGATCGTCCATTTCCATTTCTACTAATACGTAGCCTGGAAAAAACTTACGTTCGCTTTTACGCTTTTGACCAGCACGCAACTCTACTACTTCTTCAGTTGGTACTAATATTTGGCCAAATTTATATTCTACACCTTCTAGCACAATCCGCTCGATGAGCGCTTGTCTGACGAAATTTTCGTAGCCAGAGTATGCATGAACGACATACCAGCGCTTTTTCGGTTTTGACTGTTCTGTCATCGTTTATCCTCTTTGCCCGGTAAGCCAACCAATAAGCCATACCAACACTCCATCCAGCGCCCACAATATTATTGAAAGTACTAATACCATGACAGCGATCATAAGAGTTGTTTGTACAGTCTCTTGTCTTGTTGGCCATACCACTTTGCGTAATTCCATGCGTGATTCACGCGCGAAACTGATCGCTTGTTTTCCTTTTTGTGTCATGGCAGCAACGGATGCGATAATAGCTAGCAAAAACAACCATGCTAACAAACGCAGTGGCCATGGCTGTTGGTTATAATAATAGTTGGCAGCGATGCCGGCAACTAATAATACACCAATGAAAAGCCACTTAAGCCAGTCGAGCTTTGTCTCATTCTGGTTTTCTATTCTTAACGACATTATGTCTTGCCCTAGAGCTCTGTTCGTATTTAAAAAGCACTGCCAATGCACTCGTTGGCAGGCCAGGAGGGAATCGAACCCCCAACCTACGGTTTTGGAGACCGTCGCTCTGCCAATTGAGCTACTGGCCTAACTTACTTACTCAAGTACCCTAGCAACAACACCTGCACCAACGGTACGTCCACCTTCGCGGATCGCGAAACGTAAGCCTTCTTCCATTGCGATAGGTGCAATCAAGGTAATTGTCATCTGAATATTGTCGCCTGGCATAACCATTTCGACGCCATCTGGCAATTGCACTTCACCTGTCACGTCTGTTGTACGGAAGTAAAACTGTGGACGGTATCCTTTGAAGAAAGGTGTGTGACGACCGCCTTCTTCTTTTGATAGCACGTATACTTCGGATTCAAACTTTGTATGCGGATTAATAGAACCTGGCTTCGCTAATACTTGGCCACGCTCAACGTCTTCACGCTTTGTACCACGTAATAACACACCTACGTTATCACCAGCACGGCCTTCGTCTAACAACTTACGGAACATCTCAACACCCGTACAGATTGTTTTAACGGTAGGCTTTAAACCAATAATTTCTAATTCTTCCCCAACTTTAACAATGCCTCTTTCAACTCGGCCAGTTACAACGGTACCGCGACCTGAAATTGAGAATACATCTTCAATTGGTAATAAGAATGGTTGATCAATTTTACGTTCTGGTTGTGGGAAGTAATCATCCATTGCTGCAACCAATTTAATGATTGATGGCACGCCAATTTCGCTTTGATCGCCTTCTAATGCTTTCAATGCAGAACCGGTTATGATCGGTGTCTTCTCACCAGGGAAATCGTAACTGCTTAAGAGATCCCTTACTTCCATTTCAACTAATTCTAATAATTCTTTATCATCGACCATGTCTGCTTTATTCAAATAGACAACGATGTATGGAACGCCAACTTGGCGAGCCAACAAAATATGTTCGCGGGTTTGTGGCATTGGGCCGTCAGCAGCTGAACACACAAGAATGGCTCCGTCCATTTGCGCAGCACCCGTGATCATGTTCTTCACGTAATCCGCGTGTCCTGGGCAGTCAACATGCGCGTAGTGTCTGTTATCAGACTCATATTCAACGTGTGCTGTTGCAATGGTGATACCACGAGCTTTTTCTTCTGGGGCTTTATCAATCTGGTCGTAAGCCAAAGCTTGGCCGCCGAACTTATCGGACATACACTTGGTTAGCGCCGCTGTAAGCGTCGTTTTACCATGGTCAACGTGACCAATTGTGCCTACGTTCATGTGTGGCTTGTTGCGTTCAAAAGTTGCTTTTGCCATTGCCAGTAGCTCCTATTAATAAACCATTAGTCGTTTAATAACAAATGATGATACTACCCGTTTTTTTACAATAAATCATATCGCTTAACTGGTGCCCACAATCGGAATCGAACCGATGACCTCTTCCTTACCAAGGAAGTGCTCTACCGACTGAGCTATGTGGGCCTCTATCAGAAGACCTGGGTAAAGGCTAGGGTTAGTAACCTTTACCTGTTGTCTTCTAAACTGGAGCGGGCGATGGGAATCGAACCCACACTATCAGCTTGGAAGGCTAAAGTTCTACCATTGAACTACGCCCGCGCGTTCAAACAACAGAAGGCAAAAGACTGTAACTTGTTGCCAGGAGCTGCCACTACTACAATCCAGTTTCTGAATTGCTTTCTTGCTACCTTTTGTCACTTTCCTCTGACTTTTATTTTCTGAAAATGGAGGGGGAAGGATTCGAACCTTCGAAGGCTGAGCCGTCAGATTTACAGTCTGATCCCTTTGACCGCTCGGGAACCCCTCCTAGAAAAATTGAGCCCTGAATTTTGCGTCAGGACCGCTTGTAAGTCAATCAAATACTGCATGTTTGCCATTTATATTACTGGAGCTAGCGGTCGGAGTCGAACCGACGACCTACTGATTACAAATCAGTTGCTCTACCAGCTGAGCTACGCCAGCAATAAATACAATGACTTCCATACGTTATCCGGCGGCCATTCTATGCAATTACATATCTGATAGCAAACAAATTAATGACTTTTTTTGTATTTAATTTTAAAAAACTAAAATTGCTCTTGAATGGAACAGTTCTGCTAATTATTTGCTCTTGTTTAGTGGAAATAGTTCTAATAATTGCAAAATAATCGACGATTCGTCCGCATTATTTTTTACCGATACGTAAGGGTGTGTCGGCTTTTCGAAATTGGTACTCAGTTTATTTGCATAGGGTTCATCAACATCATCTCGCCTGCTTATTAAGCGTGCTGAGATGTTTTCGGGCGTGGCCTCAACCCAAATAAGCTTTGCGTCTGGTAGGGCTGACAACAGCTCTGTTCTGTTTTTATTTTTATATAAACCTTGGGCGATCACCAGGTTTGGATGTTTTTTTTTAAGATCGGTTATTTTCTTAATAATAAGTAAAGTCAGATCATCTCGCATAGATTGAGTAAACAATTGCTTGTTTTGAATAGCGTTTAATACTGTTTGAGGAAGCAGTTGATCTGCATCGTAAAAATAAAACCCAAAATGATTGGCTAAGATGTGACTTACAAAGTTTTTACCTGAACCAGAAAGGCCGAAGATGACTATCAACATTATGGATAAATTCTCATCAACTTAAAATAGTATAGCATGATATTTAAACAATACCAACGTTTGGGAATTTCAATTCTGCTTTAAGTTAAGCCAATTTGTCGAGACAATCTCTTTATAGCGTCCTAATGTAGGATAAGATTCTTGTCTAATGCTATTAAAAACCTAAATTAACTTACAATGAATTGCAAGTTACACTAAAAAGCAGAAATAAAAAACCCCCACCAGCGTTAGCTAGCAGGGGTCTAGGGATAAAAGCCTGGCAATGACCTACTTTCACATGAGTTATCTCACACTATCATCGGCGCGGAGCTGTTTCACTTCTGAGTTCGAGAA
>JARLJO010000049.1 GCA_031291175.1 Gammaproteobacteria bacterium
AATTTCAAAACCCAAACCCCCCAAGAAAAAAACCCCAGGCGTCCGGGGGGTTGCCCCGGGTATCCATAAAACTTGCCACCGGGGTAACACCCGCTGCAACCCGGGAACAACCCACGGTACGTAGGGGTTCTCTGTGCTACGTTGGGTCTCTCTGCGCTACGCCGGAATTCTCTGTGCTACCCCGGGGTTCTCTGCGCTACGCCGGAGTTCTCTGTGCTATGAGCCAATGGTTTAATCGTTATGGGTAATGACATGCTCCGGTAAGTGGCGCCTATTTTCTCCCATTGGAATTTTCTGTTATAATCCTCTAAATTCATTTACAGGGATTGTAAATATGGCCGTTTCACAACTCGCCCTTCCTGCTCCCTCATTTCGATTCAGCGGCTTATTCATTTGCTTAATAGGCTTATTGCTAATCGCCTATTCTATTGCCTTACGTATCGAGCCCGCTGTTTTAGGGCATCCTGTATTACAAAGCCTGCATCTTACCAACGAAAACCTAACGGAAATCATGTTGAAATATCAATTCCCAATGGTATTCACGTTTATTTTGGCGGGACTTTTAATCGATATTTTCGGCCCGCGCTTTTGGTTGGTCGTGGCGCTCATCTTAACAATTGCGGGTAACGACTTTTATAGTGAAGCCACCTCGTTACAAGAAATATTGATCGGTAGAATTTTAATTGGGTTTGCGCATCCCTTCATTTTTATCGGAGCCTTAAAACTGGGTGTCGACTGGTTACCCAAAAATCACCTGGGTTTTTATATTGGGCTCTTGTTCGCGGTTTTATTGCTAAGCCCTGAGCTTTTTCAACCTTCGTTTATCGCCGTTAGTCAGCATTTAGGCTGGGATAATACCTTAAATAGCCTCATGGCTTTGGGTGGCGTCTTGATGCTTTGCCTGATTGTCACTTGCCGTCTCAAGTCCTTCGCGCCCGGCTTTGCCTCCATGAATTTAGTCAGCGTTTTGCGCGGTGGGAAGATTTGGATTCTCTGTATTGTTTCTTGCTTAGGCTGGATGTCAAACACTTTCCTGCTCAACTGGGGAGCCATTTTTCTCAATAAAGGCCTGCATTTTTTGCCTAGCCTGGCGCTTGGAACAGTGCAAAATGCATTTTTATTTTTTGCGCTGGGCGCGGTCTTTTTTGGCACACTGACGGATATTTCACGTAAACCACGCTTATGGTTAGTACTCGGATACTTTTTTGCAGCTCTCACGTTTGCTGCCACTGTCGCCGCACCTGAGCTCTCGAAACTGACTGTGGGCAATTTATTTCTAGCGACCAGTTTTCTGACAAGCACAGCTATCATCTGCTATGTGCTAGCCTCGGATCTTTTCGGTGCAGCCAATAGCGGCTTTGCTTTTGGTTTAATCGCTTTTGTCACCACCATTGGTAATACCTGGTTTGCGCTATTTAACACCTACTTACTGGCGCCCATCATGAGAAGCCAAACAACCACCGCTCTAAGCTCCTATATGTATCTGTTGGCGCTAGTGCCTTTTGCCCTGGTTCTCGGCAGTCTTCTTGCGATCAAATTACGCAAACCCAAGACTTTATTCGCCGACTGAGAACAGAGTTTCTACTTGCTTTACCGGATTAAAGCTCGTATCTTTTTAGGTACTTAAAAGAGCTAAAACGGATCTTATTATAATGAAAAAACGTAGCTTATTACTGCTTGGCATCCTGTCAGGATTCGCCTTGCAGGCACATGCCGCCACCAACCTCATTCAAGTTTATGAAGAAGCCTTAGTTAGCGATCCTGTCTTTCAACAAGCCATTGCTCAACGCATGGCCAACAAAGAAGCTGTCCCACTGAGCATCGCCCCTTTATTACCACAAGCCGGCATTGCTGGCGGGCCATTTATTAGCCACTTTCATCAAGCGGGAGGTGCTGGTCTACCTGCTTCTGGCTTCACTGCAAAAGGTTATTCAGTAACATTGACGGTGACACAAACTGTCTTTAATTATTCTCAATTTATGGCATTAGCTGGAGCAAAAGCCGTCAGCAGACAAGCCGATGCTGCCCTAAATGCGGCGACCCAGGACTTGATGATTCGAGTCTCCCGCGCCTATTTTGCTGTGTTAAAAGACGAAGACAATCTTCGTTACAATCTAGCCAACAAAAATGCTTATGCGAAACAATTAGATCAAATTAATCAGCAATATAAAGTAGGACTCAAAACAATCACTGATCTTTACACTGCGGAAGCTTCTTTTGATACTGCCTCAGCGGGCTATATTGGTGCGCAAACAACATTGGCGAACGACAAAGAAAATCTTCGCGCCATCACCGGCACTCTTTATCCAACACTAGCCAGCCTCAGCGAAAAATTTCCGCTGAT
This sequence comes from Gammaproteobacteria bacterium, assembly GCA_031291175.1. Lineage (GTDB taxonomy): Bacteria > Pseudomonadota > Gammaproteobacteria > DSM-16500 > DSM-16500 > UBA5158. The sequence goes on from JARLJO010000049.1 coordinate 2,345, forward strand.
TTCACCTCATCCAACCGATATGGAAGCCTGGGTACAAACTTCGTTACTACAAAATTGGTCCATCAAAGCCTCGCAACTTGCAAATCAAGCCGCCGCCGAAAACATCAAACAACAATTTGGGGGGCATTTGCCGACATTGAATCTGCAAGGCTCGTATAACATGGCTTACAACAATAGCTTTGCGGGTGGGAGCATTACCACAGGCCCTAATGGTACAGTTGAAACGACCGCAGGAAATTTTGCGCCTATTCAAGCGCACTCCAATGAGGCCATCGTCACACTCAATCTGGGCGTACCCATTTTTCAAGGCGGACAAGTGACCGCACAAACCAGACAAGCAAAGTATAATTACCAGGTGACCTCACAACGACTCGAACAAACCGTACGCGGAACAGCCAACATAGCGCGACAAAGCTATCTGGGGATTATCTTAGGCATTCAACAAATCAAAGCGGATCAACAAGCTATTAAATCAACCATTAGCTCTTTAGAAGGCCTAGAGGAAGGCTATCGTGTTGGTACACAAACTTTAGTGGATGTATTAAATCAACAACAAAAGGTTTTTCAAACACAAACACAATATGCGACCGATCGATTTGCGTATGTGAATAATTTATTGTTATTAAAACAAGCCACCGGCACGCTCAGTCAAGATGACTTAAGAGCGATTAATGCCTGGCTGTTGGATAATAATGACGATGATAGTACTTCTGCATTAGATAACCGACACGCTGATGTAAAAAAACATAAACACACTAAAGTAGCAGTCAAATCATAAAGAAGAGTGAAAGCCTCAAATTTTCATCATGTTGGATTTCGCGAAAAACGCTCAACTCAACGCATCTAAAATCTCGTCTTTGCAAGCGATAACGAAGCAAAGACAAATAGTTTTCTTAACTTAATGGCAGGAAGGTTGCATTGAGCGCTTTTGAGAAACCTAACGTTTTAATGAAGTTTCAATCGCCAAATTCCACGACAAAATTTCAGGTTTATTGAATATACAATTTAACTTTGTCGTCATTATAGAAAGTTACCTTTCCATTCACTTCAATTTTAACGCGTGCGCCAGGCCCTATCTCTTTTAAAATCTTTAATAAATCTTTTTCTGAAAAGGCAATGCACCCTGCGGTTGGGGTATAACCTTCTCTGGCAATATGCATAAAGATCGCACTCCCCTTACCTTTTATCACGGGTTGATCGTTGTAACCGACAATCACAACCACATCATAAACATGATCTTCGCGCCAAAGATTTTCATGGCTCAAAGCAAAAGGTAATTCGACTTGCTGATTATAATAGGGAGATCGAACGTCATCACACCATGCCATGTTTTTTTCCATAGCAATAACAGGAATCGCAGTACTGAGCTTAGTGAGACGATCAGGCCGATAGAATACTTCCCGCACTTGAAAATCACCAACTGGTGTTGCCCCATCACCTTCCTTTTTATTGGAGGAAACACCGCTTCGACCTAAACTACATTGGTATTTGTTACCATTTAAATAAGCTTCACAGACAATGGGTTTTTGGCAGGCGCTTAACAAAAAAAGAACCGTCAAAAAACCGCTAAAAGTGAAATGCTTCATCATGATTGCGATACCGATAAACTGTTGCGATGATTTTGATAAGTATAGTAAGAAATAATAAAAAACGGCACACTGAGAAAAATCAAATTACTTAACAACAAAATACCTTCATATCGCCAAATGCTACCTGTCTTTACGAGACCCGGCGGAATCACACTCGCCATCAACGCAATAACGCAAGTAATAATACCAACACCCGCTACTATCCAAATACCAACGTTGCCGAAAGGAATACGGAAACCTGTCAGGGTTTCTGTTGTTGGCATGTAACGACGCTTTATTGCTGATGCAAAAATTAAAATATAAACCAGGAGAGCAGACTGACTCGATAAATTTAGCAGAATCCAAAATGCTGAACTAATATCAGGCATATATAAAAAAATGGTTGAAAGCAATGTGCCCACTATCGCTTGCAGTAATAAAATGTGGCCAGGCATTTCTTTACGATTCAGTTTTGCCAAAGTCTTCGGCAAAAATCCATTTTGTGCGGCAACAGCCAGTCCACGGGCAGGCCCGAGAAACCAGGCATTGAGTGTGGCCAACATACTTAAAATAATCATTAGCACAATAACAGGCGTGGCCCACGACATCTGAAACGCTTGAAAAAACCGTGAAAATCCATCAATCAATCCCGAGATTAAATTTAATTGTTGATGAGGCACCACAACCGCAATAGCCAGCGAAGTGAATAAGGCAACCGCGACAATAATGAGTACCGCAGATAATATTGCCAAAGGAAAGGTGCGATTCGGATCACGCACATTCACGGTATGGAATGCCACAATTTGCATACCACCAAAACCCAAAATGATAGCGGCAAAAAAACCAGGATTACTGTTTTTAAAAGAAGGAATGACACTCGACCAGCTCACGTCGACTTGCAACGGCTTACCCAATAATACCCAGGTAACACTCAAAGCAATAATGATCAAGGCAGGAATCATAGTACCAAGCAAAGCACCCAACATGTTTAAACGGCTGGAAGCTTTGACACCCAGCATCGTAAAGAACGTAACAGACCAAAGAATCGTCAAGGTGGAAATTAACACCAACACTTTATTCTGCGCGAGAGCCGGGTTAATCAAATAACTCAATGTGACAGAAATAAAAGACAATGACGCGGGAAACCCAATGACGTTATTTAGCCATTCCAACCAAATCGACAAAAATCCGGCTTTATCACCAAATGCGGAACGTATCCAAACGTACATGCCACCGGGTTGTTTGATATGCGTGGATAATTCCGCACAAACCAGACCACTTGGAATCAAAAACATTAATGCCGCAACGCCATAAACAAAAATAACACCGAAGCCATAACTGGCCATCATGGGTAGTCCACGCAAATCTATGATAGCGGCAACGGCTATCATCGCTAGAGCGAAAGGACCGAGAATTTTTTTATGAGAGATCCGCGATCCATCCATGTGGTTATTTTTCCTGCGTTAATTTTTGGTATTTTTCGAGTAACTGCTCTTTGGTTTCAGGATGATTCGGATTTAACGGAATACAATCGACAGGACAAACCACGACACATTGCGGTTCTTCAAAATGCCCAACACATTCTGTGCAAAGATTCGGGTCAATCTCAAAAATGGCTTCGCCTTGATAAATGGCTTTGTTTGGACAAACCGGCTCACAAACATCACAGTTAATACATTCGTCGGTTATCATCAAAGCCATAATACTATCTACCTAATTTTTTATGCAAAGCGAGCGCCACGACTTCTGGCACAAACTTAGTAACGTCTCCACCCAATGTGGATATTTCGCGAACCAAACGGGATGAAATATAAGTATAACTTTCAGATGGCATCAAAAACATACTTTCGACAGTGGGCGCAAGATAACGATTCATGCCCGCCAATTGAAATTCATAATCAAAATCTGAAACCGCGCGCAAACCCCGCAGAATAATATTCGCACCATGTTCTCTGGCGAAATCAGTTAGCAAGGATTCAAAACCTAATACTTCCACATTGTTGTGGTTTGCCAATACTTGCTTGGCTAAGCTCACCCTCTCCTCCAAATCAAAGAGCGGTTTTTTGTTAGCGTTTACCGCTACCGATACAATGACGCGGTCAAAGATACGTGAGGCACGCTCAACTAAATCAATATGACCATTGGTGATAGGGTCAAAAGTACCTGGATAAATCGCGATATTTTTCATTAAAACTCCTAGTTATTCAATAAGATATGCATTTAGCGCGATGAATTATTGAAGGGGTCGCTTTGTCAGTTAATTCGCCTACGGTGCCTATTATAAGCTATAATTATAAAAATTCAGGCTATTCCGCACGCTGATTTATTTTTAAACACATTTTACCCTGCTCGCTCTACAAGGTGGTGACCATGCTTGAACTGAAAATCACTCGCAATAACAATGGGGACATCTCAGGGATTGAAACCAGCCTGGTCGGCAACGATCTATTGAGCACACCAAAGCTAAACAAAGGCTGTGCATTCTCCCGCGAAGAACGTGAAGAACTCAAGCTCGTCGGCCTGCTTCCCCACCAAATTGAAACACTAGAACAACAAGTTGCCCGCATGCATGCGCAATATCATGAACATCGCTCAAACATGGGCAAGAATATCTATCTCAACGTGCTTCACGATTACAATGAAACCTTATTCTATAAATTGGTGAGCGAACATTTAGAAGAAATGTTACCCATCATTTATACGCCAACCATTGGTGAAGCGGTTGAACGCTTTAGCATGGAGCATCGCAAAACGCGAGGCCAGTACATCAGCTACCCTGATCGCGATCAAATTGAAGCTATTTTAGAAAATCGCCTGCCCGATCAAGTGGATTTAATTGTTGTCACGGATGGTGAAGCAATTTTAGGTATTGGAGATCAAGGCATTGGCGGTATCAATATCTCCAGTGCAAAACTCATGGTTTATACTTTGTGTGCGGGCATCAATCCACACCGTGTTTTACCCATTCAATTAGATGTCGGCACCAATAATAAGAATTTATTAGCCGATCCTATGTATCTTGGCTGGCGCCATGAGCGGATCAGCGGCAAAGAATATGATGATTTTATTGAACGTTTTGTCAGCGCTGTCAGAAAAAAATTTCCACATATTTTTCTGCACTGGGAAGACATAGGACGCGATAATGCACGTCAAATTCTCGATCGATATCGTGATGAAATTTGCACTTTTAATGATGATATGCAAGGCACAGGCGTTGTCACTTTGGCTTGTATCTTAGCGGGCGTGAATGCAAGCGGCACACCATTAACGGATCAGCGTGTCATCATTTTTGGTGCGGGCACAGCGGGCGTTGGTATAGCGGATCAAATATGTGATGCCATGCAACGTTTTGGATTGTCGAAAGAAGAAGCGCATGCTCGCTTTTGGCTACTAGATAAAGAAGGCTTATTGACCGATCAAAGTCAGCTCATGCCTTTTCAACAACCTTATGCCAAATCGCATCAAGATATCGCCTCTTGGAAACTGCGTGACAAAAAGCACATCGGTCTTTTTGATGTGGTCAGTCATGTTAAGCCGACCATCTTAATTGGTTGCTCCACAGTAGCGGGTGCTTTTAGCGAAGAAATTATCAAGATCATGGCGGCACATGTTAAACACCCGATTATCATGCCATTATCCAATCCTACAGAAAAAGCCGAAGCCAAGCCCGAAGATCTCTTAAATTGGACGCAAGGAAACGCCTTGATCGCAACTGGCAGCCCTTTTCATGATGTGATATTTCAAGGCCAACAAATTCGCATCGCGCAAAGTAACAATGCTTTTGCGTTCCCCGGCATTGGACTTGGCACAATTGCCATGCAAGCCAAACATGTTTCAGATGATATGTTATGGGTCGCAACAGAAACTCTGAGTCGCTGCTCACCGATCAATACCAATAAAAGCGCCCCACTGCTTCCCAAGCTCGCCGATGCCAAAGCCGTCAGTTATCAGGTGGCACTCGCCGTGGCCGAGCAGGCACGGAAAGAAGGACTCGCGCAAATCGATGATAAAATTAGCATTGAGCAAGCCATCAAGCGTGTCATCTGGGAACCTCGATATTATCCTTATCGAAAAATCTAGGCAGTCTTTGCGAAAGCGGGGAGTTACTGTAACCTATAGCGACTTTAATTATTTCTAGAAAAAACCATGAATGCCACTCGACTAGATTATCTACAAGCCATGGGCATCGAAGCCTGGCAGCCAAAACACATTGCAATCTCGCCCTGCGCAGAAATTAGCCATGCCAAAAGCGCCGCCTCTCCTGCTGAGACAATCAGTTTGAATGCTCTACGCGCCGCTGTCGCAAGCTGCATGAGCTGCGAATTACACAAGACTCGCACCCAAACCGTTTTTGGCGTTGGCAATGAAGAAGCCAAGTTGATGATTATTGGAGAAGCGCCTGGATTTCATGAAGACCAGCGAGGCGAGCCTTTTGTGGGTCGTGCCGGACAATTACTGAACGCTATGCTGGAATCCATTGGGCTGGACCGAAAATCGGTTTTTATTGCGAATATTTTAAAATGCCGTCCACCCGGCAATCGCGACCCACTGGTCGCTGAAGTCAACGAATGCACTCCGTTTTTACAACAGCAAATTGCGTTAATCAAGCCGAAGTTATTATTAGCCGTTGGCCGAATCGCGGCGCATTATTTATTGAATACAAAAACCTCATTGGTACAATTACGCGGCAAGCATCATCAATTTGGCGCTACGCCATTGATTGTGACTTATCATCCCGCTTATTTGTTACGAAATCCGATTGATAAAGGAAAAGCCTTTCAAGATTTATTATTAACGCAACAAACCTTACAAACACTGTCATAAGGAATGTGTCATGTTTGATTATCTTTATCGTATATCCGATATCAAATTATTTATCTTGCTCACGCTTGTTTCGGTTACGTTATCGCTCATCGCCATTTTTCTGGTGCGACGGTTTATTCCGGTTAATTTACGTTATATTGATAATCAAGTGATCGGCAACACCATATCCTTAGTGAGTGTTTTATACGGTGTCCTTGCCGGACTTGCCGCACTATATCTCATCAACAATAATAGTTACGCCTCAGATGCCGTACAACGCGAAGCAAACTCGATTGCGAATATTTTTCGTGATACTCGCTCTTTGAAAGAGCCAGCACGCACATCGATTCAAACCGAAGTGAAACAATATATCGATACTGTTATCAACATCGAATGGCCCTTGATGAGAAAAGGCGCGCACATTGATCATGAAGGCGACACCATCATTGATAATATTGCCGATGAAATTAATAATTATTATGTTATCGGCGAGTCCGAATCACGTTTAGTGCGAGATTTATTAGAGGAAAATAAGTCCCTCTATAACTCAAGACAACAACGAATTACCATGAGCTATGCTTCATTAGATATTGAGATTTGGATCGTTATTTTAATTGGAACGATTTTAACAATGTCGATTAACTATCTTTTTGGGATGAACTTCTATTTGCACATGGTAACAGTCATCGCAGCAGCGATAATGACATCATCCATGATTTTTCTTTTGATTACGCTAGACAGGCCTTTCCAAGGTGAATTTATCATTGAACCTGTCGCGCTGAAATCGGTCTTACATTTTATTGAAGATCACCCTTCTGAAGCGCCATCCTGATTTTTTTTATGAGACAAATTTTTAGGCTTACTCCTGTTAATAACTCTTAGCAGTGAAAGAAGGTGTTAACTCAAGGCGGGCACTTATCTTATTCCAGCTCCAAACACCACATCTCTGTGGTTAACGCCGCCATCCATGGCGGCAAGTCGCTTACATAAGATAAGTGCCCGCCTTGAGTTAACGCTATTTATATTTTTAAAGAAGTTCTTCTATAATGAATTTGATGAATCATCTGCGACTCAAATCATCAGTATATACACAAGCACTTATGCTTCTGATCCCCTCTAAAGAACGGCGGCCTAACTTGTTGATTTGTAGTATCCGTTCTTTCTGGTTGTAGCGCCGCGTTAGCGGTGTGAGTTGCTTTTAAAGGAGAGTTAGGAAGGATTTATATAAAAATATATTAACAAAACAATGCGCTACTCTCTCCCGCACAAATTTTATGTACCTACCTCAAACAGACACGCGATAATACCTTATCTGAGTATTATCATACCCATTATGGGTATCAATAACGTCAGCCTATCAGACGCGCTTTTTTCCAAAGCACAGCAAAATGTGCTGAGGATTATATGGCCTGTCCGATTCTGTTTTTCAAGTATTGCCGCACACACTTGGCGTAGAAAATAGCTATTAACAGCAGAACCAATTTCCGTGTTAGGCGGCATAGTTAATGTCGAATTAGCACCCCTAGAACAAGCAGCTCAAACTTTTACGATAAGATAGTATTAATTAAAGCTAAGTGCTTAGCCAATGCTCCGCGATTAGCATCGACAAATTGTTTTGCATTTTCTCCCACTTCTTGTCGATAGGTTTTATCAGCAAAGCATTTTGTCACTTGTATGGCTAGCTCGTCGGCATTCGACACTGTCAGCATGCCTTTTGCAACAATGAGTTTTTTTGAAATTTCTTCAAAATTAAATAAAACAGGGCCGGTTATAATTGGCTTACCCAGCACGGCTGCTTCTAACATATTGTGACCACCAATCGGAGCAAAACTGCCTGCGACAAAAGCGACATCACTGACTGAATACATCAGCATGAGTTCACCCATGGTATCGCTGAGATAAACTGTGGTTTGCGCAGTCACCGTCTTGCCTTCACTGCGACGAACCGTGGCAAAGCCTTGCTGCTCTGACAAAGCAAAAACCTGATTGAAGCGTTCAGGATGGCGAGGCACCAAAATTAATAATGCATCTGGAAAGGCTTCCAGGATCTTTCGGTGCGCGGCTAAAATAATCTCTTCTTCTGTCGCATGTGTGCTGGCGGCAATCCAGATTAATCTGTCACGACCTAACTCTGCGCGCAGCATTACACTTTTTTCTGAAAAATCCGCGGGTACTTCCACATCAAATTTGATACTGCCTGTTATCACCACACGATTTTCTGGCATCCCAAGTGCAACAAAACGTTTTGCTTCTATTTCCGTTTGTACTGCTAAAGTGCGGACGGCACTTAACATTTGGCGAGTGATGGTTGCGACTCGCGCATAACCGTTTGCTGATTTTTGAGATAAGCGAGCATTAGCTACCATGATAGGGATGTTACGCTGCCGACAAGCATAAAACATATTCGGCCACAGCTCTGTTTCGATAATTAAAGCAATGACAGGATTCACGCGCTGTAAAAATCGATGATTCGCTGCAGGCAAATCATAGGGGACGTAGGCTTGAAGAACACTGTCGCCAAAAGTAGCTTTCGTACGCACACCACCGGTGATGGTCATGTTGGTGATGAGAATCGGTAAAGCAGGGTATTGTTTTTGTAATGCTTTTATTAATGGGATAGCAGCGATGGTTTCACCCACGGAAGCGGCGTGTATCCAGATGCATTGAGGCAATGCATGCGGACAATATCCAAAACGTTCCGCCCAGCGACGTCTGTAATCTGCCAGATGGCGCGAACGCCATAACATTCGCAACAAGACGAAGGGCAAGGCTAAATAGAATAAGAAAGTATAAATGTAGCGCAAAACTGGGCCTCTTTTTTGACATGCCATTTTAGAACGTGATTATATTCAATGATGGAAACAATGACTAATTATTAGTAGTATATTTCACCATAAATGCGAAACGCAGATGCGACCCCGTCATCATTGATGCTTTTTTAAGGATAAAAAATATGCACGATTATGTGATAGCGCCATCACTATTGGCAGCGGATTTTGCCCGGCTTGGCGAGGAGGCCGATGCGGTGCTCACAGCCGGAGCCGATATGTTGCATTTTGATGTCATGGACAATCACTTTGTTCCGAATTTAACAGTGGGGCCAATGGTTTGTGAAGCCTTACGGCGTTTCGGCATCAAAGCACCTATTGATGTCCATCTCATGGTACAACCCGTTGATAGGCTCATTAATGATTTTGCGAAAGCCGGGGCGACATTCATTACGTTTCATCCGGAAGCCTCAGAGAATGTGTCTGAAAGCTTGGCGCTCATTCGCCGGTTAGGCTGCAAAGCGGGGTTATCATTGAACCCTGAGTCCTCTGTGGATTTGCTGAAAAATTATTGGGAGCAACTGGATTTGGTGCTGATCATGTCGGTAAACCCAGGATTCGGTGGACAGTCATTTATTCCCTCGGCACTTGAAAAATTAACGCAAACTCGTACTCTGATTAATGCTAGTGGCAGACCTATTCGACTCTCTATCGATGGCGGGATCAAAGTGGAAAATATTGCGGCGACCGCCAAAGCAGGTGCCGACACCTTTGTGGCGGGCTCTGCGATTTTTTCACAACCCAGTTATGCCAATGTCATCGCCGAAATGCGCAATCAACTTAAAAGTATCTGCATCTAAGGGAACCTCTCATGCAAAAACCAAAACCCACGAATGGCCTGCATCATGTTGCACTCTTCATTAAAAATTTTGATGCGTGCGAATATTTTTATACGCAATTATTACAAATGAAAGTTGATTGGCGACCGGATCCTGATAATTTGTATCTGACATCCGGCAGCGACAATTTTGCTTTGCATCGGGCACCTGCTGATTTTGTGCCTGCAAAACATCAACGCCTGGATCACATTGGCTTTTTTCTTGGTGATCCTGCTGAAGTTGATCATTGGTTTGAGTATTTAAGCCAGGAAGGAGTTGAGATTAAAGCAAAACCGAAAGATCATCGGGATGGGACTCGCAGTTTTTATTGTGCGGATCCGGATGGGAATGTGGTACAAATGATTTATTATCCGATTGAAGCACGAGGTAGTTAAATGACTGGGGTTGTCCCGTTTTTTTATATCACTTCCACTCTCGTGGAAGTGATAAGGGCATCTTGCTATATTTATTTATTGTGATCATCTTCATCTTTGAATGATGACGGTGGCATACCGCCTGGACGTGGATTAGTTTGTAGTGGGGATGGACTGAATCGTTGTCCGCTTCCTGCTTGCTGGCCGCCTGAATCGTCGACTCCGCTCACGGAGCTTTGATCTAACGTCTCAATCAAATCACCCATGTCATACAATAAATAACTGGTAACGACTTTTAAGGCGATATCTGCTTGTAGTTGTTGATTAATGTAAATTTTTGCTTCTTTTATATCATTAAACCTGGCAACGACCTGTTCAGGTCCCTTGCTATATTTTTTTGCTACTCTATAAATCAACATGGTCCACTCCACTCTTTAAAATTTAAATAGTTAATTCACCGCGCAAATCGATTCGCAATTCCGATTTAATTTCTGGCAAAGTTAATTGTTTGCTGAAAAGATAAAATAATTTTGCAATGGCGGCTTCCGTTGTCATATCACCACCTGGTACCACCCCCGCTTCTAAAAGCGCAGCACCTGCGGCATAGACGCGCATTCTAACCTTAGCCGTGAGGCATTGGCTACAATTGACAATCACCATGCCCTCGCTGACAGATCGACGGATAATATCCAAAAATGGTCTGTCTTCTGGCGCGTTACCTAAGCCGTAAGACTCTAACACTAAAGCTTGCAGAGGAGGACGCAAGAAGTGTCTCAGCATATCAAGTGACATTCCAGGGAAAATGCGCAACACGCCAATTGCAACGGAATCAATGAGTTGCAAGTGAAGCTTGGCAGCAGGCTGAGACCGCAAAATTTGTTGTCTGACCATCACTTCCGTACCGACTTTTCCGAGCGTCGGGAAATTGGGGGAGGCAAACGCAGAAAAGCTGCTGGCATCGACTTTTTTGCAGCGATTGCCGCGAAATAATTTATTGTTAAAATAGACGCACACTTCAGGAATACGAAAATGACCCGCTATCATCATAGCGTTAATTAAATTTTCACGGGCATCATTTCGAGTTTCAAACAAAGGCAATTGTGAACCCGTCAATATAACCGGCTTGCCTAAATTTTCTAACATAAAAGAGAGGGCTGAGGCGGTGTATGCCATGGTATCCGTGCCATGTAAAATGACAAAGCCATCATAAGCATCATAGTTTTTCAATATGTGATCACCGATCTGCATCCAATGATCGGGGGTCATATTGGCCGAATCGATGGGAGTCTCATATTCAAATAAATCATATCGCGGCATATCCGCATTTTTTAATTCGGGGATTTTAGCCATGGCTTTGGCTAAATAACCTGGCGCCGGAGCATAACCTTCAGCTGTTTTTTGCATGCCGATGGTGCCGCCCGTACTTAAAACATAGACTGATTTTGTTACTTTTGGCATTGCGCACCCCATCTCAATTAGACTGCTATTATGTCACTTTAACGCCTTGCGTGGTCCCAAGCAGCAACACATCAGCTCGGCGTTGCGCAAAAATACCGTTCGCAACGACGCCTACGATATTATTGATTTTTTCTTCGAGCTCGATGGGATTTAAGATTTTGAAATTATGTACATCCAAGATGACATTACCATTATCTGTTTCAAATCCTTGTCGATAGACGGGATCACCACCCATTTTTAATAATTCTCTCGCAACATAACTCCGAGCCATGGGAATGACTTCAACCGCTACAGGAAAAGCACCTAACAACTCAACCTGCTTAGTTTGATCGGCGATACAAATGAATTTTTTAGCGACAGCAGCTACTATCTTTTCACGTGTTAGTGCGCCACCACCCCCTTTTATCATTTGTTTATAAGGGTTGATTTCATCTGCGCCGTCGACACACAAAGGTAATTCGCTGACAGAATTTAAATTAATTAAAGGAATGGATAAGGCTTTTAAGCGTTCAGCACTAGCGACTGAACTGGCTACAGCGCCTTCAATTTTTCCTTTGACACTTTTCAATGCATCAATGAAATAATTGACAGTAGAACCACTGCCAACGCCAATCACCATATCGTGTTCGATATAGTCTAACGCAGCTAAGGCCGCTGCTTTTTTTAATGCTTCAATATCCATTTTTAGCCCTTATACTGGTTGACTGAGGTCCTGTCAGGATAGGATAACTTTTCCGTGCTCGCAAGCTCCGCGCGAAAAAGCCACCCTACCCTGCCACCCCGTTTTTTGCGTCACCTCCACGTTGTGGAAGTGAATAGGCGAACAGCCAAAGAAATGATTAGTGATCCATATTTTTTAACAATTTACTTTTGCGAAATGCTGCTCAAATAGCTTTGCCAATTTTGTTCTTGCTGTTGGCCTAATTCATATAGCGTAGTCCAACTGAAAATACCGGAACTATGACCATCATCAAAAATCGGTTTAATACCATAATTTCCGACTGGCTCAATCGCAATGATATTCACATTTTGTTTATCAAGAACCAATGTGCCGCCTTGACCACCGTGACCACGCACTTCGGCTGAAGGCGAAAACACGCGCAAATATTCAAAGGGCAAACTAAAACACTCGCCGCCTGGAAATTCGACTTCGAGTGTTTTAGAAAGCTGGTGAACAGTCAGTTGAACCGGCGTTAAATCCATAAAAGCGTCACAAAATATAACGACTTAAATCATCATCTTTCACTAGCGCTTGCAAATACTTATCAACGTAAGCTGCATCCACTGAAATGTCTTTATTGACTAACTCAGACGCTTCATAAGAAACTTCTTCCAGCAATCTTTCCATGACTGTATGTAAACGTCTAGCGCCAATGTTTTCAGTGCGCTCATTGACATGCCATGCCACTTCCGCAATGCGTCTCACGCCGTCTGGCAAGAATTTCAAACTAACATTTTCTGTTCCCATCAACGCGATGTATTGTTCTGTCAAAGACGAAGCGGGTTCAGTCAAGATACGAACGAAGTCATCTGTACTCAATGCTTTCAGCTCAACGCGAATCGGTAAACGTCCTTGCAACTCAGGAATCAAATCGGATGGCTTGGCAAAATGAAATGCGCCGGATGCAATAAATAAAATGTGATCGGTACGAACCATACCAAATTTGGTTGAAACCGTTGATCCTTCAATCAATGGCAACAAATCACGCTGCACGCCTTCGCGTGAAACGTCAGCACCAGCATGCTCTGAACGTTTTGCAATCTTATCCACTTCATCCAGGAACACGATGCCATTTTGCTCGACACTTTCCAGCGCGCGGGATTTCAGATCTTCATCATCAATTAACTTAGTGGCTTCTTCTTCGCGCATCATTTTGCGCGCTTCGGAAATTTTCAACTTACGCATTTTTTTACGATCAGTAGAGAGATTTTGAAACATGCTTTGCAATTGATTGGTCATCTCTTCCATGCCAGGAGGCGCCATGATCTCAACGCCAATAGGAGAAGCCGAGACTTCAATTTCAATTTCTTTGTCATCCAGCAAGCCATCTTGCAATTTTTTGCGGAAGACTTGGCGAGCGGCGGAATCTTCCGTCGCAGGCTCATGCGGCTCTCCGGCGAAGCTGGCTCTGGGTGGCGGCAATAAGACATCTAAAATGCGCTCTTCCGTCGCTTCTTCTGCGTGCGAACGCACTTTCGCCATTTCTTTTTCGCGCATCATTTTAACGGCCATATCAACCAAGTCGCGAATGATTGACTCAACATCGCGACCGACATAGCCGACTTCGGTGAACTTAGTGGCTTCAACTTTGATGAAAGGCGCATCCGCTAATTTGGCGACGCGACGCGCGATTTCTGTTTTACCAACACCGGTTGGCCCAATCATTAAAATATTCTTGGGCATGATCTCATCACGCATAGGCGATGAAAGCTGCATACGTCTCCACCGATTGCGCAAGGCAATGGCCACGGCGCGCTTAGCTTCCGCTTGCCCAATGATGTGCTTATCTAATTCAATCACTATCTCTCTAGGAGTCATGTGTGACATTGGATTTTCACTCTTGATTTTGTCTGTCATCATAAAATTATCTTTTCAGCTCGCATATTATTAACCCGTTAATGTCTCAATCGTTAAATTAGCGTTGGTATAAATACAAATTGAAGCCGCTATATTTAAAGATTTCTCCACTATGTCTCGCGCATCCATTTCAGTGTTTTCAAGCAAAGCTTGTGCGGCGGATTTGGCATAAGGACCACCAGAACCAATCGCAATCAAATTATTTTCCGGTTCAATCACATCGCCGTTACCGGTAATGATCAACGATGTTTTGCTATCGGCCACCGCCAATAAAGCCTCTAAGCGACGCAATATCCGATCGGTACGCCAGTCTTTCGCAAGCTCAACCGCAGCTCGCATTAAATGTCCTTGGTGCGTCTCAAGCTTCGCTTCGAAGCGTTCAAACAAAGTGAAAGCATCTGCTGTACCGCCCGCAAAACCCGCTAATACTTTATTGTTATACAAACGCCTCACCTTGCGCGCGTTTGATTTCATGACGGTAGGGCCCATGGTAACTTGCCCGTCTCCGCCAATCACAACCGTGCCATTACGGCGAACGGATAAGATGGTTGTGCCACGATATTGTTCCAAGGGAGCCTCTCCTAATTAAGTACATATCTTATCTATATGGGGTCAGTATGACAATTTTACAACCCAAGGGCTGCCAATATCGGATGAGCAGCTGACTCTGCTATCATTTTGCGCAAAAACTGCTCTTGGTGATCGCTCAAGCGAATGCTAATGGATTACACCGATTTATGTATTTCGCCGACAATGCCTCTTTTTTGCAAACGCTGCTGGGTGGACTTTGCCACTGCTAACGTTCTAAACGGGCCTTGTTGCACACTAAAAATGTTGCGGCCGTTGCGATTGATCTTAACTACGTAGGCTTTAAAGCCCACGCCTGACAAAGCCTCAGCCAAAAGACCTGCCGCTTGTCGCGTATCAAAAGCACCCAACTCAATGATATAGCCTTGGGTCACTGTCTTGATATCTGACTGAGGCTCCCGACCTTCCGCCGCTTCCAATAAGGTTGTTACCTCATCTGGATTCAGCGCACTGGATTTAGATGCAGCCGGAGCAGCAACGTCCGACGACAAGCCTTCGACCTTTGCTAATACAGGCGGATTAATGGGTTTGACGACCTCTTGTGCGGTGGCCTGGCCACCTTCTTCAGGAATAGTGACCTGCATGCTAGGTAATTGACTGTAAAAATCAAAATGCACAGCAGGTGGTTGATCATCGTTATTGGCGACTACTACTTTTTTAGGATGAAGAGCGTCTTTTTTATGATGCGAAAAAAGAGAGGCCACTCTGGTGACGAACCCTGACATGCCCTGGCCTTCTGCCACCGTGTTTGCCTGATTTTTTTGATAAAAGTAATAACCGCCTGCTAAAGACGCCATGACTAACAAAAAAACAGACAAAATGATTTCGGCATGCCTAGGCTGGCGTTTAGCAGCTCTTGGCTTCGGTGGTACGAACTTAGCGTAATCTTTGGCCATATCTACATACTTTCTGGTGTAGAGACACCCAGTAACTGTAACCCATTTGCTAGCACTTGGCGAGCGGCGTCAATCAAAGCCAACCGTGCCAGGCGTAGATTCACATCCTCAACCAAAAACTGATGTGAATTATAATAGGAGTGAAAATCGGTCGCCAAATCCCGCAAATAGTTTGTCAGTTGATGGGGCTCATACTGGGTTGCGGCTGTCACAATCACTTCTTTGTAACGCGCCAATGTGCCTAGTAAAGTCAACTCATGAGATTGCGTTAATAAGGCAAGATGTGTCAATGCTTGCGACTGGTCGTACGACATATTCTTGTCTGCTAACTGACGGAACACACTACAAATTCTTGCATGGGCATATTGAACATAATAAACCGGGTTATCATTGGATTGCGATTTTGCTAAATCCAAATCAAAATCCACGTGTTGCTCACTGCGTCGCATAACATAAAAATACCGCGCTGCATCATTGCCGACTTCTTCTCTCAATTCTCGCAACGTGACAAATGAGCCGCTACGTGTCGACATCTGCGCTTGCTGACCTGAACGATACAAGGTAACAAACTGCACGAGCAACACTGTCAATCTTTCAGAGGCAAACCCACTTGCTTCCAATCCTGCTTTAATCCGTGGGTAATAGCCATGATGATCAGAACCCAGAATATCGATAATGATATCAAAACCGCGTTCAAATTTATTAATATGATAGGCAAGATCATTGGCAAAGTACGTGCGCTGGCCATTGGCTCGCTGCAAAACGCGATCCTTTTCATCATTGTAATCGGTCGCACGAAACCAAAGTGCACCTTCTTGCTCATAAACTAAATTCGTTTTTTGTAAGCGCTCAATCATACGATCAACTACATCGCTATTGGCGAGTTCGCGCTCTGAAAACCATTTTTCGAATTCCACGCCAAAACCAGCCAGATCATCACGAATGTCTGCGACTATCATATCCAAGCTAAGGTTAAAGACTTTTTCATAGCTGCCTTTACCTAACAAAGTTCTCGCGCGTGCGATGACAGCATCAATGTAAATTTCTTTATCGCCGCCTTCAGGTTCATCTTTGGGTAAATCGCTAAAGAGCTGATCGGCAGCCACTGCTAATGTGTTGCCATATTTTTCTTTCAAAACAAAAGCAATATCGATGACATAGGTGCCCTTATAGGCATTCGCTGGAAAAGCGAATTTTTCTGTGCACAATTCTAAATATCGCAACCAGACACTAACGGCCAGGATATCCATCTGACGACCCGCATCATTCACGTAATATTCACGATGAACGGAATAGCCTATGGCTTGCAGCAAATCAGAAACAATGGCGCCATAAGCAGCATGTCGGCCATGCCCCACATGCAAAGGGCCTGTGGGATTAGAAGAAACGAACTCCACTAAAACACGTTTGCCTTTGCCAACATCGGCATGACCATAGGTTTGGCCTGCTTGAATAATATCGGCGACAACACTGAAAAGCGCATCGGGCGCTAAAAAGAAATTAATAAAACCAGGGCCTGCTATCTCCACTTTTGCGACTTTGCTCGATGCTGGCAGAGCTTTCACAATCATTTCTGCGATTTCGCGCGGTTTGCGCTTTGCTTCTTTCGCTAACATCATGGCAATATTGCAGGCTAAATCGCCATGCTGCTTATCTTTGACGTTATCAATTTGAATGCGCGGCGAATCAATGACTAAGTCACCTTGCTGCTGCAAAGTTTGTAGAGCAGCTTGAATTAAGTGTTCGATATGTTGTTTCATTGTTATATAAGCATCTTATTTTAGGATGAAAACTGTATTATCTCTTGTATTGAAGAAGTTGCAAGAAGAGGTTTTTAAATTCACGCTATTCACTATTATCTCACGGCCAACTTCAATTAAAAAATAAGAGATCTTTGGGTATTCGGCACTTAAGTGGGCACTGGACCAGAAGATCTCACCCTGCTACTTCTGAAGCTAGCGTAAGCTTTTCTCCCTAATTCAGTTAAGAAACATCTCATTTAGCACAAACCAAAACGGAATAAAATTTGCACAAACCTAAATAAGAAACTGATTTTTAGATGAAAATCACAAGCCGTTTTCCCGGCCGTTTTTATTAAAGCCTGTAAAGTGAATTTCAATGCATAGCGCGCCCATGCATTCAGCGCTAAACTGGTTTGGTAGTCCAGGATTGATTACTTTGTTGCAAAGTGAATTGCTTGTTTATCGCTTGATACTGAATCGAGGACAGTAAGTCTTGGCATGGAATGCCAACTGATTAAATGAGAAGGGACGGCCTGAAACCAGACCGTCCTTTTTTCTTACTCGGCGGCGCCTTCTTCTTTTTCATAAGCTTTGACAAAATCACAAGGGGAATGCGGACAAACTAATTCCGTTCCACGCTTTTTCGTCGTTTTAATCGTTAGCAAAGGCCATGCACATTTTGGACAAGCTTGTGCGATAGGCTCATTCCATAAAGCATATTTGCAATCCGGGTAGCGCGCACACGAGAAAAAGATCTTTCCGTTACGTGAACGACGCTTCAAAATTTTCCCTTGATTACAATCGGGACAGTCCACACCCGTCTCTGCCGGTTTTTGCAACGACTCAAGATGCTTACAGTTGGGATAATTACTGCAACCAATAAACTTTCCGTAACGCCCCACTCGCAATTGCAGTGGTGAATTACATTTTGGACATAATCTGCCCTCAATCATTTCTGGCTGAACAGCGGTAGCCTTGTCTTCATCTAAACTACGCGTGTAACTGCATTCAGGGTAAGCGGTACAACCAATAAAGCGACTATGCCGACCTAAACGAATAGACAACGGCTTGCCGCAGGTAGGACAGGCTTCATCCATCGCTTCTTGTGTGACGTCTTTGCGCTGGACTGTTTCTAAAATCTCATCCACTTGCAGCTTAAATGGTTTCCAAAAATGCTCAAGCAATGGCACCCATTCTTTTTCGCCACGAGAGATTTCATCCAGCTCGTCTTCGAGCTTCGCGGTAAAATCATAATCCACATACCGCGTGAAATACGTGGTAAGGAAACGATTGACGATGCGACCCACATCCGTCGGGTAAAAACGTTTTTGGTCTAAATTAACGTATTCACGATGTTGCAAGGTATAAATAATCGCGGCATACGTTGAAGGACGACCAATACCAAATTCTTCCAGGGCTTTAATTAATGTGGCTTCAGAATAGCGCGGTGGCGGCTCTGTGAAATGTTGATTACAAATCACTTCATCCAGCGAAACCTCTTCGCCCACGGTCAGTGGCGGCAAGAGACGATCTTCATCTTGATCTACTTTTTTATCGTCTAAACCTTCCTGATAAACATGCATGAAGCCTGCATTGGCAATCACAGAGCCATTTGCACGAAAATTATTACCTTCGCCACAAGACAAATCCACTGCAACCGTATCGATTGTCGCATGAATCATTTGGCAAGCTACTGTACGCTTCCAAATCAAATCATATAATTTGTACTGCTCAGCACTCAAATAATCCACAATGGATTCTGGAATGACCATAGCAGAGGTAGGACGAATCGCTTCATGCGCTTCTTGTGCATTCTTCGCTTTCGTCTTGTATGCTGGCGGCTCGCTCGGCAAATTTTCTTTGCCGTAACGCTCTGCGATTAATTGACGAATTTCAGCAACCGCCTCATCAGCCAGGTTAACCGAGTCGGTACGCATATAACTGATTAAACCGACAGCGCCATTGCCGATATCAATACCTTCATACAATTGCTGCGCGGTACGCATGGTGCGCTGGGCGGTAAAGCCTAACTTACGTGCGGCTTCTTGTTGCAAGGTTGAAGTTATGAAAGGTGCCGTAGGGTTACGTTTTCGCTGCTTCTTATCTACCTTGGTAACAATCAATTTGCCATCTGCCGCTTTCACCAAGACTTTCTTGACGCTCTCGGCTTGTTTGGTAGTGATAATGGTAAATTGCTCTAATTTCTCACCCTTATAAATAGTGAGCTTCGCACCAAAGGGATGTTTTTTTGCATGTGTCTGCGCGGTAATATCCCAGTATTCTTGAGAGACAAATTTTTCAATTTCTTCTTCGCGCTCAACAATCATGCGCAAAGCTGGGCTTTGTACTCGACCAGCAGACAAACCACGACGTATTTTACGCCACAACAAAGGCGATAGATTAAACCCTACCAAATAATCCAATGCGCGACGCGCTTGTTGCGCATTGACAAGATCCATAGAGATATCACGAGGATTATCAATCGCCGCTTGTACGGCTGTTTTAGTGATTTCGTGAAAAACCACACGCTTCACTAATTTGTTATCTAACAATTCACGGTCACGTAAAATTTCGTAAACATGCCACGAAATGGCTTCACCTTCGCGATCAGGGTCAGTCGCGAGATAGAGTGCTTGCGATTTATTCATCGCCTTTACAATGGCTGCAACGTGTTTTGCATTCTTTTCAATTAATTCATATCGCATAGCAAAATCATGCTCAGTATCTACCGCACCTTCTTTAGGCAATAAATCGCGCACGTGGCCGTAGGAGGCCAACACCTCAAAACCAGGTCCCAAATACTTTTTAATCGTTTTGGCCTTGGCTGGGGATTCAACTATGACTAGGCTTTTCGACATAGGCTTAAGTCTTCCTTAGCGAGAATACAAAAATAGATCTGGTGTCTTTCATTTTAATTAATGGAGAACGTCAAATGCGTCTGAAAGAATCATATCTTGTAACAATGATAATGCTGACTTCTTATCGGGCTGACTGAACAATACCATTAGCACGACCCATTTGATGCGCCCTAAGTCCACTTCTCTGCCATCTAGGGCCATGACTCTATCGATAACAATTTCACGCGTAATAGGATCTAAAATACTCAGTTGTTCCAGGTATAGCAGAAAGCCTCTCCCTTCGACACCAAGCTGTTCGCATTCTTCCGGCAAAAAATGACGAATTGAGGGAGAAGCGAGCATGGGCGCTGACTCAACTGCAATTTGGAAACGATTTAAACCATCCAACCAATCCAAAGCGCATTCAATTTCATAGCGAGTAAAACCCACTTTTTCTAATTCGACTACAATCGTTTGGTTATCCGCTTTTAACGAGATGTTGCTATCCATGTAATTTTCAAAAATAAACATTAATACTTCAAACATAATCACCATACTATATATAGGTATTTTACTGACTTAGGGGGCTGATCGCACATAGCCACCAGGCACAATTTGCACGTAACTACGTAATTCTAATGACAACAGCATGGAGGAAACTTCGGCCGCCGTCAATCCACTTCGTATCATTATTGTATCCAGCGCTGTTGCTTCATAGCCCACAGCTTGCAGCAGGTGGCTCATTTTTTGATCTAAAACAGGCATGGAAACTGGTGTTTTTTCAGTCACTTCCGGCAACAAGGCCTGGCGTAGCGCGCCTAGCTCTTCTAAGATATCTGAAGCCTTCTCTATCAGTTTAGCACCTTGTTGAATTAATTGGTGGCAACCGCGTGCCAAAGGATTGTGAATTGAGCCGGGAATGGCAAATACTTCACGTCCTTGCTCTGCGGCGAAGCGTGCCGTAATGAGGGAACCGCTCCGTAACGCAGCCTCTACGACCAAGACACCCAGACTTAACCCACTGATTATACGATTGCGCCGTGGGAAATGGTGAGCCATTGCCAAGGTATCCGGTGGAAATTCGGATACTACCGCACCGGCCGAGATAATTTTTTCATAAAGAGCGGTATGACTTGCCGGATAAACATGATGATGACCTGTTCCCATCACTGCAATGGTGTACCCTTTCGCAGACAGCGCCCCTTCGTGACTTGCCGCATCCACCCCCAATGCCAGACCACTGGTCACCACCAGTCCAGACTTGGATAAATAATAGGCGAACTGCTCGGCAAGCTCTCGACCACCTGCCGTGGGATTTCGCGTTCCCACAATCGCCACTTGTGGTTTTTGCAAACATTCGACCTTGCCACGCACATAAAGCACAAGCGGAGCATCGTTTAATTCACGCAGCAACAGAGGATAATCCGAACACTCGCGCGTTAAGAGACAACAACCGGTGTTTTCTGACCAAGCCAGATCACGATGAACCGCATCCCAATCTGGATTCTGCAACGCATGGATCTCTTTCGCGCTAAGCCCTACAGCCTGCCACTCTTGAAGAGAGGCAGTAAAAATGGATTTCATGTTACCGAAATGCGCTAGCCAGCGATAAATTTTGACAGGGCCAATGCCCGGCAAATAAAGCGCCGCTAACCAATAGGATATATTTTTTGCGTCTTGCATGGCTTTTTCCTTTCAATAATGAACTAAACAAATGTGAAAAATAAAAGGAGGAATGGAATGAAGGAGAGAGGATGCGCGAAGAACAAAGACAGAGTGAAATAAACTCGCGCTATATTAGTGACACCTACGAAGGTATTCAATAGCAAAATAAGGAATTATTATTTAAATCTACTGCGGTGTTAACTCAAGGAGAGCTATTTGTATTTCTACAAGAACTTCTCTCTCAGTATTTTTATTGACTTAAGACCAATAAATGTTGTTTTATTTTTGCTTAATCGTTTTAACAAAGCATAAAATGTAGGTTGGGCGCTTTTTTGCGAAATCCAACACTTCATTAAAACGTTGGGCTCCGCAAAAAACGCTCAATCCAACAATGCTTATGGCTTAACTACTCACCCCCTACGTCCCGCGGCTTGTCTGCGGGATCCAGCGAGGTACTGATTTTTTATTAAATCACGTTAGTAAAAAGCAAGGATGGTTTAGTTTAATAAGCTCATTAAATTTAGATTTTGAAAGTCCGCTCTGGATCCCGCAGACAAGCCGCGGGACGTTGGGGTGGGTGAGCCTTGACAACAGACCGTAGCATTGTAGGTTGAGCGCTTTTTTGCGAAACCCAACACTTCATTAAAACACTTTTTATATTTTTACTAGAACTTTTCTATCAGTATTTTTATTGGTTTAAGACTAACAAAAATAATGAACCTTGCTCGGAGCTATTAAGAGCTTGCTGAATGGTCAACTGCCCCTACTGCATGACCAAAGATTCATACATGGCTTTGGCGGCAGACAGACTATCTTCAAAATGATCTGTGTCTGCAGTATAACCCCATGTATAGAAAGCATCCCCGCTTTCATTCATTAAGACATACTGCATTTTTTTCAAAACTACGCCGTCATAGGTATACGTCACAACAAAATATTCTCCCCGAACTTTTTCAGGACTTTGTGGCAACTTAGCAGCACCTTCGCCGATAAATTTCACCTCTTTGCCCTTATCGCTGATTTGCTTTTTCAAATCATCGATAACATCTTTTGTCGTAGTGTAAATACCACCTATCTTTTTACTGCCAAGAACCTGCAAGTTAACCAGCATATTGGAACTGGGGTCTTTCTTTTCACTGAATTCAACGGTATGTGGATTGGTTTGTTGATAAACCCAGTCAGATGGATAATTGATTGAGAACTTAAGCGCTTTACTGGTCAGCAAATTTGTTCCGTCATTGACCTTTACTGAGGAAACATCTGACGAATGATCCGTATCGCTATCTGGGTTGAGAGTGATTCCTTCTATTTTCCATTCACCGTTTTCTTTCTTTAATATAAACTGAATAGGTGTTAGAGAGCCATCTTGACTCTTCAACGTACCTTTTAATTTACCTTCATCATTATTGAATTCACGATCAAGAAAAGAAGCGCTAACATTATTTTTGAATATGGGATGACCTTCATAAAATTTCTTATAATCATCTAGCGATGTGTCTTTGCGAAAATCGACAGAGGTATAAGCATAAGCCTTTTCTACATCACCAGCACGCAGCGCTGCCAATTGATTCTGGGCGACATCTGCTATGTTACCTAACATCATAAAAATGACAGCCATCATTGTAGAAATGAGAATGACAAAACCAGCGAATAGTGCGCCCAGCACCAGCACCACTTTTTTTGCGGCGGAAGGATCTCTGCTGAGCAGCAGTATTTTTCCCTCTTTGTCGCTGAAGTTATTGCAAGCGATCGAAATCAAATCATATAAATACCAAAGACCGAAGCCACCGCCTGTTAAAAACATCAGAATGCCGGTACCGATTTTACCAACATAAAAACGATGAATACCCAAGGTGCCTAAAAACAAACATAGTAAGAATGCAGTTAAACCTGATTTTTCACTCTGCGGTGGCATCACACTACTGGTGGTTGGCGTCACTGGCGAAGCTAAGTTGAGAGAAGCTGGATTTAACGCAATACCACAGGCAGGACAAAAATGAGAATCCACATTAAGCTTAGCACCACATTTTTGACAAAAAGTAGATGGCATCATCACTGAACCTCTCGCTTAAGATTGTCCTCTTATCATAACCGTTTTATTGAAATTGCTGGGATTTTTTTTAAAACCCCATGAAAATCAAAAAGATGCAACACTAAGCGCCGCGATCGCACTTAGCATTAATTAAAGTGCAGCATCATATTGCTGCTCAATGCAATCAAACAAGGTCGAACTGATATCTAGCTGACACTGCTCGTCAAGCTCGCGAATGCAGGTTGGACTCGTTACATTGATTTCAGTCAGATAGTCACCAATGATATCCAAACCAACAAACATCAACCCTTTGTCGCGCAAAGTGGGTCCCACCACTTCACAAATTTTTCGATCGCGCTCTGTGAGCGGCCTTGCAACTCCCTCTGCTCCTGCCACCAAGTTACCGCGCCAATCATCTTTCGATGGAATACGCGCGAGCGCAAAAGGAATAGGCTCGCCATTGATCATCAATATGCGCTTGTCGCCCGCTATAATTTCCGGGATAAATTTTTGGGCCATCATGAAATGTGTTTCACGACGTGTTAATGTTTCAAAAACCACCGTCGCATTAGGATCCCCCTCGCGCAAATGGAAAATAGAGGAACCACCCATCGCATCCAACGGTTTGCAAACAATGTCTCTGTGTTCACTGAAAAATTCGCGCAATCGACTCATGCTGCGCGTAACCAAAGTCTGTGGACAACATTCAGAAAACCAAGTTGTAAATAATTTTTCATTGGCATCTCGCAACGATTGCGGCTTATTAACGACCAATACACCGTCTCGCTCCGCTTGCTCTAAAATATAAGTAGTATAAATATATTCGCGATCGAACGGAGGATCTTTTCGCATTAAAATCACATCAAGATCAGAAAGCGCGATGGTTTTTGCTTCGCCAAATTCATACCAATGTTTTGCATCTTGATAGACATTTAATTCTCGACCGGTACCGTAGGCAACACCATTTTTTAAAAACAAATCTTTTTGCTCAAAGTAATAAATTGGCCATTCACGTTTAGCCGCCTCCCATAGCATGGCGAGAGTGCTGTCTTTTTTGTAATGAATATGACTGATGGGATCCATTACAACACCTAACTTCATTGTCATTTTGTTACCCCGCTCTCCAATATTTCTCTTGCCGCTGCCAACATACTCAAGCGCGCAATCACCCCGTAAGCATAAAAACGATTTTGACACTCGCCCAACACCGGTGGATACGAAGGACGCTGACAGGTTTTAGCAAAAATCAAAGGCTCAAACTGCATACCAGGCGCATTTAAATTTTCGTCAATATCACGTCCTTTATGAACACGATAAAAACCGCCGACCACTTTTTCGCCCCACAAGTAAACGACAGGCTCAGCAACAGCATCTTCAGCACCCCAGGTTTCAAAGGTGTAAACACCTTCTTGGACAATCACACTCGTGACTGGCTGACCGCCTTTTGATTTAGACATATGTGTACGCTGCTTACGATTCAATGAGAGCACTTCTTCGGCGCTGCGCACCATCATGACACCCATACCATAAGTCCCGGCATCGGCTTTGATGACGATATAAGGCTCTTGTGGAATATGATATTCAGCGTATTTTTTTTGTAACTCAGTCAGCAATGAGTCTACGTGTGACGCTAAACATTCTTCGCCCTCACGCCGCATAAAATCAATTTCGCCGCAATGTTTAAACAAAGGGGCAATGAACCAAGGGTCGATTTGAATGAGATTGGCAAATTCTTCACTCACTTTTTCATAATATTGAAAATGCCCAGACTTCAATCGCTGACTCCAACCTAATTCTGCTGGTGGCGTGACAGGCTGCTCTAACCCTTGCAGCACCGCTGGAATACCATCGGACAAATCATTATTGAGCAAGATCAAATCGGGAATAAAGTCTTGTATTTCAATTTTGTTGTTAACACGTTTAGCTGGCGACACATTCACTGTACCACCACTCATTAATGACAACGCAAAAGGCGCATCCACATCGGGAGATAATGTACCGACCCGCGCGTCATAACCTGCGTGGGTTAAAACGTGCAGCAACGCACTCACACTTTCCCAATAAAATAAATTACGCGTGTGATTTTCTGGCACTAATAGAATTTTTTTGGCCTTGGGTTGCAAGCGATCAATGACAAGCTTTGCCGCTTCAATAGACAGCTTAACAAACTCCGGATTCATCTGCAGATTATTAAATCCGGCTGGAAATAAATTCATATCGATAGGAGCAACCTTGAAACCAGCATTGCGCAAGTCAACAGACCCGTAAGCAGGCGCGGGACTCAGCAACCACTGCGCCTGAAACCACTCTTCGATTTCTTCTTGCTTGCTGAGCATTTGTTTTTCGAGCAATTGCAGAGGACCTGTTAGCGCTGTTCTTAAATGCGGTGTTTCATACGTTTCACTGTGTGACATATTTATTCCTTCTGTAAATCGCTTTCAGCAGCGCTAACTTAAAAGCATAGGCTGCCTTCACTTTTTGATTTAACACTGGCGAGGGAGAAAATTTAGCAAGCACTAATACCTGCTTTACAATCATTCACTCCCTGATCATAGCTAACTCGATTAATATCAGCGAGAAATTCTTTTGAATTTACCTCACCAACAATATCTTGCTTGGAAAGCGCATTACCATCGATATCAAAAAATACAATCGTGGGCGGCGCAATGATTTGATATCGCTTTAACAAAGCTTGATCAAACGCATTATTTTCGGTGACATCGGCTCTTATCAAGACAAATTTTGCTAAAGCTTCTTTGACTTCTGGCCGACCAAATACATTTCGATCCATTAAAACGCAAGAGACACACCAATCCGCATAAAAATCTAGCAACACTTCTTTTTTGTTGGCTTTTGCTAATGCTAATTGCTGATCTAAATCAGCCATATTTTTTACAATCGCAAAAGTGGGCCTGGCTGTTTCTGCAAGCTGGATCGTTCTTTCTGCCAAAAGATAAAACGGATCTGTTTTACCTAATATCGAACCCAAAATTAAAATAAAACTATAACTGAGAATCACCAACCCTAAACCTTGATTCAATTTGTGTAAAATCTTTTTTGAATGCTGAAGACGCCACACAAAAAATGCCGTTAGCAAGGCAACCACTGCCCATAAGAATAAAATAATTTGGCCTGGGAATATGCGTGACAACATCCACACCGCCAAACCCAACATGAGCAAACCAAAGAATTGTTTGACTGTATCCATCCATTGACCGGCCTTGGGCAACAACTTGCCTGCGGATGCCCCCAATAACAACAATGGAATACCCATTCCCACGCCCAGCGACATCAATGCCAAGCCACCTAACACCACATCGCCACTTTTACCAATATAAGCTAGCACCCCGACTAACGGTGCGCTAACACAAGGCGACACGACAAGAGTCGATAAGGCGCCCATAAAAAAGACACCAACATAAGTCCCGCCGGTATGCCGGCGACTCCAGGACGCAACGCGTTGATGCACTCGATTCGGTAGCCTAACATCATAAAATCCAAACAATGATAGGGCGAGCAACACAAAAAGCCCGCTGAATACCACGATCACCCAAGGATTTTGTAATGCCACCTGGATCCGACTACCCACCAATGCCACGATGATTCCGGCGGCAGCATAAGCGACCGCCATGCCGAAAACATAAGAAAGGGAAAGACTAAAGGCTTTTCTCGAGCTGATATTTCTGCCATAGCCCACAATGATGCTAGAAAGAATCGGAATCATAGGCAGCACGCAAGGCGTGAAAGCCAGCAACAATCCCAAAAACAAAAAACTGATGACAATCCAGACCAAATGATGACCCAGTAACAATTCGGTGGCATAACCTTGCTGAGATTCGACATTCTCAGGCACGGCGGCTTCTTCATCCGATACGTACGCGGTCAATCCTTGCGAAGGTACAAGGCGCGAAACGTCTACCTTAAAATATTTTTTCATCGGTGGATAACAAAAACCCGCGCTCGAGCAACCTTGATAGCTGATACTGAACCCTAAAATCCCTTCTGATCTTGAAGATACGGCGATAGGAACGGTTAATTGATCAGAATATGCTTCATAAGCACCTCTAATCACATCCGTTTTGGGATGCCCTGCTGGCAAGCTTACTTTGCCTATTTTTACCTGGCTTGAGGGCAAAAGTTCAATATTAATACGATCGCGATAAAGATAATAACCTGGCGCAATATTCCATTGTATAACCAGTTGGTTATTTTTATCTGTGAAACTGCTAACCGAAAATGCGGAATTACCGGGAAGGGGCTTTACCATCTCACCTGCCAGGCTCACCGAAATCATGAGATAAATCAGCATACCTACAAACCATCTTACCATTGATTGAGTCCTACAAAATTGAAGGGGGTATCTCTCTATTATAGTGTAATTATGCTTGAATAAGGCTTGACTATACACTATTAATCGCTATATTTAGCACTCAACACTTGAGAGTGCCAAAATCATCCCCATCTATTCAATTCGGAGGATTGCCGAAAGCTGGCAGCACTTTGCAATATGTTTGTTTTTAATGCTACTTAGGAGGAACCGCATGAGTAAGAAATTGAATAAGAAAATTCGCCCTTTATCCGACCGCGTTGTCATCGAACCACGTGAGATGGAAACCAAAACAGCGGGCGGAATCTTTATCCCAGATACAGCTGACAAAGATAAGCCGATCCAAGGCACTGTCATTGCTGTGGGTAATGGCAAATATGTTGACGGCAAACTCTTGCCACTTCAAGTCAAAGTAGGCGACATCGTATTGTTCGGTAAATACGCTGGAACAAACGTTAAATTAGAAGAAAACGAATTTCTTGTGATGCGCGAAGAAGACATCATGGGTGTCTTGGAAGAAGCGTAAGCATTTCACTATTTACCATTTTATAAGAGGAATATCACATGGCTGCTAAAGATTTACGATTTGGAGGCGAAGGCCGCCAATTAATGATGGCTGGCGTAAACGAACTGGCTGACGCTGTTCAAATTACAATGGGCCCATCTGGTCGCAACGTAGTACTAGACAAATCCTTCGGCGCACCTACTATCACAAAAGACGGTGTTTCTGTTGCGAAAGAAATTGAGTTCAAAGACAAGTTCAAAAACATGGGCGCGCAAATGGTTAAAGAAGTTGCGTCACAAACTTCTGATGAAGCTGGCGACGGCACAACCACCGCTACTGTTTTAGCTCGTCAAATCTTAGTTGAAGGCTTGAAAGCCGTTGTTGCTGGCTTCAATCCAATGGATTTGAAACGTGGTATTGATAAAGCAGTTGCTGCCGCTGTTGAAGAACTGAAAAAATTATCCGTTCCTTGCAAAGACGACAAAGCCATTGCACAAGTGGGCACGATTTCAGCTAACTCCGATGAATCCATTGGTAACATCATTGCTAACGCTATGTCCAAAGTGGGCAAAGAAGGCGTGATCACTGTTGAAGAAGGCTCCGGCTTAGACAATGAATTAGCGGTTGTTGAAGGTATGCAATTTGATCGTGGCTACCTCTCACCTTACTTCATCACCAATCAGCAAAACATGACCGCTGAATTGGATAGCCCATACATCTTAATCGTTGACA
This sequence comes from Gammaproteobacteria bacterium, assembly GCA_031291175.1. Classification (GTDB taxonomy): domain Bacteria; phylum Pseudomonadota; class Gammaproteobacteria; order DSM-16500; family DSM-16500; genus UBA5158. Next base: position 32,096 of record JARLJO010000049.1, read on the forward strand.
AAAAAATCTCATCCATCCGCGATTTGCTCCCAGTCTTAGAAGCGGTTGCAAAATCCGGTCGCGCATTGTTGATCATTGCTGAAGACGTTGAAGGCGAAGCATTGGCGACATTGGTTGTTAACCACATGCGTGGCATCGTGAAAGTTTGCGCTGTTAAAGCACCAGGCTTTGGCGATCGTCGCAAAGAAATGTTGCAAGACATTGCTACATTGACCAAATCCGAAGTGATTGCTGAAGAAGTGGGTCGCACACTGGAATCCACTACTTTGACTGACTTGGGTTCTGCTAAACGCGTTCACATCACCAAAGACAACACCACCATTATTGATGGCGCTGGCGACAAAAAAGAAATCGAATCACGCATCAAGCAATTACGCGCACGTATTGAAGATACCTCATCTGACTACGATCGTGAAAAATTGCAAGAACGCGTTGCTAAATTAGCTGGCGGCGTTGCTGTCATCAAAGTTGGCGCAGGTTCTGAAATCGAAATGAAAGAAAAGAAAGCTCGCGTTGAAGATGCACTTCATGCAACTCGCGCAGCGGTAGAAGAAGGCGTAGTTCCTGGCGGCGGCGTTGCATTGATTCGCGCACTGCAAGCAGTTAAGAACATCAAAGGTGCAAACGAAGCGCAAAACATGGGTATTCAATTGACCCGTAAAGCGTTAGAACAACCTCTTCGTCAAATCGTTGCTAACGCAGGACACGAAGCTTCCGTTATTTTAAACAAAGTGGTTGAAGGTCAAGGCAACTACGGTTTCAATGCGGCAACTGGCGAGTTCGGCGACATGATTGAAATGGGCATCCTGGATCCAACCAAAGTAACACGTACAGCGCTACAACGTGCTGCTTCTGTTGCTAGCATGATGATCACCACCGAATGCATGATCTCTGATCTACCAAAAGAAGATTCCGATATGGGTTCTGCTGGCGGCGGCATGGGCGGCATGGGTGGAATGGGCGGTATGGGCGGCATGATGTAATTGCAACCCGACACACCCAGCTAGACAAAAACCCCGCGAAAGCGGGGTTTTTTTTGCGTATTAATTCTTGAATGCAAAGCCTGGGGTTTCTAAAGAAGAATCCTCTTCAGGCACGATGCAATTTGAAACAATAATGGCACCTGGAAAATCGCCTTCCCAGATAGAACCTGTCGGTACGTGCTGCGGTGTTGGTCTATGGATAGCTAAAACTGGCGCCTCAAACGACCGTAAGCCAGGCAGAGGGGAAATAACAGAGAGCGGACTTTCTTCTTGATGAAAAGCAAATGTAAATCGATTCCGAGACCGCGAATGTTGCACCACCGTTGAGACCACTTCCCGTGGCTCTAACGCTTCTTCTCCCAAATACCGGGGTGCAAGATGATGATTCTTTTCTTCTGAAAGAACAAGCCTGCTAACATTTTTTTCGGGAGAAGATTCAACCTCACCTGAATGATCTGGCACCGGTCGCAAGGAAATAGAGCCTACCGAAGCATCAAGCATGGGAGAGGGGGATGATACGCTGGCACTCACCCCATATCGTTGCGCTTGCTGAATTTGTCGCTGAACAAAAGCATGCGTTTGCGGCTGAACGACAGGTGGCGACTGATAAGCCGTCGCATGTCGCGGCGATGGCAATGCACTCTGCGCATTGCTTTGATTTGGAGAACCCAAAGAAGCGGGATAATCTATTAAGGCTATATTGGGTGCCTGAGAAGCTGGGCACAGCCAATGACCGACCCATTTGCTCACCTTATCGCTAATTTTTGCCATTGAGAAAGTCAGAAATCGCAACGGAATAGCGAGAGTTAAAATACCAGCGACAGTTATTTTTATTGCCAGGGCGGATTTTGAATGGGTATTGAATCCAAAAAACTGCAAACTTCGATCTATCGAATAACATAACACCTTGGCTAAATTACCAAAAACAATTTGCCCTATTGCATCTAACATATAAAAAGGATTGAGCAAGTTAAAACCGATCATGTTTCGAAGGGTGGGAAATTCCGCGAGGTGAGCCAAACTGACATCTAGCTTCATTCCTGCGCGTCGCTCGGCACCACGATATGGCGCAATAGACGCCCTTCTTTGCATCCCTTGAGGAACTTCATGCTCTTTATCCTGATCGAAACCTAATGCATGAGTAAAACTTCTTTTCAGGTTTTCGTTTACTTTTGCTTCAGTCGCCTCCAGTGCAGACGGAAGCGTCAAGAGATTAGACTCATGATGAACACTCGGCGCAAGTGCAGCCACAGAACGCCGAGCATGACGGTGCATGTCGGTTGCAACCAACCTGGTCAGAAATAAAGGTGAGATAATAATACGATTAAAAAAATCAGAATCCGCAGGGATATAACGGTGAACATACACACCTAAAGGATTCGCTAACTCCCAACCCAGCTTTCTTTTTAGTAATTCCTCTACTGCTTTACGCAAAGGCCTATTCACCAAATCACTGTCAGCACCATCCCACGCAATCAACGGATATTTTTCTTCAATGGCATTGAGCAAGCTTGTTAAGGCTTCACTGGATCTTGTTTCTTTGAATCTGGCGTAAGGTTCTGAAAACTCGGCATCGATTCTATCTGCTATGATTTTTTCTACGAGGTAATTTCTGACGGTGGTGCGAATAAATAACTTTTTAATAGCAGACTCTCTACTGGCCCTGCTGTTTCTTTCAGCCTGATCCCAGCGCACATCTTTTTTGATTTTTCTGATGGTCTTGCCTGACCCTGGCGAAAAAACAAAAATGGCATTTGGTAGCTTTTCCAAATAATCCAACAAATTGGATAGCATTTTTTGTCCTAAAACTTCAGCATCCTTTTGTCGACCCATGTGTTGACCTGGCTCTATTAAGAGACCAACAGAGCGCTCTATCGTCTTTTGCATCAGTTGCGATTGCTGATAAGCAAAATTTCCTTCTGTGACATAGATTTCACGACGGGTATGCTCTAAAAGAGATTGACCGCCCTCTTGCGTATTGACCGCATGGGTAAAATGCTTAAGTAAAAATCCGCGAAACGTTTCACCCCATGTAAACCGTGACTTCACAGGATCACTTTTAATAAAACGACGTGTTTCTTCAAAAAATTCAGCCCAACTTTGAGATGCCATGTCTTCCTCGATAAGCCTATTGCGCACAAATGATTGCAATACTTTTTATTGCCAGATTTTACTCTGAAATAAAAAGCACCGCATTCTTTTCGGCATAAAAATAACGGAAGACGAACAACAAAAAATCGATAAATTTTATTTATTCTTATTTTTTAGTAAATTACATCATTTATAGCTCATCGTCGAAATGCACGACTTTGTTGCGACCTTGCTCTTTTGCCTGGTACATCGCCTTATCTGCGCTCTCTACTAAATTCTGAGCGTTTTGATGATACGAATAGGTTGCAATTCCCATGCTAAAAGTGACAGGAAAATCGATCCCCTCGGCTTTAAAATTTAATCGTGAAAAATGCTCGCGTATTCTATTGCATAGCTGAAGGCTCACTTCTTTATTCGTTTTAGGTAATATCAGTACAAATTCGTCGCCGCCATAACGACCCACAATGTCGGTTTTACGTAGCTGAGACAATAAAGACTCCGCCAGTTTTCTCAGCACATAATCACCCATCAGGTGACCATAGGTATCATTAATTGATTTAAAGTAATCAATATCCAAAATCACCAATGATAATTCCAGCGACTCTTCTTCTGCGCGCTTTATCTCTGCCGAAACCTGTTGCAAAGTGGCTGTATGATTTAATAGTTCCGTCAAGCTATCACGAACCATAAAAGCACTCAAAATGCCAGATCGCTTTGCGCGAGAACGCACCGCTGAAACCAAATGTTGCGGCAAAATTGGTTTTGTTAAAAAATCATCGCCGCCGATATTCAACGCCGATAATTGTTTGATTCGATCATCCTCAGTTGAAAGAAAAATAATAGGAAGGCTTGTGTATGATGCCTGTTGACGAAGCACAGCAGCAAGCTCTATCCCAGAACAGTCCGGCATATAGATGTCCATCAATAAAAGATCGGGCTGAAAATCGGCAATCACTTTCATGATTTCCAATGGCTTTGTAGTGATGGAAGTAATCATTCCTGCATCTTGCAAAATCAAAGCGTGGTATTCTGCTAATGATTGTGAATCATCAATAATCAAAATGCGATAAGGTTGCTTAGCGGTTGACGCTGACATTTGATCCAACACTCTGGTTAAATGAAAAGAGTCGATCGGTTTTTGAAAAAAGTAACTGCCGCCTGCCCTCACGGCTTTCAGCCGTGTCAACAAATCGCCCTGATGAGAGACACATAACAACGAAACAGACACATCTAGCGTTTTGCGCATAGTCACCAGCTCTGCAAGCTCCGCCTCTTCGAAAGAATCAATATCAACGATAATCACCAGCGGTGCTGCTACAGAAAGCGCTTTTTGCAGTTGAAATATATCTTTTTGTGCGCGCACAAGATAACCTGAATCTAGCAGCTCCTCCCTGAAGTCATGTGCGGCTTCTTTTTTATCGAGAAGATAAATAATTTTATTGTCAACAGCACCGGTCAGTGAAAAAGAAACTGCACCCAGCTTTTCTGCCGAGACGAACTTAGACATCGGCGCTAAATTAGCTAACAAAAAATTTACTTCCTGTATTTGTTCTGAATCGATTTTAATTTCTTGATCCATTAATACTTTCAAAAAAGCTTCCAACTGGCGAGCCGCCTGGCTTAATGCATGATAACCATAAGTGGCGGAAGAACCACACAGGCTATGTATTTCGCGATGAAAATCCGCCAACTTTTTAGGGTCTTGATGTTTTTGCAAACTGGCCCATTGCTCTTCAATTCCGTCAATACGAGCAGGCAATTTATTTGCGTAATCTTCAAAAAGCAGTCTTAATTTTTCCTGCACTTTGTTATTCACGGTTGCGATTCCCACATCTCATTGATTGTTTGCGCAAGCATCATAGGATCAAATGGTTTATTAATGACGCCTAAAATACCCATTGTTTTATATTCTGCAATTTCATTTGATTGGATTTTTGCGGTCATGAAAATAGCAGGCACTTTTTTCAAGGGCGCAATTTTATGAAGCTCTTCTAACGTTGTGATACCATCCATCTCCGGCATCATCACATCTAATAAAAATAAATCCGGCGCAAAGCTTTCAGCCACCTCTAGAACCTCAACGCCGGTATTGCAATATTTGACAACAAAGCCACCCAGCTCCTCTAGCGCTATTTGGGCAATGACACGAATATCATCTTCATCTTCGGCATACAAAATTCGTTTTAGCGGTTTAGCTGGCATTGTTTCTTCCTTTAGTTGACTGGAGCCCTATCAGGGCTACCCTGTTTTTTATAAAAGCCCGGCATAACCTTGAGAACTATTCCATCTCCTCGAGAATATGGTTAATCACTTCTAAGAGCTCTTGATTTGATGTTTCTGTCTTGATTAATGCGCGCCTAACATATTGCGAATAATCTTGGCCCAACTCAATGGCTGAAAACACGATGACAGGAATACTATGATTTAAGAACTCTGGCAAAAGTGAAACGCCATTTCCATCAGGCAGTAACAAATCCAAGATAGCCAAATCAAACTTACCATTGTGAATCTTGTCCAGTGTCGACTGAATCGTGTCAACCGTGGTGACCTTCGCCCGCCCTTGTAATAAAGTCTTCACGACGTTATTAGTCGCTATATCATCCTCTACCAACAAAACATGCGGGTAGCGTTGCTTCACTTTAGTTTCACTCGCTTTGACTGACAATGGAGAGTCGGCCTTATTCGGATACCAGAGCGGTAAGTCGAAATAAAAAATGGCGCCATGGCCTTCCATACTAGTAAAGCCAAGTAACCCACCTAATTTTTCGATAATGGACTTACTGATACTCAATCCAAGTCCCGTGCCGCCTTTCTCTCTGGATGCGGAAGAATCTGCTTGTGAAAATTTCTGGAAGATCTTAGCCTGAAATTCAGATGGAATGCCCGCACCTTTATCGCTTACCGACACGCGCACCCTATCATCGATAACCATTGTTTTAACGATAACAGCCTCATTTTTTGGCGAAAACTTAACTGCATTTGAAATTAAATTCGTCAAGACCTGAACCAATCGGTCTGGATCCACATTCACCATAGCATCGGTCGCACCGGGAGAAAACTGAAGCTGCGTCTCAAATTTTTCCGCATACATTTTGTTTGCGTGGATAGCTGCTTTCACTATCTTATTAATATCCAGGACTTCTAAGTGAAAACGCATTTTTCCGGATTCAATTTTTTCCATATCCAGAATATCATTAATTAATAACAACAAGCGGTCACTGTTATGATTCGCAATAGAAAGCAGTTTGGCCATTTTTTCTGGTGCCTGATCAACCATTCCACCCACAATCAACCCTAATGCGCCGCGTATTGACGTCAATGGCGTGCGCAACTCATGACTGACAACGGAAATAAATTCATTCTTCAGTTTTTCCACTTTTTTTCTTTCCGTGATATCTCTCACAATGGTGACTGACACATCTTGCTTATTGAGATGCATGATGGATGCGCTAATCTCAATGGGAAAACCCTCCCTGCTCTTTCTCACTCCTTCAGATTCCAAAACCATTTTTTCAGGAAATTGTTTTAGCTTTTCTGTCAGGCCAGGAATCAATAAATCAATATTTTTGTTATTCAATTCTGAAGCCGCATAACCAAATATTTCAGAGGTAAGCGGGTTAAAGGAAACAATCATGCCCTTTTCGTCAATTGTCATAATGCTATCTGATGCGGATTCAACAATGGCTGTTTTATAACCTTCACTTTCTCTTAACGCCACCTCTGTTGATTTACGTTGAATAAATTGTGCGATTTGCGCACCAATCGCCGCCATCATCTTGATTAATGAATCATCCGGTATTTGTTTTTTCTGCGTCAAAAACTCGACTACACCCAATACTTTATTTTGTAACAAAATGGGAAAGCACAACGCCGAATGTAGACCAAGGTCTTTTGCCGCCGCAGGAAAATTTCGATCAACCACGATATCGAAAATATAAGCGGGTTGCGCTGAATTCCAAACCCGACCTGGCAAGCCCACACCAATTTGCACTTCCGTTTGCAGCATAGCATTTTTGTAAGCCTCTCCAGAGAGAGTAGATTGACACCAAAATCCTACACAACGCATCTTCCGTATCTGGTAATCAGCCATCCACATGACACCGACATCCCACTCCAAAAGCTCGCAAATCGCCTGAATGACTTTATTCCCGCAGCTCTCGACATTGGGTGCTTCTGATAATATTTTGATAACAGCATATTGTGCTGATAAACGCTGCTCTGCTTTCTTACGCTCACCGATATCAGTATGCGAACCCGCCATTCGCACAGCCACGCCTTGATCATCGCGCAAAGCTTCACCGACCGAACGATACCAATGATATTCTCCTGATTTTTGTTTTAATCTAAACTCAATATCAAACGGAGCATAATGTTCTAGATGCTCTTTTATTGCTTCAAACGTACGATCATAATCATCCGGATGCAGTGCCATCTTAAAAAAATCTAATTTGGGTGGCACTTCATGCTCGGCATATCCCAGCATTGTTTTATAATAAGGCGAATAAAATACTTGATCTGTCCCGACCTTCCAATCCCATAAGCCAACATGGCTTCCTCTTACTGCTAGCGCATAACGCTCTTCACTCTCTTGTAATCGTCTATTGGTACGCAACAGCTCTTGCTCAGCCTTGACGACACGACGAACCAAGGGGATAACTTGTAAACGCAGCAATAACAAACCAATCACGATAGCAATGACGATAAATGGCAAAATATAATGGAGATTCTCTTTTATTGGCTCATAGATTTCCGAGGTTTCCATATCAACAATCATACCCAAACCGAGATGATCAACCGGACCATAGGCTGCTAATAAGCGTTTTTGTTGATAGGTGTAAGAAGTAATGACACCGGACTGTCCTGCCAATGCATAATCGGCCGGTAAAAACTGAGTAGACATCGCTTTTGTCGTATGAAAAACATCGCCTAAACGAGAAGAATAACAAGACTGCTCTTTGTCGCCGGTTGAAGTACAAACAATAAATGAACCGGTTTTTCCAATGAGCTGATTACTGGCAATGCCCATGTCAATATTATACAAAGGCCATTCCGCAACAATCATGCCTGAATTAGATAAACTCGGACTGACAGCAACCATCACTTGGATATACCAACCGTCTTTCCAAAGCAAATTGGATGGCGCCTCACTGGTATTTAACCGAGCAAAGAAAACGGGCTTCTCTATAAAATTACCTAGTGACGCTAAGGTATTGCCAAAACGGTCATTGATTTTGACCGCAGAAAATCCTTCTGCTAAAAATAAATTTAAAACGTCTTTATAGTTTTCCGCCTGATTACTATCACCTTGACTGAGCAAATCTTTTTGAAAGATGGAGTTGACACGAATCACATTTAAAACTTGAAAGACATGATTGATTTCATTTTCGAACAAACTGCTTTTGTCTTCTAAGATTTGCTGGAAAGATTCCCCTGTCTTTGTGGCCTGCTGCTTTGCAATAGTGACAAAGCTTGCTAAGCCAACAATTAAAGCAACGCATAACAAAATGGCCGTGCTGAGCAGCAGTATTTTAGTATCCTGGCGACCTTCATATAATCCTGCACTCGATTCATTGGTTCGCCAATAACTCCAAAAACAAACACTGATCGCGGTAAAACAAATGGCTGATTGCAGTGACATTTGGGTGTAGCTATACCAGTTATACAAGAATTCAATTTTGAGAATGTAACCAGCAAGGCCAAGCACACCGATCAAAAACAAAATGAAAATAAATATTTCGATACACATTGCCAATATTTTTATGCGAGAAAAACTCAGCAAAATAAGGATCAATCCAGACAGCATGAATGAAAAGGTGGTATTGAGTGCCATGCGCCCGGGAGGGGCATCCGCCATCGGCATCCAGGCCTGCAGAAAAATTTCATCAATATGAAGATCAATATTGAAAATAACTTCAATGGCTGTCAAAGCGCCAATGATAAAAATCAAACTGCCTAAAACAATTTGGGCTGGCCTTGTACCGTAAAATGGGTGAAACAAAAAAAACAACGCGAGACCTGTCATGATAAAACAAATCGCACCATTAAAAACTAAGGGGGTAAAACCAGGATGAACTTGCGTGAGCATAGGGATATGGGCTATCCACCCTGCTATGGCAGACAAACCCAACAGAATTGGTATTAAAGCAAGCAATGTCCAGACTGTTCTCATCTTTAAACCTTTCATCCTGAAAAGTGGTCATTAAGACAGTGAAACCAGCTAGCCTCCTGGCAAACCAAAAATGAACGCTATCCAATGACTTAGCAACATAATCGGCGGACCTATAATATAAGATAATACGCCAGTGACCATCAAAAGAACTAATATTAAAAGACTGTAAGGCTCAATCCTTGAGACTTGCCAAGCCATTCTACCGGGTAATAAGTTTGATAAAACACGACCGCCATCCAAAGGCGGGATTGGAATACAGTTTAATACGCCTAAAACTAAATTAATCATGATCCCAGCTTCCCCCATTAAAACCAGAGGAACACCTAGCCATGCGTTACCATCTAGCAATAATATGCCGATTTTTGCAGTTGCAGCCCAAAAAATTGCCATTAATAGGTTGGAAACAGGTCCAGCTAAGGCAACAATGGCCATATCACGGCGAGGATTGCGTAAGTTGCGAGCATCGACTGGTACGGGCTTTGCCCAGCCAAAGATAAAACCACTAAAAAACAACATCAATAGTGGAACCACAATGGTTCCCATCAGATCAATGTGTTTAATCGGGTTAATCGTTAGACGACCAGACAAACGAGCAGTTTGATCGCCAAATTTAGATGCTACCCATCCATGAGCCACTTCGTGCAAAGTAATAGCAAAAAGTACGGGCAACGCCCAGATGGCAACTTTCTGTGCAATAGTTAATTCGGGCATAGAATCATTTTCTTAGTGAGAAAAAAACATCATATCAACAAACAGCTCATCCATATAGGCCTGGTTTAGGACAGGTCAAATTACGATGGATCAAATCACTTATTTGACGTTTAAACTCTTCCCAGGGAAATAGCTTTTTCTGGCCATTTTTTTCTTGGCAAATATTTAAATTGCTGTGTTTTTCTAAAAGTGCATTAAATGTGTCTGTCTGATAAAGTGCTTTAAGAGCTGATTCACTGCTGCAATCATCAACTTGCTTTATGATTTTTGACATAAGCTTGTCGAGTTCGTCATAACGCTCTTTATCCAACCAATTTGAGATCGTCCCGCGAGCATATTCTTCTTTACTCATTGAAAGCTCTTTTTTGATGAACTGTTTAATGGGCTCAAATGGAACAGGGACAGCAACGACAGGGACCACAGCGGTGGTAAAATATTTATCAGATTGAAAGAAAGTAAAACTACATCGCACCCATCTTTTGGCAAAATCAGAACAGGCCGGCAAGGCTGGTGATAGAAACTGGTTGGGATATTTGGCTATATCCGATTGGCGCAAAGCAAAAATAGATCGACGTAACAAATTGTTTCTGAACATCCTCTCCCCCGAATGCGTGAAATTTTATTATGCAAATAAAGAATAAGTCATTACTATTATGCATACCTCAACCAGCGAGATTATAGGCATGTCTCTCATTATTTACAAAGTCATTGCTGGTGCGCTGATATTTTTTATCAGTCTCATTGCAGTTGCCTACCCTCTTAAGGTACGCGCGCGCCCTACGCACCACTGGGCTTTAGAATTAGGCGATGCTTTCGCTAGCGGTATCTTTTTAGGCGCAGCTCTGTTTCACATGCTTCCGGATGCTATTGCCGACTTTTCCCAAACTTTAGGTAACACCACTTATCCTGTGGCTGAACTTTTTTGTGCGGGTGGCTTTTTACTGTTACTTTTCTTTGAAAGACTGTCAGGGAACGCTTCTTCACACCCGCATGGATCCACCATTCCTTTTGTCATCGCCATCATTATTATCATTCACTCATTGATTGAAGGGGCGACGCTTGGGGTGAATACTACCTTTGCTACTGCTTCGATTATCTTTCTTGCCATCATTGCGCACAAAAGCTCAGAAAGTTTTACTTTAGCCATCACACTGAATCGCAGTTCTTTGTCGTTAAAAAACACGTTGATTGTGATTGGTATCTTTTCTCTCATGACGCCGCTTGGGATTGCCTTGGGTACGACGCTGACTTTTTATTTGCATGAACGGATTGGACTGCTTCTGACTGCGGGTTTTAATGCGTTTGCTGCAGGGACGTTTTTGTATATGTCTACTTTGCATCATATTAACCATCATCAGCGCTCGCATGAGGGCGAGGGGTTGGCTGAGTTTTTTGCTTTGCTGGCTGGGCTTTGTATTATGGCTTTGTTGGCGGTTTGGTCTTAGGCTTTTTTTAAATTGACTGGGGTCCTGTCAGGGTAGGTTTACTTTTTTCGTGCTCGTAAACTCCGCGCGTAAAAAGCAAACCTACCCTGACACCCCGTTTTTTTAATAAAAGCCAAATATAAAAAAGCCGGAGATGATCTCCGGCTTTTTTGTTTTTAAAACCAGATTAAATCAATTCTAGTTCTTGTACTGCATCGCGTTCTTTACGTAATTCGTCTAACGTCAAATCGAATTTGGTTTTGCTGAATTCGTTTAATGTTAAACCGGTCACTACCTTCAATTTTCCGCCTTCTGTTCTGCATGGAACTGAGAAAATCAAACCTTCATCCACGCCGTATTCACCTTGCGAACAACGTGCAACGGAAAAGCTTTCGCCAGCAACAGTGTCATGAGTCAAGTGGTATACGGAGCTGATTGCAGCATTGGCAGCAGATGCGGCGGATGAGGCGCCTCTGACTTTAATGACTTCTGCACCACGTTTTTGAACGGTAGTGATGAAGTCATTTTGTAACCAATTTAAATCGGTAATGACTTCTGGTACAAACTTGCCGTCAATTTTTGCATGGTAGAAATCAGGATATTGCGTCGCTGAGTGATTGCCCCAAATCGTCATTTCAGTAATGGATGTGACATCAACGCCAGCTTTTTTCGCAAGCTGTGTTCTTGCTCTTAGCTCATCTAGCGCGGTCATTGCAAAAAAACGATCCTTAGGAATATTAGGCGCGTTATTCATTGCGATCAAACAGTTGGTATTGCAAGGGTTGCCGACAACAAATACTCTGACATCTTCTGCGGCATTGTCATTGATTGCCTTACCTTGGGTAGTAAAAATATTGCCGTTGATTCGGAGAAGATCCGCGCGCTCCATACCATCTTTACGTGGAACGGAACCGACCAAGAGCACCCAATTGGCATCGCGCATAGCGACATTCACTTCAGAGGTACAAACGATTTTTTTCAACAAAGGAAACGCGCAATCTTCCAATTCCATTGCAACGCCTTTCAAGGAAGGCAATGCTTGCTCAAGCTCAAGCAATTGCAATTCAATTTCGGTATCAGGGCCTAGCATTTGGCCGGAAGCAATTCTGAATACTAAAGCATAACCGATTTGTCCAGCAGCGCCGCTGATAGCGACTTTTACGCGTTTTTTAGCCATGAGATAACTCCTTGAGATAATGTGGCGATATTCTAGCGCGAAAGTTGCACGAGTTGCGAATGAAAATTCTACCCAATCTCGACACTACGCCGCTTTTATAAAAAACGGGGTGGCAGGGTAGGTTTACTTTTTACGCGCGCAGCCTACTGGCGAGCACGAAAAAAGTAAACCTACCCTGACAGGACCCCAGCCCATTTAGCTTTTTGGCAAAGAACAACCAGTATGAAAATTTGACAACCCTGAAGTTCCCCCCGATACTACCCCCATGCAGAAATTCACTACCACCATACCGCTCAGCCTCTATATTCACCTTCCCTGGTGCGTACGTAAGTGCCCCTATTGTGATTTTAATTCACACGAAGCGCGCGATTCGCTGCCAGAAGAACTCTATATTAATGCTCTGATGAAAGATCTAGAAGAAAACCTCCCGAAAATTTGGGGGCGTCGTATTCTGAGCATTTTTTTTGGTGGCGGCACGCCAAGTTTATTTTCAGCAAAAGGGATCGGACGCATTTTAACCGAAGTAAATACCCGCCTGCCATTTGGCCCCGACACAGAAGTGACGCTAGAAGCCAATCCCGGCACCATTGATGAATCACGCTTCAGTGGCTTTCGTGAAGCCGGTATCAATCGCTTATCTTTAGGCTTACAAAGTCTGCAAGATGATAAATTAAAAGCGCTAGGCCGCATTCATGATCGCGATAAAGCCTTGCGCGCCATTGATATTGCACGTAGCGCCGGCTTTAAAAATTTTAATCTGGATTTGATGCACGGATTACCGAATCAAACAGTGGATGATGCCTTGTCTGACTTGCGTGATGCCTTAGCTTTTCAGCCCAAACATTTATCGTGGTATCAACTGACGATTGAGCCCAACACTTTATTTCATCACCAACCACCCACTTTGCCAGTAGAAGACACCTTATGGGAAATTCAAGAACAAGGTCGCGCATTAATCGAAAAATGCGGCCTGGCGCAATATGAAGTGTCCGCTTATTCACAGCCGAACTTTGAATGTACGCATAATTTAAATTACTGGGAGTTTGGTGATTATCTTGGCATTGGCGCGGGTGCGCACAGCAAATTGACTGATATGGAACAACAGAATGTCACTCGTCACTGGCAAGTCAAAAACCCACGTGACTATCTTGATCCAACCAAACAATTTACCGCCGAAGAAAAGATCACTCCTGATAAAGAAATGGTATTCGAATTCATGATGAACGCGCTCAGATTAACGCGGGGCGTACCCACAGCATTGTTTACAGAACGCACAGGCTTACCGCTTTCTGTGATTGAACCTGTCGTGAACGCGGCAAAAACAAAAGGCTTGCTGGAAGAAACTACCGAATGGATTCGCGCAACTGAATTAGGCCAACGATTCTTAAATGATTTAGTGGAAATGTTTTTGCACAGCTGATTTTGCCGCTCTTCTCCCATCGTCAGGAGAAGAGCAACATTCGTTTAACACAAGAATTGACCGCAAAGCTTGTCGGTAAAGTGATAAGAAACGCCGATACCACCAAAGCTCGCGTTCTTAATTGTGTTACTACTGCCACCAGGAATAATCGTGTAAGTGAAATCCACCACCCACTGTTGAGTCACATCCAAGCTGACACCCACACCGACTAAGGGCCTGACGGTGACAGTTGTGCCGCCATTACCTTGCTTAATCGGAGGCTGCAGACTCCCTGAATTACTGACACGCACAGCAGCGAGACCGAGCTTAGCAAAGACTGCAATTTTAGAGACGGGATAGATAAATACCCCTTCCATATCCAATGTGTTTGAACGCATACCTGGATTATTGAGCGGCACCTGAGTTCCTGCAGGCACTTTATAAGTGACCGCCGCATAATGCGTATAACCAAATTCAAATGCGGAATACGGATTGATACGAAAACCCATAAATAATCTTTCGCCAACGCCAGTCGATGAATTGGGTCTGACGCTTGTTGCATTAAAAACTTGATATTGTCCTGCGGGGTAGAACGGCGTGCCATTTGGTGTTGTAGCAACACCAGATGCATTGACATTAAATGCTGGCGGCGTAACAGGCACTAAGGCTTTGCTACCACCCGTATGAGGAACTGGAACGAGCACTTGATACATAGAAGAAAAAGCATAGCTGCCAGCAGGCAACGTAACACCATTACTGTTTGTTACCACCGCTGAAGAATTGATTAGCAGAGGAAGCTCTAATGGTGAAGTGTAGATTGTCTTTTGATGACCTTCCGCTTTCGTTGCACCCACTGCTACACCAATATAAAGCCCGGTATCAACAGCCTGCGCTTGACCTACAAATAAACAGGAAATCGCGGCAAGAGAAAAGAGTTTAGTTTTAGTGCTCATCCATTGAACCTCTGACCCAAATGAAATTAAGATTAGTGAAGGCGGCCAGGAATGTCCAGAGAAATTAGCGCCGCATAAACTGCAGCTCCCAAATAGGTCGGCCAGAATGATGACCTCTTTGTTCAAACTTAGTGATCACAGGTCGTTGACTGGAACGCGAAGCAAATTCACCCACACCAGAAAGATTAATCAAATCCGTTGCGGCAGAAAGCACCTCCATCATTTGTTCCGCGTAATCTTCCCAATCCGTTGCTAAATGAAAAATGCCATTAGGTTTCAGCTTATCTGTAACGAGCTTCACAAATTCTGGCTGAATTAAACGACGTTTATGATGTCGGCGTTTTTGCCATGGATCAGGGAAAAATATTTGAACGCCGTCGAGACTACCCGCCTCAATACACTGATGCATCACCTCAACCGCATCCGCATAATACACTCGAATATTTTTAACATCGAATGACTCAATACCCAGCAACAATGTACCAATGCCTGGCTGATAGGTTTCAATGCCAATGAAGTTTTTTTCAGGATGCTCACGTGCAATTTCTAGCAAAGATTGGCCAGAACCAAAACCAATTTCGAGGATGCAAGGCGCATCATTGCCGAACACTTTGTCACTCTGCATTTTTCCATCAGCTAATGCCAAACCAACATTAGGCCATAACTCCACCAAAACGCGGCGTTGCGCATCGGTCATACGGCCATCACGACGCACAAAACTGCGAATACGACGAAAATATTTTTCTTCTACCATGATATTAAGACTCTAAATGATTAACAGCGGACAAATCATCAATCAGTCGCTGCTTTAATTCATACAAACTTTTTTCAAGCCCAACTGGATAAAGTTTTTTTGAATGGGTTTTTAAAAATTGTGTCACTTCATCAATGGCTCGCTGCCGTATGACGTCAATCGCTTCACGTGTATAAGTCAATTTGCCTTTTATAAAAATGGGCTGAAGCAAATCAACACTCGTATCATAAGTGGTTAATGCGGGCATTTCGTGCGATCCATCGACAGATTGTACTTTCGGCTCATCAGAAATTCCCGTATCCGCGTTATACATAACATCTCGTAATAACGCTTTACCTGAAAAATAACGTCGCACTTGATAAATACCGGGATTGGAAATTTTAATGGTTTGCTCGGATAATTTAATCTTGTATTGCCATCTACCCTGCAAATCGCGCAAAGCAGATAGCTTATACACACCATCCAATGCCGGCTGATCATAAGCTGTTACCAGATTTGTACCGACTCCCCAAATCGAAATTTTAGCGCCCTGCTCTTTAAGCTGCTCTATCACATACTCATCCAGGCTATTGCTAGCCACAATTTGTGTCTGCTGAAAACCTGCCGCATCTAACATCTCTCGCGCAATAATGCTCAACTTGGCTAAATCACCCGAATCCAGACGAATACCTAACAACTCACCGCCTGCCGCTCGCAATTTTCTACCGACTTCGATGGCATGAGCCACGCCTTTGACGGTGTCATAAGTATCGACTAGCAAAACACAGTTGTGGGGCATCACTTCTGCATACGCTGTAAAGGCGCTTATTTCATCGGCAAATGCCACAACCCAGCTATGTGCGTGCGTTCCCCGCAACGGAATACCATACAATTTACCAGCCAACACATTGGATGTCGCTTTGCAACCGCCAATATAAGCCGCTCGACTCGCTAAAAGAGCACCGTCAGGGCCTTGCGCACGGCGCAATCCAAACTCCAAAATATCCTCACCATGAGCCGCTTGATAAACACGCGATGCTTTCGTGGCAATGAGAGTTTGAAAATTTATTACATTTAATAAGGTTGATTCAATCAGCTGGCCTTGTAATAAAGGCCCTTTGATACGAATCAAAGGCTGATGAGGAAACACCACCGTTCCTTCTGGAATAGCATCCACATCACACGTGAAGCGTAATTGCCCTAAATAATCTAAAAAATCCTCTGGAAACAAGCGCTCGCCTGTCGCGCTCGTCACACTGGCAAGATACGCAAGATCATCGGCTGAAAAATGCCAGTCTTGCAAAAAATCGATAATAGTGTCCAAACCACATGCGAGCGCATAATTGCCGCGAAAAGGATTACTGCGGAAAATCAAATGAAAAACAGCTTCTTGGTTATGCATATTCAACTTCCAATAACCATAAGCCATTGTCAGTTGATATAAATCCGTCAGTAACGGAGAGATCACAGGAAATCCTCTTTTACAATTTTAGCCACGACCGAGAACGGCAGCGCAGGCCATAATATATTATATAATCTTCATTTTTCTATTTATAAAATTGAAAAAGCAGGCATTATATAGAAATGAAATTAACAAATGAATTTTTTAATTATGATTACTTTGCGTGAGCTATACAAAAATTATACCACCCCTCAAGGGACTATCACAGCACTGCACAACATCAATTTGCATGTTTCTCCCGGCGAGATTTTCGGCATCATTGGTCGCAGCGGCGCGGGCAAAAGCTCTCTAATACGCTGTGTTAATCTGCTAGAGCAACCAAGCAGTGGGCAAGTCATTGTCAACGGTCAAGACTTAACTGTGCTTGAGACGGCGGACTTACGTCATGCACGTCGCAAAATAGGCATGATTTTTCAGCACTTTAACTTGCTGTCCTCTCGTACTGTGTACGACAACGTCGCTTTTTCGCTGGAACTGGCTAATCAAAAAAAAGAGGCAATGGACGAAATCATTCTACCATTGCTCGAGCTCACGGGGCTTTCCGACAAAAAAAACCATTACCCGGCTCAGCTCAGCGGTGGCCAAAAGCAACGCGTGGCAATTGCTCGCGCATTGGCCTCCTCGCCTCATGTCTTATTGTGTGACGAGGCGACCTCGGCGCTTGATCCTGAAACCACCAATAGCATTCTCCATTTATTAAAAGATATTCGTGATCGACTGAATTTAACTATTCTCTTAATTACCCACGAAATGTCTGTTATTAAAGCTTGCTGTGATCGCGTGGGCATTCTCGAAAAAGGCCACCTAATTGAAGAAAACGAAGTCGGCGAGTTTTTTGCCTATCCCAAAACGGATATTGCGAAGAACTTTATCTTTTCTTCGCTACCGCAGACATTGCCACCAGCCATTCAAGAATATGTCTTAGCCACCGAAAAACCCAACACGCATCCTGTTATGCGCTTACAACTCTTGCCATCGACGGCGACTCAACCCATTATTGCGCTATTAATTAGCCAATTTGGATGGCGTATCAACATTTTGCAAGGCAACATGGAATACGTTAAAAAGCACGCGATGGGTGTCATGCTAGTCGCCATTGACGGAGAAAAAAGTCAATTACAAAACGGCATGGCTTATCTAAAAAAAATCGGAATCAACGCAGAGATAATAGGTCATGTCCCAAACGATATCATTCCTTTTGCTTGAAGCAACCCTTGAAACCTTATACATGGTCATTGTGGCAAGCCTCATTGCCACCTTGGTGGGTTTGCCTTTAGGCATATTACTCTACCTAACCCGTAAGGGTAATATTATAGAGCGCCCCGCGCTGCATCAAACTTTAGCCATTATAATCAACATGACGCGCTCCGTTCCTTTTATTATCTTAATGATCGCCGTCATCCCCATGACACGCCTTATCGTTGGCACCTCGATTGGCACCAATGCCGCGATTGTCCCACTCAGCCTCGCTGCGATCCCTTTTATCGCAAGAGTAGTCGAAAGTGCTTTACTCGAAATCAACAAAGGCTTGATTGAGGCAGCGCTCGCCATGGGCGCAACACCCTGGCAAATCATCAGGAAGGTGTTGATTCCTGAAGCATTCCCTAGCATCATCAACGGTCTTACGCTAACGGTAATCAGCTTGGTTGGCTATTCAGCGATGGCAGGTGCTGTCGGTGGTGGCGGTCTTGGCGACTTAGCTATTCGTTATGGTTATCAGCGTTTTGACCCTGGCGTCATGGTGATTACCATTGTTATTATGATCGCCTTAGTTCAAATCATGCAGTCAACGGGTGACTGGTTAGTCAAAAAATTTAAGCACTTCAGAAATTAAGGTAACCAATAATGCTTCACGCTATTAAAAAAATCGGCCTGATACTTTGCGCCGTAAGCTTAGTTGCTTGTCATTCACATGATAAAAATGAACTCAAAATAGGCACCATTTCTGGCCCTGAAACGACGCTCATGGAAACCGCCAAACAAGTGGCGAAAGACAAATACGGTTTAAACGTTCAAATCATTGAGTTTTCAGACTATATTCAGCCTAATACCGCTTTAAATGATGGCAGCATTGATGCCAACATGTTCCAACATCAGCCTTTTTTAGATAAACAAATCAAAGACCGACACTATAAACTCATTGCCATCGGCAAAACGTTTGTCTATCCCATGGGTGTTTATTCGCAAAAAATAAAAGACTTAAACCAATTGCCGGAAGGCAGTATCGTCGCCATTCCAAACGACCCTAGCAATGAAGGCCGGGCTTTGCTTTTATTACAAAAAGGCGGACTTATTCAATTGAAATCAACGGCTGGACTGTATGCGACGCCGCTGGATATTCAAGAGAACCCTAAGCATCTTCAGTTTAAGGAACTCGATGCTGCTCAATTATCACGCAGCCTTGCTGATGTAGAAATTGCCGTCATTAATACAAATTTTGCGATTCCGGCAGGACTCTCACCTACAAAAGATGCTATTCTTCACGAAGGTAGCGATTCGCCCTATGCAAACATCATTGTCATCCGCGAAGACGAACAGAATGACCCAAGAATTAAACAACTTGTCGAAGCCATTCAATCAGCCGAAGTATTAAACGCTGCCAAAACAATTTTTCATGGCCAAGCTATACCAGCATGGCTGCCCCAATCGTAAATTAGTTCAGCAAGGAAATTGGAAATGACTTTAAAAAAAATAGGCATCATCACTCTATGCTTACTGCTCGGCGGTTGCGTTGACCGCATGAATGGCGACGATTCCATTGGTATTGATACAGACAAGCATGAGGCTTATTCAGGCTCAGCGGATGATATTTACAAAACCGGTAATCGTTATGCGCAAGGCAATGGCGTTGCACGCGATGATAAAGAAGCCGTACAACACTACTTGCAAGCAGCGCGCATGGGATATGCAAAAGCCCAATATGCGCTAGGTTACATGTATCGTGTAGGCCGTGGCGTTCCCCGCGATTACGATGCTTCTGCTATTTGGTTCCAACGCGCCGCCGATCAAGGCAATGCGGACGCAGAAAACAGCTTAGGCGTACGCTACTTACTTGGCCAAGGCACACCTCAAGATTACGCCCAGGCATTAACGTGGTTCCAAAAAGCGGCAGAACAAGGCAATCCTTACGCTCAAAACGAATTGGGCTATATGTATGCTGCTGGCAAAGGTGTCACACAAAATTACGCCCAGGCATTACAATGGTACCAAAAAGCGGCCAATCATAACCTGCCTAGCGCGCAATACAATTTGGGCTTGATGTATGCAAACGGTATGGGCACGACTGTCAATCACACCATCGCACACCAATGGTTTCAAAAAGCTGCGGCACATGGCTTTTTACCAGCGCGTCGTGCCTTAGCACAGTCATGATCTCATGCATGTACCGCGTAAACGCTTTGGACAACATTTTTTACATGACAAGCAGGTCATTCAACGCTTAGTCAATGTGATTGCGCCTGAACCTACCCAACATCTCGTAGAGATTGGGCCGGGCCAAGGCGCCCTCACGTTGCCAGTGTTAGAGAAAACTGGCGCGATGGATGTCATTGAACTCGATCGTGATTTAATTCCTATTTTAACTGAGCGCTGTCAAGCGGTAGGAACACTCACGGTGCATCAAGCCGATGCGCTAGCATTTGATTTTAGTGCGCTCGTCAAAAATGATTTGCCACTGCGCGTGATTGGCAATCTACCGTATAACATTTCAACGCCTTTGATTTTTCATTTGCTGGAATTTGCTGGCAGCATTATCGACATGCATTTTATGCTGCAGAAAGAAGTGGTCGATCGCCTAGCCGCCAATTGTGGCAACTCTGACTATGGCCGGCTTAGTATCA
Organism: Gammaproteobacteria bacterium; assembly: GCA_031291175.1. GTDB lineage: Bacteria > Pseudomonadota > Gammaproteobacteria > DSM-16500 > DSM-16500 > UBA5158. The sequence goes on from JARLJO010000049.1 coordinate 53,037, forward strand.
TGGTGCAATATCACTGTCAGGTGACAGCGTTGTTTGATGTACCGCCCAGTGCTTTTCATCCACCGCCAAAAGTGGATTCACGCATTGTGCGTATCGTTCCTTATCAAACTGTGCCGCATGTTGCAAAAGATTACGGCCACTTTGAAGGTCTTGTGCGACAAGCTTTTAGTCAACGCCGCAAAACATTACGCAACTGTTTGAAGCGTTTAATGACAGACGATGCATGGAAAAAAAGCAGCATTGATCCTAAATTACGACCGGAGCAATTGACAGTCGCAGACTATGTTAAACTCAGTAATGATTTGATTGAATCTGACAACCAATAGGAGAAAGTGATAATGGCATGGAATAAAATCGCAGTCGGATGCAAAGTGATCGCTCTTCTCATGTTGCTGACCGTTATCATGAACTGGCGCGTGGTGAATTTATGGCATATCCAATCTCTGCCTATCGGCTGGTATCTCTTAATCATCTTGAACACGTTGCTGTTTTTTGTCACCAATACCATGGCGGCCGTGGGCTTGTTTTGGGTAAAAAAATGGGGATTTGGCTTAAGTTATTTTGCAATTGTATTTTCCACACTCTTTTTCTCAACCGCTTATATTCCTTTTGTCTCACACTTCTTTCCTAAAAAAAATCACGCGTTAGCTGTCATGGTGATTAACTTAATTGTGATCCTAATCATAGGCTCGCTACAATATTTGTCTCGTCGTAAAAGCCGATTTTAATCGTAAGGTAAAACAGCATGTCAACATACGCCATTGGTGATATCCAAGGTTGCTTTGATCCGTTAGAAAGATTGCTTGCGCTCATTGAATTTGACCCAGATAAAGACTCGCTCTGGTTCACTGGTGATCTCGTTAACCGTGGCCCAAAATCGCTGGCAACATTACGCTTTATCAAAAATCTAGGTGAACGTCATCATACGGTTTTAGGCAATCATGATTTGCACTTGTTAGCAGTGGCGCATGGCGCTCATCCAGGATCCGATGATGACTCTATTGCGGAGATTCTAGCCGCGCCTGATCGAGATGAATTATTAAATTGGTTACGACAACAACCCCTACTTCATCATGATGCAACGCTAGGTTACACCATGGCACATGCTGGTATTGCACCGGCATGGGATTTAGAAAAAGCACAAGCGCTGGCAAAAGAAGTGGAAAATGTTTTACAAAGTGATGAGGCTTCGCAGTTTTTCCATCACATGTACGGAAATCGTCCGGACTTCTGGCAGGATGATCTTCAAGGTTGGGAGCGGTTGCGCTGCATTACGAATTATTTTACCCGCATGCGTTTTTGTTATGAAGATGGCAGGCTGGATTTACGCAACAAAGGAACCATTGATTCACATGCTGGAAACTTGGTGCCATGGTTTCGAGTTAAAAACCGCGCCAATGCAGACCTGGATATTATATTTGGTCACTGGGCCGCACTCGCTGGCATCACACACACACCAAACACATTTGCGTTAGATACCGGCTGTGTGTGGGGTTATTGCTTGACCGCGATGCGCCTTGAAGATCAAAAACGTTTTCAGGTTTTAAGTTCAAACTAGCGGGTATACCCTTGAGCCGCAGGAGCGGAGAGTGCTTTTTTGGATGAACTGCCAAACTCAATTTCTTGCACAATGCCGCGTTTAGACTTCGATGCAGATTGGGATCTAGACGCAGATGGCACTTTATACTCTTCCTCAAAAGCACCTTGTTCCGCTCTTTCTTCATCAGACAATAATTGCTGACGATTTGGATTTGCTTCAGGCACTTTTACTTTTTCTTCTGTAAAAATCCAGCTACGAAAATAATTAGATGCCTTCGTGCAAAAAGACACTCTTGGTTTATTCGCTTCTTCGATTTCTTGTGCTCTTGTTTTTGGCTGACGCTTACCGCTTTCTACTTCTTCCCTGATATCTTGGCTAGCAGAATGATAAACAAACGGTAGCGCGAACAAATTCGACACCACACCCTCACCAACACCTTTGATAATCAAACCCGGTACACCTTCAATGGGAAGATAATAGGGAAGCATCCAACCGGCCGTGCCGACTGTCACACCGAGCGCTTCGCCCACATTCTTACGCATGATTTTTTTCATCTCTTTCTTGAGGTTATCATTAAGCTCGGGCTCAGCACTGGTAAAATAGGCATGTCCTAAATCAGGTATTGTATCCAATAAATAGCAAATCACGCCCATCAGAAAGCACACAGCCGCAATATTCGGAATAGTTTCACGTGCTGAAACCCAATCTACCTCGAACTCTCCGTCCAGGATATAAAAGAACCAATACTGAAAACCAAATTTCATGCCGCCCCAAAGTGCTTCCAACACACTCGCACCTGCCGCAAGCTCGGCTAAAACATAGTAAAAACCAAAGCCTCCGCCATACACACCCAAAGCATATAGCATCTCTTCACGGCTGAAGGTGGGATCAGCGGAAATTTCAAACTTACCCGAATTGAAATAAATAATAAGGTCTTCAAAAAATTGAAATGCGCCATCAGGAGTCGAATAGGTTTTAAAGTAATGCTTTACTTCCCGCATTGCTTCGCGATGGATATAATCTTCAATTTCCTCCGCAGAAAGCCCGCCGTCTGCAACCGCCAATTCGCGAGGCTCATCATTTAACTGATGGATAGCGACCAGCGCATCTTGCGCTACTGGAGCCACATATTCCGCATCGTTTTTATTTTCTCCCACATGTGGCGAATCCTGCATGGCCTGATACTCAGCACCATCGTCAGAAACATCTAAACCCTCATAAAAATCCACGGAAGAAGATCTCAATTCACTCTCCAGCCAAAAGGCTCGTTAACCCATTAATAATGAGAGGGATAATACAGAAAAAAGCTTAACTAAACCTTAACAGATTGCTAGCTTTTTACCCACATTCACGACTAGAATCAATGATCAGGGAAGAATACTTAAGGGCATTATCATGAACTTAGAACTGGAAATCCGTCCCGGCCGTCGGTTACACATTGAAACCAATACACATTTTAGCCACAAACCTACCGCTTTCTGCATTCACGGTTTAGGGGGTAGCGGTGAACAATGGCGTGAACAAGTGCGATTACTGGATCCACACTTTAACCTGGTTATCCCCGATTTATTAGGCCATGGCCAAAGTGACAAACCAAAGCCACACAAAACCAATCCCTACAGCTTCATTGAGTTTAGCCAGGATCTGGAGTTACTTTTCGAAAAGTTTTCGACCTCGCAGAACATCGTTTTAGGTCATTCTTACGGCGGCGCTTTGGCGACACTACTGGCTTACAACCACCAAAGCAAAGTGAACAAACTCATTTTAATCGCGCCTGGTCGTTGCCAACCTAACACCCAAATTCCCTCTATTTATCGATTACCTGTCTTTCTGTTAGAACTTATGCGACCTTATCTTGAAAAAAACTTTCAGCAAAATGCATTTGATCCAGCCGATAGTCCAAAACTAATCAACACAGAATCTCGCGCGGGAAAAATGAATCGTTTATATGTGATTAAAAGCACACTCTTAGGAATGAAAGACGTACCTGCTTTAGATATGCGGACGTTATCTATCTCTACACTTATCTTGACTGGCGAATCCGACCGGATCATTCCTGCCAATATCAGCAAAGATTTTTATGAAAAAATTCCACAGCATCGCTATTTCTTGCTAGAAAAATCCGGCCACATGTTAATGCTCGAGCAGCCTGATGAGGTGAACAACATTATCAAACACGATCTAGCGTTATAAAACTATAAGAAAACGGATTGGTTTCATCCGCTTCGCAATCTTCGCGATGCGTCTCCTTCCATTCCTTCATATTCAGTTCAGGGAAAAAAGCATCTCCTTCAAACTTATGATGCACAATAGTCAAATACAAACGTTGTATGCGCGGCAACATATGCTCATACAAGAGTGCGCCACCGATAATAAAAATTTCTTCGCTATAAGCAGCCGCATCCAGAGCACCTTCAATCGAATTAGCCACAACACAACCTGGAGCATGAAAACCCGCTTCACGAGTAATGACAATATTGCATCGGCCAGGTAACGCACGTCCAATCGAATCATACGTACGACGCCCCATCAAAATGGGCTTATCCATGGTTAATGCTTTGAAATGGTGTAAGTCCGCGGGTAAATGCCAAGGTAATTTATTATGACTACCAATAACACGATTTTCTGACATTGCTGCTATTGCTACGATTCGCATCCTTGATCCTTATAAGCGCTGCCTTGTTTCCTACTATGTGTAGGCAATTGTCATTCTCTAACATCGGGCGCACCAGCGTCAAGCCTTTGGGGGCTAACCTCTTGGAGAATGAAGGTGTTAGCTCAAGAAGGGCCATTACCTTATTCCAGCTCCAAGCACCACATCCCTGTGGTTAACGCCGCCATCCATGGCTTGCTCCTCGCTTACATAAGGTAATGGCCCTTCTTGAGCTAACGCTATTTATATTTTTAAAAGAACTTCTCTTAAGTATCTTCGTAAACTTAAGACTCGCTAAAATAATAAAGTTATAAATGGCACCGGTCTGGGCAATGTGTTTTTATTTTTAGAGTGGCTACTTATTTTTTTATTAACGCATACTAAGCCACTATTTAACCCCTCTTAAAGCAACGAAAATGCTTAGCAGAACTGCTTGTAAAATACAAAAATAGCGTTAACTCAAGGAGAGTGATCATCTTATGGAAGCGAATTGCCGCCATGAATGGCGGCTTTAACCACAGGGATGTGGTGTTTTGAGCTGGAATAAGATGATCACTCTCCTTGTGTTAACACCTTCTATTTAGCAAGACCCGGCAAATCACTACGATTACCCACCGCATAATTCGCAAAAAAATGTTTAATAAATTGCGTGTGATTCGTCATATTTAATCCGACATTCCGTAGCGTTTGCATGGGTTTTACATGACTACCGAAAATTGTCTTAATCGCTTCAACAAAAGTTAACATAGACAAGTTATCACTTTTGCGACCGCGCTCATAACGACGCAAAGTAGCGAAACTAGCAAAGTCACGTTTTTTAGCGAGCGCCTCAGTGATCACATCCAATAAAGACGCAGCATCCAGCAAACCCAAATTAACGCCTTGCCCTGCTAACGGATGAACAGTGTGCGCGGCATCGCCCACCAAGGCCACGCGTGGCTTCACATAATTTTTTGCATGACGCATCTCTAAAGGAAATGCATAACGCGGATAAGGCGCTATCACTTCACCCAGCTGATAATCAAAAGCGCGCGATAATTCTTGCTGAAAACTCACCACATCCAATGCCTGTAAACGCAGCGCTTCCGCCTCTGATGTCGACCACACAATAGAGGAGTGATGCTCATCGGCTAACGGTAAAAAAGCCAAAGGACCCGTGGGTAAAAAACGTTGCCAGGCAGTGGACTGATGCGGCAAAGCCGTCTTTACCGTTGTCACCATTGCTGTGTGTGCATAGGGCCGATGCTTAATATCAATACCCACTTGTTCACGCACCCAGGATTGACCACCATCTGCTGCAATTAATAATTTAGCTCGCAGCGTGTGACCACCCTCTGCATGAATATCAATACAATCTGTTTTTTCTTCCAGGGAAAGTAATTTTAATGGTGATAGCAATTGGACTGCCGGATAAGCTTTTAATTTTTCAATGATGCTAGAACGCATCACATTGTCTTCAATGATATGTCCTAATGCCGCCAGATTTAAACTGTCGCAATCAAACTGTAAAACGCCACTCCCGCTCGCATCCCAAACATGCATTTTACGATAAGGGCTCATGCGCTTGACAGAAATCGCATCCCAAATCTGAAGATGTTGAAAAATACGCTGAGATGCTAGCGAAATAGCGCTGACGCGTGGCTCGATTGCTCCAGGAGTCCAGTCAGCTGATAGGGCTTTCGCATCAATCAAGGCAATTTGAAGAGTGGTTTTTTGGGCCAGCATTAACGCCAGGGTGGCACCCACCATGCCACCACCCACAATGACAACATCATACGAGGACATCGTTTTTTCCCCGAATCGAATAACAGTAAGAACACCTTAAAATGGCAATACCAAATCCGGTTTCGCCGCTAAAAGAAAATCACGAAACAGTTCCTGGATTGTACTTAATACACTTTCACTTTCTGCTTCAAAACGCAAAACCAAACAAGGTGTTGTATTGGAAGATCGGACCAATCCCCAACCATTGGCAAAATTCACACGCAAACCGTCAATCGTCATGATTTCATCAGCAGTTTTAAAATTAGCGCTCGAAATTAACTTATCCATTAACTGAAACTTTTCATCATCAGAAACAAAAATTTTCAGTTCTGGCGTATTGATGCTGTTAGGGATTGTTTCAAATAACGCATCGATATCCAATGTTTCTTCCGCTAAAATTTCCAGCAAACGCGCACCTGCGTAAATCGCATCATCAAAGCCATACCAACGGTCTTTCAAGAAAATGTGTCCGCTCATTTCACCCGCAAGCAAAGCTTTAGTTTCCGCTAATTTGGATTTAATTAGCGAATGACCCGTCTTCCACATAATCGGTTCGCCACCGTGTTCTTTGATGAGAGTCGCGAGATGACTCGTGCATTTCACATCATAAATAATTTTAGCGCCGGGATTTTTTGCCAGGATGGATTTTGCAAACAACATCAATTGTCTGTCAGGCCAGATCACATCCCCCTTACGTGTCACCACACCTAAACGATCGCCATCACCATCAAACGCCAAACCCATATCCGCATCGACTTCACGGACTTTTTTGATCAAGTCTTGTAGGTTTTCGGTTTGGCTCGGATCAGGATGATGATTAGGGAAATTACCATCCACATCACAAAAGATTTCGTGAACGTCGCAGCCCATTTGTCGATACAACTCTGGCGCAACAATACCCGGCACGCCGTTACCACTATCAATCACAACCTTTAAAGGCCTGGTTAATTTTACCGTCTCTACAATCTGACTGATGTAACGCTCAATCACATCCGTCGTTTGCAGCTCGCCTTTGCCGTGCTGAAGACGATTTTCATTAATTCTTTCGCATAAATCCTGAATGCCTTGCTCAGCCAGTGTCTTACCATTGATGACAATCTTCAATCCATTGTATTCCGGTGGATTGTGACTACCTGTTAACATAATGCCAGAGCGTGTATCCAAGACATTGGCCGCGTAATACAACACGGGCGTTGGCACCATACCAATATTAATCACATTACAACCCGTTGATAACACACCTTCACACAAGGCAGAAACCAAATCCGGGCCAGATAGGCGACCATCTCTGCCGATGGCGAGCGATTTTTCACCCGCATCCAATGCAACAGAGCCAATGGCTTTACCGATGGCATAAACACTTTCCGGCGTCAGCATATCACCCACAACACCACGAATATCATAAGCACGAAAAATCGATGGATTCACTTTGCTAATTTTTTGCTGCAACATATGTTTTATCAACTCTAATTTTTGCCAGAATGACCGAAACCACCGGTACCACGGGAAGATTCATTAAAATCATTAACCACTGCAAAATTAACGCGTGCAATGGGTAAAAAAACCAATTGTGCGATGCGATCGCCAGGCTCTATGGTATAAGCAACCTGATTTCTGTTCCAGCAAGAAATCATCAATGGACCTTGGTAATCTGCGTCAATCAAGCCAACCAAATTGCCAAGCACTAATCCATGCTTATGCCCCAACCCGGAACGAGGCAAAATAACCGCCGCCAAATTAGGATCGCCAATATAAATAGCAAGACCGGTTGGAATAAGATGCGTTTCGCCTGGCCCTATTGTTAAAGCGGTATCAAGGCATGCACGCAAATCTAAACCCGCTGAATCTTGCGTCTCATAGCGAGGCAAAGGAAATGTCGCGCCCAAACGTTGATCCAAAATCTTTAATTGAATCGGTACGTTGGTGTTTTGCTGAAATTGTTTTTCACTTTCCATGATGTTTTCGGATTGCATATCGGCTCCTTACTAAGGTTTGTCATGAATATTAGTTGACTGGGGTTCTGCCAGCCCATTTTTTAATTTACTTTTTTATTTGATCGGCTATCAATGCTATTAACTCTCGCGCCAACTTTTGCTTGGACATGCGCGGATAAATTTTTTCTTGTGTTTGCCAGATGACCGTCGCGGCATTATCGTCACTATCAAAGCCCACTTCTTTTTGGCCCACTTGATTGGCAATAACCATATCTAACTTTTTATTCTTTAATTTTGCTTTTGCATGTGCAATAAGATTTTCTGTTTCCGCAGCAAAGCCGACTACAAAAGGTTTTTTAGAGAGAGCAGCGACACTGGCGACAATATCTGGATTGCGCTCCAACATTAAAGTGAGTTCAGCTTCTTTTTTCGCAATTTTTTGCGTTGCAACCGTCTTGCAACGATAGTCAGCAACCGCCGCTACCGACAGAAAAACATCACAAGCATCGACTTCTTTCATGACAGCGGCATGCATCTCTTCGGCACTCACAACATCAATGCATTTCATATGTGTCGGCTTTTCTAAATCAACCGGCCCACTGATTAATACTACATCGGCCCCAGCTTCCGCTGCGGCCATAGCCAAAGCGTAGCCCATCTTGCCAGAACTGGCGTTACTGATATAACGCACTGGATCGATGGCTTCACGCGTGGGCCCCGCTGTAATCAAAACGCGCTGACCGGTCAAACGACCTGTTGCAAATATTTCACTGAGACGATCAACTAATTCTTGCGGCTCAAGCATGCGCCCAGGGCCCACATCACCACACGCTTGATCACCTTCACCCGGGCCCAAAACAGCGATTTTCTTTGCATGCAATGCTTGAACGTTATCTTGAGTGAGGGTATTCTTCCACATCGCTTGATTCATGGCGGGTGCCAACACCAATGGCGCTGTCGTCGCCAAACAAAGCGTCGTCAACAGATCACCAGCCTCTCCATTCACCAATCTCGCAATAAATCCAGCCGTGGCAGGCGCCACTAAAATCACATCTGCCCAACGCGCCAGCTCAATATGCCCCATCGCCGCTTCGGCTTTCAAATCAAATAAATCATCATGCACAGGATTACCCGAGACGGCTTGCATGGTCAAAGGCGTAATAAACTCCTTCGCTTTCGCTGTCATCACGACGCGAACCTGCGCACCGGCCTTACGCAAGCGTCTGGCCAAATCAGCGCTTTTATAGGCAGCAATACCGCCTGTCACACCCAGAATGACGTGCTTGTTCTTTAATCGCTGCATGATAACGAACCTAGACAGGAAGTAAAAAAACACATTATACCAAGGAGTCGCTATATGGCTATCACAAACTGGCCAGAAGAAGAAAGACCTCGCGAAAAGCTACTGCTTCGCGGCGCCAAACAGTTAACCGACGCAGAATTGCTCGCTATTTTTTTACGCACCGGCAGCCCCGGAAAAACAGCTATTGATATTGCCCGCGAACTGCTAGGTGAGTTCGGTGGTTTAAAAAAACTATTAAATACAGCCCCCGATCGCCTGTATTTAAAACAAGGTTTTGGCAAAGCCAAATATGCCATGCTGAAAGCCGCCATCGAACTCGGTCAACGCTATCTGGAAGACACCTTACAAAAAGGCGAAACACTGAACGGCAGTCAGGCCGCAAAACGATTTCTCACGCAGCGCTTAAGAGACTATCCACACGAAGTCTTTGCTTGTTTGTTTTTAGATACCCACCATCGAGTGTTGTGTTTTGAAGAGTTATGCCATGGCACCATCAATGAGGCGAACGTCTATCCTCGCGAAGTGGTCAAACGAGCGCTCAGCCACAATGCGGCCAAAATCATTTTGGCTCATAATCACCCATCAGGGAACACCACCCCTAGCCAGGCAGATTGCGATCTCACCGAAGCCTTAAAACACGCTCTGGCCCTAGTTGATATTCAAGTCATCGATCATATTATTGTAGGCACTCATGACTGTTTTTCTCTGATGGAAGAAGGATATATGACATAAACAGCGCATGACTGCCTTTTATTTGAACATGGCCAAATAATAATCTTCTTATCCTATGCTTGCGCTGGGTGGGGGTTTCTGGTATAAAAACCGGCTTGCCATAGCGCAATTGATTTTGTTAGGAGAGATAGATATGTCACAAGTTTGTCAGGTTACCGGGAAAGGCCCAATGGCGGGGAACAATGTATCCCATGCCAATAATAGAACTCGTCGTCGTTTTATTCCGAACCTCCAAGAGCACCGCTTCTGGTTGGAAGACGAAAAACGCTATATCAAACTACGCGTTAGCGCGAAAGGAATGCGTACCATTGATAAGCACGGCATTGAAAAAGTATTGAAAGACATCAAAGCCCGCAAGAAAGCAGTTGAAGACAAGAAGCAAAGTAAAGAATAGTTACATAGCCTAAAAGGTGATCGATATGCGCGATAAGATTAAAATGGTTTCCACCGGATTGACCCAAGCTGGTAAAAAAACTGGCACATTCCGTACGACAACCAAAAACAAACGTACCATGACAGAAAAGCTCAAAATGAAATATTTTGATCCGCGCGCTTATAATGCTGAAACCGGCAAAAGCGGCATGCACGTTCTGTTTGAAGAAGGCAAGATTTAACTTTTTGCCTCCTCAGAAAGACAAAAACCCGCTATTTGCGGGTTTTTTTTGCTCATACAAAACTGGCAATAGCTCAGTCTTTTGCTAAATGACCCAATGTCCTCTGCTCGCACTGGGTAACTTTTCTGTGGGAGCTCGTCTCTCCGCGCGAAAAACCACCCGAACCTTTTTTATAAAAGCTCGCGCCGCCATTGCAGAGCACATAGAGAGGAAAATGCGGTCTTCTACGCAACTAATCCTTAATTATTTTGGTTACAACACTTGGGCTATTTGTTAGAATTTTTAGGCTTCAATCAACTCGCCAACAAAAGTTCTAAAATCCTCAGTAACAAATAACGTCATCCACCTCGCATCTCAAGCAAAATACAAGCCCCCCTACAGCACAAGAAAAAGCGGGAAATTATATTACAAACAACGAAGTGGAACCGAACGAATGATACCTACTGCACAAATCACACAGTGGAAAGCAACCACTCCCTGAACAGACAACACACACAATAATAGCCAAGACGGGTTTTGCAAAAGAAACAGGAAATCTAATATGCAAGTTATCAAACAAGATCAAGTACAAGAAAAAATTATCACCATTCGCAACCAAAAAGTTATTGTTGATACAGATGTCGCTCAGTTATACGGGGTGGAAACAAAGCGCGTAAACGAGGCGGTTAAAAACAATCCAGAAAAATTCCCTAACGGTTACTTTTTCAAACTCAATAAACAAGAAAAAAATGAACTGGTCGAAAATTTCGACCAGTTCAAAAAACTAAAACACCCATCTGTGCCACTAAAGGTCTTTACTGAAAAAGGCCTCTACATGCTGGCAACCATCTTAAAGAGTCCTGATGCTCTAGAAACTACATTAGCAATTATTGACACCTTTGCTAAGGTGCGAGAATTAGGCCGTGCTGTACACCAAATTCAATCTCTATCTGAAAATTCACCAAACCAAAAGACTTTAATAGAACATACTGGCGACTTAATTGCAGACCTGATGATTCCAGAGGATCAGCTAGAAGTTACAGGAACTGAGACCACCTATGAAATGAATTTTGCCATATTCAAAATAAAAAGAACCGTTTAAAAGGGCAAGTAGCGAGCTCGCATGCACAGCACAGAGGAATGCCGAATTAGCAGTAGAGACTTGATCTATAATTAATCTCGCATTTCGCTGCGCCACATGCGAACTTATCTGGGAGAAGGAAAAAATCTTAAGCGCTAACCTTTGCGAAATTTAAAAAAATGGGGCGGCGGGGTAGGTTCTGTTTTTTGCGCAAAGCAGAACTCCCACGAAAAACAGCCCCCCAATCAATTTAGCCTGCATGGAGCAAAACAAAGCGTAAGAAAGGACAATAAAAAACCCGCGAACAACGCACGCGGGTTTTTGTTTTTCACGAAAGCCTCTAGGCTCTCTTCGGCACGTAAGCCTTCAAATGCTGCACAAAGTCCCGCAATGCTTCAATACCGGTTGCCTCCGCTTGGCGGCACCAATCTTGGAGCGCTTCTACTAATTCTTTTTGAGAAGCAGTACTACGCGCCCAAATGTTTTGTAATTTAAGACGATATTGGTAAACCACATTCAATGAACCATAATCAGCCAGCACTTTATTCAGCTGCTTCCGCTCCGAATCATCAACCAACGATGGCTCACGAATCAACAAAGTCTTCATGCGGCGAAAAATAGCACTGCCAGCCACACCTGCCCGACGACGCTCCTCACGTAAAACTGGCGCAATCACATCTTTGCTATAACGAGCCATTATCTGGAAACGATTCATTAAAATCGCTTTGAGCGTTTCCACATCAACCGCGCACTTACCATGCGTCAAATGTGCCTTAGGTGGAACACGCTTAGGATTCGCCAAACCAAAGAACTGCAAGATACGAATGATCAACCAACCCATATCAAACTCCCACCACTTGACCGAAAACTTCGCGGAAGTACCATAAGTATGGTGATTGTTATGTAATTCTTCCCCACCAATAAAGAACCCGATAGGGCTAATATTGCGGGATGCATCTTGGCACTCAAAGTTACGATAACCCACATAATGCGCAATGCCATTGATCACACCGGCAGCAAAAAAGGGAATCCATGCCATCTGAACAGCCCAAATGCTAAGACCAAGCGGTCCAAATAAAACCAAATCGATGCCTAACATGATCATGATGCCGAGCGCACTATGAGCGGTATAAACGTTTTTTTCCATCCAATCATCTGGTGTGCCTTCACCATAACGATCCATGGTAGTTATGTTACGTGATTCTTTGCGATATAACTCAGCACCTTGCCAAAGCACCGTCCAAATGCCTCTGACTTGCGGGCTATGCGGATCATCTGGCGTCTCTACTTTGGCGTGATGCTTACGATGAATCGCCGTCCAATGTTTGGTTTCCATGCCGGTGGTCATCCACAACCACAAACGGAAAAAATGACTCACAGCCGGATGCAAATCCACAGCACGATGCGCTTGAGTACGATGCAAATAGACTGTCACCGCAATAATCGTTATTTGGGTCAGTATCAAAGTGGCTACAATGTATCCCCACCAAGGTAAATTCAGAACGCCATGCATAAAGATGCCCCCTATTTTGTTTATCTGCTGTCACTTTAAGGCCTATAAACAGGCTGGCCTATATCGACATATGGCGCAAATGATAGCATAATTTCACTCCAGACACGCCCTATTTGTTTAAATTACTGATTATTTAAGACACAAATGCCCGAACTCCCTGAAGTAGAAACAACACTCCGTGGCATTAAGCCTCACATTCTACAAGAAAAAATTAAAACTATTCTAGTGCGCAATCACCGCTTGCGCTGGCCTATTCCAGCTGACATAAAGACACTGATCACAGACCAAACCATCGAAAAAGTGGAAAGACGGGGCAAATATCTTTTATTACATACAGAAAAGGGAACACTGATTCTGCATCTTGGCATGTCTGGCAGCTTACGTATTTTGACCGAACCCACCCCCGCCAAAAAGCATGATCACGTGGATATCGTATTTTCCAATCAGGTATGTTTACGTTTTACTGACCCAAGACGCTTTGGCGCACTCTTATGGACAACAGAAGATCCGTTGAACCACCCTCTTTTGCGAAGCCTCGGCCCCGAACCACTGAGCGATGACTTTACGGGTGACTATTTATGGCAGCGCGCACAAAAGCGCAAAGCGCCCATTAAAACATTTATTATGGATAGCAAAATCGTTGTTGGCGTTGGGAATATTTACGCGAATGAAGCGCTTTTTGAAGCGGGGATACACCCGAAAAATGCGGCAGGTGACGTTTCGTTAATTCATTACAATGCACTGGCCAAAGCGATCAAACATATTTTGCGCGCGGCTATCAAGCAAGGGGGTACCACTCTAAAAGATTTTGTTAATAGCGACGGGAAAACGGGTTATTTCCGCGTGCACCTCAAAGCCTATGGCAGAGCTTCATTACCCTGCCTTCATTGTAAAACAACCCTAAAAGAAATTCGCTTAGGCCAAAGAAGCACTGTCTATTGCCCAAAGTGCCAGAAAGAAACCAAAGCCAAAACAGCAAAACGCTCAAAGAAAACTTAAGCAATCACTCGCTCAATACCATACTTAGTCAAATCTACTTGATAATCATGAAACTCCTCAACACTAGGCTGATGACCAACACTCACCAGGGAGCACTCTGGCAACATCTGTTTAATCAACTCATACAAATGCTTTTCATGCGGCAAATCCAGCGCTGAAGTGCTCTCGTCTAAAAAGACCCAATCTGGCTCATGAATTAATACGCGAGCAAACGCAATACGTTGCAATTCACCCGGTGATAATTGTTCAGACCACATCGAAACATCGTATAAACGCTTCGCAAGCTCTGGCATATCACAACTATTTAATATGCTAATTAACCTTTCATCAGAAAAACTCGTGATTTTATCGGGGAACAATAAGGCTTCTTTTAAAGTACCAATCGGCATGTAGGCACGCTGCGGCAAATACATAATCGATTTATTTTCTGGCAAGCTTATCTCGCCCGAACCGTATGGCCAAATTCCCGCTAGCACTCGAATAAAAGTACTCTTGCCAAGACCGGAAGATCCTTTGATTAAATAATTTTTGCCATGAACAAATTCTTCATTGATACCTTCTAATAATTTCTCACCAAACGGTGTCAAAATAGTGAGATTTTTGGTGATGATTTTATTTTGCGGTATGACGTTATGAACAAATTGATTTTCAGTAACCGCATGCACTTCGGCTTCTGTCATGTGATTTAGAAAAGTTAATAGCCGTTGCACTACAGCACGCCATTGCGCAATTTGAGAATACGAATTAATTAAAAAAGACAAGGCGTCTTGAATCTGACCAAATGCGCGTAACGCTTGCATCAAGCCACCTAACTTAAAGACCTTACTAAAGTAATTAGGTAGCACAACCACCAATGGCAAAATAACCGAGACCTGATTGTAGCCCGCAGTAAACCACAGTAATAATTTTTGTCGCAAAATAATGGCATACCAATTGCTCAGCACGCGATCAAATAATCCTGTCAAAATACCTTTTTGATGCTGCTCACCACGATATAACGCGACATGCTCCGCGTGCGAGCGCAAATCCACCAAAGAGAAACGAAAATTGGCTTCGCGCCGTTGTTGCTCAAAGTTGAGGCCCACTAACGGATAGCCAATTTTGAATGCACAAAAAGTACCGAAGATGGCATAGATAATACTGACCCAAACCAAATAACCTGGAATATCAATAGAGCCCCACTTACCCAGTGGAATCACAAAGTGTCCGGACAATGTCCAAAGAATATAAATGAAAGCAAAAAATGTTGTAACGGAGGCGATAAGCCCTACGGACAAATCCAAGGAAGTCGTGACCAAAGAACCAATATCTTCTTGAATACGCTGATCCGGGTTATCGGTGGCGGCGTCAAAATTCTCAAGATAATAATAACTTTTCTTTTCCAGCCAACGCGTCAAAAATTGATTGGTTAACCAATTGCGCCAACGTAATCCCAAATAAGATTGCAGGTAGTAACGATATACCGCTAAAACGATAAAGACGGTCGCCAAAAACACAAAGATTATTAACAAATCCAGCGCGCCATGTTTATCATAATCTTGCAGCGCATCATAAAAATAGTTGTACCAATAGTTAAAGACGACTTCCATGCCGACAATACTGATACTCATGAGAATAACGAAGATGTAAAAAGAATAAGCAAACAAACGTTGCTCAGATCGCCAATAAGCGGTGATCAACTGCCAGGCGGTGTAGGGACGGGATTGCAAGTCTCGACTCATAGTGTCACTCCATTGATACTAAATTCATTGTCACTTAGTGAGATAAGAACAGCAATACTCTTTTTTACTTAATTGACTGGGGTCCTACTCTGCCACCCCGTTTTTTTTGTGTCACCTCCACTTTCGTGGAAGCGAATGAGAGAAAGGAATTAATTTCAATAAATTAGTAGTATCTTTTCTCTTGATACAGGCTATAATTTCTCAAAACTTAGCCAGGGATAAATGCTAAGGAACCTATGATGGAACAACGAATTACAGCGCTTTTTCTAATCATCCTGCTCTCTGTAGCAGGGTGTACTCCTGTTACGCGCTCAGATCCCCCAACTGGTAGTTATGCTGGCCCCGTTATTGGAGGCGCAGCCGGTGCAGCCCTTGCTGGCGTATTCAATGCATCCAGAACTTATCTTTGGGTTGGCGGCCTTGCGGGTGCGGGTCTAGGTTACTACTTCACTTCTTTGCGTTTTGACTCCGGCAGCATTATCCATGCGGGCGGCCAAGTCTTTACTGTGGGACAAGTCGTCACGATTGAAGTTCCCAGCGATAGACTCTTTGACACCAACACCGCCGACTTCTTGCCAGGCACAGATCCTATTCTTGACAGCATGGCCAGTGTATTGGCACGCTACCCCGGCAATAATATTATGATTTCAGCAAATACCAGCGGTTTTGGCACCGCTAAAGATGAACAGGCCTTATCAGAAGAACGTGCTCGACAAGTCGCAGGCTACCTGTGGGCCCATGGCGTTACTGGCGTCACCGATCAAAACGTTGGAAGCACCAGATTTGATAAAAAAAGACATATTTATGTGGGCTATGGCAGTTATTTCCCCATCGCCAACACGATTCGCTTAAAGGGTATTCGACAAAATAGCCGCATCCAGATCACCGCATATCCAACCGACACCCAACTACAGGGCGAAGGTTGCTCTAGCGTATTCAACAACATTGGCGGCACCAATGAAAAGCATTGCCAGCATGGCGTCTCTGACAGCAGAGTCAAAACCGCTAATATCCATAACGCTTTCTCAGATGATCATGTACCAGATAGCACCACGGATATCTCAACTAATACAGGCGAAATGAGTGAGCAAGTCTCAGCCCCAATTGCTCCGACAGAAAATAAAGATTACAACCCAAGCCTGGAAGAAGAAGTCACCGACACACCGATGAAAGACTACAATAGCATCGTCAGCTCAGCCCAGACAGAAGAGCTCGCTAATGAAGCAAAACAGGGTGGATACAAAGGCGAAGACGTCAAGGGTGACGCTTCTCGATAAGTACACACTTTGCTTAAGCAGGGTGCGCAGGCAAATTTAGCCGACATGTGTACTTGTGATTGACCTAACGCGCCGGTCAAAATGGGATTGGTTGGACCATATAGAGAAACCGTAGGCACATCCAGAGCCGCCGCCAAATGACCGAGACCTGTATCAACAGCCACGATTGCTTTGGCACCTGCCAGCACTTTCGCCATACCAACCAAATCTAAACGCGGCAACACCAGAGCGCCGTTACAATCTTTTGCAATACGTTCAGCACGTTCGCGTTCCGCCGGATTACCCCAAGGTAATTTAATGTGAAAACCTGCTAGCGAAGCTGTTTTGGCAAGCTCAATCCAGCTTTCTTCTGGCCAATGCTTGGTTGCCCAGGTGGTGCCATGCAGAAAAACCAGATAGGGATGCACGGAAGGATCAGAGACAAAGCGATTTCGGTCTATGCCATAATCGGCAACTGTCTCTGGTAGTGCGTATTTCAATGCCTGACTAAATAAACTGCGAGCCCGAATCACGGCATGCTGCTCAAAAAGAACCGTGCAAGTTTGCTGATAAAACAGGGCTGCGAAGGATTCGCGTGCGGACTTCCAATCCAGGCCGCAATGCAAGCCTTTTGCAAAGCGAGAGAACACGGCGCTTTTCACAAGACCCTGCGCATCAATAATCAAATCATAGCTTCGCTCGCGCAGACGCCGACGAAAAGCTCGCATTTCCGACAAAGTTGCCATGGAAAACATATTTTTGCGCCAACGGCGCCATGCCATTGGAATCACGCGATCCACTTGTGGATGCCAGGCGGGAATTTCTGCGAAGTTTTCTTCTACTACCCAGTCAAAAGTGATACCGGGAATCGCTTTGGCTGCATCTGTCAACGCCGGCAAAGTATGAATCACATCCCCCATGGAAGACGTTTTGACAATCAACACACGCATCTTAAGCAAACTCACTCAATGTTTTTAATACTTGCTCGGGATGCAGATCACGCATACAACGATTATGCTTAAGAGGGCATTCACGCTTAAAACAAGGCTGGCAGTCCAACTTCAATTGCAACACTTTCGATTGATCGTGCAATGGTGGAGTAAAGGTAGTGCTAGTCGGTCCGTATATTGCCACCATCGGCTTATTGACCGCAGCCGCAATATGCATCAAACCCGAATCATTAGAGACAACCATGCTGGCCAACGACAACAAATCAACCGCTTCGACCAAATGGGTTCGACCGGTGAAATTGACACAACGGCCTTCTGTCATTTGCATGATTTTTTCAGCGACAGGCACATCTTTTGCCGATCCCAAAATCCAGACATCCCATCCTTCTGCTAATTTGGCACTGGCCACTGCGGCATAATAATCATCAGGCCAACGTTTTGCAGGGCCAAATTCAGCACCAGGACAAAGCGCAACGACAGGCCGTGAAGAACGCATGACATTGTATTTAGCAAGCACAGCATCTTGTGTTTCTGCGGATGAATACAATTCAGGTAGCGGATATTTTTCAGGAAGAGCGGCACCCGCTGGCAAACCTAAAGCCATGAAACGCTCAATCATTAGCGGATAACGTTTCTCATCTAAATGACGCAAATCATTTAGAACGATCCAACGCATCTCACCCCGCCAACCGGTGCGTTTTTTAATATTGGCCCAATAAGGAATGAGAGAGGATTTGAATGAGTTAGGCAAAACAATCGCTTCATCATAATGCTGTTGGCGTAACTGTTTGCCTAAACGATAACGCTCTCTTAGACCTAATTGACCATGGCCTAACGGCATCGCAATTCCAGAGGAAATTTCTGGCATGCGCTCTAATAGAGGCAAACTCCAGGCAGGAGCCAACACATCAATCAAAACTTGCGGGTGGCGCTGTTTCAAAAGCTTAAACAAGCTTTGCGCCATGACCATATCGCCTACCCAGGCAGGCCCAACCACTAAAATTTTATTTGTCATTTCTCATCAACTTTTAAGATATATTCAGCATCGCAATAAGGGCAAACCGCTCTCCCGGTCTCTTCGATCGGCAGGTACACCTTAGGATGCGCATCCCAAAGACGCATATCATTAGCAGGGCAAGACAATGGTAAATCAGCCCGAGTTACTTCATACCGATGCTTCGTACAAGCTTGTATTTTAGATATTTTTTCCACGGGCGATCTCCGCTTGATCTTTAATGAGGCGCATTTTACCCTTTTTAGATACTATCTTCATCCGCTTTCGCTATTTCGCGCTATTTTGCTGAAGTGAGAGGGCGCAAATCGCGAGACCAAAATAGCGGCTTTAGCGCATTAAGAGGCGTATGCCATCGACCAATTGCGTTGAATAAGAGAAAGAAAGTGCTTTTTCTGCTTTCGCGGTTCTTGCGTAGGATTCGCGGATATCGCCGGCTGCGGCCTGCACATATTCCAAGTGAGCGGACCGACCGCCAACCAGCTCGATGCAATGCACTAAATTTTGCAATGTTTCTGGCGTACCCGTGGCCACATTCAATGCCCCAGCATAATCACTGGAAAGCGCTAACAAGTTGGCGCGAGCAATGTCTGCGACATAAATAAAATCTCGCGACTGCATACCATCACCGCGAATGGTAATGGTGTCTTGATTTTGATAATGCTGAACGAATCTTGAAATCACACCGGAATAAGGAGAGCCTGGATCTTGTCTTGGTCCGTAAACATTAAAATAGCGCAGTGCAATGCTTTTTATTCCAAATAAGCGCGCATATAAATCAGCGTAGCGCTCATTACTGATTTTTTCTAGTGCGTAAGGGGATAACGGTGTAAAAGGCAAACCAGGAATCTCATCATTGCACGGTAATTCACTGTCCGCCCCATATACAGCCGCACTGGATGCGTATACCAAACGAATGGGCTTACCCGCTTCTCGAATGCCTTGCAAAACATGCAAGAAGCCTTGCGTATTAACCTTCAGTGAATTCACGGGATCTTCAATGGATTTTGGCACTGACGCTAACGCCGCCAAATGCAATACCGCATCACAACGTTTAATTTGCGTCAGCAGCGCGGGATAATCCAAGATGTCGCCTGGCACAAATGAAAGCGCCGGATGAAAAAGATCCAAGTTTGTGGATTTGCCCGTGGATAAATTATCAAACACCACCACACGGTAACCTGATTGCAATAACAAATCGGTTGTATGCGATCCAATAAAACCAGCACCGCCAGTGACTAATATATTTTTCATGTTGTTTTATTCAAATTCTTAATGAAATCGAGAAAAAGCTGCGTGTGAAGCATCAAGTTAATGGCACCCAAGTCCGATAAAGACTAATGCCAAAATATAAAATCAAATACCCCATCGAGACAAAAACTAAAAAACCATTCGTTTCAGGATAAACCCACAACAAACCGGCAGTCGCCACCCCCCAAAGAACCGTTGCACACAACATAGCAATACGCAAAGATTTGTTACGGGTTAAGTAATCCAAACGGGAAGGATAAACATACTTAATTGGCACAAAGCTCAATATCGATAAAACCAACAGAATGGTTAAATTAACCCACGCATTCATCTGCCAAAAATAGAGATAAAATACGGCAATATTCCAGTAGCTCGGAAAGCCTTTAAAAAAATGATCCGAGGTTTTTGCATCCACTTGGGTAAATTGATAAGCCGATGAAAGTGTAACCGCCATGACACCAACAAAGCGCCAATAATCCGGCAATAAATGTGTGACCAATAAAAAGAAAGAAGGCACGATGGTATAGGTGAAAAAATCCACGATGTTATCTAACAGCGCACCATCGATTTGTGGGACAGCGGATTGAATTTTAACGAATCGCGCAAACATGCCATCCACCGCATCAATGATAATAGCCAGCCCCATCAACCAAAGCGCGGACAAATCCTCTTGCTGATAAATGGCCAGCAAAGCGAGCAAGCCGACGAAAGCGCCACTTGCTGTAAAAACATGAATCGCCCAACCGAGGCATCGACGCTGCCAAGTCACTGCTAATGGATTATTGCTGCTCTTCAAATCGTCACTCCTAAAACTGGCGCTTTTTTCGAGAAAGCGCGTTGCAAAACCATAGCCCCAATCACACCAGCAAGCAAAGAACCCATCAATACGCCTAATCGCACTTCTACTAATAAAGCGGGGCTGGCTTCTTCAAACGCAAGCGTACCAAGAAATAAGCTCATAGTAAAACCGATGCCGCAGATAATTGCGACCCCGTATAAGGCCAACCAAGTGGTATCTTTTGGTAATCTTGCCAATTTAAGGCGCACCATTAACCAGGCAAATAAGAATACGCCCACCTGTTTGCCAACCAATAATCCTAAGGCCACCCCCATCACAACCGACCCCATAAGAACACCTGTCGTTAAACCACTGAAAGAAACTCCCGCATTCGCGAAAGCAAATAATGGCATCACAAAAAAAGCAATCCAGGGGTGAAGAGAGACCTGCAAACGTTTTAGAGGGGAGACCGCTTCGCCTTCTTTTTTATGCAGAGGGATCATAAAGGCCAGCAATACACCAGCGACTGTCGCATGGACACCCGACTTTAATACACAAAACCAGAGCAGCACCCCAACTAACAAATAAGGTGAGAGCCTACGTACCCCTTTCATATTGAGCAACTGCAAGGTGAGGATAAAAAGCACAGCAAACCCAAGCGATAAATAAGATAATGAGTCTGTATGGAAAATGGCAATAATGATGATCGCCCCCACATCGTCAAAAATAGCGAGAGCCATTAAAAATAACTTGAGCCCTGACGGCACCCGCTTGCCAAATAGAGATAAAACGCCCAAGGCAAACGCGATATCCGTTGCAACCGGGACAGCCCAACCGTTTAGCGCTGCCGCATGATGGTAGTTGATCAAGCAGTAAACAATCGAAGGCACGATCATTCCGCCGAGTGCAGAAACGGCAGGGAGCATCACTTGTGAAAGACTCGCCAGATGACCTTCCAGAAATTCATATTTCAATTCCAGGCCCACACTCAAAAAAAACCATGCCATCAAGCCTTCATTGACCCAAAAGAGCAGCGGCCCATTGATGGCGTAATGACCCACGTTAATGGCGAGATGCACTTGCCAAATTTTCTGATAGCCATGGGCCCACGGAGAATTACATAAAATAAGCGCAAGCAATGCCATAATGAACAGCAAGATACCACTTGCAGATTCTAATTTTAAAAATCGACCCACCATTCCCATGCATTGCTCCAATTCAATTTCCTGACACTACCCTAGCAAATGGGCATTAATTTGCAGCATGAAAATATGCCCTTGTGTTTCAACCTATTATGCAATAAATTCAGGAACAATAACTCATAGCCATGGCGAAATATTAGGAGCATTGTCAATGACCATTCTCAAGATGTCTGATGTTAAGTTAAAAGGTAAGCGCGTTTTAATTCGCGAAGATCTGAATGTACCATTAAAACATCACGAGATAACCAGTGATATCCGCATCCAGGCTGCTGTCCCCACGATTAAAATGGCTCTCAAAGCGGGTGCTAAAGTCATGATCATGTCACACCTCGGCCGACCGGAGGAAGGCGTTTTTGATGAAAATTTTTCACTAGCCCCTATCGCAAGACGTCTCTCAGAGCTATTAAAAATGGAGGTCCCTCTTATCCATAAGTGGATAAATGGTGTGAACATGGGCGATCATGATGTTGTGATGCTTGAGAATGTGCGTTTCAACGATGGCGAAACTGACAACTCTACCTCTCTAGCCAAAAAGATGGCTGCGCTCTGTGATGTCTATGTCATGGATGCTTTTGCTACCTCACATCGTTCTGAATCTTCGACATGCGGCATTATTGATTATGCCCCTATTGCTTGCGCGGGACCGTTGTTACTGTCTGAACTAGAAGCACTCACGAATATCATGCAAAAACCAAAACATCCCGTGGTGGCCATTGTTGGTGGCTCCAAAGTGTCAACCAAGCTCTCTTTACTCGAATCTCTCGTTCACAAAGTCGATACACTGATCATTGGTGGCGGCATTGCCAATACGTTTATTGCCGCTGAAGGTTATACCGTCGGCAAATCGCTGTATGAAGCGGATTTAATTGATGAGGCGGAACGCTTATCACTCACCGCTAAAGACCGTGGCGCTGAAATTATTGTGCCTACCGATGTCGTCGTTGCCGAAAAGCTCAATGAGGAATCGGAAAGTTCTGCACGCTTGGTGTCACAAATTGATGATAACGAAAAAATTTATGATATTGGCCCTGATACCATCAAGAAAATCACGGGCATTATTAAAAAAGCAAAAACCATTTTATGGAATGGGCCAGTGGGCGCATTTGAAGTCAAACAATTTTCCGAAGGAACGGAAGCTATTGCAGAGGCTATCGCTTCTAGTAGTGGTTTTTCTGTTGCCGGCGGTGGCGATACGTTAGCTGCGATTCAAAATTTTAACGTGGCTGACAAAATCGATTACATCTCAACCGGTGGGGGCGCCTTTTTGTCATTTCTAGAAGGTAAACCACTACCCGCAATTGCGGCCCTAGAAGCTCGAACAAAAAATGATGAGAAAGTCACATGATAACGCAACCCCTACGCCGTACTAAAATTGTCGTCACCTTAGGACCTGCTTTAGATGAACCGGATGTTTTAAAACGGGTCATTCAGGCTGGTGCGGACGTATTTCGCGCAAACTTTTCGCATGGCGCATTAGAAACCCACCATCAACGAATTAATATGGTACGCGAACTGGCTTTAGAATGCGGCAAAACGGTAGCGATCTTAGTGGATTTACAAGGCCCTAAAATTCGGATCGCACGCTTTAAGAATAAAAAAATCCGCCTGGAGGAAGGACAGAGCTTTATTCTGGATACGGAACTCGGTGATAACGATGGCACCGAAGAAGCGGTGAGTTTAGATTATAAAGATTTGCCTCGCGATGTGCGCCCTGGCGATACACTGTTACTGGATGACGGACGCATCGTCATGCAAGTTCAAAAAATTGAAGTCAATCGTATTCACTGCAAAGTGATTATTGGCGGTGACCTTTCCAACAATAAAGGGATTAATCGCATGGGTGGCGGCTTATCGGCGGCTGCGCTCACTGATAAAGATCGCATTGACATTAAAGAAGCCGTCAACATCAATGCGGATTATATTGCTGTTTCTTTTCCTCGTAATGCGGATGATATTAAAGAAGCGCGCATTTTATTAAAAGCGGCGGGCGGCAATGCTGGCATTATCGCTAAAATTGAGCGCGCTGAAGCGATGACGAACATTGATGAAATCATTCGCACCTCTGATGCTGTGATGGTGGCGCGTGGGGATTTGGGCGTTGAAATTGGTGACGCTGAATTACCAGGCGCACAAAAACATATTATTCATTTAGCGAAAAAATTGAATAAGCCAGTCATCACTGCAACACAAATGTTGGAGTCCATGACTTACAATTCTATTCCTACGCGTGCTGAAGTGTCGGACGTGGCGAATGCGGTATTGGACGGTACCGATGCGGTTATGCTATCGGGCGAAACTGCTGTTGGCAAATACCCAGATAAAGCTGTCGCAGCAATGGATAGAATTTGCTTGAGCGCAGAAAAAACCCTCAGTCGCAAATCATTACGTCGGTTAAATGAACCGCATTTTAGATATGTTGATGAAGCTATCGCGATGGCGACCATGTACACCGCAAATCATCTGGATATTAAAGCGATTATTGCGCTCACTGAGTCTGGCACCACACCGCTTTGGATGTCATGTGTCAAATCCAGTATTCCTATTTATGGTTTGAGCCGACATGTGACAACACAAAGACGTATGGCGCTTTATCGTGGCGTGTATCCGATTCCATTCGATGCAACGAATATAGATAGAAGAGCATTAAATCAAACTGCTGTAGCAGAACTGCAAAAACGTAATATCCTGAAAGAAGGTGATCTGGTTATCATCACTAAAGGTGACCTTATCGGTGTTCACGGCCGAACTAACTCCATGAAAATTTTTACTGTTGGCCACTTAACCCATTCAGGATCAGATATACAAAATTAAATGCACAGCGGAACATATTCCAAGATAAGGATATCACATGGCTAAAGCGACATTTGCAGCGGGTTGTTTTTGGGGAGTCGAGGCAGAGTTTCTCCAAGTTAAAGGCGTGACGAATACGCGCGTGGGTTATACCGGCGGTTGGACAGAAGACCCAACGTATGAATCCGTTTGTACTGATAAAACGGGGCATTGCGAAGCGGTAGAAGTGGAATATGATCCAACGGTGGTTTCTTATGAAGAATTGCTGGATGTTTTCTGGAAGCTTCATGACCCAACAACACTGAATCGCCAAGGGCCGGATATCGGAACGCAATACCGCTCTGCTATCTTCTGTCATTTGCCAGAACAGCAGGCGGCTGCGCTTGACTCAAAAGAAAGCCTGGTGTTGTCAAAAAAATATAAGTCTCCAATTGTTACGCAAGTGGTGACGGCAGAGAAATTTTATCCGGCTGAGGAATATCATCAGCGGTATCTTGAGAAGCAAGGGATTAAGCACTGTATTTTGCCTAAGGATGATAATCAGTAAGGCTGGATAGATACTGCTTCTGTTGACTGGGGTCCTGTCAGGGTAGGTCGACTTTTTTCGTGCTCGTAAACTCCGCGCGTAAAAAGCCAACCTACCCTGCCACCCCATTTTTTTATTTCATTCTCGCTACGCTTGTATGAAGATTATGAAAGATGCGTAGGTTGGGTTGAGCGTTTTTCGCGAAACCCAACATTTCTAAAATCTGGTCTTTGCGAGCGGACAGCGAAGCAAAGACGAATAACTTTTAGCTAATCTACATACTCTCGACTGATTTTAGTCTTACGCGCATGTCTATCAATAGCAAGCTCAATCAAATGCGTTAACAACTGTGGATAATCAATGCCAGATGCTTCTAATAATTTAGGGTACATGCTGATTTTTGTAAAACCAGGAATAGTATTGATTTCGTTAAAGTAGATACGATTTGTGTTCTTCTCTAAAAATAAATCGACACGCGCCATGCCTTCACATTCCAAGGCTGCAAATAATGTTTTTGCTACAGCTCGAATTTCTTCTTGTACTTCAGCTGGAATTTTCGCAGGAATAACAAGCTCTGCGCCATTATCATCGAGGTATTTTGAAGCGTAAGAGTAAAACTCATGGCCATTCTGTGGTTTGATTTCACCAACCACACTGACGATCGGATCCATTCCGTAATCCAATGACTCCAGCACCGACACCTCAAGCTCCATAGCATCGATACCTTGCTCTACTAATACCTTAGTATCATAGAGGAATGCATTTTCAATTTTATCCGCTAAATCTTCGCTGTCTTTGACTTTGTGAACGCCCACGCTTGAACCCGTGTTGGCAGGCTTTACGAAAACCGGATACGTTAATTGTGCTTCAACTAAATCGCAAAACTGCTTTGCATTTTTGTTCCACTGACCGCGCTTCACGACCAGATAGTGCGGCACTCGCAAACCGGCGTTCATGGCTAATCGTTTTGAGACATCTTTGTCCATGCCCACGGCGGACGCTAATACACCGCAACCTACATATGGTACTTCTGCTAATTCTAGCAATCCCTGCACCGTGCCATCTTCGCACAATGGGCCATGAATCACCGGAAAGACCACATCAAAAAGACGCTCACCGCCTTTGACGGGAGAAACCAGGTCAGTCGCCTCATGGCGTACCGGCTGCGCACCGATGAGACCCGGGGTAAATAACATTCTTTCTATCGCTTGCTGCAGCTCCAGACGGCCACTACCTTCTATTTTTTTTGACAGAATGTCTTCGCCTAAAAACCAGGAGCCCGAACGATCAATACCGATAGGCACCACGTCAAAGCGCGACCTATCCAGATTCAAGATGACATTGGTTGCTGAATTTAAAGAAACTTCATGCTCACTGGAGCGACCACCATAGAGTACCGCGACACGCACTTTTTGTTTGGAATGATTCTCTAGATTGCTCATACAACGGAGGCCTCATGACAGTTTTTGATTAATAAATTAGCGTTTTAATGCGCCGCTTATATTAGCAACTCGCTTGAAACTATGCAAAATTTTATACCGATCGTTCAAAAAAACTCATTAAATTTGACAAAAGCGTCGGCGGTGTCTAATATTAGCCCAAACTGAGCGCCGGCCACACTAATCCTGCCGTGATGCAAAACATCTTTCTTGTTATACTCTTTTAACCTGACACACAGAAGATCCAACCACATGATAAAAGTACGTTATTTATTTCCTCTTTTTTTGGCCTTTTTGGGCACAACGAGCTATGGCTTTTCCCTTTCCAGCTTATTCACTTCGACGACGAATTCAGCACCTTTTGACACTAGCGAATGGGTTGCTGAAGAAATCCGGATTATTAACTCTCAAGCTGACAATATTGATGAGCGTGTTCTGAAGCTAGGCTTAACCGCTTATATCAATGCCAGACACAAGGGCTTAGATAACAAACAATTATTGACACTCATTGACTACTCCAAGCCTTCCACGGAACGCCGCTTATGGGTCTTCGATTTAAAAAGTAATAAAGTCTTGTTTAACACTTGGGTAACACACGGTAGAAACAGTGGGAATTTAGTGCCAACCTCTTTTTCTAATCAATCAGGCAGTTTAAAATCAAGCCTGGGTGTGTTTTTAACTCAGAGTTCTTATCAAGGTGGCAATGGCTACTCTTTGAGATTAAACGGTCTGGAGCGCGGCATTAATGACAATGCTTACCGTCGCAGTATCGTGATTCACGGTGCATGGTATGCCGATCCAGGCATTATTAAGAGATATGGGCAAATTGGACGTAGCTGGGGCTGCCCTGCAGTTAGCCCAGATACAGCAAATTCTTTAATCAACACTATCAAGAATAATACTTTAGTAGTAGCCTATTATCCTGATCAACTTTGGTTGAAGAAATCTACTTTTTTAGCTGGCTAAGGATACAATCACTGACATGACAAACACTAACTACTTAACCAAAGTCTTGGGTGCAATTGGCATTCTGATGTTGGTATCGACACAGCCTGCATTCAGCAAAACATTCGCCCTTCCATCCGACAATGATAGCATTATTGGGCAATCGACTTATATTACCTCAAACGCTGGCGAAACATTAACGACCATTGCCTCACGTTTTGATGTTGGCATGAATGAAATCACGGATGCAAATCCCGGGATTATTCCTAGTGCCGTGCTGCCCTCTGGCTTACACCTTAAAATTCCAACGGCGTTTTTGTTACCCAATTTGCCGCACAACGGTATCGTCATTAACTTACCGGAAATGCGTATGTATTACTTTCCGGCTTCCACTAAAGACGCCGTGAGAACCTACCCCATCGGTATTGGCCGCGTCGGCAAAACCATTCCGTTGGCCCATACTTATGTCGTTCGCAAAGCGACCAATCCTGTTTGGATACCACCCGCTGATATTCGTGCATTTAATGAAGACCAAGGTGTGGTTTTACCTCACGTCATGCCAGCAGGCCCAGATAATCCATTAGGTCCTTTTGCCATTTATTTAGGTTTACCAACTTATTTGATCCACAGCACGATTTATCCTGATAGCGTAGGACGCCGCGCAAGCTTCGGCTGCATTCGTATGCATGAAGAAGATATTAAAGATTTCTTCCCGCTAGTTACGGCTAAAACATCGGTGACTATCGTTGATATGCCAACCAAAGTCGGCTGGGCTGGAAAATACCTTTTTATAGAAGCACATCAACCTTTGATTGAACATAACACCGAATATCAAGCCACATTTGATAGCATGATAGGTGCAATTGATAAAGCGACTGATGCGCATCCTACTTTTGTGGATTGGCAACTCGTGGGCTACCTGGGCGAACAGCGTGATGGTATTCCTCACGAAATTGGATTCGTTATGCATTAATTCACAACCATTTTACTCAACGCCCCATTCTTATGGGGCGTTTTTATTTGCTTACAACGATAATAATACTGTAATAACACAAACAAACGAGGATATAGCATGAGCCAAGCCAGAATGAATAATAACCCTTTCAAAGCGATAGAAAAGCCCCTCTCTATTCATACGAAAGAAGTTGAATCCCATAAAACAGCGCCTGTTTTCAGTGCTCACGAATTAGAAAATCTTTATGCGCTACCTCAATCGCAAATCTATGATAATGATGAGCTGGAGTTTGACGACGAAAAGTACCAACACAAAAAATTAAAAATGTTCCGTCATATGTTAACTACTGCAGGCGTCATGCGTTTTGGCAGAGAAGGTAAACCAGTCTCTAATCATATACCGCCTCATTATTTAATGGGTGATTGCCTTACTGCTGGGAATACATTGGTGAACCCGCAAAATGAAATCGTTAAATTTAACAATAAAAGCGGCAACTTTAAGCCCGATGCGAACACGCTGCAATATATCGTAATGGCACTTAGACTCATCACACTCAAACATTCCGGCATAAAAATTGCGGATCACATTGAAATTGAATTTATGTACTACCATTCTGTGACGCGCGATTTTAGAATCACTTATTCGCGTGAAGCCTTCTGCGAATTAGCAGATGAGCTTATCAAGCAGTATAAAGCGAAGCCAAGCTTTGTTGATGCTGACGGTAAATTTCTATTCGATTTTGATGGTCCTCAACTAAACGTTGCGGCAAAACCAGAACTAGCAACTCTCCCATCAGCAGCAGAACCTGATGACAGCAACACCATGATCGATAGTCATGAGCAGGAAGCAACGCCCTTACTATTTTCACCGAGAAAAAAGACCGCCAAGCATGACTCATCCTTTTTTGCTCAACAAAGTAGTTTTCGCTCAAGAAGATTAAGTTCCTTTGTGGATAAAATGCAAGGGCATGGTTTGAACTTACTTGCAGCAGCATCTTCCTCTTCACCAGAACTTCCGGCAGCAGCGGCGACAACATCCTCAGCAGCCATATCTCAGCAGCTCCTACCAGCAGCAAGTATTCAGGCTACTCCAGATCCATTGTTTTCTTTTAACAACGCAAACCGTAAATCTTCTGCAAGCAAGAATTTATTCGCGAGCTTTAGCAAGCCCACCATTCCCGCATCCGCTAATAGCGCAATCAATCAAGACCATTCATCATTGTCCAATGAGGGTAGCCCCAACAAAAAAATGAGAGTGTAACGTCAGGAAAAATGGGGACAAGCTTTTGAAGGGTGGCGCAATAACGCCACCTTTGTGTCACTATAAAAAAGTAGTGCCGCGAGAAAGCGGTGCTATTTTTAAATGCTTAGCAATGGTTTGACCAATATCAGCAAATGTTTCCCGCTTCCCAATGGAACCCGCTTTAACGCTTGGGCCAAAGGCGATAACGGGGATGTGTTCGCGTGTATGATCGGAGCCAGGCCATGTTGGATCACAACCATGATCCGCTGTGATAATTGACAAATCGCCAGGCTGCATTATTTTTTCAAGCTCAGGTAATCTTTTATCAAAATCTTCTAAGGCTTTTGCATAGCCTGTCACATCGCGACGATGACCATACACCATATCAAAGTCGACAAGGTTCACAAAGACTAAACTGCCTGCGGGTGCTGTTTTCACTTCTTGTAAAAAAGCATCAAATAAAGCCATATTGCCATCGGCTTTCACTTTTTTGGATATGCCTTGGTGCGCATAAATATCCGCGACTTTACCAATGGAAATAACTGAATGACCGGCCGCCACCAAATGATCCAACAAAGTCAATTCCGGTGGTGGAATGGAATAATCGCGACGGTTACCCGTTCGATAATATTGCCCCGGTGTTCCAAGAAAAGGACGACCAATGACGCGGCCTATATTGTACTTATCAACCAATTTACGCGTGATCAAGCAGATTTCATTAAGACGATCCAAACCAAAACTGTCTTCATGTGCCGCTATTTGAAAAACGCTATCGGCTGACGTGTAAACAATTGGCTTACCGGTTTTCTGATGTTCTTCCCCAAGCTCTGCGATAATATCAGTGCCTGATGCATGCTTATTGCCTAAAATGCCTGGGACTTTGGCTTCGCGAATAAAATCCTGGATTAATTCTTCTGGAAAACATGGGTGATCATTAGAAAAATACCCCCAATCAAAGGTAACTGGTACACCAGCAATTTCCCAATGCCCGCTAGGTGTATCTTTGCCCTTACTGCGTTCAATCGCACAACCATAAGCGCCTTCAATCGCAATATCTGTAGCCAAGCCAGGAACAGGTGAACCTTGACTCACTGTCGCTGCGCCATTCAATCCCAGTCGGGTTAAATTGGGAAGGTTTAATGCGCCTTGACGCACATTGTCTTTATCCGCCTTGCCGGCCACACAGTATTCAGCAATGTGTCGGAGTGTATCGGCACCCACATCACCATAATCCACTGCATCTTCAGCAGCACCGATGCCGAATGAATCTAATAAAATAATAAACGCACGTGACATGAAATAATCCCTTACACTTGTGCTTCACAATAGGTTTCGCGAATCATAAACGCGATGATCAAACTGATGATAAAACCAATCGGCATAATCCACATGGCGGTATTAAAATCATGCAACGAATAAACCGGCGTGTTATTTACCATCGTATGGTCCCAATTCCATTCTAGCATTTTGCCAAAAAATGGCTGGAAGATCACGCCACTAAACATAATGGTTGCAGATGCAACACTGACGGCTGTTCCTGTCAAAGCAATGGGATTTAACTCTGCAATGGTAGGGTAACTTAAGACTTGCGAACTCGTGACAAAACCCATTAAGAAAAACAAAGCAATCAGTGAGGTCAGTGATAAATTCGGTAAATACATCAATACCAAAATGACAACAAGAGAAGTTACCGCCCCAAATATCATTGGCATACAACGTCTACCAATATGATCGGAAAACCAGCCAAAAATAGGTGAGCCAAAAATCACACCAACGAACATGGCGCTAGTGGCATAAGAGGCATGCAGCTCAGTGAGATTGTGTGCTTGCACCAAATAGCGCATGCCCCACAAACCACCTAATAAAAATACCGGCAAATTCAGTAATGAAGTGTAAATACCACCTAACCAGTTATTTGGATTGAGTAACACTAATTTCATACACCGCCAAAACCCCAAGCTTTGCAAATGTGCTTTGTCGGCTTTTTCTTTTTCATCCGAATTGGGAGGCCGATCTTGGACCACCAGCGCAATCGCGATGAAAATAACAACGCCCAAGGCAACATTGAATAACATTGCATGCCGCCATCCTGACCAATCGGTTAAAAAAACCATTGGGCTTTGTGAAACAAAGCCGCCAATCATCGCCATCGTGACAATGATGCCTGTAACCAATGCCATGCGATTCGGTGGAAACCAGCGCGAAGCTAAACGGACGCTACTTAAAAAACAAAAAGAGCCACCTAAGCCCACAAGAAATCGACCCGCCGCAGCCAATATGGCGGTTGGCGCTACGGCAAAAAGAAAAGTCCCTGCAATACAAAAGGCAATGGCAACCAAGACTAATTTTTTGGTGGAGTATCGATCCAATAAATTACCGGCGGGAAACAGAAATAAAGCATTCGCCCAAAAATACATGGATACCAGCCAACCCAATCCAACTGCATCCAAACTGAATGTTTGCATTAATTGCACGTTAATCGCATTGGGTACGAGTATCTGAATAAAAGAATAGAAGAAAAATAGTGACGAGGTTAATGTCACAGTCCAAGCTAATGTCCCGTGAGCTATTGGTTTCTTCGATTTCATGCTGTCTCCAGATTTTTAATTTTGAGTCACTATTCATTCATCGTCACACCATGACGAGCAAATTATGACTATGATTATTCGTATTATTCCGTAAGCTTAAAGCTCGACCGTAAGCTCTCAAATCTCTACGTACCGTGGCTTGTCCACAGTATCCAGAAAACTCTCGCCCCAAGTTTCAACCGCTGGATACCGTGGACAAGCCACGGTACGTAGAGGGTTTCTGTGCCACATAGAGATTCTCTGTATTACGTAGAGGTTCTCTGTATTTTACGTAGAGGTTCTCTTTGCTATGTAGAGCTTCTCTGTACTACATAGTGATTCTCTACGCTACTTAACCAAGTCTCTCAATTAACTGACTCGCACCAATCCGAAATCGCTGGGGAGTTACCCATGCAGATCCCATGATTTTGTTCGCCAAATCAATATATTCTAATGCATCTTCCACTTCTCGAATTCCACCCGCCACTTTCAACCCAACAGGCATTTCCATTTCTTTTATGGTCAACAAAATGACGGCAGCCGCCATCAGAGTGGCTCCCACTTCCGCTTTTCCTGTGGAGGTTTTAATAAAGTCAGCCCCGGCTTCAATCACCGCTTTTGAAGCATCCGCAATCAAAGAA
This sequence comes from Gammaproteobacteria bacterium, assembly GCA_031291175.1. Lineage (GTDB taxonomy): Bacteria > Pseudomonadota > Gammaproteobacteria > DSM-16500 > DSM-16500 > UBA5158. Next base: position 86,424 of record JARLJO010000049.1, read on the forward strand.
GGTTTATTTAGCACGCCGGTTTCCAGAATGACTTTTAAGATCACGTCTTTACCACAAACTTTTTTGCACTCTCTGACTAAATCTTTAGCGAGCGCTCGCTCACCCCCCAGATATCGCTCATAAGGAAAAACAACATCAACCTCATTTGCGCCTAATGCAATCGCATCGCGAATGTTCGCCAACACATCTTGCATATAATCCGTCCCCAATGGGAAATTGGCGACCGTAGCAATTTTAACAGGCGTGCCTTTTAAAGCGGCTGCTGCCTCTGACACAAATTCAGGGTAACAACATACCGCGGCAACATGACCATTTGGCGTCACTGCTTTTTGGCATAACGCCGCAATACTCTCTTTCGTATCCGATGAATTTAAACTGGTTAAATCCATGAGTGACAAAATACGCTTAAGCCATTGCGGAGTGGGTGCAATGGCTTCCATCGAATCGAGCACCGAATTGATTTGACTATGTAACAAGCTCAGGACCTACTTCTTTAATAAAGGCGGGGATTAATTTGACTAACTTCCGCGCTGCTAATTCGCCAAAGTGCAAAGTACCATCGTGCGTGATTTTTTCTGAACTCATGCCCGCTGCCAGGTTTGTAATGGCGGCAACACCCACCACATGCAAACCACAGTGTCTGGCAATAATCACTTCCGGCACAACGGACATACCAATAGCATCAGCACCTAAGATTCTATACGCCCGTATTTCTGCGGGTGTTTCGAAAGAAGGCCCTAAAACAGAGAAATACACACCCGCTGGCAAAGGAATGTTTAAGCGTTCCGCTACTTTTGTCATCGTTTCACTCAATGCCACATCATAAGCATTTTCCATACCGACAAAACGTGGTCCGACTGATTCATCATTGGGACCTGCTAACGGATTGCCTGGGTGAAAATTAATGTGATCATTGATCATCATGAGCTCGCCTGGACCCACATCTTCACGTAAAGACCCTGCAGCGCCGGTAACAATTAAAGTATGTGCGCCCAGTTGCTTCACGATGCGGATTAACATACGCACGGGATCATATGGCACGCCTTCATAAAGATGAATGCGCCCTTTTAAACAAACAACAGGAATACCGTTTAAATGCCCTAACACCATCAAAGACGCATGACCTGCAACGCCGCCTGTGGTCAGCCCAGGAATGGCTTGATACGGAATCGTAATAGGATCAACTAACTGCTCCGCCAGAGAAGATAAACCAGAACCTAAGATAATACCCATCTTAGGATAAAAATTGGGGGCGTATTTTCTAATAACATTCATTGCATCACTTAACAAAGGGGCCATGACTTACTCCTATTTAAAAATCATCCAAATATGGCTCGCAACGCGCAAAAGAACAAAGTCGCAAGTCCAGCTGCAGCGGGAATGGTAACAATCCACGACATAAAAATGTTTCGAATCACATTCAAATTCAGCGCATCAATACCGCGCGCTAAACCCACACCAAAGACAGCGCCAACCAGTGTTTGCGTAGCGGAAACCGGAATCCCCGTACTGGTTGATACAATCACGGTACTGGCCGCCGCTAAGGTTGCCGCAAATGCTCGACTGGGAGTCAAGGTCGTGATGGCACTACCGACCGTTGCAATCACTTTGCGGCCATACATCACCAATCCCAGCACAACGCCCAGACAACCAAATAACATAATGCCGTAAAATAGCCAGCCATCATGCATAGGCTGACCTTCTAATACTTGACTGATGACACCAGCGATGGGACCCACGGCAATTGCCACATCATTTGAACCGTGCGCAAACACCATCGCGCAAGCGGTAAATGCCATCAATACACTGAACATATTCTCAATATACTGAAACTGCGTATGCCGGTTTAATTTAAATTTTAACTTCAAGCGAATACGCTTGATGGCATTCATTCCCAAGACAAACACAGCAACGGCTGTACTCAACACAACCAAACTGGTTTGAATAAAATTAAGTCTAATATGAAAATGGTGCAACCCTTTCAGCGCGGTCATTAAGGCCAGCACAATGCCAACCATAAATAAATAAACGGGAACATAGCGTTCTGCAGCTTGAAGTGGATTTTCTGCGCCTAAAATATAGCGCCTGATGGAAATAAATAAGAGAAAAGAAATGACACCGGCAATGGTCGGTGAACTAAACCAGCTAATAGCAATCACACCCACTTCTTGCCAACGCACAGCATGCATACCCAGCATGATGGCGCCAACGCCCACTAAAGCACCGACAATGGCGTTTGTAATAGAAACAGGCATCCCGAGAATACTGGCTGTTGTCATCCATGCCGCACCAGCCAACAAGACCGATAACATTTCATAGATAAATAATTTGGGGGTATGCTCGAAGACACTCGGTTCGATGATGCCGCCCCGAATGGTATCGGTGACCTCACTGCCGCCCAAAAATGCCCCTGCAATCTCAAAGATAATCGCAATGATAATAGCTTGCTTGACCGTAATCGCTTTCGAGCCCATGGCCGTACTCATGATATTGGCGAGATCATTCGCGCCAACACCCCACGTCATCCACAGCCCTACGCTACAAGCAAGTATGATAAAAATTAAGCCGTATTCCATAGAAAAAGTTATCTCACCTAGCTAACAAAATTTGCAAACGATCACCAATATCCTGCGCTCTGTCTGCTAAGTCACCCGTCCATTCAATCACTTTATACAGAAATATCACATTTATTGGCGGCAGCTTTTCTTCTAACCCAAACACAATATGCCGCAATCCAATTTGCTTTTCGTCTGTGTCGCGCTCTATCTGCGACAATTTGGCGATCATCCCTTCAACTAACTTAATTTCATTACCGCTGAACCCCGTTTCCAGCAACTCGTCCAACTCATGAATTGCCGCATCCGCTTGCAAAGAAGCTTCGATGCAACGTTTTAAAAATGCCACGAATGGCGCTGCAATAGACTCAGGGAAAATCATTTTGCGCCCCATCACAATCCCTGCAATATCCTTGGCCTTATTTGCTAGTCGATCTTGCACACTGAGTAATTCTAATAAATCACTACGCGAGACCGGCATAAACAAGCCTTTAGGCAAGTGGATACGCAGGTCTCTTTTCATTTCATCTGCTTCATTTTCAAGACGCGCAATCTCGTGCTGAAAACGCTCAACAGCAGCCCAATCTTGTTTTAAAGCCGCATCAAAAAAAGGCGCCAGCTCTTTGACACAAGCATGGACTTTTGACATGTGCTCTTCTAATGGCCCAATCGGTGAACGGCCAAACATATTCAGAAAAGGCGTTGTTGGCATCGTTTATATCCTTTTAAACAGCCGCTTTCGCTTTTTGGTCTTTTGTCGCTTTCATGAGCGCGCCTGTCACATCCAACATACGATTGGAGAAACCCCACTCATTGTCATACCAAGACAAGACCTTCACTAAGGTGCCAGCCACTTTGGTATGCGCCGTGTCCACAATCGATGAAGCGGGATTGTGATTAAAGTCGATAGAAACTAATGGTAAATCATTTATTTCAAGGACACCTTTTAATGGGCCGGAAGCAGCCGCATCGCGTAGAATTTGATTCACTTCTTCAACCGTTGTTTCGCGTTTTGCAACAAACGTAAAATCGACTACCGACACATTAATCGTCGGCACGCGAATCGAAAAGCCATCGAGCTTGCCATTTAATTCAGGCATCACTAAACCCACAGCGAGAGCCGCACCGGTTTTGGTTGGAATCATTGAGTGGGTAGCAGAGCGCGCACGATGCAAATCTTTATGGAACACATCAATGAGGACTTGGTCATTGGTATAGGAATGCACAGTGTTCATCAAACCACTCACAATACCCAATTTGTCATTCAACGGTTTAACCAGCGGCGCAAGACAGTTGGTGGTGCAAGATGCATTAGAAATAATAGTATCGGATTGTTTGAGTACGTGATCATTCACACCGAACACAATGGTGGCATCCACATCGGTCGCTGGTGCTGAAATAATGACTTTTTTCGCACCCGCTTCAATGTGTGCTCCGGCTTTTTCTTTGCTGGTAAATAAGCCTGTGCATTCATAAACAACATCGATGTTCAATTCGCGCCACGGTAATTTTTTGGGATCGCGTTCTGCGACCACACGAATTTTATCGCCGTTGATGACAAGATCACTGCCACTCACTTCTACTGTGCCTTGAAATTTACCGTGCGTGGTATCATAACGCGTTAAATGGGCATTGGTTTCCACATCACCCAAATCATTAATTGCAACAATTTGAATATCAGGACGGTTCGCTCTTTCATAAAACGCTCTCAGAATATTACGTCCAATTCGTCCGTAACCATTAATTGCAACGCGGATAGGCATGGGAAATCTCCAGTCAAATTTTCTAAAAAAAATTATATCGCTTCAGCGCGCAAACTGTTTTTTTGTCGCGCAATCATCTCTTCTGCAATAGCCACAACATGCTCTACTGTAAAACCGTTCTCTTTAAACACTTCTTTCGCAGGCGCTGATGCGCCAAAATGATCAAGGCCTAAAATCCTGCCCGAACATCCGACAAACTTATACCAACCATCACTTGATGCCGCTTCAATGGCGATTCTTGCGGCCACCTCTTCTGGTAAAACTTCTGATTGATACGCCAAGTCTTGCGCCAGAAAAACATCCGTCGATGGCATGGAAACCACACGCATCTTTTGGCCCATCTCCGTCAACTTGGCAGCGGCACTGACAGCCAAACTGACCTCAGAACCTGTCGCAATCAAGATGATATCTGGCTTGCCAATACAATCCAAAAGCACATATCCACCGCGTGCAATATTGGCCAAACCTTTTGCATCGCGCTCCAAGTGCGGCAGACTTTGGCGTGAGAACAGCAAACAACTGGGGCCATGATACTCGATCGCCGCGCGCCAAGCCACCGCGGATTCTACCGCGTCTGCAGGCCGCCAGAGAGACAAATTAGGGATCAAACGCAAGCTTGGAGCTTGCTCAACAGGCTGATGGGTAGGACCATCTTCCCCCAAGCCAATAGAGTCATGGGTATAAACAAAAACAGCTTTAATTTTCATCAATGCAGCCAGCCGAACGGCATTGCGCGCGTAGTCTGAAAAAGTGAGAAAAGTGCCGCCGAAAGGGATAATACCCCCAGACAGCGCCATTCCATTTAAGATAGCCGTCATCCCAAATTCTCGCACGCCGTAATGAATATAGCGTCCTTCGGGTGTGTTTTTGGAAAAAACAGTCACGCCTTTCCAATCGGTTAAATTAGAACCTGTCAAATCGGCGGAACCACCTATCATCTCAGGCAAGATTTGCGCGTAATGATTCAAGCAAAGCTGTGAGGCTTTACGCGTTGCCATGGCTTCTTTCTTTTCTTGGAATGTTTGTATTAATGTATCGACGTGCGCTGCCCAATTGGCTGGGAGCTGCTTCTGATAACGACGAGTTAACTCAACCGCTAAATCAGGATAGGCTTTTGTATATTCAGCAAAAAGAGACTGCCACTTGGCTTCTCGCGCCGCCCCTTTGGTTTTGGCATCCCACCCTGCGTAAATTTCGGTTGGGATAACAAAAGGAGGATAGTTCCAACCTAACTGAGTTCTAGCGGCTGCAATTTCAGCATCACCTAATGGCGCGCCATGGGTCTCTGCGGTGCCCGCCAGATTCGGAGAACCCCAACCAATTACCGTTTTACAACAAATCAACGTGGGCTTATCGGTCACCGCTTTGGCTTCAGCAATGGCTTTGTGAATCGCATCACTATCATGACCATCGACATTCGCAATCACATGCCAGCCGTAGGCTTCAAATCTTTTTGGGGTGTTATCGGTAAACCAGCCTTCCACTTCGCCATCAATCGAAATGCCATTGTCATCATAAATTGTAATCAGCTTACCCAGACCAAAAGTACCGGCCAGAGAACACGCTTCATGAGAAATACCTTCCATCAGGCAACCATCGCCGACAAAAACATAGGTGTAGTGATCAATAATGGGGAAGCCATCGCGGTTAAAAATCTTTGCCATGTGCTTTTCTGCCATGGCCATACCGACAGCATTGGCTAAACCTTGGCCTAATGGACCTGTGGTGGTTTCAATGCCTGGGGTCTCGCCTACTTCAGGATGACCCGGTGTTTTTGAGTGTAACTGACGGAATTGCTTCAGATCTTCTATTGAGAGATCGTAACCTGTGAGATGCAGCAGCGAATAATGCAACATGCCACCGTGGCCATTCGATAGGATAAAACGATCACGATTAGACCAGTGTGGATTGTTTGGATTGTGTTGTAAAAAATCATTCCACAACACTTCAGCAATATCAGCCATGCCCATTGGCATGCCGGGATGACCGGAGTTTGCTTTTTGTACGGCATCCATGCTTAACGCACGAATCGCATTGGCTAGCTCTCTGCGGTTAGGCATAAGTTTACTTTACTCCTGATACTGATATTGACTGGGGTCCTGTCAGGGTAGATTGTATTTTTTCGTGCTCGCGGGCGTAGCAGCGTAAAAATACAATCTACCCTGACACCCCGTTTTTTTTAATTCACTTCCACCAGTGGAAGTGAATGGTCGAGGCATGGAAAACTTCCGAATCTTACCTGATATTTTGGCTTTTTCCCACTTTGAAAAAAACGGGGCGAAAAGAGATGAGCGCCAGCAAAAAGAGACAAGCCGCCAATGCCCACGCTACTCTACTAATGGCATTAGCCCAAGCCAAGCCGCGAAACGCTATTTGAATAACATTAGTCTGCCCCTGCTCTGGAATAATACCCACCATCACCCTGTCATCTCGCATGACACTCAAATAAGGCGCAGGCTTGCCATTTAAAATGACACGCAACAATTGGGGATAATAAAGAATCGGTAGCTCAATTAAACGCGTGCCCTTTGGCACATAGATTTCACACGTTGTCGTTTCTTTTTGCAGACGGCAATGATTACGCATTTGATCGAGATTCAATATTTCCGTCGGCTTTAAAAAACCGGTCAGTACAATTTTTTCGATACTCAAATCATGCTGATGCTGAATTTTGTTAGCAACAGACGCTCTCTCTGTCTTTGGCTTAAACTGTAAATAATAGGGAGCAAGCGACGGACTGGTGAGCGGTATCGCTCCTAGTGGAACTAGCCATTCAAATTTGCCGCTTTTTAACGGGGACCTTGCAACCTCGGTCCCGTTAACGAACATTAACATTTCCTGCGAAGCCACATGTTTTTGCGGAACCTGACCTCTCACCAAAACGAAAGGCTGTGCGCCTAGATTAAAAGGAACAAGTGGTATTAACTTGGCTAAATCTAACTTGACGACACCAGGACGAGTCTCATCTTTGACTGCTGAAGGCTCCAGTATCACTCTATCCATGACATCAATCTGCTTCAAATACCGTTGTTCATCTATCACATACGAATCTGAATTGTAATAAAATTCGGGCTTTTTCACGAACGCCGAAAAATTCACATAATTGACTTCCACAACCGGCAGCCATGCCCGTGTGGCCACAATGACCAAGAGCACGCCTAAAATCGCATGACGGACGTCCAATTTATTCTTGAATAACCAACAAATAGACCAAGCAAATAAAAGCGAACCTATCCACATCATTTGCCCGAGTAGTCGCCACGTATATTGCAAGACCATGGTTTGTGGTGGCAACCATTTCCAAAAATTGATTGGCGACCACGTCATCAAAAAAGCGAGCACCAACGTCACAAACAAGCAATAGAACCATGACTTAGCTAATGGTCTTTCTAACACTACCCCTCTCATCATGGCATACAAACAAATTCCGGCCCCCATCATCACAGGCAATCCAATGCTAGGATGCACACCCAAAACAATATTAGGCGAATCAGCAATTGATGCGCCAGGCGAGATGAGATTTAAAAAAGGCACACGAGAAAGATGAAACATCGTGCTGCTTATGGTGTTTTGAACCCAAAAATATTTTCCCAATAACACCACAGGGACGAGATACCAAAATGCTAACAAAATCGCGAAACTAAAAGCGACACCCACTGTAATGAGACTTCTCCATCGTTTTATATCCATCATCGTTAACAACAAAAGAAAAAAAGCGATAAAAAAAGCGGTATAAAGAAAGGTGATTAAATGAATCGTGGCCATTGCATACCATGCAATAGCTGTTTGCAAGAAGGTTTTTGCGTTTAAATGATAATAACAACGTAAAGTATAAAAAAGCACAAGCGGCAAAATGCCAATTGAAATCGCCTCATTAAATGCACCGACATGATTAATCACAATAATATTATAAGGTGAGGTGAGATACGCAATAGCAGCAAGCGTCGCAGCAATGGTTGACTGAGTTAACCAAGACGCCAACCGATACATATAAATACCACCAATAAACATCGCCAACCAAATAGTCGCCTTATAGGCTACATATGGATTCGAAGGGGTAAACCATTTGTAAATAAATGCGGCCAGGGTGTAGGAACTTGGCGAATAAAACTGATAAAACGGATAACGCCAACCTGAAAGCTCAACCGGCGCAACACGCAAAGGAAACTGCCCTTCACTCAATGCAATCTTAGCTTGAATGATACCCACGATGTGGTTAACCATATCGCCCAAGTTCGGCATTAGCGTATTCGATGCCATGGGCTCAAGCACTGACATCGCCACCAATCCCAGCAGCATGGCGAGCAACAAACGTTCTGACCAAGTTGTAGAAGTTAACTGCATAATATTGCTGTTACCTTAGTTCAATTTTCAATATGTCGGCTTGTCAACGTTTTCATTTTAAAGAAAAGGATTTTGACTGCGATAAAACACAAAAACAGTAGCCATAAATACCACGTCACCTTGCTCATGAAATTAGCCCATGGCAATCCCCGAAACTGCACAACTATCGTGTTCACTTTACCTGGTTCCGGCATCACACCCACAATGAGTCGACCTTGGTACATGACACTACCATAAGAAACAACATGATTATTCAGTATCACTTGCAATAATTGCGGATAATAAAGCACCGGCAATTCAATTAAATGCATATCGTGTGGGACATCTATCTGACATACGGTATTTTCTTTTTGTTGCTGGCAAAAGTGTTTTGTTTGGGCGACATCCATGGCTTCTGTTTTACTTAAAAAACCACTGAGCACAATTTTTTCGACCAGAATATCGAGTTTATTGTTGGCACTGACGCCATCTAATTTAAATTGTAAAACAATCGGTTTTTTCGTTTTGAGGATGTCCGCTTTAGTGAGAGGAATGCGCCACTCAAAACGATTTTGTTGAACCTCATAATTGGCCATCGCCTTACCGTTTATATAAGCTGTCAATCGTGCTTTTTCTAATTTTGCGGCTTTAGGCATATTGCCTTTTACCAGCACTTCAGGATTTTTAGTCAAAGCAAAAGCTGACAGAGGAATAAGATAAGGCGTATTTAATTTTAAGGAATGAGGCAATGCACTATCTAGCGGACTAAATGCATCCACCACCAAACTGTCTATGGTGTTTACAAACGGCAAATATTTTTGCGCGTCAATCAAATAGATATCCGGGTGAGCAGCAAACACGGGATGCTTTACAAAATCAGCGAACTCTGCGTAATTGCGTTCAAACACAGGAAACCAGGCACCGGCTGTTGTCACAATCAATAAGAGTCCAATCGCGACATGTCTATCATCCAACTTATTATTAAATAGCCAAGTCACAGCAAAACCAAACAAAAGCGCGCCTATCCATACCGTTTGGCCTATCAAGCGCCAACTATACTGAATGACTCTAAAAGATTGTGGTAGCCATCCCCAAATATCAATAGGCGACCACGCTAACAAAAAACCCAGCAAGAACAAAACCACCAGGGTCGACATCCAATAGTTAGCACGCTTGGATGCTAATTTTTGTTTATGCCATAAAGCATAAAAGCACACCACAACTCCTGCGATAGAAAACAACCCCAAAGCAGGATTACTGCGCGTGATGATATCCATGACACCATTCACACCTTCCGTCTCAGTATAGGCAAGACTGGCCACTGGCGACAAAAGGCTTGAAAGAAAAGGTCGATACGCGTTAAAAACAGCCAAGCTAGAAAAAGAATGATTGATCACAAAATATTTTGCCAAGACAGCAATCGGCGCCAAAAACCACATCGCCAGAAAACAAGCGAAAAGATAGGCAATGCCAACGTCTATTAAGCGATGCCAATGCCGACGATTTTTAATGGTAATTAAAAAAAGCATGAGGCCAACAAAAAATGACGTACAAAGAAAAGTAATCAAATGAATAGTAATGAGCAGATACCAAACTAAAGCAGTTTGTATCAGTGTTTTATTTCGATGCGGATAATAATATCGTTGCAACGTATAATAAACCACAGCCGGTAATAACCCGATAGCAATGGCTTCATTGAATGCACCCAAATGATTAATCAGAATAATATTATAAGGCGCAGTGAGATAAACGACACTGGCCAAGAGCGCCGCTGGTTTGGATTTCACAAACCAATAACTTAAACGATTCATATAAAGACCGCCAATCACATACGCCAGCCAAATAGTGGCCTTGTAGGCAATAAACGGATTCGAAGGGGTTAACCAACGATAAATGCTGCTCGCAACGAAATAGCTGGTGGGCGAATAAAACTGATAAAAAGGATAGCGCCAACCGTCCTGATCACCCGTTGCAACACGCAATGGGAATTGGCCTTCCGCCAAAGCCGCTTTCGCCTGAATGATCGCATTCAAATGATTGAGGTAATCTAAAATCATGGGAATCAGCGTATTAGAACCAATCGGAGCCAATAGCATCGCTGAAATTAACGCAAAAAATAAAACCAAGAGTAATCTTTGGCGCAAGAGATCAAATGTGAGCTTCATGAGTTTATTTTCTCTTCCATCAGATTATAAGATAAGCGCAATGTATGTTACCTTAAAACCCCGTGAACATTCCTTAAAAAATTAGTATGATCATTTATTCTTTAAAAAAATAGGACGTCCTATGCAAAAAGAGTTTCTCTTCACTTCAGAATCGGTCTCGGAAGGCCACCCTGATAAAATTGCCGATCAAATTTCTGATGCCATATTAGATGCGATATTAGAACAAGATCGCAATGCGCGTGTCGCCTGCGAGACTTATGTCAAAACCGGCATGGTCATTGTCGGTGGTGAAATTTCTACCTCTGCCTGGGTCGATGTTGAGCAGATCACCCGAAATGTCGTTCGCGATATCGGCTATAACAGCTCAGAAATCGGATTTGATTGGGAATCTTGCGCCGTCATGTCCGCCATTGGCAAACAATCCGTTGATATTGCTCAAGGCGTCGATAGAAAAAGCAAAGAAGATCAAGGTGCCGGCGACCAAGGACTGATGTTCGGATACGCCTCTAACGAAACTAGCGTTTTGATGCCAGCGCCTATTACGTATGCGCATCGCCTGGTTTTACGACAAGCACAACTGCGTAAAGAACATGTGCTCCCCTGGTTACGTCCTGACGCTAAAAGCCAAATCACTTTCCGCTATGTGAACAACAAACCCGTCAGCGTGCATACGGTTGTCTTATCGACACAACATGATCCCAATATCAAACAAGCTGATTTAGTCGAAGCCGTGATTGAAGAAATTATCAAGCCAGTGTTGCCAGAAGAATGGATTGATAAAAATACTCGCTTCCTCGTGAATCCCACCGGTCGATTTGTGATTGGCGGCCCCTTAGGCGATTGCGGCTTAACGGGTCGAAAAATCATTGTGGACACCTACGGCGGCATGGCGCGTCATGGCGGCGGTTGCTTCTCTGGCAAAGATCCATCGAAAGTGGATAGATCAGGTGCCTATGCAGGTCGTTATGTTGCTAAAAACATCGTGGCAGCGGGCTTAGCCGAGCGCTGTGAAATTCAAATTTCTTACGCCATTGGTATCGCAGAACCGATTGCCATCAATGTTGAAACATTTGGCACGGGCAAAATCCCTGAAGATAAAATCATTGATCTCATTCGAGCGCATTTTGATTTGCGCCCTTATGGCATTATTAAAATGCTGGATTTATTGCATCCCATTTATCGCCCCACTGCGGCTTATGGCCATTTTGGGCGCGAAGATTTAGATGTACGCTGGGAAAAAACAGACAAAGCCGATATCTTGCGTCAATCACTGTAAAAGTCGTCTGATCTTTTATCCCCGCGCTTTGCTGGCGGGGATATCAACATGCCGTAGCAAACAGTGTTTTTATGAATATAAAAGCAATTCTAAGAGGGATTTATCATGGCAAAGAAACAACGCGACAATATATTATCGCAATACGTCACTGTGCTTTTTCCGACTGAATCAAAAAAATCGCCCTTGCCTCTAAAAGATCAATCCCAAATCCCTTTTATATTAGACACGCTAAGCCGCAGAGACAATCATCATGTTGCGCTGTATGGCTCATACTCTGAAACGTATAATCACATTTTTCTGGAAAACATCGCTCAGCATTTTGCTGAAGAGCATATTCCAATCACCCTGCGTAATGCCTTCTTTTTTTATTTAGATATCGATCGTTTACGATCAAGCAACCTCAACCCGACAGAGCTGGAAGAAGACCTAAAAGCTTTCTGCACCGAGATCAGCAGTAAACATGCACGAATTATTTTAGCCATTAATCAATCCGAACCCCTTTTAACATGCGAATCGAATACCCTGTTAGGCTGCCTCGCTAATGTTTTCAAACCCTTATTAACAGATGACCAATGGCGCATTATCGTTGCCACTAAGTCACTGTCAGAACATACAGCTATTGGACAATCTTACTTACAGCAATCTTTTCCGCGAGTGAAACTAAGCGATCCAACCACCGCTGACTCTCTGGGAATACTAAAATCTCACAGAGACGACCTTGAAAACTTCCATCATGTGATTATCCCCGACGAAACTTTCGCCTATGCTTTTTCTATGGCGACACATTATTTAAGCGGCCAACAATCCAGCCTGGATAAAGCATTGCAATTGCTCGACAGCGGAGCGGCGCGCGCAAGTGCCGTTGAACGCACAGATCAATCAGGGCAATTCAAACCTATTTTAACCAATATGATTTTGGCGCACATTGTTTCTAGTTGGACTCAAATTCCACTGTCGCACTTACAGCACAATAAATTCAGAGCCGCTGACTTTATTCAGGGCATGCAAAAGCATATTTTCGGCCAAGAAGCGGCGATTAATTTAATTGGGCTTGCTTTGCAACATGCTCGTATCAAACTTCAAACCAAAAGTGGTCCTCTTTGCAGCTTTTTGTTTGCAGGGCCGCCCAACATTGGCAAAACCGAAACTGCGTTTGCCATCGCTGAACAATTATTTGGGCATAAAGGTGCGCTCCTCCGAGTCAAGCTGGATAAAACCCTACGCCCCCATTCCTTGGCTGACATTAAAGTGATGGCGCCACGAGATGACAATCACTTCCCAACATTGTTTGAAGCCATTCAGCAATGCCCTTATGCCGTGGTTTTGCTGGAGAATATTAACCAAGCCCCCCCAGGAACGGTTGATCTTTTTCAAGATATCTTCACTCAAGGTTATGCAATGGATCAACAAGGCAATCGTTATGATTTTCGTCATGCGATTGTCATTGTCACAACCACACTTGGCGCAGAGCGCATCATCAGCTTAACGCAACCACAAGCAGCGCATGAAGCAGCACAAACCGCAGACTTGATGCAGCTCGTTTTAAATGAACACCCACATGAATCGGTTTCAAGACGTCAACACCTATCACCTCAAGAATTGTGCGAAGAGATGATGCCGGCACTTGAAACTTACTTCTCGATGAAAATATTACGTCACTTGAATATCGTGCCATTTATCTTATTAGACTATCCCGGTGTTGAAAAAATCATTCGTCTGAAACTAAAGCAGCTTTCAAAGCAACTGGATACCAATCATGGCATTGAGCTAAGCTATGCACCTGAGACCATTCGCTTCCTCGTGCAAGAAACGCTATGGCGAGGCGAAAGTACGCGGCCTATTGATAAAATTCTCGATCAACATTTATTTTCTTGTGTTGCACATGAGCTTGTATCACACATGGACGATAAAAATAGACCGAAACGCTTATTGCTACAATTAAATGATGCGGGACAATTATTGCGATGTGAATTTGTTTCCACCAATGATGCGACGCTTTACAAACTCTAGGATGCAGGTTAGGTTGAGGAACGAAACCCAAAACCTACGCATCTTCTTTTTCACATAAATTCAAACCAAAAAAATCAAGCTGTGTCGGAACACAGCTTGATTGGATTTTTGATTCTCATTATGTTGTAGAGGTATAACTGATAATCAAGTTAGTTGTCGCACCGGCAGCACAAGGTGTTGCTGAAGTAAAATGCGAGTTAGCCGTGATTTTAGCTTTGATTAATGGGCATTCATTTGATGGCACAGTATTGAGTGTGATTAAGTAAGAGGTTGCTGTCGCTGCACCAAATGCGATGGTCGCACCCCATGGCAGCGTTAAACCATTATTGGGCAATAATGGGGAGATAACGTTACTGCTAATATTGGCTGTCAAGTAAGAACCTGAACCTTGCGCCATACTATCGGCCGCAGCGGCAATGGATTGTATTTGTTCCATTACGACATTCACCTGCTCTGATGAGGTCGCTGTTTGATAATATCGAACTGACATGACAATGACCATTGCTGCAATAGCCAACACCAACATAATTTCTAATAAGGTGACACCTAAAATCGACTTCATTTTTTGCTTCATTGTATTTAATCCTTTTCACGATCCGCAAGATGAGAGATAACACCACTTCCAAAACGACAATACACTAGACTGATATAATGACGATTATTACTCAGATATGCAATCAAGAACGCAAAGCAAACCTGCAAGTTACCTCTATCCTGTAACAACACTCTCAAAACACCTTCACCATATTGAATAGAATTTGATTAATTATACCCAAACAGATTTCTTTATATAAAAGGTTTTAAGTGGTGGATGTATAGCTAATCGTGATCGTCGTAACCGCCGGAGCTGGATTACACGCCGTTGCACTTGAAAAATGGGAATTCACCGTGACGCGCGCGGTGATCAAAGGACATTGATTGGACGGCACACTACTTAGCACAATATTATAAGAGCTCGTTGATGCATTATTCACAACAATGGTCGTACCCCATGGCAATGTTAAACCATTCGCAGGCAAAATAGGTGATAACGTGGCGGTAGAAATATTCGCTACCAAATAAGACGCTGTCCCTTGCGACAATCCATCAGCCGCAGCAGTGATAGCCGATATCTGTTCTAATACCGCATTCACTTGTTCGCCGGAAGTTGCTGTCTGATAATACCTCACTGACATCACAATCACCATTGCTGCAATAGCCAATACCAGCATGATTTCAAGCAGCGTCACCCCTAAGATGACTTTTATAGATTGTTTTGTCATGCGATTTCCTTAATTAAATTTTCCATAGCCACATACGCTTTAGCACATCATCTTGTTTTATAAAATGATGATATAAAGCAGCAAAGACATGCATCGAAACCAATCCGATGATAGCGATAGCTACCCAAGAATGCACAGCCAAAGCAGACTCGGAAATCCATTTACTTTCATGTATCGGCAAATAAAAAAATAGACTCTCGAATCGTGGTGGATGCCCAGATGCAACTGACATAATCCAACCTGATAGCGGCATTAAAATTAAAACGGCATACAAGAGAAAATGTACACCCTGTGACAATTGACGCTCTACTCTTTTGGTACCCAAAGGTAACGTGGGTTTAGGATTAGCGACCGCCCAAATAGCACGCAATATCATAAGAAATAAAATCATTAACCCAGTCAGCTTATGCATATTCACTATTTGACTTCGTAATAGCTTATTCGTGATATCGCCCATAAAGTAACCGGCTACTATCATGCCAAAAACCAATAAAAAAATAAGCCAATGAAAGAATTTTGCGAGACTACCGTATTCGGTATAAGTATTTTTCAACATAAAACTGACATCCAATGTCGACAAACTGAAGGTCAAAAAAAATCAAGCTGCGGCAATGAGCCCCAGCTTGATTCGATTTGGTCGAGCAACCATTATGTTGTCGAAGTATAGCTAATCACTATGTCAGTTGTCGCACCAGCAGCACACGCGGTGGTTGAAGTGAAATGTGAGTTAGCTGTGATTTTTGCCTTAATCAATGGGCATTCGTTAGCTGGCGTTGAAGTGACTGTGATTTGGTAAGATGTCGCGGTCACACCACCGAATCCAATCGTCGTACCCCATGGTAAGGTTAGGCCGTTATTTGGTAATAGTGGCGAAATGGTACCCGTTGCAATAGCGGCGGTAACATAAGAACCCGAGCCTTGAGCCAAGCTATCAGCAGCAGCAGCAATAGACTGAATTTGTTCCATTACGGTATTAACTTGTTCGGATGAGGTTGCTGTTTGATAATATCTAACAGACATAACAATAACCATAGCGGCGATAGCTAACACCAACATAATTTCTAACAGTGTTACGCCTAAGATTGATTTTGTAGTTCGGTTCATAGTGTTCGATTCCTTTATCACAACTATAAGAGATTGGGGTGTAGCGCCACTTTCCATGAAGCTTCTGTAAACTTACATACTTGTTTATAAAGATTACTATTTCTTAAGAATCTAATCAAGAGTAAAATCTCGACTTTACGTTTGCGAGCGGATGAAAACATATGCAATCACAAAAATCATTACTGCCTTTCATTGAAGTCAACCCAACAACCGCGCCTATAGGAACCGTTATTTTACTGCATGGCTTAGGCGCTGATGGCAATGACTTTGTTCCTTTTGTCAAAGAGCTTCATCTTCCAGCCAATTTGCCATTGCGTTTTGTTTTTCCTAATGCACCCACTCGGCCTGTTACGATTAATAATGGTTATGTGATGCCTGCCTGGTACGATATCCTCTCAATGAATATTGATCAACGTGCAGATCAAACTGGCTTAATCGAGTCTGTGCATGCGTTAAACCATTTGATAGAGAATGAAATCAAACTGGGCACTCCTGCTGATAAAATTATTTTGGCTGGCTTTTCGCAAGGCGCAGTTGTGGCTCTTACCACGGCATTACGCCATGCCGAACGCTTGGCGGGTGTATTGGTTTTATCCGGGTATTTGCCAAACGCACAAGAATTGGCGACGGATGCTTCATCTGCAAATCGCACGACACCGATCTTCATGGCACATGGAACACAAGATCCCGTTATTCCTTTCAATGTTGGGCAAGCGGCATTTGAAGTGTTGAAGAAAGCGGAATTTGCCATTAGCTGGCACAGCTATGCTATGGCTCACAGCGTGTGCGAGAAAGAAGCGCAAGATATTGCGACTTGGTTAAAACGAATTTATTTGGCATAACATCTTAAAACGTGCCCAATGCCAAATAAGGCATGGGCACAGCTCTACGCAACAATGCCCATGTTGGATAAAAATACCTTAGAAAATATATGACACGCCGCCGGAATACAAATTGCCGTCGCCGGTTTTGCTGGTGCCTTTCGCTTTGGCCCATTGTAAGTTAATTAACAAATTCGGCGTCACAGAATATTCACCACCTGCGCCCATATAAACACCGGATGAAATGTGTGTGCCTGTGTTAAATACCAAACCGCTTGCGGCTGCTGCAGTATAATTGGTGACAGTAATGTTCGATTGAATGCGTGAGATACCCGCTTTCACAAATATTTCCGCGCCAGTTGTGCCGATAGGCATGATACCTTTCGCGGCGATATCGTAAGAATAATGACTGTTGTTCGCTACATTGGTACCAAAGCCATTACGAATTCTGATACTGGCATAATGGGTATATCCAATTTCTGCGGCGGCAAACGGATTGATTTTATAACCCGCATTCGCATTCCAACCAAAACCTGTGTTACTGCTAGAACTTGGCGCAGGATAACCTTGAGAGATTCTCGACTGGCCCGCATTACCTTCTGCATACCAACCATACGGCACAGACATCACAGCCATGGCGTTAGTAGCAACGCCCAAAGTCGTCAAACCAACTAAAAATGAGCGTAAAAACAGATTCCCTTTCACTGTAAATCCTCCGGTATTTTCTTGCATAGCTTTAATGAGTACACATTAGTTTCTGTATAAAAAAAAGCGAGTTGGTTATTTGCATATCCAACTCGCTTTAGATTCACTCAATGGTTAATCAAACTTGTAAATCAAACCTAGAGTAAACATATCGGAAGCTGGTGAACCGCCCGCGCCATTCAATGAGCTGTAGGAGCTGTAGGTGTACTCACCGCGAACATCCCAATTTTGCATCAAGCTTGTTTGCATACCAACGCCGAATTGACCGCCTGATACGGCTTTGCTGCCTGTGGTTTTTGGTTGGAACTGTGTACGAATAACGCCTGCACGCAAGTAGCCCATGGTGTGTTCGCTGATCATGATACCTGGGATGATGCTAAGTCCGTATCCCCATGTGGATTTCATGCCATTGTCTACAATTGTGCCTGTACCAAATGTACCGATGACTTCACCAGCCAGGTAAAAGCCTTGACCTACGTTTGCGCCGTAACCGACAAATAACTGGCCAGGTATGCCTCTGTAGTTGAAGTATTTGTTGGTATTGGTCTGTTCGCCTGCGCTGATACCAAAGTAAGGTGCGCTATTCGCTAACGCTACGCCGGTGGTCATTGCCAAAACAGCGCCTGTGATTAATAATTTTTTGAACATAAAATAACTCCTTTAACCTGTATTCGTTAGTTGCAAGTTTCGTTGCACACACGTGAATTCTTGGACTTACCTGAGCGTATCATCATTTCTTATTTGACAGTTCTTAGCGTCTTATCGGGAAATGATTTGAAGGTTGAGAGATACCTGAGGTAAAGAACTTTTATCTGCGCATCCTTTATGTACAGCGCTTCGCTGCATCAAATAGTGAGGACGGGGTATAGTAAGGTATTTGCTAATGATATTCAACTGGGGGCTTTGCATCAGTACTGCAAATAATATATGCGAGAGCATTATTGATGGGACTAAGAGCAAGAGCATAAAGCGGATTGACTGGGGTCCTGCCAGGATAGGTTTACTTTTTTCGTGCTCGTAAACTCCGCGCGTAAAAAGCCAACCTATCCTGCCACCCCGTTTTTTTAATTCATTCACTTCCACTTTGTGGAAGTGAATGAATTAGATCGGCGTCAGACTTATTTATTATTGGTGGATTGATAGCTGGATGTGTAGGGTACGAACACTTCATTCAATTGCTTTGTTACGCGAATGAAAGTTGTGCGCTTGGTTAATTCTTTTAGACGCTGGGCTCCAACATAAGTACATGTTGATCGAACACCACCTAAAATATCCAGAATCGTGTTTTTAACTGGACCACGATAAGGCACATTGACTGAGCGGCCTTCGCTGGCGCGATATTCTGCAACGGATCCATGATATTTTTCCATGGCTTCAGCAGAACTCATGCCGTAAAAGCGCTTGAAGCGACGGCCATTATCTTCGATGACTTCGCCAAGACATTCATCGTGTCCAGCGAACATGCCGCCTAACATAAGAAAGTCAGCGCCAGCAGCAAATGCTTTTGCCACATCGCCTGGCGTGACGCAACCGCCATCTGCACAAACAAGGCCGCCTAAACCGTGCGCTGCATCAGCGCATTCAATAATGGCTGATAATTGTGGATAGCCAACGCCCGTTTTTTCACGCGTGGTGCAAACTGAACCGGGACCAATTCCGATTTTGACAATGTCGGCACCGGATAGAATCAGCTCTTCTACCATTTCGCCTGTTACTACGTTGCCTGCAATAATGCATTTGTTTGGGTAGGCTTTTCTGAGCTTGGACAGAAACTCAACGTAACGCTCTGTGTAGCCGTTCGCTGCATCCAAACAGATAAAAGAAAAATCGGCTACGCGTGAGAGCTGTTCTAATTTTTCAAATTCATGGTCGCCAAGACCAATCGATACCATGCAAGAGGAAACCACTTTCGGATGATTTTTGGCAAATTTTTCCCACTCATCCACGGGTAAGAATTTGTCTAAAGCTGTCATCAATTGATGTTCAGCTAAGGCAACCGCCATATCTAAAGTGCCGGTGTGATCCATGTTGGCGGCGATAATGGGAATGCCTTCCCATTTTGTGCCGGCATGCTTAAATCGAAACTCACGTTCTAATTTCACCTCAGATCGAGATTGCAAAACACTTCGCTTTGGTCGAATCAAAACGTCTTTAAAATCTAGCTTCACATCATATTCAATACGCATTATTCAGCCCTCAAAAGAAACAGTTAATATCTAAAGTGTTGTATTACAGTTGGCGTTTACGCAAACGGGCGTAATAAAAACCATCCATGCCATGCATGCCAGGCAATATCTGTTTGCCTATTTCGCAGTCGATGCCCCAGCCTGATGTTATCTTTTCTTCGACTGCATCGGGATTTTCTGCCAAAAATTGTTTGAGCACTTGGCTATTTTCTTGGGGAAAAATAGAGCAAGTGGCATAAAGCATTAATCCATCGATTTTTAACGTTGGCCAAAGCGCTGTTAATAACCGTAATTGTTCTTTCGCTAAATGTTCGAGATCTTCGGGGCGCCGCAACAATTTAATGTCAGGGTGACGACGAATCACACCACTTGCCGAGCAAGGGGCATCCAATAAAACACGGTCGAATAATTTTCCATCCCACCATTCGCTAATCATGCCCGCATCGCTGTGTATGCACGTCGCATGAAGCTGCAAACGTTCCAGATTTTCTAACACCGATTCTAAACGCAGCGCATCATTGTCCACAGCAACTAATTCCAGGAGATCAGGTTGCTGCTCACACATATGCGCTGTTTTGCCGCCAGGTGCCGCACAAGCATCCAGGACTCGCATACCGGGTGACAAATCCAATAACTCCGCTGCTAATTGCGCCGCGCCATCTTGCACCGATAAAAAGCCTTCTTGAAATCCGGGCAAGCGGTTTACATCCATCGCTTCATCTAAAACAATACCGAATGGCGTTTCTGCTAGCGGGCTTGCAGCAATATTTTCTTCTGCTAATTTTTCAAGATAATGTTCGCGCGTTCCCTGGCGTTGATTCACGCGCAAAACAAATGGTGGATGTTGATTATTGGCATCCATCACGGATTCCCAATTAGCTGGCCACGCTTTTTTTATTTTTCCAATCAGCCATGCTGGATGTGAATAGCGAGCTTCAGCATTTTTTTCAAGTTCAACTTGCAACTCGTCTATGTGTCGCTGATAGTTTCGCAACACTGCGTTTACCAAGCCTTTCGCCCATACTTTATCAAATTCAATGACGGCCGCGACAGTTTCAGCAACGGCGGCGTAATCTGGAATTCGCATATCTGATAACTGATAAAGACCCACTAACATTAAGGCATAGATATCATGGTCTTTGCTCTTCATGGGTTTTTCAAGCAGCAAATCTAACAATGCTTCTAAATAAAAATAACGTCGACATACGCCATAACACATTGCTTGCAAAAGGGCTTGATCGCGTTGCTCTGGAAAATGCGTGAATGTCTCTGGCAAACAGTCAGACAGCGATCTGCCCTGTGTCACGACTTCTGATATCACGTGTGCCGCAGCGGCTCTAATATTCATTTATGTTGACCTAAAATCTTGCCAACCACAAAATCGAGTTGGCGTGCATTTAAAATATCTGCCACCGGTAAGACACGACCGCCGGGCAGTTGAAGTTTTTGTATTCGTAAAATATTTTTGCCTGTTGCCACATCGATACCCTGTTGAGAAACCTGCAACAACGTACCGGGTTGTTTGTTCGCAGGCGTTGCATCAGGAATAACTGAAGCTTGCCAGATGCGTAACACATGTTCATCTAAGTGAGTAAAACAAATTGGCCAAGGATTAAATGCACGTATTGCACGCTCCAATGCCTCTGCTTGCCATTGCCAATTTAACTCGGCTTCTTCTTTTTTGATTTTATGCGCGTACGTTGCGAGATCATTGTTTTGTGCAATAGGATTTGCTTTGCCTTCGGCCAATTGGTCAAGCGTTTCTAAAACCGCTTTTGCACCCAGCACCGCGAGCTGCTCATACATGGTCTCGCTGGTATCATCCGCTTTTATTACGGTTTCGACAGTATGCAACATGGGGCCCGTGTCTAGACCTTCGTCCATTTGCATAATGGTAATGCCTGTTTTTTCATCGCCTGCTAATATCGCGCGCTGAATAGGTGCGGCACCACGCCAGCGCGGCAGAAGCGAACCATGAATATTAATACATCCTAATCTTGGTGCATTCAAAACAGGTAATGGTAACAACAACCCGTATGCGACCACTACCATCACATCGGCTTCCAGGTTTGCCAAGATTTTTTGTTCGTCTTCGTTGCGTAATGTGAGCGGCTGGTGAACCGGCAATTCGGCTTTTAAGGCTAGCTCTTTGACAGGGCTTGCCGTCAATTTGCGACCTCGGCCTGCGGGTCTGTCGGGTTGGGTATATACCGCTTTCACGATATGATGTGAATCCAGCAATGCTTGCAAAGCCACCGCAGAAAATTCCGGTGTGCCTGCAAATATGATATTTAATGATTTTGATAAACCCACAGAGCTCCTCGTTGCCCAGGTCAAAACCCAGGATTTCACTCAGTAAAATATGGCTGATTATTCCATCGCGCGAGCGCGTTCTTTTTCTATTTTTTTCGCCATGCGATCTTGCTTCAAACGAGACAAATGATCCATGAATAAAATCCCATCCAGGTGATCTACTTCATGTTGAATACAAACGGATAATAATCCTTCTGCATCTATCTCATAGGATTTGCCATCCCGATCCAAGGCTCGCAATCTGACTTTTTCGGCTCGCTCCACTTTATCGAACATACCGGGAAAAGAAATACAGCCTTCGACTTCATATTGTGTGCCTTCGCAGGCAATGATCTCTGGATTGATAACACAAAGAGGCGATTTTTTGTCTTCAGAAATATCAATAACAACAATACGTTGCTGGATGTTGGCTTGGGTTGCAGCTAATCCCACACCATTTTCGGCATACATGGTTTCGAACATGTCATCGACGATTTTTTGAATGTTAGCATCCACGACCAGGACATTCGCCGCTTTGAGACGCAATCTTTTGTCGGGATACTGTAAAACATTTAATAGAGCCATTTATTCAACCCATAGTCTCATCAAAAAGGCGGCCATAATATCATAATTTGACCAATAATCGTAGTGGGAGTTGATATTCTCGAGGGGAAATTGCTTTGAAGTCTATAACGGAATCCAGGGATAGTGGCGTTACCATCTGCGGGCGATTAGTGGCCAGCAAGCCTGTACAAACTTAAGTCACCGCGCGAAGGTGGGGGGGCCATCCCCGGAACTAGGTTAATACTGGAAGAAATGCTTTGAATTGACTGGGGTCCTGTCATGGTAGGCTTACTTTTTTCGTGCTCACTGGCGTTCCGCGCGTAAAAAGCAAACCTACCCTGCCACCCCGTGTTTTGATTCGCTTCCACTTCGTGGAAGTGAGAAGAGCATATTTACCGGACATTAATGCGCGCGGATGGCGGAAGTCAAACCTTGGTCGCAAAGCCATCAGATAATGTTGAGATAGCTGTGCGACAAAAATGTGACACCGCGGGCTTTAATGATTAGGGTGGGGATTTTTGATTCGTATGTGCTGAGTGAATGTGCGTAGTTTAGCAGGGGTTCGCGGACACGCCCCCCACAAAAAGCGTGGGGGTCTTAGTCCGTGCTACTTTGTGCCGCATCGGAATGCTCTGTGTAATGAGCAATGTAAAAATGTTCTTTGTAAAGGCTCTTTTCGCTTCCACGAAGTGGAAGTGAATTAAAAAAACGGGGTGGCAGGGTAGGTTTGCTTTTTTCGTGCGAACAGCACGAAAAAAGCAAACCTACCCTGACAGGACCCCAGTCATTTTAAGAGAGTTCATTCCGATATCAGCGTAGTTTTCGAAATAGATCCCAAGAAAAGAAAGAGACTTTCTTAGAAAATATTTACAATTACCGGTAACTGGCTGCGGTCAACAACAAACCATCGCGATAGCTTTCTACCGCCGCTGTTTGTTCGCCTAACAATTCCAATAAGCGACCGTATTCTACATAAGTTTCAGGGTCAACTTCGAGCTTTAGACTGTTTTCAAAATAAGTACGTGCCTTGCCCCAAAGTTGCGCTCGCACACATAAACGTCCTAATGTTAGCAATAATACTGCCTGATTCGGATGATCTTTTTGCCAGCCTTCCGCCCTAGCTAATTGCTTGACTGGGTCTGATGTCACCAATAAGCCATACAACCTGACCAAATCTTTGCTCCATGTTTTACGTAATGATTTACGGATCAGAAGCTCTAACTCTTCGGCCGCTGCGGGATGAGATAATAAATATTTCACATAACATGCAACAACCGCAGGCTCAGCTTGAACTTTCTTTGGAATCGTATTCCAGACCATTTGCAGCGCTTGAATACCTTCGTTTTTATGATCCGCCGCGATCAACAATTCACAATAAATCTTTGCTTCAAAACTGCGGATATATTCATCATCGACTAGTTTTGCTTTGCGCAAACTCGGTAATAATTTTAATAACGCCTGCCAATCGCCCAAACGTATGTATAAACGCTCCAACAGCTTCAAGACAAACTTATGTTTGGGTGCAACAGTACGCAAATGTCCCAGCGTTGCTAAGGCTTGTTCTAACTGACCTTGGCTAAGCTGTAATTGTGCTTGCGTTAAGCCAATCGCAATATCCGCTTGTGGTGCAAGATCATGTGCTTTTCGTAAAAAAGAATCCCGCTTGTCATAAGCGCCTTGCTCATGCGCTGCTTTTGCCGCAGCCAGATAATTAATTAATGGCGCATCAGATTGCCGTATGCCTTCCAAAAGATAATGCTCTGCCGTTTGCCAGTGCCCTTCGATTAACTCAATCAAACCGCGATTGGTTTTGCTATAGGATTTATATTTACGACGCCAACGTAACCAGTTGTGCCATCGATACAATGAGAAATCGATGCTATCGACCAAGCGAAGAATGAGATAGCCAATAAAAAATAAAACGACAATTGACAACAGCACAAACCACAACGGCATTTCTACCGTCCAGTTTTGATAGGAAAACAAGGCAAATCCAGGGTCTTGCGCGATCTTAAAGCCGACAAATACCGAGACGATAAAGATAAACAAAAAGATGATAAAACTCCGCATGATTTAGCTCCTACTTATTCTGTGATGTATCAGTGGCGGAATCTGGGTGACTGTCATCCGCGGCAAGATAATCACGAAAAGTTTGCAAGGTCGCGGAAATATTTGGCAACTCCGGTTTAATTGCAACAGTCTGTAATTGATTCAAGCTTTTCAACAACGCCATGGTCAGCGGCGAGTCTTGTATGAAATATTGCTTAATCCACGAATCCGCCGTGTGCAAACTTTCTTGATAAATCATAGGTTGCTTTTGCGTGATAGCTGACATCGCTTGTTCAAACATCGCATGAATATTTTGGTAAAGAAATTGTTGCTGTTCAGGTGCAATGAACGGATGCTGACCTGACTGATGGTAGCGAACAACAACAATCTGTTGCAGTGTTTTCCAGCTTTCTTTGAGGCCGCGTCGCCACCACGATTGTGAAGAAGTATTATTAGCTTGCGATGCTTCATTGACGGGACGATTATTGGCTAGCGGCAATTGGTCCACTTCCGCATTTAAGGCCGATAGCTGCATGTAAATACCCGACGCATCCACCGAAGGCACTGCTTGCAATGCTGCAATATCTGCTGCTAATGCTTTGCGAATGGGGGCGACTTTTGGATCAGACAACGTACTCAGTTCTTGATCGGCTGTTTGTAACAAGCGCAGCACCAATGGTAAGTTATCGCCAATCTGTAAATTATCATTGGCGAGCTTCGTTAAATATTGCGCCTCAGAAACAGACCAGGCATCTTTGTTACTATGAGCCGCGTTTCGCAAATCATTAATGGCTTGCTGAATAGAGACGATATTTTGTTCCGCTTCGCTGAGATTTTTTTGCAATGCAGTAATGGTATCTTGATGTTGGCTGAGTTTATTGTCTAAGTCGGTATTGATATGATTGATACTGGCATCCACTAACATGAATCGTCGCTCGCCTAAGTAAGCTGCAACCAGTAACGCAATTAATACTAAAATAGAAATAAAAATTCCAATTCCGCTCCAAGGGAAATAATGCTGTTTTTCAGGCTGCGCCTGTACCACTTCCGCTGTTGTTTTTGTCATATTCAATCCTTTTTGACCGTGCTGACTCAATGTGTCCATAATAGCATCTTGACTTGCGTTCTTGGCTAAGAATATTTTTTCGAATCCAATTTCTTGTGCGAGCGTCACCATTCTTTCACTGATGACAATGACCGGTATTTTTCGGAGCGAACTAAAAGCAGATGCCAAGAGTTTTTTTAAGTTACTCAAACCCTCGCCGGAGGTGCAAACAATCATATCAATCCCACCCGACACCACCACATCAATCACATCCGTCACACCCACTTTTGGCAACTCACGTTGATAAGCGATAAGATGCGTAACAATAGCGCCGCGATGACTTAATGTTTTTGCCAAATAGTCACGCCCTTCTTCACCACGCACCAGTGCGATTTTTTGATCTGCAACCATTTGAAACTCGGGCAGCGCTAACAATCCTTCACTATTCCAGTGCTCTTTGGGAAAAGCCGTGACAGGAATATTGGTTTCGCGCAAGGCATTCGCCGTTCCCTCGCCAATGGCCGCGACCTTAAGATGCGAGGGTAACACCGGCCATTTTTTTAAAAGTGCAGGCACGCTGGTATACACGGCTTGTGGGCTGATAAAGATCAACCAGTCATATTGATCCAAGCGAGCAATCGATTGCTGAAAATCAACTGTCTCTGTGCAAGGCACAATATTCAGCGTCGGAAAATAAATCGAACGCCCACCAGCCGCCTCAATGGCTTCGCAGAGTTTTTTACCGGCTGGTTTGGGACGCGTGACCAGTACTTTTAATGACAGACGCATGTTTTCACTTCCGTTGTTATCGTCCTGCAAGAGACGCCAAGATGTCTCCAGCGCCCTGATTCAATAAATCTTTTGCAACCGCAATGCCTAAAATTTCTGGATGAGATAAAGTATTGACTGCTTCGGCCTTGAGTACTAAAGAACCATTTGGCTCTGAAACCAATCCCCGCAAAAATATTTCTTCATCTTCGATAACGGCATAAGCAGCAACCGGTACGGAGCAACCCCCACCCAGTTCTTTGCACATCGCACGCTCCGCTTTGACAC
This sequence comes from Gammaproteobacteria bacterium, assembly GCA_031291175.1. Classification (GTDB taxonomy): domain Bacteria; phylum Pseudomonadota; class Gammaproteobacteria; order DSM-16500; family DSM-16500; genus UBA5158. The sequence goes on from JARLJO010000049.1 coordinate 113,600, forward strand.
ACAGGGATGTCGCTGCATCATTCAGCGTGGCAATGATGGCTGCAATTTCGCTGTCATCTTCACGGCATTCAATGCCCAACGCTCCTTGCCCGGCGGCGGGTAAAATATGATCGGCTGTAAAAACTTCTCGGATACGATCTTCCAGGCACAAACGATTTAAACCTGCTTGCGCCAAAACGATGGCCGCAAACTCACCCTTATCTAAAGCAGCCAGTCGCGTATTAATATTACCGCGCAAATAATGTGTCGTAATATCCGGGCGCAACGCCAATAACTGACTTTGGCGGCGCAAACTGGATGTGCCGACAATCGCACCCTCAGGCAGATGAGCGAATGCCCCATAAGCGTTTGAAATAAACACATCCCAAGGGTCTTCTCGTGTGCAAATGGCTCCTAATCGTAGACCTACCGGCAAATCCATTGGCATGTCTTTCATGGAATGGACAGCGATATCGGCTTTTTTTGAGAGCAGCGCCTCCTCTAACTCTTTGACAAATAGACCTTTTCCACCCACTTTATTCAACGGCAGGAAAGGCATATTATCAGCCGTTGTCGTCATCCCTAACAAATGCACCGCGAGATGAGGATGACTATTTTCTAGGCAAGCCTTCACCCAGTTTGCCTGCCATAAGGCCAGGGGACTTTTTCGCGTTGCGATGGTAATGGATTTTCTCGTCATCTTATTTCCCTAAGATTTTGCATGCGAACCATTGTAGCGATAATTGTGTTACGCCCCAATATCTTTTAGGATTAGCATTCAATGTTTTGAACACACCACAGAGCCATTTGTGGGTTTTATCTATCAAGGACCACTAGCATGACGGAATCTTTTGCTGAATATGATCATATTATCCTTCAAGAAATGTTGGTCCATCCCGCCCTCTTTACGCATCATAAAGCGACCAAAATCGCGATTATTGGCAGCCATAATGACGGTTTCATTCGCGAAGCGTTAAAACATTCGCACTTGCAGGAAATTTGGCAAGTTGTGCCGACAGAACCCAAAACAACGACAAATGATGCTCGCTTGCATTGCTATGTTGGTAGCAGTCTTAGCTGGCTTTCGCAACTTCCCGCTGATTCATTTGATATTATTATCGTGGCCGATGAAGCCAAGGATACCTCATCTTCTTTGTACCAACACTATTTGAACGTTCTGCATACCGATGGCATTTTGATCCAGGTAGGCGATTCCTTGTTCAATATGAGTCATTTAAAAGCACGGCTAGATCTTTTGAAACAAGCAGGCTTCAAAGATAAGCAGGTGTTACATTTTCCACAGCCCAGTTATCCATCCGGTTCTCGCACTGCTATTATGTGCATGAAACACAGCTCCTTTAAACGTGTACGCGAAAAAGACATTTTTAATAAAACTTTTATCACACGTTACTACAATTTTGATGTACACAAAGCCGCCTCTGTCATGCCGGAATTTATGCGTGAAGAATTAGCGGTGTAAGTGTTACAATCTTTTTCTTTGCGAGAGCACTATGGAACCCACTCAATTTTTGAAAGATCTGGCAGAGCGATTGAGCAATGCTTTGCCTGAAAACTTGCAAGCAATCAAAAAAGATTGCGAGAAAAACATGCACAGTATTTTAACCAGTGCATTCACCAAATTGGATCTTGTCACACGTGAAGAATTCGACACCCAAACAAAAGTGCTCGCCCGCACACGAAAAAAGGTCGATGCGCTGGAAGCTACCGTACTAGAACTTCAAAAAAGCATCCAAGACCAACATCATGACTAAAGACGCAGAAAAGCATCTCACGTTCAACCATGATGACTACGAAATACTGGAGCGCGAAATCCTGTATCAAGGCATTTTTCGTCTCGCGCGTTATCACATCAGCCACAAAATGTTTAATGGTGGCTGGAGCGCTCCCATCAAACGTGAAGTGTTAGAGCGCCTTTCTGCGGCGGCAATCTTGCCTTATGATCCGGTGTTAGATCAGGTTGTTCTCATAGAACAATTTCGTCCCGGTGCGATCGCATACCCGACTAGCCCCTGGCTCATTGAAATTGTCGCCGGCGTGCTCGATCAAAACGAAAAACCTGATGAGCTCGCTATTCGTGAAGCCAAAGAAGAAGCTGGCTGCGAAATCGAAGCGCTTTACCCCATATATGATTATTTTGTGAGCCCAGGCGGATCAAACGAATACTTGAATATTTATTGTGGCAAAGTGAACACAGGCTCGATTGGCGGCATTCATGGCCTACAACAAGAACATGAGGATATCCGCGCGTTCGTCATGCCCGCAGACGAGGCATTCGACAGAATGCGCGGCGGCTACATTAAAACAGCACCTGCCATCATTGCGCTACAGTGGTTGCAATTAAATAGACAGTTGCTGTGCGAACTTTGGCTAGACAATTGAGACTCACTTAATAACGCTTTACAAACCATGTCCGAAAATATATTTTCTCTCGGAATCGGCTTCTCACTTTTTCCGACTGCAAACAGAGAGTATGTAGGTTGAACAGTGGCAAACCTCTCACTGTGCATTTTCTTCATCCTACGAAGTGATTAACTACTACTGAAACTTGGTACTCATACTTTATGAAAGCAAATAAATCTTACAATGCGGAATCGATTGAAGTTTTAAGCGGCCTGGAACCCGTACGTCGACGTCCAGGCATGTACACAGACACGACCAACCCCAACCACTTAGCACGCGAAGCCATCGACAATAGCGTGGATGAAGCAATGGAAGGACACGCCACAGCCATTGCTGTCACGCTTTACAAAGATGGATCACTTGAGATCAGCGATGACGGCCGCGGTATGCCAGTTGATGTACATCCTGAAGAAGGCTTGACAGGTGTCGAGTTGATTCTCACCAAGCTTCACAGTGGTGCAAAATTCTCAAACAAACAATATCGTTTTTCGGGCGGCTTACACGGTGTTGGTATTTCGGTGGTGAATGCGCTTGCAAAAAGCTTAACCGTGACCATCAAACGCAATGGTAATATTTATCAAATCAAATTTGCGAATGGCGAAAAAAAATCTGAACTCAAAGTAATAGGCACGACAAATAGCAAGCGTGAAACAGGCACGAGCATTCATTTTGCACCCAACGAAAAGTATTTTGATTCACCACGCTTTGCTGTTTCTAAATTAAAGTACACATTACGCGCTAAAGCCGTGCTGTGCCCCGGTTTGCACGTGAGCTTTCATGATGAAAATACCGGCGAGACGGATGAATGGCATTACGAAAATGGTTTAAGTCATTATTTGGTTGAAGCCATCGGTGCAGTTGAACGCATTCCGGATGAACCGTTTGTTGGTTCATTTACCGGTAATCAGGAAGTGGTTGACTGGGCGGCTATCTGGCTTCCTGAAGCAGGTGAAGTCATCGGTGAAAGCTATGTGAATCTGATTCCAACAGCACAAGGTGGAACGCATGTGAATGGCTTTCGCTTAGGCTTGTTAGAAGCGTTACGCGAGTTTTGTGAGTTCCGCAATTTATTACCACGGGGCTTAAAACTAGCGGCAGAAGACATCTGGGATCGTTGCGCACATATTATTTCAGTAAAACTGCAAGAACCGCAATTTTCGGGCCAAACAAAAGAACGCTTATCATCGCGTGAATGCGCAAGCTTTGTTTCGGGTGTCGTGAAAGACGCATTCAGCTTATGGTTAAATCAGCATGTTAATTGGGGTGAGATGCTAGCCAATCTCGCAATCAATAATGCACAACGTCGCGTGAAAGCAGCACAAACGGTTGTTCGTAAAAAAGTGACGAATGGACCGGCATTGCCTGGCAAATTAGTCGATTGCACATTACAAGACATCAAGCGCTGTGAATTGTTCCTGGTCGAAGGAGACTCGGCAGGTGGATCAGCGAAACAAGCGCGTAATCGCGAATTCCAAGCCATCATGCCGCTACGCGGTAAGATATTAAATACTTGGGAAGTGGAATCCACTCAAGTGTTAGCGTCGCAAGAAGTACACGATATTTCTGTCGCCATCGGTATCGAACCGGGAGCTGCGGATTTAACGGGACTGCGTTATGGCAAAATTTGCATTCTGGCCGATGCTGACTCAGACGGCTCACACATTGCAACTTTACTTTGCGCTTTATTTTTAAAGCACTTCAGACCGTTAGTCGCCGCAGGCCATGTCCATGTTGCCATGCCACCGCTTTATCGAATCGATTATGGCAAAGACGTGTATTACGCATTGGATGATGCCGAAAAACAAGGTGTTCTCGATCGCATCGCTGCTGAAAACAAAAGAGGCAAAGTGAATGTGATTCGCTTTAAAGGATTGGGTGAAATGAATCCTTTACAACTGCGTGAAACCACAATGGATCCCGACACTCGTCGTCTGTTGCAGCTAACCATTAAAGATAATGACCAAACAGACAATACTCTCGACATGCTACTCGGAAAGAAAAGAGCGCAAGATCGCAAAGCATGGCTTGAAGGCAATGGCAACTTAGCGGGGACACAATACAATGAGCGAGAATAGTAATGTCGAACGCGTACCTTTACGCGAATACACGGAAAAAGCGTATCTAGATTACTCTATGTATGTCATTTTGGATCGCGCGTTACCTCATATTGGTGACGGCTTAAAACCCGTTCAACGTCGTATTGTTTATGCGATGTCTGAACTTGGTTTAAAAGTGACTGCAAAATTCAAGAAATCGGCACGTACAGTCGGTGACGTACTGGGTAAGTTTCACCCTCATGGCGATATGGCTTGTTATGAAGCTATGGTGCTGATGGCGCAACCCTTCTCTTATCGTTATCCATTGATTGAAGGTCAAGGCAATTGGGGTTCACCGGATGATCCGAAATCGTTTGCGGCAATGCGTTATACCGAATCGCGTCTCTCCGCTTATTCTGATGTGTTATTGGCTGAACTCGGTGATGGCACGGTTAATTGGACGCCGAATTTTGATGGTACGTTAGAAGAACCGGCTTTATTGCCTGCTCGCCTACCTAATGTCTTATTGAATGGCACAACCGGTATTGCGGTTGGTATGGCAACGGATATTCCACCACATAATTTAACCGAGGTGGTTTCTGCATTGATTCATTTGCTGGATAATCCTGAGGCCACACTTTCTGACATTTGTCAGCATGTGCCTGGGCCGGATTTTCCGACTGAAGCTGAAATCATTACGCCGCGTAAAGACTTAAAAGAACTTTATCGCACTGGCAACGGTTCTTTGCGTATGCGTGCGGTTTATCAGATGGAAGAGGATGAGATCATCATCACAGCGCTTCCTCATCAAGTGTCCGGCGCCAAAATTCTGGAACAAATTGCAGAGCAAATGCAGGCTAAGAAATTGCCGTTAGTGTCAGACTTGCGTGATGAGTCTGATCACGAAAATCCAACTCGCTTAGTCATTGTGCCACGCTCGAATCGAATTGATGTTGAATCATTAATGGCGCATTTGTTTGCGACGACGGATTTAGAGCGCAGTTATCGTGTTAATTTAAACATGATTGGTTTAGATGGCCGTCCACAAGTGAAAGGCCTGCTTACCATTTTAAATGAGTGGTTGGAATATCGACTTGCAACGATTAAACGTCGCCTTGAGCATCGTCTGGACTTGGTGAAAGATCGTCTGCACATTCTTTCTGGCTTATTGATTGCTTATCTCAATCTGGATGAAATCATTGAGATCATTCGCAAGGAAGATAAACCGAAACCCGTCTTGATGAAGCGTTTTACTTTAAGCGAAATTCAAGCTGAAGCCATCTTAGATATTAAATTGCGTCACTTAGCACGCCTGGAAGAGATGCAAATTAAGCGGGAGCAAGATGCGCTCAGCAAAGAACAGGATGATATTGAAAAGACCCTAGCCTCAAAAGCTCGCATGAAAAAATTAGTGCGTAATGAGCTTGAGCAAGATTTGAAAAAATTTGGCGATAAACGTCGTTCACCTATTGTTGTGAGAAAAGAAGCTCAAGCCATGAGCGATTCTGAAATTTTACCGACGGAACCTGTCACTGTGGTTTTATCCAGCAAAGGTTGGGTACGCGCTGGTAAAGGGCATGAATTGGATCCGTTGACATTAAATTACAAAGCAGGCGATGAGTTCTTGGCTTCTGCTTTGGGTCGAAGCAATCAACCCGCGATCTTTTTGGATACGACGGGTCGCGCTTATTCGCTGCCTGCCCACTCATTGCCATCTGCGCGCGGACAGGGTGAGCCTCTCACCGGTCGCTTGACACCGCCTCCTGGTGCCGAGTTTACCAGTGTTCTCATGGGCGAAACTGAGAATCAATTTGTCTTGGCATCCGATGCGGGTTATGGATTTATCATCAAGTTGGAAGATTTATTTGGCAAGAACAAGCGCGGCAAATCGGCACTTTCTGTTCCGAAAGGCGCCCGTGCTTTAACGCCAAGGCCAACTAAAGATCTTGAAAATGAATTCATTGCGACTGTTACGAATACTGGCCATCTTTTAATTTTCCCATTAAAGGAATTGCCTGTCTTGCCTAAAGGTAAGGGCAACAAGATGTTAAGCATACCGACGAGCCGTGTGGTGAGTCGTGAAGAATTTATTGTTGATATTGCTGTTTTACAACCTAATCAATTGTTGGGGCTGGTTTCTGGTAATAAACAACTGAAATTAAAAGTCAGTGATTGGAAACATTATATCGGCGAACGCGGTAGACGCGGGAATAAATTGCCTCGCGGGTATCAGAAGGTTGATAAGATGGTTGTGATTAATGACAAGTGAAAATGATTAATGACTGGGGTCCTGTCAGGGTAGGTTTATTTTTTTCGTGCTGTTCGCACAAAAAAAGCAAACCTACCCTGCCACCCCGTTTTTTATATAAAAACTTTGTACTCGTGGGGCAGATTAATTTAAAAACTAAAATGAATTAAAGAGCAGGCTACTTTCATACCGACACCTTCCCTCCTATTGCTTTACTTTGTTTGTCAAAACAAAGAACTTAACCTGTCGTCTTTTATTACCATTAACAGATAATATTTTTTCGTTACAAAATGTGATTACTTAACAATAGCATAGCGATGAACCAATCTGTATTTTCCCCAAAAAATGGCTACCCAAGTTATAATAGAATATTCCTAAAATTGGAGGGGCTAAAATGTCAGTCACAACCGGATTATCTGGAAATGAAATTTTCTGCCTCAATCAAAAAAACTTTCGCCCTGGGAATATTGTCGTTGGTAATAGCGTGTATTCACTTGGATTACTTCGCTCCATTGGCTCTGGCTTTAGCGCAATATTAGGTGGTGAGATAGAGCAATTTACAAGCCTCATTAAAGACGGGCGTGAATCTGCTTATCAACGCTTAGTGCACGAAGCCGTTACCCACAAAGCAACTGGAGTCACCGGCGTATCAAGCGAGTTAATCTTTCACTCGGGGAATATCGAATTTTTATCGATTGGTTCGGCCATACATTCTAATAATCCCGAAGATAAATCTGAATTTACGACTTCCGCCGACGCTCAAGAATTGTATGCGCAACTGGACGCAGGCTATACGCCGATTTGTTTTGCGTTCGGGAATGTCGCTTATTCCATGGGGGTTGGTCGCGGATTATTGGGCGGCCTGAAAACGCTAGGACGCGGTGAAATCAAAGAATATTCCGATATGTTTAATCGCACCCGACATCTTGCCTTAGCTCGCATCATCAGTCATGCAAACCAGCATCACGCTAATGCCGTTTTGGGAATACAAACTACCATTTTACCGTTTGGTGGTGTCAGTGAAATGCTGATGGTGGGAACCGCTTCTAAAAGCGCAATGATTGCAGCGGCAATGCCGAATCAAATCATTACCAGTGACATGACAAATGTTGAGATGTGGAACATGGCCACTATGGGTTATGCTCCTGTTAAATTATTGCTGGGCACTTCTGTTTATTCGTTGGGATTTGTGGGTGGCATCACCTCGGTATTGAAAAGTTTTGTCCGGGGCGAAATCAATGAATTAACACGTCTGATTTATGATGCGCGAGAAAACGCTATTGGAATTATTAATGATGAAGCCAAAAGCTTAGGCGCTGACGATGTCGTTGGTGTCAAAACATATGTCTATCAAATCGGCAATGGTCTTATTGAATTTTTAGCCATTGGTACCGCCGTTAAAAAAATTCCAGAAATGAAAACCGAATCACCGCAATTACCACCCCAAGCAATTGTAGTGGATAAAACTACTTTTTATGATGGCGCTTTCAATTTTTTTGGTGTGAATATGAATTCAGGTACAAAGCTAATAGCATCGGCACCATTATTAGCACGATTCTTTTTTATTGCGATAGCAATTATTATATTTCTGATTCTATCGGCGAAGTAAATGCATTTGCTAGATTGAGCCTCTTTCGTCAGGCTCAATCTCTTTTATCTATTTTTTTTACTCGGAGTGGACTTAGCGTAAAAGCTTGACTGCCATCGATTCTGCTATTTCACTCGTTGCACGATTTTCTGCTTTGGATGTTTCAAAGATGGTCATTGCCGTATGATAGATATTACCGATTTGCTCATGCGCTTTTTTCTCATCCGCATGATCATAGATAACAGCAACTTGAATTAAGCCACCGGCATTCACGAGAAAATCAGGAGCATATAGAATACCGCGCTCGTGTAGCGCCGCACCATAGTGATGATGCGCTAGTTGGTTATTGGCAGACCCTACAACAGCCGACACTTTTAGTCGCTTGATGTTTGTCAAATTGAGTATCGCACCTAAAGCACAAGGCGAGAAAACATCGGCTTCAATATCATATATACTGTCAGGTGCGACTACCGCTGCCCCAAATTCTTCAACGCAACGTTGCAACGATTTTTCATTCACATCACATACTGTTAATTTAGCGCCAGCTTCATGCAATGCTTTCGCTAAAAAGTAACCCACATGGCCAACACCCTGGATTGCAACATGTAGCCCCTCTAAATCATCACGGCCTAATTTAAATTTTACTGCGGATTCTAGCGCGCGATACACACCAAAGGCAGTATGGGGTGATGGGTCACCACCACTGCCGGATCCAGTAGTGCAGGTCACATAAGGTGTGCGTCTTGCAATAATATCCATATCGGAAGTGGATGTACCACTGTCCATCGCCGTAATGTAACGGCCGCCTAATTCATCCACAAAATTGCCGAACGCTTCAAAGTAGGCTTCGCGATTTTTGATGACTTTTGGCATCATGAGCACCGCTTTCGCTCCGCCATGATTTAAATTATTGATCGCAGCTTTATAACTCATCATGTAGGCTAAGCGCAGCGCATCTTCTAGCGCATCGTCGGCTGAGCGATAATGAATAACGCGACAACCACCAATAGCAGGGCCACGCTTTAAATTATTGATAGCAACAATCGCTCTTAAGCCTGTGGCTGGATCAAATTTGATGTGAACATCACCGTAATTTAATAATTCAGCGTAACGAAAAAGACGATCCAGACTGGTGTGATGACGTTTAGCTTTTGATGGGCTCATTGAAACTCCTGTTCCTGCACGATCTAGCACTTGCATACCAGACTCCTGTAATATCCATTTTTAACATCATAATATGTAATTTTGCTTTATAAAAGCATTCATCTGGGTTTATTTTTTAGATGTTCTCGTATCATTAACCGACATTGTAAGATTTTTAAATTAATATAATTCAATGACTTGACATTTCATTTGCATTTTTTCCGCATCCTTGTCCTATACTGAATAAAAAGAGCTCATATAAAAATTCTTTCAGAGCGAGGTGCGTATGTCTAAATCCCGAACCAGGGCAACAATGCCCGCCTTATTTGCTGAATTAGACAATCCGACGCTTGCCCTCAATGTCCCTTTAATTAAAAGCATAGTAGAGAGAAATGAGCTTACCGATGAGAACTTACACACCCTCAGAAACTATACCGACCCGTTAGGATTTAATTCCCTGCATTATGCGGCGCAAGAACTCACGACTGAATTAGTCCATCTTCTGGTGAAAGACGCCCCTAAGGTATACGTTAACACAAGAAATATGAATGGTATCACACCATTGCACATGGCGGTTCACGGCAGTGCAAATGTCTCAAGCGCATCAAGACCCAAAGATCATTTCTTCGCAAACAAAGAATTGCGAAAAATTCCCACCTTACAAACATTATTAGAAAATAAAAATGATCCAGCCGATCCTAACATACCGACGACGTCTGGAAATACCGCACTTCATACCAGCGCCTCAGAAGGCCAATACGCTATCACGGCTTTATTATTACAGCATGACGCTGATGCAAACCTACCAAACAAAGTGGGTAATTTACCGCTTCATCTCGCAGCCATATCCCACAAAATCACCAACGAGAACATTCAGGTGATTGAATTGCTGGCTTCAGTCACAAACAACGTTAACGCACTGAACCTCCATAATGAAACAGCGCTACATCTTGCCTATACACGAAATCGTTTTGATATTATTCTGCCACTTTTAAAAAGCGGCGCTTCCCCTAGCATTAAAACAGCTTTATTTTCTGATAGCATTTTGAAAGAACACACAGAAGATGCCACTAATATGTTTATCGCCATGTTTAATAAAAATGATGGCGATAAAGAAAAGAATATTTTAAATGAAACACTAAAATCCTCTGCCGGCAGCACACGAAAAGAGTTCTTCACTTGTCTTATCAAGCATTTTTTAGAGACGGTTGAACAAATCACCGAAGCCAAAAAAATGGGTCGAACTAGCGAAGAAGCATTAATCAGACAAACTATGCTAGGCATCATTATCTCGCGAATCACTAGCGGAGAAGATAACAAATACACTCAAGAATTCACCGATGCATTTTTTTCTTTAGCCAAAGACAAAAAGCTGACTGTTCAAAGCAGAGATAAATTACTGCTATTGGCCATTGATCCCAGCGCGCTAAATGTGGGAATCGATGCGATTCAAGAAAAAATTAATTTGAATCAAAATCAAAATAAAATAAACGACATACTCCAAGGACTGAAAAAAGAAAAAGTCGATCAATATCCAATCCATAGCGCCATAGAAAAAGGCTTGGCGCATACGCTCGCCGAGCTAATTGCTCGCAATCCGCTTGATGGATCTGTCAATAAGCTACGTCCGACAGACAATCACACGCCCCTCAGCCTCGCTGTTGAAAAACATATGTGGGATGTGGTGATTTTACTATTAAAGCAAAATGCCACGTCAGACTTGCCGCCTCGACCTTTTGAAGAAAATCTCAATAAAAACATCTTGCACCTTGCCATTGAAGATGTAAAAAACAACATCATTGACAATAATACATTTAAAAACGTTGTCGAAGCACTGAAAGATAAACTACATTTGATTCACCTAATGAGAGCAAAATCGAAAGCGGGCGATACCCCAGCGAGTGCTGCGATCAAAACAGACGAGCCCGAAATTATCACTATTCTACAAGAGCAAAGTGGTGAGCTGGGGTTATTTTTAAGAGCAGCAATCACTGACGGTACTCCTCTGATGATCGATGAGCTAAGCAGTCGAATTCCAGAATCCAAAAACATCGACTCCTATCAAACTGAAAATGGTGAAACATTTTTACATGTTACCAGCCCCAGAGGCGCGGCTGATCGAGTTGAAAAGCTAATTGAGTTAGGTGCTGACATTGATGCTACCACACTCGAAGGTAATACATCTTTGCATCTTGCAGCGGCTGCGAATGCCACTCCTGCTATTCAAGTGCTGCTTAATCGAGGCGCCAACCCCTTTGCTGAAAATAGAAAACAACAAACATTTCTCGAAGTATTAATTAATAGCGGTTTCAATATTGAGGCACTCCTAAAAAATTTCGACAAAGCATTGTTATTTAAAAGCAACCCAAGTGCTAAATCTTCGTTGTTGTCTCACATACTCAATCATTATATCGCGGAAGAAAAAATCCCTAACGAGGAAAACCTTCATGCGGCACTAACGCACATTGCCAAAGTTGATCCAGAAGCCTTCTATAAAGAATTTAAAGCTACTTTTGATCGTATTAGAGCCGAATCCAATTCAGGAAAATTAAAACCCGAAGAAAAACTTGCCCTGCTCAAATTAAATAAAAAACTGTGTGAACTGGCGCAAGCGGCAGAACCGGGTCTTGAAAATTTACGCAAAGTGAAATTTCATCATTTCCTGAAAAGCCCCCTGCCCGCCAAGCTGATTGCTGAGAAAAAAGATTTGAGCGAGAAAATGGATGCTTTAGATCGTATTATTCATAAGCTTGAACAAGACAAACCTGCCAAAAAATCCACTAGATAAAATGCAGCTCTAAAAACATAAGTATCTATACAAGTACTGATCCCCTTCTTTGAAAAAGGAGGGTTATCTTCTTTTTTAACGCATTTTAACCTCAAATCCTGATTAACTACTTCCGCCTGACGTCGGTTTTGCTATGATATGCTCAATCAAAATTTCCCGTCATCGTACAAGGATATCATCATGACAATGAATACTGCGCCTGCCTCCCCAAAGCATATCTATGTTGTTTTAGGCATGGCAAGAAGCGGAACTAGCGCCATTACAAAAGGACTAGAGGCGTTAGGAATAGATCTCGGTAATCACTTAATGCCGGCCGAAAGTCAATTCAACCCCAAAGGGGTTTACGAAGACATTGACGTCGCTTATAAAATCAACCGTGCAGTGGCATATTCATTAGGTTATACCTGGGAAAGCCTGCACCTTATGAATCATCTTTGCCAAAATAATCCTAAACTCGATAAATTAGCAGTAGAAGCACAAACGGTATTAGAACAACGTTTTGCGAATAAAACACATTGGGCATTTAAAGACCCTCGCACCTGCAAAATTCTTTCTTTCTGGCAAAGCGTTTTCAAAAAACAAAACCTGGCAGAACACTATGTCATTGCCGTGAGACACCCATTAGCATCCGCTTATTCCTGGCATAATTTAAATGAAGTTGATGTAGAGGCCGCACTTCTCTCATGGTTGAGCCATACACTATCGGCAATTGATGGTACCGAAAATAAAAATCGAGTTATCGTCAGTTATGATTTAATGCTGCAAGCACCCCGGCATGAATTGCAACGCATCAAAACTTCGCTTGATATTCAAATACCTGCAGATGCAGCTAAATTAGATGCTTATGCCAATAACTTTTTAGACAAGAAATTGAAGCACCATGAATACCTTAACGAGACCAAGTCTCATCCAGTCCTCGCGATTGCGCCTATTTGTTTAAACGTTTACGAGTTACTCATGAAATTAGCGCGCGATGAAATGGCTCCAGATAGCGAGTCCTTCCGCGCTGCTTGGAATGATATTAAAAAAGAATTTGAAACGGTTTACCCGATTTATTGTTATGTCGATGCGTTAATAAAGAAAAACAAAGAACAAGAACGCCACATCCGTTCTATTCAGAAATCATTACCTTGGAAGCTAATCTACCCTTTGCGGTTCATAGACAATCTGCTGCGTTCGAAACGAAACAAACAAAAAGATAAGCAACGTTTATCAGCATGAACGTATTTACAAAGAACATATTTATATTGACTCATTGCACAGAGAACTCCGATGTAGCACAAAGTAGCACGGGCTAATGTATAGATGGAGACATGGGTAACAGTGTTCGGGGACATAGGTAACACTGTTACGGATTAATAATATATAAGCTTCAATCTGTATGATATGTCTGAATTTTGTTATTACCAAAGTATATTTTTATTAAGTTAGACGCTTCGGCTGGCTTAATTTGAACAAACAATCCATCGAAACCCCTCCCAACAAGGTATTCGTTATTTCTATAATTGATATACCCATTGCCTCGTACCTTATGCAAAATAGCACCCTCACCATACTCAATAGGCGCAAGTTTTTTTGGCATAGCAATGGTGCTGGGTTGATAGCGTTTAGCTGGTACCAACATCCCAAGTGCTTCATGTGGGCGCTCATGATTATAAATTTCTCGCCATTTATCAAAAAGTTTTTGCGCGTGAATAAAACTAGTAATTTTATTTCTAGAGATAACATCTTTTTTCAACGTACGATGAAAGCGTTCAATTTTTCCATTTGTTTGAGGGTGCTTAGGGCGTGAATGTGTCACTTTAATTCCTAACCGCATTAGCCAAACTGTTAATTTTGTATGTTGAACTAATTGAGAATTTCCCCAAGGATTTCCGTTATCCACATTAAATTGATTTGGCAAACCATATTCTTTAAAAACCCTAATTAAGTGCTGGAAAACAGTATCATGACGCTCATTTGCACATGAACGTATGTCGAGGGAAAAGCGCGAATAATCATCCAAAATGGTTAGAGGATAACAAGCTTCTTTAGTTTGTAATTGAAACTTTCCTTTAAAATCCATTTGCCATAAGTCATTCGAAAATTCACGCTCAAATCTAATTAACTTTTTACGCTTAGATGATTCTTCTAAGGAAATATAACCACAACGCTTAAGTATGGCAGAGATGGTGCTAATGGAGGGTAAGTCATTAACATTTTTATTTGCTAAAGCTGTTTTTATCTTTCTTGGACCCCAAGTAGGATGTTTTACACGAACTTCAATAATCTTTTTCTCCATCCTTGGAGACGTCTTCTCGGGGCTGTGATGGGGGGATCTTGATTGAGGCTGCAGACCTTGGCAACCGTGCTCTTCGTAGCGCTTTAGAATGTTATAGCCGGTCTTGCGGCTAATTTTAAAGTTCATGCATAACTGAGTAAATGATATGCTCTCTTCCGAGTAGCTCTTGATAAAATGCAATTTTTGGGACATGGTAGTTTCCTCTTTCCAAGGCATTTGAATCTCCATATAACATTCAAAACGCCAGTGTAAAGTGTTACCCATGTCCCCGAACACTGTTACCTATGTCCCCGGTCTATACACTAAGACCCCCACGCTTTTTGTGGGGGTCGTGTCCGCGAACCCCTGCTAAATCATAGCGTGTGTTTAGAATCTGGTATAAATAGCGTGTTTTTATTATCGTATGTACGTTAATAAAAAAGGAAGTGGTAGCGTGTAGGTTGGGTTGAGCGCTTTTCGCGAAACCCAACATCATTAAAGCCCACCGGTGTCGCACAGCCATAAGTGAATGTTGGGTTTCGTACCTCAACCCAACCTGCATTCTTATCCACTTAATTTAAATATTTATATTTTTCAGCCAGTTAAAAATGAGCCAACTTGGCATCTTTTAAGCTTTACTTAAGCTAAACAGGCTATAATGTGCGCAACTTTAAATATAGCCAGCCAAAATGACCCCTAAAGATAGAATTAAGCAGATTCAAAGCGCCCCAGCTGAGCCCTCATTCCTCGGATGGCTTTTTGCTATCGAAGCCAAACAAACGGCGAATGAAATCGGAAAAATATTGGGTGACGCAACCCCTGAAGAAAAAGCCTTGGACATTCAAACTTTTTTCATCAAGCGCTGGGAGCGAATCCGCAGCACTGATCTTGCTTATGTGCATGCCATTAATCACAGCGTCACCCTTCTCTGCCTGGATCTTGCAAAACGAATCGCTCCAATTATCGGCAAAAGTACATTAGCCCTTTTAATGCCGACCATCCAAACACCCGTTAGTCAGATCACATTACTATCGCTTGAAGAATACAAACTGCAACACATCTTACTGGGGAATGACGATACAACTTTTATTGATATCTTGGCTTCATTAGAATATGCCCAACACATTGCCTTAAGTTCCGCAGAACAAAGTCGCGTGGTAAATCATTCTACCGAAACCCAGGCTTATCATGACGCTTCTCTTGAAATAATTAAAATGAAACAAAATGGCAGCATAGGTGCCGCCATTGAAAATTGTTTAATTAACCGTCTCTATCACGCGGGCAAAGATGGAAAGCGCGATGGCAATGCAGAAACCGCCGGTTTGGATGCTGCAATTGGTCGCATTCACTTTCAGCATTTTCTAAACACTTTAACCCGAAGTGAAAAGCGAAAACTGTTTTCTTGCAAGGTATCACCGGACAGTGATTTATACTTTGGGCATTTATGGGACCGATTAGTTAATCCCAAGCAAACCATTAAACCGCAGAACAATAATCATGCCGTAGAAGAAAACTTAGATTCCATTTATTGTGTGGAAATAGTCGCTATTGATCTCAGTATTTTGTTAAAACACAACCAACATCTTTTTAATAAAAAAACGGCCAAGCGAACTCAGTTCATTGAAATACTGAATGCAAATAGAGCTAGCGCCGCTCAGCATTTAATTACCAAACTGAGTCGCGCTGATTTTAACGTTGCATCAACGTATGGCTTAGAAGGTGAGACACGCCTAATAACGCAAGTGCTAACGACAGAAATATTGGACACCTTAACTCGCGAAGAAAGTGAAACAGCCAGCAAACACGTGAAAGCGCTAGATACCATGCATTTTTTTCAACGATTCGA
Source organism: Gammaproteobacteria bacterium (assembly GCA_031291175.1). Taxonomy (GTDB): domain Bacteria; phylum Pseudomonadota; class Gammaproteobacteria; order DSM-16500; family DSM-16500; genus UBA5158. Next base: position 129,909 of record JARLJO010000049.1, read on the forward strand.
AGCCATCCCTCGTGCGCACCGATTCAACTTTATCAAATTCATTGGCATAAACCACATACAAGACAAGATCTGCCAAGATGGTTATCAACTCGCTAAACTTTTCAGCTTGTTGCCAGAACCTGACCAAGAAAAATTACTTGCGCTCTTAACCCAGAATCATCTTCAGTTTTGTTTACGCGACAAGTTTCAATTTGCCGAAGCTCTGCTTGCTTTATCGCCCGCGCGTTGCGAACAATTACTCTTATTGCTGGGAGCAAACCATCTTCAAAGTGTGTTTAAGTGTAGCCATAACTTGAAAGTAATATTGACCAAAAAGCTCCCAATAGATCAATGGGACAAAATTGCTTTAGTATTGCAATCAGGCTACCTCTCCCGAGTATTAGGACCCATCTTAACGAATGAATTCGATCAACTCCCTGCTGGCTCTCATTGGAAATTTGTGACATTAGTTGGCATTCAGCGAGCACTCTCGTTCATGCAAGATGCGGGGCAACTGAGAAAGTTCCTCGCTTTTTTTACGGCTGAACAGCAAAGTGAAATATTCACCCACCTGGATTTTAGAAAAATCTTCCTGTCAGATCAGAAAGAAAAACTTACTCTCAAATCAACCATCGCAAGTACACTGAATAAGCTGGATCCATTCAAAGCATTTCCCAAGATACATCAAAAAATGGCAATGGAAACGTTATCTTTTTATTGTGAAGAACGCGCTAAAAAAAGTCATTGTCTCGGTTTCTTTTCTAGCAAAACCAAAGCGGCTCAGGCACTACATCTTGTCGCAGCTAAAGCAGCTGATCCATCAACTTTAAAAGAGCACAAGAAACAGCTTGAGCGCGATAATGACCTTGGCCATCTCTATCAACATATTAAAATGCATTAATCAAAAAAGATTACTGAATAAATCAAAACTTTAAACGACCGTCATTCCTACGGAGGCGGGAAACTATTTCTTGTGTCTCTATTTTTAATACGAAATCCAACATTACCTTATGGCTGTGCGACCAAGGTGTTATACCGCTGAGCTTTAATGATGTTGGGTTTCGCGAAAAATGTTCAACTAAACTTATGCTCTGGATACCGTGGACAAGCCACGGTACGTAGGGGTTTGGGAGCGGCAGGCCGGAGTTTTTTGTGCTACTTCGGCGTTCTTTGTGCTACTTCGGCGTTCTTTGTGCTACCTCGGCGTTCTTTGTGCTACCTCGGCGTTCTTTGTGCTACGCCAGAGTTCTCTGTGCAATGAGTCAATGTAAACATGTTCTTTTCGCTTCCACTTCGTGGAAGCGAATCAAAAAAACGGGGTGGCAGGGTAGGTTTGCTTTTTACGCGCGGAGCTTGCGAGCACGAAAAAAGTAAACCTACCATGACAGGACCCCAGTCAATTCAGAGCATTTCTTTCGGTATTAGCGTAGCTTTAGGGTTGGGTCCCTTCACGGGGATAACGAGAATTTACACAGGGTTGCCGAAGATAGTGTGTATCCCCGGGATGATAACTCATCGTAGTTTGATTTGTTTAACAATACCCTCCCCCAGATGGGAGAGGAGATAGATTAGATTGGAAGGTCTACAGAATATTATTTTGCTCGCTTACGCAAATTTTGAATCGCACGAATTTGAGCTACCGCTTCTGCTAATTCAGCAGTTGCTCGAGCCAAATCTAGATCCGCTGTTTTATTAGCAATCGCTTGCTCCGCAGATTCTTTTGCCGCCAAAGCTGCAGCTTCATCAATATCAGAAGCACGCAAAGCGGTGTCTGCTAATACGGTCACCACAAAAGGTTGAACCTCTAACATCCCACTCGAGATATAAAAAACTTCTTCCTCTTTATTTGGCAATAAAGCTCTGACGTTGCCGGGCTTAAGTGACGTCAACAAAGGCGCGTGGCCTGGCGCAATGCCAAGCTCACCCAATTTTCCAGTGACAAAAACCATTTCAGCTTCACCGGAAAAAATTTCTTTTTCAGCACTGACTATATCTAGGCGCAAGGTAGTACTCATATTTTAATTCACGCTGCTATTAATAACATTTTAAAGCGACTTAGCTTTTTCAATAGCTTCATCAATGGAGCCAACCATGTAAAACGCTTGCTCTGGTAAATGGTCATAATCACCGGCCACAATACCTTTAAAACCACGAATCGTTTCTTTGATTGGAACATATTTTCCAGGTGTTCCTGTGAAAATTTCTGCCACGAAGAAAGGCTGTGACAAGAAACGCTGAATTTTACGAGCGCGCGTTACAGTCAATCTGTCTTCTTCTGACAGTTCATCCATACCAAGAATCGCGATGATGTCTTTCAATTCTTTGTAACGTTGCAATGTTCTTTGTACTGCCAGCGCTGTGTCGTAGTGATCTTGACCCACAATTAAAGGATCTAACTGACGACTGGTAGAATCCAACGGATCAATCGCAGGATAAATACCTAATTCAGCAATTTGACGAGACAATACTACAGTTGCATCCAAATGAGCAAAAGTGGTTGCTGGGGATGGATCGGTTAAATCATCCGCAGGTACATAGACCGCTTGCACCGAAGTGATCGAGCCTTTTTTGGTTGAAGTAATACGTTCTTGCAAGGTTCCCATTTCTTCCGCCAAGGTTGGTTGATAACCTACAGCAGATGGAATACGACCTAGCAACGCTGACACTTCCACGCCCGCTAGCGTATAACGATAAATATTATCAATAAAGAGCAATACGTCACGGCCTTCATCACGGAAACTTTCCGCAATGGTCAAGCCCGTCAAAGCAACGCGTAAACGGTTACCTGGCGGCTCATTCATCTGACCATAGACCAAAGAAACTTTATCCAATACTTTGGATTCTTTCATTTCTAGGTAGAAGTCGTTACCTTCACGTGTACGCTCACCCACACCAGCAAATACGGAATAACCGCTGTGTTCGATCGCGATATTACGAATGAGTTCCATCATGTTAACGGTTTTACCAACGCCCGCACCACCGAATAAGCCGACTTTACCACCTTTCGCAAATGGGCAAACCAAATCGATAACTTTAATACCGGTTTCAAGTAACTCTTCAGATACCGCTTGTTCAGCAAAGGTTGGCGCTGCACGGTGAATAGGCAAGTGTGTTTCAGAATTAATAGGGCCCGCTTCATCAATTGGGTTACCTAACACGTCCATAATACGGCCTAACGTTGGCTTACCAACAGGCACGGTAATAGGCTTACCTGTATTGGTAACAGGTAGTCCGCGACGCAAACCGTCGGAAGAACCCATCGCAATGGTACGAACGATGCCATCACCCATTTGTTGTTGCACTTCAAGAATCAAATTCTCTTTTTCGATCAAGAGTGCATCATAGATTTTAGGCACTGCATCACGAGGAAATTCAACGTCGACAACTGCACCGATAATTTCTGCGACCTTACCAACACTCATGTATATACCTCTTATTCAAAATATCTTTCTTATCCCTAATGGGAAGGGGAATAAATTAAACGACCGCAGCACCCGCCACAATTTCTGTGAGCTCTTGGGTAATGGATGCTTGGCGCGCTTTATTATAAATCAACTGTAAATCTGAAATTAATTCAGCCGCATTATCCGTTGCGCTCTTCATTGCAACCATACGTGAAGCTTGTTCGCTCGCAATATTTTCAATCACACCACGATAAACTTGCGATTCGATATAGCGTGTTAGCAATTTTTCCAATAATTCTTTCGCGTTATCAGGCTCGTAAAGATAGTCCCAATAATGTTGTAACTTCGTTTCTTCTGACGGCACTATCGGCAAAAGTTGCTGCACGGTAGGCTCTTGTGTCATGGTGTTAACGAAATTATTTGAGCACAAGTACAAAGCATCGATACGGCCTTCTAAAAATGCATCGAGCATCACTTTAACGACACCAATGATATCCGTCACTTTAGGAGCATCGCCCAGGTGGCTCACATGGCCTAAAACCAAGCCGCCCATGCGCTTAAAAAATGCGCCCGCTTTGCTGCCGATAAGACTCAAGGCAATTTCAGCGCCCTGGCCTTTCCATTCTTTAATGCTGTGAATTGTTGCCTTTAGCAAGTTGGCATTCAAACCGCCGCATAAACCGCGATCGGTTGTCACAACAATATAACCTACTCTTTTAATTTCACGTGTTTGCAAGTAGGGATGCGGATATTCAGGATGCGATCTTGCCACGTGCCCAATAACACCCAACATTTTTTTGGCGTAGGGTTTCGCTTGCAGCATACGCTCTTGCGCTTTACGCATTTTGCTTGCCGCAACCATTTCCATCGCACGAGTTATCTTCTGTGTATTCTTAATACTTTGAATTTTCGTGCGAACTTCTTTCGCTATTGCCATACGCTTCTACCCTTCTTTACCACGCGTGAGTTTTTTTGAAGGACTCAACCGCCGCTTTCAATGCTTTGACAATTTCATCATTGTAATCGCCAGTCTTGTTAATCTTCTCAAGAAGATCAGGACTGCTATTGCGAATTTCCACTAATAAACCGTGATCAAATTCAGCAATCTTTGACAATGGCACATCGTCTAACAAACCTTGATCAACAGCAAATAACGTCACAGCCATTTCAGCAACAGAAAGCGGTGAATATTGCTTTTGCTTCATCACTTCCATAATACGCTGGCCGCGCTCTAATTGTTTGCGGGTTGCTTCGTCAAGATCGGATGCAAATTGGGAGAATGCCGCCAATTCACGATATTGCGCTAATGCTAAACGCACACCACCACCGAGCTTTTTGATGATCTTGGTTTGTGCCGCACCACCTACACGTGATACAGATAGACCGGCGTTAATAGCTGGGCGAATACCGGAGTTAAACAAGTCACTTTCCAAGAAAATCTGACCGTCGGTAATCGAGATTACGTTAGTGGAAACAAACGCGGATACGTCACCGGCTTGTGTTTCGATGACAGGCAATGCGGTTAATGAACCGGTTTTGCCCTTCACTCTGCCATTTGTCATTTTTTCTACGTATTCTGCGTTGACGCGCGCTGCTCTTTCTAACAAACGTGAATGCAGGTAGAAAATATCCCCAGGATACGCTTCACGACCTGGCGGACGACGTAATAAGAGTGATACTTGACGATATGCCCAAGCTTGCTTGGTTAAATCATCATAAACAATCAATGCATCTTCACCGTTGTCACGGAAATATTCACCCATTGCGCAACCAGCGTAAGGAGCAATAAATTGTAATGCTGCCGCTTCTGCAGCGGATGCCACAACAACAATGGTGTGAGCCAATGCGCCGTTGTCTTCTAATTTACGAACAACTGAAGCAACAGATGAAGCTTTTTGACCGATAGCAACATAAATACATTTCACGCCGGTATGACGCTGATTGATGATCGTATCAATAGCGATCGCGGTTTTACCGGTTTGTCTGTCGCCGATAATCAACTCACGTTGACCACGACCGATTGGTACCATTGAGTCAATTGCTTTTAAGCCAGTTTGCATTGGCTGAGAAACAGGCTGTCTGAAAATAACGCCGGGCGCCACTTTTTCAACTGGGGAGAAAAATTCTGTGTTGATTGGGCCTTTGCCGTCAATCGGATTACCTAAAGCATCCACAACGCGGCCTAGCAAAGCTTCGCCCACTGGCACTTCTAAAATGCGACCAGTACATTTAACGACTTGACCTTCTGCCAATCCGTCTGTTCTACCGAGCACAACTGCACCCACGGAATCACGCTCCAAGTTCAAAGCCATACCATAAGTATTGCCTACGAACTCTAACATTTCACCTTGCATAACATCCGCAAGACCGTGAATACGCACAATGCCATCTTTTAGACTGACAATCGTGCCTTCGGTTCTGGCCTGGGCTGAGATATCAAATTTTTCGATGCGTTGTTTAATCAACTCACTGATTTCAGATGGACTTAATTGCGTCTGTTGCATATGTCTTTACCTTAAAGAGATTCTCTAAATAAATTCATTCAATCGGTTTAACTTGCCGCGAATGGAACCGTCAATCACTGTATCACCTGCACGTATAAGTACACCGCCTAGCAGGGCTGGATCTATTTCGCATTGCAGTTCAACTTGACGCTGCAAGCGTTTGGTTAGCGCTGTAACCAATTTTTGTTTGTAAGCTTCTTCTAAGGGAGCAGCAGACTGTACTTCAACAATCATTGTTTTTTCCTGTGCTGCGCGCGCTTCTTTAAACAATGCCGCAATATCAGGCAACACAGATAAACGGTTATTCTCAGCTAATAGACGGATGAAATTAGTCATTTCCGCATCAAGATATGACGCAAGTATATCGCAGTAAAAATCACCTAGCTGATCCGTAGTCACACCTGGAGAAGCCAATAAAACCGTGACCCTTGGGTCTATCGTTAAATTGGCCGCCGCTAACAACATCGCTTCCCATGCGGGCAAAGCTTTTTTTGCCAATGCATATTCAAATGCTGCGGCAACATAAGGTCTTGCTATCGTTGTCATTTTTCCGCTATTCATCATATCTCTGCTACGAATTCGTCTAATAAAGCCGCGTTAGTCACCGGATCTAAGTTACGTGAAATAATTTTTTCGGCGCCAGCAATCGCTAAAGACGCTAAGTGTTTACGTAGCGTTTCGCGAGTGCGGCTAACTTCACGAGCAAATTCTTCATTCGCTTGATCTAAGATGCGTTGGCCTTCAGTGCGGGCGTTGGCTTTTGCTTCATCGACAATCTGTACCGCACGCTTGTGCGATTGATCAACGATTTGAGCAGCATCCAGCTTCGCTTCGCGAATGATGGCTAATGCCTTATGTTCAGCAAGCTCCAATTCACGCTTACTGCGATCAGCCGCTTCTAAGCCAGCAGCAATCTTTTTTTCGCGCTCTTGCATAGCCTTTGTGATCGGTGGCCACACATATTTCATGGTGAACCAGACCAAAATCAAAAAGGTGATTAGCTGGCCTAATAAGGTTGCATTAATATCCATCCCACATCCTCTTTTATGCTTTAACTAATTAGCTTTAACTTAACTAACAGCTGGTTTCGCTGCATTCAACACTGCGCCCAAGAATGGATTGTTTGCGAAGAACAAGTACAAACCCATTACGATAGAAATAGCAGCGAATGCGTCGACTAAACCCGCCATCAAGAACATGCGCATCATCAACATTGGTGTTAATTCAGGCTGACGAGCAACACCTTCCAAGAATTTACCACCTAAAATGCCGAACCCAATACCTGTACCTAATGCAGCTAAACCAATCAACAAACCAGCCGCAACAGCAGAGTAACCTTGTACCTGTGCTATAAGAGTTGCAATTTCCACGAGACCCCTCCAAAAAAATAACGTAATTAATGTTTATCGTGCGCCATACTTAAATAAACAATCGTGAGCATCATAAAGATAAATGCCTGAATGCTAATAATTAAAATATGGAATATGGACCAGATTCCGCCTGGCAACCATTGCGCCCACCAAGGCAGTAACGCAATTAGGATAAATACAAGCTCACCGGCAAACATGTTACCGAAAAGTCGTAATGCCAACGAAAGCGGTTTAACGAATTCTTCAACCAGGCGGAACGTAATATTTAATGGGAATAAATAAATACCAAATGGCTTAGTAAATACTTCTTTCGCCAAATGCCAGCCTTTGATCTTGAAATTATAAAATATGATCAAAACAAACACGGAAATTGACATAGCAAAAGTCATGTTTGGATCAGCGGTTGGTACATTTTTAAAGTGAGTAAAGCCAACTGCGGCAAGTGCGCGTGGCAGTAGGTCAATCGGCAATAAGTCCATGACATTCATAAAGAATACCCACACAAAAATCGTGAGAGCCAACGGCGCTATGATTTTGCTGGTGCCATGAAACGTATCGGTAACTGACTTTTGAACAAACTCAATGATGATTTCGACAAAATTTTGTAATTTGCCAGGTACACCTGCCGTCATACGCACGGCAACCACACGCAAAAGCGTTGCAATAATTAAACCTGTGACCAAGGATACGAGAACGGTATCTAAGTTCAAGGTCCAAAAACCGTTATTGCCAAACGACATCGAATTTAAATTAAACAGCAAATGGTCCAAATGATGTTGGACATACTGGGCGGGGGTTATGGCGCTAGCCGTCTCTGTATTCATTTAGCCTCCCCTTATTCCTGTGACATTGTTATAAAAGACACAACCCAAAAAGCCATGATGGCTGTAACATAGCCACCTAACACGGATATTACTTTAACCGGTAAAAACTTCACGATTAAGACAAACAATATTGCGCTAAGCACGAGCTTAGTCACTTCGCCTAGCAAAAATGCAGTTAAAAACTGCTTTGCTGCTCTCGCTGTAGTGCGTTCAAAAACACGCCAAACAAACAGAAAATTCGGTAAGCAGTAGGCTAATCCACCTAACAGAGCGGACACGCCGCTTTGCAAGCCTTGTAGCAAAAATAAAATCACGGATAAAACAACAATCACAGCAAACTGCCATAAAACCATTTTTATTGCGTCTGTTCTTATTGACTGACCTGGTGCTGGCATGTGATTTTCGTTCCTGAAAAATCTCATCCGGAAAGTTGCGCCGAGTATAATGATTTTTTATCGGTACTGCAATGCGGGAAAGGGCTTAAATGGATGAGTTTTTTCAGGTTAGGTGAGATTAACGGCCGATTGAGGTCAAAAATAAAACAATTTTCTTGTCTATTAGAATGTAAAGGCTTGGATTTTATTTTCAGAGGATGGTTCTCTCATCATCTCAGAGAATAGAGACAGGTAGGTTACGGCGGGGATTTTGGGTTCGTATGAGTTGAGTGAATGTTCCGTGATTTAGCAGGGGTTCGCGGACACGACCCCCACAAAAAGCGTGGGGGTCTTAGTCCGTGCTACTTATCTTGGTGCTACATCGAGGTTCTTTATAAAGGCTCTTTTCGCTTCCACGAAGTGGAAGTGAATATAAAAAACGGGGTGGCAGGGTAGGTTTGCTTTTTACGCGCGCAGCCTACTGGCGAGCACGAAAAAAGTAAACCTACCATGACAGGACCCCAGTCGATTTAAAAGAGCTCATTTCGATATCAGTGTAGTTTCGAAATAGGTCCCCGCCTTCGCGGGGATGACTTAAATTTACATAGATTTGCCGGAGGGTAGTGCTTTATTCAAGAACTATTGGAACATCTCCATCAACGCATCCAGCTCTGTCAAATTATTATACTTAATTACCAGTTTACCCTTGCCTTTTGCATTGCACTGAATCGCTACCGGCAACCGCAAACGATGGGTCAAGTCTTGCTCAATACGTTTCAAGTCAGGGTCAACAGGTTTAGTCGCCGCCTGCATTAAGCTCGCGGGAATCTGCAATTTACGCACCAGTTCTTCCGTTTCACGCACAGATAAACCCTTTGCAATGATGGTCTCTGCTGTTTCAAGTTGCAGGGCTTCTGTCAGGGTCAATAAAGCTCGCGCATGCCCCATCTCAATAGCGCCCTCTTCAACCATGGTCTTCACTTCTTCGTTTAAAGCCAGTAACCGCAGCAAGTTGGTCACTGTTGCGCGCGACTTACCAACAGCATCGGCAACCTGCTGATGCGTCATGGAAAACTCTTCCATTAACCGTTGTAACGCGATGGATTCTTCGATTGGGTTTAAGCTTTCGCGTTGAATATTTTCGATTAACGCAATAGCAATCGCTGCGCTGTCTGGAATATCACGCACTAACGCGGGCACTTCTGTTAATCCGGCAAGTTGCGCGGCGCGCCACCGTCTTTCACCCGCGACAATTTCATAGCCGCCGCCTAACAAATGACGGACGACTATCGGTTGAATAATACCTTGTGCACGAATGGAGTTTGCAAGATCTTGTAATGCTTCAGGGTCCATGCCGCGACGCGGTTGGTACTTACCGCGCTGAATCACATTAACCGATAATTGGGTTAACGTATCTTTCGATTGCGAGCTTTCGCTGTGAGACTCAGCGGTGTTTGAGTAAGAACCCACCAATAAGGCATCTAATGATTTACCGAGTCCGCGTTTTTTCACCATAATGAAATCCTTGAGGGCGCAAATAGTTTCTGCCATCTTAATCAATATACGCTCTAATCGCTAGGGTCAGATGAAAGGAATTCATATGAGAGCATTTTTTGCGATAAATATACCCGATAAAACCAAGGCCGCCGTCAGCGAGATCCAATCGCATCTCAAAAACACCTGTCCTCCACACACATTACGCTGGGTGAAACCACAAAGTTTTCACATTACTCTGCAATTTATACAAGACTTGGAGTTAGCAACACTCGCCTCTTTATTAGAAAAAGTGAGAGAGGTCTTAAAACCCATTCCTCCATTTCATCTAACATTGGGCCCTCTTGAACTTTTCCCGACACTGCGTCGCCCTAAATTAATTTCGCTTGCAACAGAGCCTCATGATTTATTAGCCTCGCTCTCGGATGCGATTGGTGAAGCGATGGAATGCAGCGAGATAAGCGTTCAGGCGCGCCCTTTTCGCGGACACCTGACCTTAGGCCATTTTACTTTTAACACCAAAAAACATCCTTTTATCTTGCCTGAAATCGCGCTGTTGCCGCAGCCCATGATGGAGGTGAATGAGATCATTTTATTTCATAGCCAGCCTAATAACGATGGTTCGCGCTACCACCCCCTTGAGGTGATTCAGCTCATTCAGTAGTTTTGGCTGCGCCTCTACTATTTCTCCTTTGTCGCACGATAGACAAGGTAGTATGACAAAAACTGAAAAAGGGTGAACGCGCGAAAGACAATGCTTGCAAAAAAGAAACAGCGAATTTTGTAAAATTCCATGATAATATTCAGTCAATTATTTTACACTGACAATCTGACAACCATGAATAATCAAGAAATATTTCACGTTATCAAAGACCCAGTCCATGGGACCATGCAATTTACCACCACCGAAGATAACTGGATTAAACCTTTTATCGACAGCCCTAATTTTCAGCGCTTACGGCATGTCAAACAACTCGGCATGGGTGATTATATTTTCCCAGGCGCGGTACACACTCGCTTTAATCATTGTATCGGTTGTTGTTATGTGGCCAGTCAGATTGCGCACAAAATTGGTCTCTCAGAAGAAGAGCGTCAGCTGGTTATCATCGCCTGTCTATTACACGATATTGGTCATGGCCCTTTTTCTCACGCCTTTGAAGATATTTTTCATCGCAAATTAATTCGACATGAAGCCTGGACGCCATTCTTTTTGGCTGAATACAGCACACCTGAGTTTTTTGCGGCCTACAACAAACGTAACCCACGCCATCACATGACCGAAGAAAAGTTTTTGCTGATCGAAGAAATGATCATGCATAAATCTGCTACTAAAACCGTGATTGCCGATATTGTCTCCTCTCAACTGGATTCTGACAGGCTGGATTACTTATTAAGAGACAGCCACTTTTGTGGCGTGACTTATGGCGAATTTGATTTTCGCTGGATGTTAAACTGCATGGTGATTTTAGATTCCAAACACGGCGAACGTTTAGGAATAACCCATAAAGGGGTGGGCGTTGTTGAGCACTATTTAATGGCGCGTCGTTTAATGACGCGTAACATTTATCACTATCAGAAAAAACTCGCGCTGGAATATTTCCTCATTAAACTGTTGGTCAACCTTGCCGATAGCCTTGAAGATTATGCGCCTTTTGCAGAAATTAAGCCCACGCGGCTAGGCAAGTTCTTATTGAACGCCAATACGTTTAATCAAAAAATCAAATCCGCAAAAAATACCGAAAAGCATAAGCAAGACTTTCTGGAACAGAATTATGCTAATTACAAAGAATTAAGTGACTATGATGTTTTTACCGTAGTGAAACAGCTGGCGGCATTAAACGACAGTCATGCCGCATCGCAATTGGCTAAGCGCATTCAATTTCGTCATTTGCCGAAAAATATTCGTCTGGACAATATTGATCTGAAAGTGGCAGAACAACTGCTTGCCGACTTCAAACGCACCCAGCATGATATTCAGGATTGGCAAATCAACATCATTAAAACACCTCACCAGTCTTACACTGTGGATGAAGATCCTATTCTGGTATTAAGCGAGCAACAAATTGTTAAACCGATTACGGAAATGTCTTTGATGATTAATGCGATCTCTGATAAATCGGAACATACGGCTTTCTTGTGTATTGATTCCGCCATTTTAGAGGATACGCGTATCGAACAGATTACAAAAAAACTCACCGAAAACGTGAGTACTCCGCTAGCTAGTTGATTCTTTGGTTAAAAAAACCAGAGCGTGCATTAAGTTTAATCTTTATTTAAGCTTACGGTGCTATGTTAGCCCGATATCTTATTAGCCTAAGAATAGAATGCGCAATCGAGGAATTACCCTATGCTTCATTTAGATCGCCCTTTACTGGAAGAGAGTGATAAGGACAAAGACTCCTCCGATGAGGACTCAAATCGTCATAAATCTCACCGCCACCTTTTAACTCGCATTAGCGCACAAGGTGCATTTAACTATCTTGGCACGGCAGGCACCCCCACCCTATTTAAATCTCACAATGAGTCAATGGGTTATATCCCACCGCACCCTGATTTGCCTGAAAGCAAAGGTGAGGCCGAGCCCGCCCCCCAACCCCCACAAAAAACAAAAAAAGAGGCGGTAGCGACGCCCAAAACAAAAGAAGCAAAGAAAATAAAAAAACTACGTAAAAAACAGCTCAAAGCACAGATGCGCAATCGAGAAGCGGCAACGGAATTATCTGGGCTAGAAAGCGATGCGGCATTTGTTGCTCTATCGCCCTCACCTGAAGAAGACGAATCATCCAGCTCTTGCTGTTGGTCATTTTTTTCTAGAAAAAAAGCGCCTTCCAGAGAACAACAACACCCACGACATGGCGAGTTTGAAAATACACATGAAGCTGCAGCTTTTAGTAATCGCTCACCTGCGTAAACATTGGCTGGGAGCCTCTGTCAGAATTTTTTGGTTTCTGCCAAACTAGTGTATAATTCTCTGCTTTATACACCATAATTTATAGCAGGTTATGACACAAATGATGCTAAGCACTGTTATCCTCGCAGCCGGTCAAGGTAAGCGCATGCACTCTGACACACCCAAAGTCTTGCATCGCATCGCTGGCAAAGCCTTATTAGAACACGTAGTAAACACCGCCTCGCTTATCAATAGCAACCCGCCCATTGTCATTTATGGACACGAAGGTGAGAAAGTTAAACAAATATTGGCGCAACTAAACGCCCAATGGGTGCAACAACCCGAACAATTGGGAACCGGCCATGCTTTATTGCAAGCACTACCCCATATTGCAGATGATCATCGCGTTTTAGTGCTTTATGGCGATGTCCCCCTCATTCAGGCCGACACTTTAAAAAAATTCATTCAGGCTACACCAGGCGACGCTCTTGGCATACTCACTGCACATTTTCCTGATCCAACCGGCCTTGGCCGCATCCTGCGTGATGAAAAAGGCAATATCACCAGCATCATTGAAGACAAAGACGCCGATGCAAACCAAAAGAACATTCACGAAATCAATTCGGGCATCTATCTCATTCCTGCTACGCTGTTAAAACGCTGGCTCCCGACTCTCAAAAATCAAAACGCACAAAAAGAATATTATTTAACTGATATTGTTGCCCTCGCTGCAACAGAGAATATCGCGATCCACAGCACTGAACCTGCTACCTATGAAGAAGTACTTGGCATCAACGATCGTTTGCAACTGGCCAAACTGGAACGTTTCTATCAACATAAGATGGCTGAAAAATTCATGCGCCAAGGCGTGACACTGCATGATCCTGCTCGTTTTGATGTGCGCGGCGAGCTATCAGTTGGTCGCGATACCAGCATTGATATCAATGTGATCTTTGAGGGGCATGTCAAAATTGGTAGTCATTGTATCATCGGCCCTCATTGCGTTTTGCGTAATGTCATTTTGGGTGATCGTGTAGAAATCAAAGCTAACAGCGTATTAGATGGGGCAGAAATTGCGGAAGATTGCATCGTGGGCCCGTTTGCTCGATTGCGTCCTGGCAGTATCTTGGCGCCCCGATCTCATGTCGGTAATTTCGTTGAAATCAAAAACAGCGAAATTGGCACAGGCTCAAAAGTAAATCATTTAAGTTATGTTGGCGACAGCGAAGTTGGCAAAAATGTAAATATTGGCGCAGGCACTATTACTTGTAATTATGATGGCTTAAATAAAAATCGCACGATCATTGGCGACAATGCTTTTATCGGCTCAAACTCAAGCCTGATTGCGCCCATTACGATTGGCGAAGGTGCCACCATTGGCGCGGGCTCCACCATCAGCCGTGATGCACAGCCACATCAATTAACCGTCGCTCGTTCACCGCAACGTAGCATTGCAAATTGGCAAAGACCCCAAAAAAAGGAAATTTAACATGTGTGGGATTGTTGGAGCAGTCGCTGAACGTAATATCGAAAATACATTATTAGAAGGCTTAAAACGGTTAGAGTACCGCGGTTATGACTCCGCAGGCATCGCCATTATCAATGTGGATAATGCACTAGAACGTGTCCGCTCTGTTGGTAAAGTAAAAGCGTTAGAAACAGCACTAAAACAATCGAAGCTGACCGGGAAAACGGGTATTGCTCACACACGATGGGCAACGCATGGTGCGCCTTCCGAAAGAAATGCGCATCCTTTAATATCTGCCAATGAAATTGCGCTCGTGCACAATGGCATTATCGAAAACCATGACAGTCTACGCACCCGATTAATGGCAGAAGGTTATGAGTTCACCTCTGACACGGATACAGAAACCGTCGTTCATTTGCTGCATCTGCATTTCAGCCGATTAGGCGATTTACTGGAAGCGACACGCGCTACCATTGCAGAACTGCAAGGCGCTTATGCGCTGGGTATCGTTTCATCCCGTCATCCTGAACGCTTAATTGCGGTTCGTCATGGCAGCCCGCTTGTCATTGGTCTTGGTATCGGCGAAAACTACATTGCCTCCGATCCTTTAGCGCTCTTATCACTCACCTCCGAATTCATTTATCTTGAAGATAACGATATCGCAGTGATAACTCAAAAAGATGTGCAAATCTCTGTGGATGGCAAAACTGTGCAACGCAAAATCCACAAACTGGAAATCAAAAATGATATTTCAGATCGTGGTGAGCATCGGCATTTCATGATGAAAGAAATTGCTGAGCAACCGCAAGCGATTGCGGCCAATTTAGACGGCCGCCTAGGCACTAAACATATTTTAGAAAGCGCTTTTGGATTAAAAGCCAAAAACATTTTTGATGAAATCAAACACGTGCAATTTGTGGCGTGCGGCACGAGCTATCATGCGGCGCAAGTGGCTCGTTACTGGCTGGAAGGCATCGCCGGGATTCCTTGCGCTGTTGAAGTAGCCAGTGAATTTCGTTATCGCAAAACGGTGGTGCAGCCTAATACTTTATTCGTTTGTTTATCCCAATCTGGTGAAACCGCCGATACTCTCGCGGCCTTACGCCTTGCGAAAAAAATTGGTTACGCCAGCACACTGGCTATCTGTAATGTCGCTGAGAGCTCCTTAGTTCGTGAAGCCGACTTGCATTTCATGACCCGCGCAGGCGCTGAAATTGGTGTTGCCTCAACCAAAGCCTTCACCACACAACTCACTTCTTTATTAATGCTGACACTCGCGCTAGGACACAAACACCAAATCAGCGCCGAGATTGAGGAACACCTGGTCACACAGCTTCACGCCTTACCGCAAATAGCCGCAGCGACGTTAGCACTGGATCCTCTCATTGCGAAGCTGGCGATTAAATTTGCTGATAAGCATCACGCTTTATTTTTAGGTCGAGGCGCTCTCTATCCTGTTGCACTGGAAGGCGCGCTCAAGTTAAAAGAAATTTCTTATATTCACGCAGAAGGTTATCCTGCTGGTGAACTAAAGCATGGCCCACTTGCCTTGGTAGATAAGAACATGCCAGTGATTGCGATTGCGCCTAATGATGATTTATTAGAAAAAATTAAATCCAATCTTCATGAAGTTCGCGCACGAGGCGGCGAACTGTTCGTCTTTACCGACAGCACAAGAGAGGTGGGCGAAAATTCTGCGGTCAATCATGTGATTGAGATGCCTCACATCGATCCAATTTTAGCGCCTATCATTTACACGATTCCACTACAGTTATTGGCTTATCACGTGGCTGTACTGAAAGGTACGGATGTCGATCAACCAAGAAATTTAGCGAAATCGGTTACGGTTGAATAAAACTCGAAGACGTGCCGTGATCGCTCTCTAGCGGTTGCGGCTCGAATACAGGGAAATTCAGAAATTCTTTGTTATTAAAGCCCGCGCAATATCACTTATCAATCCAGGTCCTTCATAAATCAAACCCGAATAAAGTTGAATTAAAGTTGCCCCAGCTTTTAACTTATTGACCGCATCTTCTGGCGTCATAATGCCGCCAGCAGCAATGATAGGTATTTTATTTTGTAAAAGAGAAGACAACTGCTTAACCACCGCCGTGGAAGACGCAAACAAAGGCTTCCCACTTAAGCCACCGGCTTCAGAACTAAAAGGAGAAGCCTCTACCCCTTCCCGGCTCAATGTGGTGTTAGTTGCAATCACTCCATCAATTTCTTCCGCCAATAAAATATCAGCGATTGCTTCCAGTTCAATGGTTGATAAATCCGGTGCAATCTTCACTACCAAGGGAACATATCTTTTTTGCAATTCGAATTGTAATTGTTGCTCGCGTTTCAAGGCATGGAGTAACGACCTTAGTAGATCACCATGTTGCAGTTCACGAAGCGCTGTCGTATTCGGTGATGAAATGTTCACTGTGACGTAGCTTGCATAAGGATAAACGCGGCGAAAACAATAAAGATAATCGTCTATGGCTTTATCATTCCCCGTATCCCGATTTTTGCCGATATTAATACCGAGAATACCTTGGTAATCGGTTTTTTTCAGCTGGTCTGCCAGGTAATCTACGCCTTTATTATTAAATCCCATGCGATTGATGATTGCTTGTTGATCTTCCAAACGAAAAAGACGCGGCGTGGGATTACCGATCTGGGGCTTAGGCGTGATTGTTCCAATCTCAACAAAACCAAAACCCAAAGCAGACAACGCCTCGATGTAGTCACCGTTCTTATCTAAACCGGCAGCAAGACCAATGGGATTGGGGAAGGTCAGACCAAACACAGTAACTGGCATGGCAGGAATTTTAGGGAATAGCGCAGATAAACCATAAAAATGCGCTATTTTCAGCGCGCGCAAAGTCAAACGATGCGCGGTCTCTGGATCAAAACGAAATAATAAATGCTTTAGTAATGCGTAATACATTATCTCATCCGTAGCTTGTGAGCTTTAATCTCCTGTTGTCACAAAACTCGCGATCAACCATTTCGTGCCGGCTGTTTCAAAACGCACTTGAATACGCGCGTGTTCTCCACGCCCTTCATATTGCAAAATCGTACCTTCACCAAACTGGTGATGCTTGACTCGCTGTCCCATTCGCAATCCGGTATCCGATTCTGGCTGTGCAATCGGCGGCATTTGTGACGTATTACGCGAGTACGCATGCGAAGCTGAAGGATGACTCACTTTGGATTTCAGTCTGACTTCGTCTAAAAACTCTTTCGGAATTTCTTTCAGAAAACGGGATGGCCGATGATGCATTTCTTTGCCATGCAATCGTCGAGATTCCGCATAAGTGATATAGAGTTTTTGCATGGCGCGCGTCATACCGACATAGCATAAGCGGCGCTCTTCTTCCAGGCGACTGGGATCCTCTATCGACATGTAATGCGGGAACAATCCTTCTTCCACGCCAACCAAAAAGACCACTGGAAATTCTAGCCCTTTCGCAGAATGCAATGTCATGAGTTGCACACAATCTTCATGACTCTCTGCTTGTCCATCGCCAGCTTCAAGCGCCGTATTCGCGAGAAAAGCCGTGAGTGGCGTCATGTTTTCAACGGATGCCGTTAGATCAAACTGACGGGCCGCGTTGACTAATTCTTCTAAGTTTTCGATTCGCGCCAAGCCTTTCTCGCCTTTTTCTTTGCGGAAATGTTCAATCAGGCCGGTGTTGTGAATCACGTGTTCTGTTTGTTCATGCAAAGGTAAATGCGTAGTATCTTCATTTAATGTATTCATCAAGCGCACGAAGTTTGACAATGCATTGGCGGCACGTGCTGGGAAAACATTTTGTTCTAATAACGCTTCAGCCGCACGCCACAGTGAAACCTGATTGGCAAACGCATATTCTCGCAATGTCACAATGGTACGATCGCCCACACCACGTGTGGGTGTATTAACAATCCGTTCGAATGCCGCATCATCATCGCGATTAGCAATGATACGCAAATAACCTAACGCATCTTTAATTTCCGCACGTTCAAAAAAGCGTAAGCCGCCATAGATTCGGTATGGAATACCAAATTGCATCAAGGCTTCTTCTATCACGCGTGATTGCGCGTTCGAGCGATATAAAATAGCGACTTCACGCAATGGATGGTCGTTTTTCCATTCACGAATGCGGTGCACTAAAAATCGCGCTTCGTCTAAATCATTAAATCCGGCATAAACTGTAATAGGCTCGCCATCCACGCCAGCGGTCCACAAATTTTTACCCAAACGGCCTGAATTATGCGAGATCAATGCATTCGCTGCTTTCAGGATCACCCCCGTTGAGCGGTAATTTTGTTCCAGGCGCGTCACTTGAGCATTCGGGAAATCTTGGCTAAAACGCTGAATATTTTCAACTTGCGCACCGCGCCAACCATAGATGGATTGATCATCGTCACCCACAATCATCACGGAATTATTTTTGCCTGCCAATAAACGCACCCAAGCATATTGCACTGCATTGGTATCTTGAAACTCATCGACTAAAATACAACGAAAACGCTGTTGGTATTTTGCCAATACGTCAGGATGAGTTAACCATAATTTATGAACTTTTAGCAGTAAATCAGCAAAATCAATCAATCCCGCGCGCTGACAAGCTTCTTCGTAGGCACGATAAATTTTAATTAAGGTGCGCGCGGTGATGTCGCCATAATCTGGCAAATGATGGGATTCCAGCCCTTCATCTTTTTTGGAATTGATAAACCATTGTGCTTGTTTAACTGGCCAACGGTCTTCATCTAAATCTAAACTGGCGATGACACGCTTGACTAGCCGATATTGATCATCAGAATCTAAAATCTGAAATCCTTCGGGCAATCCCGCCTCTTGCCAATGCATGCGTAATAACCGATGCGCTAAAGAATGAAAAGTGCCTACCCACATGCTTTTGGCTGATGGCCCGAGCAAGGTCTCAATACGTGAGCGCATCTCGTTGGCCGCTTTATTTGTAAAGGTCACGGCCAGGACATTGTAAGGCGATAAACCTTCAACCTCGACTAGCCAGGCGATGCGATGCACTAGCACGCGAGTTTTGCCACTGCCGGCGCCAGCCAGGATTAATTGATGGCATAATGGCGCAGACACGGCTTCGCGCTGTGCGTCGTTAAGAGAATCTAGTATGATAGCGTTTGTCATAGCGGGCTATTGTATAGACTTAGGCGACTAAAATCACATGAAGTTTTAACTTCTTGATTCGTTATGAATAATCCAGGCAGCGATTGGAATGGCAGCTTGTTTCGAGGCTACTTCAAGTTTTGAGGTATATTGACTGGGGTCCTGTGAGGACAGGGTAACTTTTCCGTGCTCGCTAGGCTCCGCGCGAAAAAGCCACCCTATCCTGCCACCCCGTTTTTTTAAATTCACTTCCGCTTTGTGGAAGTGAATGAGACTGGGAACCTTTTAGTGACCCAGTATTTTTTATCTTATTTAGAGTTTTTTATCATGACCAAGCTCGACTACCAAAAAGCTACCTTTCTTTTAAGCGCAGCAAAGCTCAGCCAGTTACCACCCGATATGGGCGTTGAAGTCGCCTTTGTTGGTCGCTCGAACGCAGGTAAATCCAGCGTATTAAATCAATTAACCCATAACACGAAACTTGCCCGCGTCAGTAAAACACCAGGACGCACTCAACATATTAATCTTTTTGTTTTGGATTCCACACGACGTTTAGTTGATTTACCCGGCTATGGCTATGCAAAAGTCCCACCCGAGGTGAAAGAAAATTGGCAAAAAACCTTAGGGGCTTACTTGCATGAACGTGATTGTTTGAAAGGATTAATTCTGGTCATGGACATTCGCCACCCTCTCACTGAATTCGATCGTAACTTATTGTCGTGGGCCAGTACTTCTAATTTGGCCGTCCATATATTGCTGAATAAAGCAGACAAACTAAATTACGGTGTGATCAAAAACACAGAACGCGAAGTAAATGAATTTATTAGCACCTTTCCAAATCCGGTTTCATGCCAAATCTTTTCTGCCATGAAAGGCACCGGCGTTAAAGAATTACGCGAACAACTGGAAACATGGTTCGCGTAATATCAATCTTTCCTAAAACCTAAGCGGTGGGATTGGCGTGATATCCTGCATATTATCTGCTGCTGCCGCGCCAAGAGAACTGTGAGGCGCTGCATCTGTGCGCGGCGGGATTCTTAATGGACTAGTTGGAACATTCATTAGCGGCAACAACCCCGGAGAGGGCGACGGGGAGAGAGAAGCAATAGCGCTACTACTGCTTCCACCAGTCATTTGCCGACCTCGTGAGGACTGTCTTGCTAAAAACGCTGCTGGATATGCCGTCATACTACTTGCCGCCGCTGATTGCTGTCTTAATGCGGCCTGTCTCAGCGGTGAAGGCACAATCATTTTGCTATTAGCCGATTGCAAAAGCAGATGATCTGTCGGTATACGCTTTTTACAATCATCACAAGGGGGAATCAGCTTGACGGTAAACTCATTTTCGCCCACTTTCACATCCAGCAAATTCGCTGCTGAGCCTTGCTTAGACATAGGATAAAAAGCCAGATTATACAAGCTATCGACATTCAACTCAGTGCCCATGTGTTGGCTTAATTTTGTTAGCGTAGAAATACAGGATTTTTCAGCGCATTCTCGATAAGCATGTCGCGGCAAAGCTTCACTTAACATTCCTCCAATTTGATTCATCATCTTTTGAAAGTCCTTGCTGGGAGATTCAGCCAACAAGTAAATGCCTTTATATTTTGAGTTCTCAATGAAAGCAGAAAGCAACTGATAGAGCGCTTTATTCTTTTCTGGCGATGAAATACTAACCAGACAAAATAGCCTCTTCTTTTCTTTATCTGCCACCATCGCAAAAGAAAGGCAAAGCGGATCGGAGATATTTGTCATTTTGTCAGTCGCTGCTTTTTGTTTCTTTTTAGCGCTTGTGATTTCCCTGGCGACTTCTTGTACGTGACTCTGCAGAGTAGAATCAACATAAGACAATCCATTTTTTAATGCCTCTAATTGATTTTCCTCATCATCATCCTCTGCCGCTTCAATTGACAAGCTATTGATTATATCGTCCATGATATCCTTTAAAGGTTCACGCATAATCTTGGTGCGCTTAATATTGTCAGCATTGTTTTTATTCCAAGCGTGGGTGTCACCTAACAATTTAAGAACCGCTTTACTGACTGCATTGATGTTGTCTTTCGATGCATCGGCTTTAAGCAATGCCTTACTCTCTGCGACTTCGGTATAAACCTGTTGCAAAAACATTTGTCCCTCTTCTAAAAAACTCTGACTCTCGCTTGCTTGTTCGCTTTGAAAACGATTCCTTTCGACATAGGCAGCCCTTGTAGCGAGAATATTTTGCTCCTCACTCCAAAAGTCCGCGATGAATTCTCTGATACGAATCAGATCAAGATTATTCTTATCCGCTATCACTACGGCTTCCGCTAAAAGTCCGCTACTACTGGCTGAGTCATCTTTCCTTAAATGATGAGCAATGGCCTGGACCGATTGCTGATAACTAGCGGCGTAATTGCCTTTAAAAGGAGAACCCGTCATGGGTACTTTAAATTCTGGCACCCCCAAAGAACTGGGGCTGCTTTGATAGGTCGCCCGCGCGCGCGTGCTTGGCGGCGTACTGAGCGCTAGCTGGTTTAATATGCTGCCTGTGTCAGGACTACGTGCCAGAGTAGTAGAGGATTCATCGACTGGTTTTCTTTTTTTAGGCGTAGAAGGCCCGCCGCCAGTGACAGGTGATGACGCGGGTGGCATGAAAGCAGCAGGTCCATCCATGGTATTCGCTTGCTGGGAAGAGTTGCTTTGACCGCTGCCATCAGAGCTAAATCGGATATTCATAAAAAATTGCCTCGTTTTGCATTATGTTTTTTTATTTCTCAAGTTGGCTTGCAACTATACAGAAATTCTACAAAAAATCCTCATATGATTTGCAATTGCAGTGAAAAATTGATATGACTCTTAATTGGGCTATTCTAGCGTATCAGCCCATTTTAGCTTATGCCTTGCAACTTATTGAAAAGTATAGATTTAATTCAGAGTCTCTGCTTGGTGGTCGACATAGAAATATCAACTTAAAAACGAGCGGAGTAGCTTTATGAGTGAAAACAAAAGCGGAATGCCTGTGGCGGAAAACGCGCCTATCATTCCTGCTAGCCAATCATTACCAGAAATTACGTTCCGTGTAGTGATACTTGGCACTTTTCTCACTGTGATATTAGCGGCCGCGAATGCTTACCTGGGATTAAAAGTCGGACAAACTGTTTCCGCGTCTATTCCCGCCGCAATTATCTCAATGAGCATTTTACGCTTTTTCCGCAATTCTAATGTGCTGGAAAATACCATGGTACAAACCATGGCATCTGTCGGCGAATCTTTAATCTCGGGCATTGCCTATATTTTACCGGCGCTGATCATTCTGCATGCCTGGTCCGGATTTTATTACTGGCAAACCGTCATCATTGCATTACTAGGCGGAATTTTAGGCGTCTTGTTTACCATTCCCCTACGTCGCGCCCTGCTAAATGATAAGACACTTCGCTACCCGGAAGGCGTTGCTATCAGCAATGTGCTAAAAGCCAGTGCGAACAATGAAAAAACTGACATGAAAGCGCTCACTTACGGTGGCATAGCGGGCTCGATGATCTCTTTGTGTCAAATTGGATTTCAAATATTAACAGACTCGTTTGATTTCTGGGTTAAAACCTCCACCACGGTATTTGGATTTGGCTTAGGCCTTTCACCTGCCTTAATTGCTGCGGGTTATATTGTTGGCATCAACGTCGCGATCAGCTTTTTTATTGGTATTGTCATTGGCTGGTTAATTGGCGTGCCAACACTCACTTCCATTATTGGGTTGCCAGCACTCGCCAATGCGCATGATATGGCAATGGACATCTATCGTTCGCATATTCGCTATGTCGGTGTAGGCACCATGTTAGTGGGCGCGCTCTGGACTCTCATTACCTTAATTAAACCCATATCGCTCAGCATAGCGGCTTCTTTTGCCTCATTAACCGAAGCGAAAGTAGCTGGCATTGATGCAGCTATTCGATTGCGCACTGAACGAGACATCCCCATCAACTATGTATTTTGGGCGGCTATTTTAATTATTGTGCCCATCTTTATTTTAATTTCGAACTATATCGTGCCAAGCAATACTGGCGTTTCACACGCATTTCATCTTGTGCTGTGCGCATTCAGTGCGTTTTATGTGTTGATTGGAGGCTTCATCTTCTGTTCCATTTCAGCTTATTTTGCAGGCTTGATTGGATCATCCAATACGCCTGTTTCAGGCCTGCTGGTGTCGGCATTGTTGATTTTATGCTTGGCGGTCTTAGCTTTCTTCAGCACCATCGGCGGTATTCAAGGTCATGAACTATTGGGCGTCATTTTAGGGATTGGTAGCTGCGTGATTCTGGGTGTGGCCGTTTCAATTTCAAATGACACCATGCAAGATCTTAAAGTCGGCCAGGTCCTTGGCGCCACACCTTGGAAACAACAAGTCATGTTGGTTTTGGGCGTGGTGGTTTCTGCTTTTGTCGTGCCGCCTATTTTAGATTTACTTTATAACGCTTATGGGATTGGCGGTGTTTTCCCGCACCCCGGGATGAGTAAATCACAAATGTTATCCGCCCCCCAAGCCGCGTTAATGGCCACGGTGGCTCAGGGCGTTTATACCCACAACCTCGCATGGTCTATGATCATCCTGGGTGCGGTCATTGCTGTTTTATGTATTATTGTCGATGAAGTACTGAAGAAATTTGGAACGCGCTTACCGGTTCTCGCTGTGGGTTTAGCCATTTATTTGCCGATGAATACCACAGTCCCTGTCGTGATAGGCGGGGTACTCAGCTATATCATTCAATTACGATTGACCAAACTCTATCGCAATCGTCAGACCGTCAGAGAAAACAAACTGGCCGTACATCGTCATCGGGGATTACTATTAGCGTGCGGCATTGTCGCGGGCGCATCTATCATGGGCGTGATTTTAGCCATACCATTTGCTTTGAAACAAAGCTCAGATGCATTAAAAATCATGCCAGCTCAATACGCATATCTTGCAGGAGGCTTAAGTATCGCAGTCACTTTTGTTTTGTGTGCCTGGATTTATCGCGTTGTCATGCGGGAAGATGACTAATCACATTGCACGGAGCACGTTCCTCGAACGGGCTCCGTCATGATTGTCATTACGCTTTATCAAATGCAAAACTGATTACATCCGCAATCTGATCGCACTCTAAAGCTAACATCATCAAGCGATCAATCCCTAATGCAACACCCGCACAGGCAGGCAGCCCATGCTCCAATGCCGCAAGTAATCTGTCATCAATCAATCGCTCTGAAATGCCCAATTCTTTTCTCAACGCTAAATCAAGCACAAAACGTTTGGCTTGCTCTTTTCCATCTTGTAACTCATGAAATCCGTTCGCTAATTCTATCCCTTTAAAATACACTTCAAAGCGCGATGCAACAGGCTGAGACTCATTGCGAATTTTGGCTAAAGCCGCTTGCGAAACAGGAAAATCATACAGAAATAAAGGCCGTATCTGCCCTACTAACGGTTCAATGTAGTGCGTCCATAACAAATCTAACCAGGCATCTCGGTTTGGCAATGTACCACTGACCGGAATATTTTTTTCTGCTGCCGATGCGATCAAGACGGCTTCATCCGCCGTATGTGGATTAATACCTAAATAGTGCCGAAAAAGATCCCCATAGCTCACGCGCTCTGCGGGCGGCGTTTTTAAAATTTGCTGCAACAATGCATCCATTTCATCCATTAAAGCATGATGATCGAAATCCAACCGGTACCATTCCAACATCGTAAATTCTGGATTGTGCAATCGACCCACTTCACCTTGACGAAATGCTTTACTGATTTGATAGATAGACCCTATTCCTGCGGCCAATAACCGTTTCATTGCATACTCAGGGGATGTTTGTAAAAACAAAGTACGCGTAATGGAACTGCCCATTGATTGATAAAGCGCGGGGATACCTGTTACGTGTGGATCAGTGACGGTAAATTGACACATCAATGGTGTCTCAACTTCCAATACTTGGCGCTCACTGAAAAATTGACGGATGTTTGCTAGTATCTCTGCACGACGTTTTAGATGGTGAAGGCAAGCAGAAGGACGCCAGGCGTCTTGAGATTTCATGAACAAAAGATTCCACGACCACAGTGATAAAAATCAGGGCGAATAAAAACTTTATTCGCCCAACTGACCATTTTATTCTTTTACGCGAGAAACATATTCACCGATACGGGTGTCGACTTTAATGATTTCGCCCTCTTGAACGAATAAAGGGACACGCACGACTGCGCCTGTTTCTAATTTTGCTGGTTTACCGCCACCACCGGAGGTATCGCCACGCACGCCTGGATCTGTCTCAACAATTTTCAAGATAACAAAATTCGGTGCAGTCACAGCCAGCGGTGTGCCATTAAATAACGTCAATACGCATTCAGATTGTTCCTTTAGCCATTGTTTAGCATCGGCTAAATCTTTATCATCCATCACGTATTGCTCGAATGTTTCATTGGTCATGAAGTGCCAATGCGAGCCATCGTTATAAAGGTATTGCGCTTCCACATCGACAACATCCGCGCCAGGAATACTGTCGCCCGACTTCCAAGTACGCTCAACAACACGACCGGATTTCAAGTTGCGGTATTTAATACGATTAAAAGCCTGCCCCTTGCCTGGCTTGACAAATTCATTGTCTAAAATGACACAAGGATCGTTATCAATCATAACTTTCATGCCACCTCGGATCTCATTTGTGGTATAAACTGCCATTTATTTCTCCTTTTTAGAATTGGCATATAATAATCGTTTAGTTAATAAACACAAAGACTAAATTGTTAGGATTTCACGGTAAGCAGAAATTAGAGAAGCTGAGCAAAAGCGAAGTTAACCCCTTTTATAAACCTATACTACGGTATCCACAGCAATCCATGTGGAATAAAACTAGAGTCATGACAGATCACAACTTAAACAATTCCACTCTCTGGCAGAAAGCGCTGGTGAATGCCATTACCGATCCAGAAGAATTACTGACGTTACTGGAGCTAGACGCTAGCTTATTGAGTGCGGCACAATCGGCTGCGCAATTGTTTCCACTAAAAATCCCCAGAGAATTTGTTAGCCGTATCGAAAAAAACAATTTAAATGACCCTTTGTTACGTCAAATCATGCCTTTGGGTGAAGAATTACTGCAGGTTCAAGGTTACAAAGAAGATCCACTAGAAGAAGCCAAGGTTAATCCAATCCCCGGCTTGTTACATAAATACGTGGGCCGCGTTTTACTCACCTTCATCGGCACCTGTGCCATTAATTGCCGATATTGTTTTCGACGTCATTTTCCCTATACCGAAAATAATCCGGGCAGAACCGGCTGGGAGCGAGCATTAAATTACATCTCAGAAGATAAAAGCATTCATGAGGTAATTTTAAGCGGTGGCGATCCACTCGTGGCAAATGACAGAACCCTGCAAACCTTTAGCGATAAGCTCAATCTGATCCCTCACATTAAACGTTTACGGATCCATAGTCGCATTCCAGTGATTCTGCCCGAACGCATCACCCCAGATTTTATTGCCTGGCTAACTCAGCTAAAACAAAAACCCGTGCTAGTCATTCACTGTAATCATCCTCAAGAAATCAACGCATTAGTCAAAGAGGCTATCTTCGCCTTGAGCCAGGCCGGTATTACTTTACTGAACCAATCCGTATTATTAAAAGGCGTCAACGATAATGCCGATACCTTAGTGGCATTGAGTGAAGCCTTATTTGAAATTGGCGTGCAACCTTACTATCTTCATGCGCTGGATAAAGTGCAAGGCACGGCGCATTTTGATTTGGAGCGCGAAATCGCACAGTCTCTACACTGGGAAATGAGCCAACGACTTTCAGGTTATTTAGTTCCCAAATTAGTTTATGAACAGCCTGGCGCACCGTCTAAATTATCCATAGAGGCTCGAGATTTTTACACAGGCTAAAAATTAAGCTAGCCCTTGTTAAAAGAGAACTTTTTTTGCCGTGCACAAAAAGTCTATCTCCAGATAACATATTGATTTTAAGAAGAATAAACTGGACGCAAGGAGAACACGCTGGTCTTGGCAAAAAAAGAATCGAAAAGTTCTATAACAGCTTTAAGATAGTTAACCACAAAGTTATCCCCAGAAATTGTGGATAACTTCCCTTGCTTTTTAGCTCAAAAATAGCGCGCGTGCCAAAATAGAGAAATGATGATTAGACGTCCACACGCTGCGTTGTATCCATACCCCTACGCGTCCTAGCGTCCCGTACGTAGACGGCATAAATATTAGTCATTCCTACGCAGGCGCATAAGCGTCAACTTAAGATTTTTTTCCTTCTCCTCCTGGCGGGAAAAGGTGGCACAAAGACGGGATTTTAGTAATCATTATCCATTACTATTAAATCCATTGACCCATAGCAAAGAAAACTCTGACGCAGCACAGAGAACTCCTACGTACCGTGGCTTGTCCACGGTACGTAGGGGTTTTGGAACAGTGTGTAGGGATTTGAGAGCTTATGGCTTAGTGTTTAAGAACTTATGGGGGATATGGTCAGGGTAGGTTTACTTTTTTCGTGGGAGCTGGGCGTAGCAACGTAAAAATACAACCTATCCCCCGTTTTTTTAATTGCAGAATACTCGGGCATCTAATGCCTCTCAACACAGCAACAACAATTCTTATAATAACGCGGCAAGTCCCAATAAATGCCTTTCGCGGCTGCTTTTTTACAAGTGTTATTGCTTAAAGCATAATGCATGCCCTGGGCTTTACAATAATCTAAAATCTGCGTTAAGCGTTGTTCTTTTGGGGCATAAAAGGAATGCAATGAGGGGGATGGCTGACAACCAAAAATAAACAGACTAGCCATTAGGAGAAGCGCTGACTTCCACATCTTGAGACACCCTGTTTAAATAATAAAGAAAAATCATCTAACTGCTCTTAGAACACCTAAACTTGAAAGAGAAGTTTCTTACAATATAAACACATTTTTGACTTTGCGATAGCACGAGAAAACGTTACGTTGCGATAAGAGCTGATTTTGCGTTACGATGAATGAATCGATATCTAAAGGACAGTGCGATGAATCAAATATGGATTGATACGTTAAACCAGCAATTAACCTCAGCATTGGGCAAAGCGAAAAGTGCGGCTTTAATCGAAAAATACAAAAATGCTTTCCCCACCAGCTATACGGAGGAATGCTCACCGCAGATGGCAATCAAAGACATCTCACAAATCGAAAAATTGTCGATAGATTATCCGATTGATATTGATTTTTATATGGGTGATGACCAATCATTACATCTTCGCGTTTTTCAATATAATGCGGCTATCCCTCTTTCTGATATCTTGCCCATGTTAGAAAATTTAGATTTACGCACATTCAATGAGTCCCCTTACAAAATCACATTGCCCGACACCGCCGTCTGGATCAGCGATTTCACTGTTAGCTATGCCCGTGGTAATCACATTGATACCGATAAAATCAAAGACATTTTTCAAGAATCATTTATCAACACACGACTGGTCTTATCTGAAAATGATGGATTTAACAAATTAGTCTTGGCCGCTCAATTATCTTCACGAGACATTTCCATTTTTCGTGCCTATGCAAAATATTTACGCCAAACTACTTTTATCTTCACACAACCTTACATTGAACAAGCTTTAGTAAATAACGCAGAAATCGCAAAAGATTTAATAAGCCTTTTTAAGGCTAAATTTGATCCCAGCTTAAAGTCCAGAAATGAGATCGAAAAGATTGAAGCCAATATACTGCAAGCGCTGGAATCAGTAACAAGTCTAGATGAAGATCGCATATTGCGCACACTACTTGAATTGTTTAAAGCCACGTTGCGAACTAACTTTTTTCAAACACACGCTAACGGTAAGTCCAAAGAATACTTATCTTTTAAATTACAATCACAAAATGTTCCCTTCTTACCATTACCATTACCGCTTTATGAAATTTTTGTTTACTCCCCACGTTTTGAAGGTGTCCACTTACGGGGCGCAAAAGTAGCGCGTGGCGGAATACGCTGGTCAGACCGTCGCGAAGACTTTCGTACTGAAGTGTTAGGTTTAATGAAAGCACAAAAAGTCAAAAATGCGGTCATCGTCCCTTCTGGTGCGAAAGGTGGGTTCGTATTAAAAACACTAACACAATTTTCCACCCGTGAACAAATTCAAAAAGAAGTTGTGGAATGTTACAAATCTTTTATACGCGGCTTATTAGATTTAACTGATAACCTGCAAGGCAACAAAATAATCAAACCTGAAAAAGTCATCTGTTATGACGATAATGATACCTATCTAGTAGTAGCGGCAGACAAAGGGACGGCTACTTTCTCAGATATTGCTAATAGCATTTCAAAAGAATATGGTTTTTGGCTAGGCGATGCTTTTGCATCTGGCGGCTCTGTCGGCTATGACCATAAAAAAATGGGTATTACCGCGCGCGGCGCATGGGAATCGGTTAAACGCCACTTTCATGAACTGGATCTCAATATAGAAACCACCGACTTTACCGTAGTTGGCATTGGCGATATGAGCGGAGATGTATTTGGCAACGGCATGTTGTATACGCCACACATCAAATTGATCGCGGCGTTTGATCATCGTGATATTTTTCTAGACCCCGATCCTAACCCAACCCTTTCTTTTAATGAACGCCAACGTCTTTTCAATTTACCCACTTCATCCTGGCAGGATTATGATGCGAAATTGATTTCGGCCGGTGGTGGCATTTTCAAACGTTCCAGCAAATCCATTACTTTATCGCCTGAAATGAAAAAAGTACTGGGTGTTGAAGAAAGCACTTTCGCACCGAATGATTTGATTCGCGTGATATTGAAAGCACCTGTTGACTTAATTTTTAATGGCGGCATCGGTACTTATGTCAAAGCTAGCACCGAAACGCATGCGGATGTTGGCGACAAAACCAATGAATATTGCCGAATTAACGGTGATGAATTACGTTGCCGCGTGGTGGGTGAAGGCGGTAATTTGGGTTTTACTCAACTGGGTCGAGTCGAATATGCTTTACAGGGAGGCCTAATTAACACTGACTTTATTGATAACTCAGCCGGTGTGGATTGCTCCGATCATGAAGTAAACATCAAGATCTTACTCAATCAAGAAGTCGCTAAAGGTAAAATCACCGAAAGCCAACGAAATGACATATTAGCGAGCATGACGCAAGAAGTGGCCGACTTGGTTTTACATGATAATTTTAGCCAAGCATTAGTCATGAGTATTGCTAGCTTCTTCGCGCCTAGTTTGATTGGCATACAAACCAGCTACATTAAAGATTTGGAATTATCAGGCGAACTTAATCGAACCGTTGAATTCTTACCAGACGAAAAGCATTTGATCGAAAGAAAAACGGCAGGCCTAGGCTTAACAAGACCAGAACTAGCTGTACTCTTAGCGTATACAAAAATTCATATTAAATCGGAAATTTTAAACTCGGACATTCCTGACCATCCGTTCCTTAGCAAATTACTCGACACCGCTTTCCCGCCAAGCTTACAAAAATCCTTTCAAGCGGCCATGGAAAAACACAGCTTACGTCGCGAAATCATAGCGACCCAACTCAGCAATCAAGTGGTCAATGAAACGGGAATTACCTTTGTTTATAATTTACAAATTGAAACGGGGGCAACAGTCGCCGAAATTCTGCGCGCCTATATTGTTGCTTCACGCTCATTTGAAACACCACAGCTGCTAAAACTAATAGAATCATTTGGATTTAAATTACCGTTAACCACGCAATATGAATTTCTGGGCTACGTAAGACGCCTAACCTTTCTGGCTACACGTTGGTTTTTACGTCACATACAACTCACTGATGACAACATGCCAGACATTATCACTCATTATGGAAAATCAATAAAAATGTTAGAAACATTGATTCCCAACCTAATGAGCGGCACAACCAAAGCCTACCTTGAGACGTTAAAAGAAACGTTTACTCATGCAGGTCTCACGGAGGAAAGCGCAAGACGTATTGGTGCGGCACGGGCGATGTACTCTTCTTTGAACGTCATTGAAATAGCAACCAAATATAAATTTGACCTAGAAAAAACCGCGAACTTATATTTTCGCGCGGGAGAGCGTTTTAACCTTTTATGGTTCCGTGACCGAATTGCCAGTGATTCTCGTGAAGGCTATTGGGATACGTTAGCCAGATTGACATTGCGTGATGAATTAGATGTTTTACAAAAACTACTAACGGTAGTCATTATGAAACATTCGAAAAATGAATCTGATCCAACTAAAGCAATTGATCTCTGGATCAAACATCATCATCGCCCAATCGATCGATGGGAAAACATTTTAACCATGCTGCACAGCAGCACAAGTATTGATTATGTCATGTTTTTTATTGCGCTAAGAGAACTGTCTGATCTACTTGAAACCAAAAAAAACCCAGCCTAGCTGGATTGGATACCCTTGTTTGCTAGCAAAGCAATCGTACTCAACTTTGAACAATGTGTAGCACGGACTAAGACCCCACGCCTTTTGTGGGGTTGTGTCCGCGAGCCCCTATTCAATAGTTCTCTTATTTGAATAACCAAGATCAAATTAAAAAAAACTTTCTTTCCGTAAGAACCCCATCCAAGGGCACATCCCAACTATCAACAGGCACCTCATTGATTTCTTGAAATTCATATCCTAAACCAACTAAACAAGGCGTCTCTGGTTTTGGTTGTGTCAGTAGAAAAGCAAACGAACGATCATAATAACCCCCACCCGTCCCCAATCGATGGCATCGCAAATCAAAGCCGATTAACGGCACCAATACAAGATCCAATTGATCGCCAGGAAACTGTATTTTCTTAGCCGTGTCAGGCTCTGGTATGCCATATTGATTTAGAATAAATGAGTCATTTTCTGCATAAGCAAAAAAATCCAATTGCTTTTCATGATCTTTGGAGATGACTGGCAAATAACATTTTTTGCCGGATTGCCAAATCAATTGAATAATGGGTAAGGTATTAAATTCGTCTCTACAGGCAACATAACAGGCAATATGTGAACTCGCTTGAAAAAGCGCTGAAGCCGCTAATAACTTAGCTGCCTGCCTGGACGCTAACCGTCTTGCTGCCATATCTAACTGACCGCGCTTTTCACGCAGTTGTTTTCGAAGCAAAATTTTATTCAGCGGAACCAAATTCCAACCCTGTCTCAGCCAGTAAGGCTTTATCTAACGTATGCTGCAAATCACGAAGGCGTTGGTTGATTTTTTGTGTTTCAACTTCATTTTTCTGAGTCAACACCAAGAGTTGATGAGACATATTCAACGCCGCCAGCACCGCCAATCGATCTGCACTTAATATATGATTCACTGCACGAAGCTCAGACATCTTTTGGTGCAATGCACGCGCGGCTTCCTGCAGAGCAGAAACCTCATGTTCCGGACATTTGAATTGGTAAATTTTCCCTAGCACTTCTACTGTTGTGTCAGTCACGTCGATACTCATTGTGATTTCTCGATTGATTTAAGACGAGCCAGCATACTTTCGATTTGCGCGACCGCACCGTTATGCTTCGCGATGAATGTTTCTTTCTCACGGATTAACATGGATTTAACCTGTTTTAGCTTGAGATTAGATTGCTTAAGCTGTTCACACTGCTGAATCAACGCTTTTATCTGCGCCTCAAGATGATAATATAAGTCATCCATGATTATGATTACCTTGGTAAGTCTAAGGATTTCATCTTAACCTCATTAAGAGTTCGACTTCAATCCCTATGGATATGAAAATACGCACAAATGGGGGTCAATTGTTTTACGGCGCAAATAAAATCGGTTATCCTTTAGACCCTCGTATTTGGTTAACAAGATAATGAAAAATATTACTGAGCTCGCTCCCTGGCAAGCGTTAAAAGCTCATCAAAAACATATTGTTACACAATACATGCAAGATTGGTTTGCAGAGGACCCCATTCGGTTTGCGCGGTTTTCCATGCAAGTGGGCGGCATTTTATTAGATTATTCCAAAAATCGTATCACCCAGGAAACAATCAATCTTCTGTGTGATTTAGCGCGCGCAACCCAGCTTTCTTCAAAGATTGAAGCCTTATTTGATGGTCAAATAATAAACACGACCGAGAATCGCCCGGCTCTGCATACCGCTTTACGTAATCGAGGGGGTCACCCTGTTTATGTGAATGGCGAGAACATCATGCCATTAATTGAAGCCACCCTAGAGAAAATGCGAAGCCTTACCGAAAAAGTTCGCAATGGGACTTGGCTGGGCAGCACCGGCAAACGCATCACTGACATTATTAACATTGGCATTGGTGGCTCTCATTTAGGTCCATTATCGACTACCCATGCCTTAGCCGATTTCGCTACTGAGAATCTACGCTGTCACTTCATTTCAAATATTGATAGTGCGCATATTCATGAAGTATTAAAACAAATTCAACCCGACACCAGTTTATTTATTGTTTCATCCAAATCCTTCACCACCCTAGAAACCATTACTAATGCTCGCACTTTAAAAAAATGGCTACAAAATGCCCTAGGTGAAAACGCTGTCGCCAAACATTTCATTGCTGTCACAGCTAGCGCCGACAAAGCGGTAGAATTTGGCATTTTGCCAGAAAATATTTTCCCACTGTGGGATTGGGTAGGCGGTCGTTATTCAATTTGGTCCGCTATTGGTTTGCCACTGGCCTTGCTCATTGGGATGGATCAATTCTTAGAATTTTTACGTGGCGCCTATGAGATGGATCAGCATTTTCGCCATGCCGACTTTGCTTCCAATTTGCCGGTAGTATTAGGGCTATTAGGTATCTGGTATATCAATTTTTTTGATGCCAATAACCATGCCATTGTGCCTTATACGCATCATCTAACCCATCTTCGAACGTACCTGCAACAAGCCGACATGGAAAGTAACGGAAAAAACATATCTCAACAAGGTATGTCTATCGATTATCAAACAGGCCCCATTATCTGGGGTGAACAAGGTTGTAATGCACAACATGCGTTTCATCAGCTGCTCCATCAAGGCCAGCACTTGATCCCTGTCGATTTCATTTTAGTCGGTAGCAACAAAAATAACTTTGCTGACCATCATGATATTTTGGTTGCCAGCGGACTCAGCCAAGCACAAGCACTGTTGCGTGGCAAATCTTATGAGGAAGCCTTTTCAGAATTGATAACCGATGGTTATTCTCCACAAATCGCTGAACACTTAGCTCAACACAAGACCATTCCAGGCAATCGACCTAGCAATACTTTATTCTTAGAACAAATGACGCCCTATCATTTAGGCGCATTTTTAGCTCTCTATGAACACAAAATTTTTGTCCAAGGTGCCATTTGGAATATTAACTCCTTCGATCAATGGGGAGTGGAATTAGGGAAGCAACTTTTACCGCAAATATTAGCTGATCTACAAAAGCCTGCGGGTGTAATGCCTCATGATTCTTCCACACAAGGATTAATTGAATTCTATAAGTCGGTAAGGAGCGAGTCTTGAAAAAGCTGTGCTTTATTTCTTTATTAGCTTTGACTCTAGCAGGCTGCGGACAATCCGGTGCATTATATCTACCGAGCGCAGATACAACACCTTCCAAAAACACAGGGCCAAGCTCAATCAGCCATTAAAAACGGACAGCTAGTAACATTTGGTTACGGAGATAAAACCCCATGACTCACTTCTCAAAAATGCATGGCTTAGGCAACGATTTTGTCGTAATCAACACGCTCAATCAGCAAATTGATGTGGATCAGCTCCCAATAAGTCAATTAGCCGACCGTCATTTAGGCATTGGTTTTGACCAACTCTTGCTGATTAGCCACTCGCCAAAAGCCGATTTCTTTTGTCGCATCGTTAATGGCGATGGTAGCGAAGCTGAACAATGCGGTAATGGTTTACGATGTGTCGCGCGCTTTATTCATGACAAACAGTTAAGTTCCAGTAACTCTTTTAGTATCGCAACGTCAGGTGGCGTTTATTCTGCTACGGTCATAGACAATCATAAAATCCAAATTTCCATGGGCGTACCCTCTTTTGAGCCCAAGCAAATTCCTTTTATCACCCAAAACCAACAAAATGCCTATCAATTAAAGATGCAATCCGATGAAGCTGATCAGTCCCTATTTGCTTTATCTATGGGGAATCCTCATGCCATTGTCTTAGTACAATCTGTCGCTAACTTTCCCGTCCAAAAACTGGGGTATGAGATTGGACATCACGCTGCTTTTCCACAAGGCGTGAATGTAGGTTTTATGGAAATAGTCAATCCCGCACATGTTCGTCTACGCACCTACGAACGCGGCGTGGGCGAAACATTGGCGTGCGGCAGTAATTCCTGTGCGGCTGTCGTCGCTGGGATTGCCAATAATTTGCTGGATCAGAAAGTCAAAGTGGAATTGGCACTCGGTGACTTGTGGGTAGAATGGGCGGGAGAAAAAGAAGCTGTTTTGATGACGGGACCCGCTGAATTCGTATTTGAGGGGACTTTCTAATGACTCAGAGCAAGAAATCTTGCCCTGAGTCGCATCTTTTTAAATCATACTAGCCATAGCGACTTTTCTAATCTTTTTATCTTTTTCGAGAGTCACACCTTCTCTGTTGATACCAACCACGCTCGATTGATCAGGCAATGAATCACCTACTGAAACCGTAAATAATTTTCCTGATAGCCCCATCACTGCTGTCCATTTGCCTCCTTGTTGCGAGACAGATAAAACAAGATAAGGTGCATCAGGCACAACAGAAGCCATTGCCGCTCTTGCTTGTGCGGCGGCAGCGGCTGCTGTAGCAGACCCCGCTGAAGCGGCCCCAGCAACGGGAGGCAGACCTGGCAGCGGTTCGCTTGACATGGTAGGCGCGGTTAAATTATTTGCATAAGACGCCTCAGATGGGCTTGGCTTTGTGAGCATATCTGCAATATTTTTTTCTGATGTCACCGTAGACAGTTTCGCTGTGGCAATGGCTTGATTTGTTTCTGCTATTGCTTGTTGTACTTTTAACATTTGCAGTTCATTGATTGCCTTCAAATAACTTTCTTCGGTTTTTTGTTGCAACTTCAGAAGTTCCGCATTGGTTTGTACAGCTGCTTGACTAGGTCTTCCATTGCTGGGAGCCACCGCGTCCGCTTGCGATCCTTGTGGAACAGGATTGGCATTGTTGTTCGTCGTAGTCGTAGTGGTTGTCGTAGTAGCTGCTGGCGCTGGTGCTGCTGCTGCCGCACTATTCATCTTGGTAACGGGGGCTGCTGGCGTTGGAGCTGGTGCACTACTACTCCCACCACCGAACATTCCCATCACCTGCCATATAATAATAAGCACAACCACTATCATGATTCCGATAGTGGCTAATTGTTTTGGATTCGCTTTAAATTTACCTATTTGAACTTGAGTTTCTGGCGACATAGCTTAATTCCCTAAAGCTTTCAGTTTAAATGAACTTGATATAACTCCATTATTAATTGTCATTGATGCTTTAATCATAACCAATGGCAAACCTTTTAATGCATCCGCTACCGCTATCAATGAAGTAGGTGAAGCGTTATCCATCACTATATCCAGTTCTGTTTCCTTGTAATTGCCTTTTTCTGTTACGGTATTAAATCTTAACGCGGAGCCGGGCAAAATATAAGATAAGCTATC
The DNA here is from genome assembly GCA_031291175.1 of Gammaproteobacteria bacterium. GTDB lineage: Bacteria > Pseudomonadota > Gammaproteobacteria > DSM-16500 > DSM-16500 > UBA5158. The sequence continues at coordinate 166,896 of JARLJO010000049.1, forward strand.
AATCATCGCGGCATACACTTCTTGTAAAGAATTAATCGTAGCAGGCGCGTGTCTATTGTCTACAGTAAGAGAGGTGCTTGCAAATACGCCGCCTTGAAGAATTTCAATGGTCCAATGATATTGCTGTCCCCATGCGTTCAAAATATTCATCCGACCGCCATTGGATTTGAGCGTTGCTCTAATATCACCGCCTTGTGGACTCGCTACAAAATCGATAGCAATCGCATCCCAGCCAGGTATGCTCATCAATGCCTGAATTTTTTCGATGAGTGCATATATTTCATTAGAAGGACTTGGTGAGCTTAGTTCATCATTGTAGCCTTGATAGGGATTTGTCTTAATCGATATTATCTGAGTGGCTACTTCTTTATGCGTTGTAATATAATTATATGCCATATAAAGAACGGCTAATACGGCTAATACGGTAACCAATTTCTTGATTGGAACGACACCGATCCCTTGAGCCTTGAGAACAGTATCGACCGCTTGCAATTGAAATGCTTTAACACCCTCTAAAGTTGGAAAAACTGGCTCTGTTAAGACATTAAAGGAACGTACTGAAGTTGCATCAAATGTAAATTTGTTATCTTCCAATTCTTGACTGACAGGCACATCGCCATAAATATAAATATCAAAATTATTTTTTTGTGTTTTAAACACCACGAGTTCTTCAGCAATGCTATCGATAGCAAAACTACCATCCAGATAGACACTGCCCGCTTTTACAATAACCAGTATCGCCTCAGATGTATTGGGAATGGCTTCACAATAAATCATGTCGTCAGGTCGATTAAAGTGTTGCCAGATACATTCGCCTAATAAAAATCCGGGGTCCGGCGAAAAAGCGACTTCGTACTGATTAGTGTTTTTTTTCTGGAGCGTGATGTATTCGCCATAATTCGCGCTAAGTAAGAGTATCTCTCTTTTTAAGAGACTCTCTTTCTTAGCGACAAGCGTGTCCCGATAAGACGGGATGATAAAGCGTACGCCATCCTCTCGGGTTATATATGGCATTATACCGTCCCATTAATGATGATAGGGGTAATTAACACTACCATTTCACTGTTAGTTTGCGATGCCGCTTTACCGCCCAATGCTTGCGAACCAAATAACTGCATAGCGCCAGTTTGGTTTTGGACTTGCTTATATCCTGAAAGAATCATGGTATCACCCGAACCAATCACACTGCGTTGATTGAATTCTTTTTCAGAAGTATGTGGCACCTGAATACTCGCAGGACTTGAACCACCCGTTCCTGAGGTAAACGGAACGATCTGAATTAAACTGGATAAGTCCGCGTTCACTTGTAAGTAAATCTTATCCCCCATGATCTTCGGTAAAATATAGAGAATTAAACCGGTCACAATGGTACCTGGTGTGATGGATGATGTAACAGAGGAGCCACCTGATCCAGAACCACCCGCAAGCGCTGTCGATGACACGCTAGCCGCATAGCCTTGCTTATCAACAATATTGATAACAGAGACCTGGTTATTCAAGCACACAACCCTTGGTTCAGAGACCACGGATACGCGACCTTGTTGCTCTAATGCACTCACCAACAAGTTAACGCCCGTAATGTGATTTGGGTCAGCTTGTAATGCACCAACAGAAGGTAAACCACCATTCGCACCTTCAACTGGGACGGTATAACCGCTTCTTGTAAACGCACTGGTTGAACTGAGTGGCGTAATGCTAACTGGTGTACCGTAATCCGCATTTAAAGTGAAGTTAGTACCTAAGAAACCCCGCTTAATCACCTGCCAGTTAATACCAAAGTTAAATTGAGCGTTTAAAGTCACTTCATAAACCTGGATCTTAACTAAGACTTGTCGAGACAAGTTTTTGTTGAGATTTCTGATATAACGTTCAATCAATGCCATGTTCGTTGGTCTATCGCGAACAGTGACGGTTGTTGTTGACTGGGACACTAACACTTTGCCGTCCGGAGAAAGCAACGCTTTGATAGTATCACTCAGATCTTGCCAGACAGAGATAGAGCCTTTCAAACTGCTAGAAGAAGACAAACCACTGAGTCCATTGCCGCCACCGGAGCCACCACTACCCCCGCCGCTACCGCCGCCACTACCGCCACCACCGCTTGAGCCGCTAGTACTACTGGAGTCACCTAACGTATAGTCAGCTGTTCCTGGCATAAAGGCGATATCAAATGTTTTAGTGACAAATGCTTGCCAGTAAACGGTGCTGCCGTTGACGGTATAAACGTAACCACTTTTCGCCGCCAATAAATCCAGGGCACCTTTTACTGTACCGGTGTAATTCATGGAAACAATAACGGACTGATCTAAACCAATTTGATAGTGGGTTAAAATGGTTCTACCCATGATGCCAGTGATCGTGCGGCTATAATATGAGAATGGCAATTGATCGCCACGCATGACTATATGACCACGGACCCATGCAGGATCTTTCGCTAAGCTAATAGGTGTTCTATCAACATATAATCCTTGATTAACGACAAGCGGAGGCGCTTTTTTGAGATACGATTCTTCTTTTTGTCGAGTATCGTTCATGCGCTGCGTAATATCGGCAACGTTACCCTGCGTTTGATTATAAAGTGGCGGCGAGGTAAAACAGCCGGTTAATACAAACATTGACGCTAAGCATATTAAAAGAATTCGCTTATAGTGCATTACACCTTCCTCGGGACGACCATCATGGTTCGGTTAGACATATACATCGTGGCTTGCAATGGAAACGGACTAAAAAGTTTTTCGATAACATTCGGCAAACTTGAGCCTGTTACACGACCATCGAAGTTATAGTCATACGGCACTTTCCAAATTACCTTCCAATGATATCTATCCATTATACGTTCGACATTTTCTTTGAGAGATCCACTGACGCTAATTGCATATACTGCTGCCGGTCTACCGAGATTGGCAAACTGATCGGGAAATGCAGAGCTACCATAAGATGGGGAAAAAGTCGTGTCTTGTTGGACACCGGCTTGAAAAAATGGTTCGTTTGGAATAGCTGCTTGAGGTTTGGCTACTTGCCAACCGGCCATTGCAATTGTGGGGACCATCATTAATAACGCACTTACTCTAGTGACGAGGCACTTCATCATAATACTCCATTTAACGATGCCTAACTGAGTAACATATCCATAAATTTTAGTCATCAAGTATAAGCGATTTATTTTAAATGTGTAAGAGCTATCAAGATAATACTATTGAAAAAGTTTATCTTCAAACTCAAACAGTCTCATTAACAAAAACTTTCTTCTCCTTTAGGGAGTATAGCCGGCGTTTGGCTGCCAAACATCGTTTGAACCAATCGGCTCATTTGTTGGAACACAGCGAGTGAAGACCAAGACTGTGCCTAACATTTTTCCCCATGCAATAGATGTTGGTGCACCACTGCTTGTATTAGGATAAGCAATACCATTTTCTGTTCTAACATACAAACAAACTCGCCAATAAAGTGTGCCGTCTGAATTTAAAGTGCCACCAGTTTCATTTGACTGGCACGCTAATGTTGATGGCGTGGCTGTCACTTTGCAATCCAGTGGAGGGCCCGCGTTATTATTTGCGTTTTTATAAAGAGCATTTCCATTAGGATCTGTTGGTGCACCGCTTGAATCGCCGCGAGCAAACCCGATAAAACTACTTACTGGATAAACAGCGCCAGAACAATTAGATGGATCATATGGCGCGCTAAGACTCGATCCACTACAAGAGGGTGAATCAGTCATGCCGGATACAGCTGATGGTGTAACAACAATATTTGGTGTCATACCTAAAGGGCACGTTGGCGCTGGCACACAGGAACCCGCATAATACACGCCTGCAAAATTGAGTGATCTAGCATTATTTAAATTTTGACCCGGCACATTGACTTGCCCTTGTACGTAGGTCACACCAGCAACAGTAACAACCGCACCAAGCGGCACCATACCAGCAATAATAGTTTGATCCGCAGGAAGACTGACCGGCACTCTTATTTGAAATAGGCCTGTCGTAACATTGCAATCAAATTGATAAGACTGCCCATTCACCGTTGGCATTTGTGCTGCGGGCGGCAAGTAGTTTTGAATTTGTAAATCAGCGGTTCCGTCAAATGACAACCAACTGCCTGCGCTGCAAAGCGTTTTTGTTGAGCCGACTGTTTTACCCGGCCATGCGCCGTTTGTCACATAAAAAGCTAATGCAGCATTTAACACTTGCTGCATTTCTTTAGCAATATTTTCTCGTCTCAATGCATCCGCTTTTTGCGTACTATAATTGATTAAGACAATTAAAATAGCGCTCATAATCGCCATAACAAGAATCATTTCTAACAAACTAAAGCCTTTTAATTTGCTTCTTGGAATATTCATGTATTTATCCACCGCATAAGTAATAACGCAATGTAAAACCGCCTTGATCTTGTGTTCCTGGCATTAACTCATACATTTGATCATGTGTATATTGAAGATTAAATTGATTTTGCGCAGGTGACGATATCCAATTCAATGTTGTTGAATTAGGTGAAGCGTTAGAAGGTAGCCGCTCCCAGACTAAATATCCACTATTCGCTGCCGGTGGTGTCTCGCATGGCTCAACCACGCCACTAACCAAATCAGAATTACAAGTGGCTTGTAATGCATTAAGGAAAATGGTGGCTTTTGTTGGATCAAGCAATAAGACAGAAACTTGCATTTTCCAAACCAATCCCGTGACTTGATTCGGTGGCATGTAATGGCCATTGACTTGATTTGCCGATGGGGGATTGACCGGTGTTGGTGTAATTGTACATGCTGGAGAACAGGCATTTTCTAGGTTCGTGCCGCTGGGTACAGGTCTAGGTGAAATCGTGCAAGGCGAAATTTTAGTTCCAAGATCAGTACAAGCATTCATATTGTTTGTATTAAATAGCACAGGAACAAACTGAATAAAATATCCATTTTCGCTGCCACCCGCGCTATTCACTAAAGGGTTTAATGGCTGCCAATCTTTAAGATACCGATTAGTACCTTGTAGCTTACCAGCAATTGTCAGCACTTTCGGTTGAGTTAAACTAGGCGGAGAGGGATTACGAGGATTTAATGTTCCCCATGTGCTTACCGCGCCACTACTGTCATAACTACCAAAACAGTTTGCTTTGTAATAAAGCGACATGGCTTGAAAAAGACTATCTACGTTACCCTGTAGCTGCGCAAGATTTGCATCCAGTTCATATTGTCTATACATCTTGAGACTGAGAACCAAAACAAGACTACCAATAGCAAGCGCCAGCATGGCTTCTAATAGTGTGATACCTTTCTGTAATTTGAGAAGTGCCACGCAAACATGACTCCGGTCAAAATGGCGCTAAACTTTCTTTTGTTATGCCCCCATAGACATACCGGTTAAGAAAATCCCACGCACAATAACTATAATTAAGATTGCACCTACAAGTAACAACACCCCGCCAAACAATTTTGAAATGGCTTTTAGGGTTTTGGCTGTTTGCTCGCTACCATGCACACCCATTCGTACTAAACCGTGTTCGAATCCTTTTACTTCTGCCATGACTCGCAAGCGTAAGATATCTTTTTCCGAAATCAATCCGCTCGATAATACATCCGCAATATTACCTCTACCCATTCCCAGCAAATGTTCCATCATCATAAGATGTGAACCGAGATAAGGATTCGCTTGATGCTGCATGACCTTTAAAGCATTTTTAAAGACTACACCATTAGAAACAAGTAAGCCAAGAGTTTCCATAAATCGTGCGGCGGCAAATTGTCTGTATAGCGTAAATGGAAAAACTTTATCTAAATATGGTCTTAATTCGCCAGTATAACTTGTCATGATTTTGCGTATGATAATAACCGATGCAAAAATACCAACGAGCACAGCCCACCACCAACTTTGAATCAAACCTGCCACACTTAATAGTGTGCGTCCTGCTTCAGGCCATTGCGCTACTGGTTTTATCGCTTTGAACTGAACGAATACGGAACCATTAAGATACAAAATAATGGCGCACGCCATAATAATAACCAAAAGAGGATAAGCAACAGCACCAATCAATACCCCGACAGAACTACTACTTTGGCCTAACGTATTAATAGCCGATTTCATTGTTTGTGCTAGAGCACCACCTTCTTCGCCCACTCGAATAATTTCGATGACATTCGGCGCAAACCATTCTCGCATACCATCGGCTAGAGGCTGACCTTCTGAAATCTTTTTGGCAATTGAGACAGCCACGTCTTTACTGATACCGGTGGTAACTTCTGACACCATATCAATGGCGCGATTCGGTGGAATACCATCCGCGACCAAGACATAGAGATCCTCTAAAAAAGCGAGTTGTGCTTTAGCACCAAATTGAAAATGTTTAACGCCTGTCACAAATCTTGACGCTTGACCTTTGACACTATCAAATGAAATCTCTTGTACGCGATCATAAATATTTTGCGCGCTGCTAACGGATCGTCTAGCAGGTCGCGATGATTTTCCTGAGCCTGGAGTATTATTCATATCAGCCATAGTGAATTCTCTTATCGAAGTTGCGTCTTTAGATTATAAGTGATTAGGCTTAAGTGCGGTAATTGAAACTAACCGCCTTGGTGGAGGAGTTAATTGGGCCCACTACTTTTTCTGCGTCGAAGGGATCGCAAGTTCCGTCTTTAATGAGCTCAATAGCGCGTCCTGTAAAATCTAACCAGCCATTTTCTTTTAAATACTTTTCCCAACTGAGTGTATCGCATTTTTGAATGAAAAGACGACCCGGCTCATCCACCCAAATCACTTCAGCGACAACCGTACGACCACCGACGCCAGTACGATGACACTTAGCACAACCCGGCCCACGCGCACGCGCACTGTTAATGACATCCGGGCCCAACACCGCTTCCCACTCTGGAATAAAAGATTGATGTCTTGGGGAATCTCTTAAAGGAATAGCGCAACCATCGCAAAGTTTTGGTGCTAATCTTTGACAGACGAGGCAACGCAATACGCTACTATCGCTAAGCAGTACCGGCGAGATACCCATATCCACTAAACGTGTGATAATAGCCGTCGCTCTGTTTGTATGAAGTGTAGTTAAAACTAAGTGACCTGTAATAGACGCGCGAACCATGACTCGCGCCGTGTCTTCATCGCGCATTTCCCCCAAGATGATAACATCAGGATCCATACGTAATGCAGCGCGCCCCATCATTGCAAAGCTTCTATCTTCTTTATCGGTATTGACTGGCACTTGTGTAGCTTCTTCAACAACTTTTTCTACTGGATCTTCAATGGAGTAGAGTTTTTGAGTATTTTCGACCATCTCCATACAAGCTGCCAAAGTTGTTGTTTTACCTGACCCTGTAGGACCTGCAACAATGATCGCACCAAATGGCAGTTTCATTGCCATTTTAATAATATCGGTTTGCTTTACGGTATAACCTAAGTCTTCTAATGTTTTTGATTTTTCTTCACCTGTGGCCAAAATACGCATGACCATATCGAAGCCGCCATGTGCTGGCACACTGGCTAAACGTAAACGGATATCTTTGCCTTGGATTTTTAATGGCATTGATGCATCTTGCGGCACAATAGGATTAAAGTGAGATGTCGCGTGATCGGTTTCTTTATTGAAGGCTACGGATGCAATTTCTCTGCCTAATTTTTCTGACCATTCCGCATAGACACGAAGCTCACCGTGTTGTCGCATACGAATTTTACTGTAGGTTTGGCGCACTTGAATGTGTATATCACTGACGCCTTGGACAACGGCTTCATAAACCAAATCACGCAAATGCTTTTGTTGATCACTGAAAGCAGTTGAGGTTTCGCCTTTTTGTTTTTTTGCACTCTCATCTTCTCGGCTGCTATCTAATAAGATGCTAATTAACGATTGGTTCGCTGCATACACCAAACCCGGATGGATACCTTTGCTGAGTAATAACGATTTACAGTTTTGAACGGTGCGAGAAGAGGGATTGGAAGAAAGAATGGTCGCACTTTTTAAGACAACGATATTACCTTGCTCCATACACCAATTAATCATCTCCTCCATGGCCTTATCTTTCGTATCAAGGTCATTTTGGCTATTCAAAATTTTAGTATTTGTAGCAGAAGCATACTGCTCTAACAAAGCCAGCTGCTCTTTCGTTTCTGCGTCTTTTGCTTCTAAGGAACCTAATTCAGCCATTTTCGCCTCTCAAGTCTTAAGATTGAGCGAACTATTCATATCTACCGGTTAAATATACCTACCTCTTAATTATAGTATGAATTTAAGAATGTACGAACTTTTTACTGATAACTATTTTAAAATATTAGTGGATTACGACCGCTAGTTGTCATTGATTAGGTTAGGGCAAGCAAAAATGACTATAAAACATGCAGATACCGATTAGGGATGTAAGTATTCGGTATTGTAGCCCGGACTAAGCGAAGCGTGTCCGGGAATGAATGCGGTGGACCTCGTGGACACGGCGCTGTGCGCCTTAGTCCGCGCTACAAAACCTGACAACCGAATACTTATTTAGGGATGATTATAACTATGATAGGTAAAGCCAATAAATTAAGATGAAGGAATGCCCACCTAGCTCGTAGCTAGGCAGGCAAAAAACCTTAAATATCAAGATTAACCACTTCTAGCGCATTCGACTCAATAAACTCTCTACGAGGCTCTACGTGGTCACCCATGAGAGTCGTAAATATTTGATCGGCAGCGACAGCATCCTCAATGGTCACTTGCAATAAGCGACGGCAAGTCGGATCCATTGTGGTTTCCCATAACTGATCCGGATTCATTTCGCCCAATCCTTTATATCGTTGAATAGTTTGACCTTTTTTTGCCTCAGCCATTAGCCACACGACTGCTTCGGCAAAAGTGCTGATCATTTGCTGTTTTTCACCACGTTGTACATAAGCACCTCCGTGCAATAAATCGCGGAGATCTTTGCCCAGACTTACTATTTTGCGATACTCAGAAGATAAGAATAAATCTCTATTAATCATATACTTATTTGAAACGCCGTGATGCTGAATAACAATTTGTGGCAACCAAATGTGTTTCTCTGGGTCTTCAACGGCTTCTAAGGTATACAATGTAGACGCTTCAGTATTGGTATTGAGCCTTTCTTGAAGCTGCTGCGTTAACTGCTCGACAAATTCTTTATTAGCCAGATTCGCTTCTTCGATGGCCGGCATATAAATTAAAGCATCTAACAAAACCCGAGGATAACGTCTGGAAAGACGCAAAAGAATTGCCATGACAGCCTGGTAATCCAATACGAGCTTTTCTAAGCCAACACCAGAGATAGGCGGAGTATTATTGCCAGGAAAGAGCAGGGCATTATCTAAAGCCGACTGTACTAATGAGGTATCTAAAGCCAGATCGTCCTTCATGTATTGCTCTTGCTTGCCCTTTTTAACTTTGTATAAAGGTGGCTGGGCAATATAAATATGGCCGCGCTCAATAAGCTCAGGCATTTGTCTGAAAAAGAATGTCAGCAAGAGTGTTCGAATATGCGAACCGTCCACATCCGCGTCAGTCATGATAATAATATGATGATAGCGCAATTTGTCAGGATTATATTCGTCGCGTCCAATACCACAACCTAAAGCGGTAATTAAGGTTGCGACTTCTTGCGAAGATAACATCTTATCAAAGCGAGCCTTCTCTACATTTAGAATCTTACCTTTTAGAGGCAAGACAGCTTGCGCCTTACGATCACGGGCTTGTTTTGCGGAACCACCTGCAGAATCACCCTCAACAATAAAGAGTTCAGATTTAGCAGGATCTTCTTCCTGACAATCAGCCAATTTTCCGGGTAATCCGGCAATATCCAACGCGCTTTTTCGTCTTGTCATCTCGCGAGCTTTACGAGCTGCTTCACGAGCACGAGCGGCATCAATCACTTTATTCACAATCGCTTTAGCATCTTGTGGAGATTCCAATAAATACTCTTGGAACTTCTCGCCCATTGCGGCTTCTACAATTGCTTTGATTTCGGAAGAAACTAATTTATCTTTTGTTTGTGACGAAAACTTAGGATCTGGCATTTTAACCGATAAGACAGCGGTCAAGCCTTCACGAAAGTCATCACCTGTCGTGGTAATTTTCGCTTTTTTTGAATAGCCTTCTTTCTCAATATAATTGTTTAACACTCTTGTTAAACCACCACGGAAGCCGGCCAAGTGAGTACCGCCATCCTTCTGCGGAATATTATTGGTATAGCTGAAGATTTTCTCGATAAAAGTATCGTTCCACTGCAAGGCAACTTCCACCGTAATGCGCTCTTTTTCAACGGAGAAGTAAAATACTTTGTTATTCACTGGCGTTTTATTCTTATTTAATTCTTCAACAAAGACTTTTATGCCACCATGATATTGAAATATATCATTTTTCCCGCTGCGTTCGTCGCTTAAAAAGATACGGATGCCTGGATTTAAAAAAGAAAGCTCACGTAACCGTCTTGCTAAAATCTCATAATGAAACAAAATATTAGTAAAGGTCTCAGGGCTAGGCTTGAATCGGACTTCAGTACCACGCTCAGTGGTGTCGCCTGTAATAGCGATAGGAGCCAATGGCACGCCGTGCTGGTAGTGTTGCTCATGAACCTTACCATTCAAGCGAATCGTTAAAAATAAGTCTTCTGACAGCGCATTTACGACAGAAACACCCACGCCGTGTAAACCGCCCGATATTTTATAAGAATCACTGTCAAATTTACCGCCAGAGTGCAAGACGGTCATAATCACTTCAGCAGCAGAACGTCCTTCCTCCGGATGAATGTCAACCGGTATGCCGCGACCATTGTCTTTTACGCTTACAGATTCATCGGTATGGATAGTCACATACACCGTATCGCAATAGCCTGCTAATGCTTCGTCAATGGCATTATCTACCAATTCGAAAACCATATGGTGCAAGCCGGTTCCGTCATCTGTGTCCCCTATATACATACCAGGGCGCTTACGGACCGCGTCTAAACCTTTGAGGACCTTGATATTTGAGGAATCGTAGCTTGCAGATGTATTCACGCTTCTCACTCCAGATTTAAAAGTATTACTCGCAATAATTTTGCCGCGAGCATCAAGCAATTGGGGTTTGCCCAAACAATTACCGTCTTACTTCTGTCACATTACCGTGTTCCACGTGAAACATTCTAAGCGGGAACCTCGATAAAGCGTCACCTAGTGACTCAAACTCAACAGCGGTAACAAAAATTTGTGTTTCTTGCTTTGAAAGTAAGGCGATTAGGTTGGTTCTACTAACGATATCAAGCTCAGCTGGCAGATCATCAATTAAGTAGATTGGCTTCTTGTTTGCACCCGTATTCAATAACGCCCCTTGTGCCAGTATCATAGCACAAACGAATAATTTTTGCTGGCCTCTTGATAAAATATCTTTAGCAGGGATCTTATTGATTGTTATCTTCAAATCCGCTCGATGAGGGCCAAATTGCGTGTGCCCAATCAGCCTATCTTTGTCAAAAGAAGCTTCCAAAATATCACGATAATTAGCTGTTTTATCCCAACCAGGATAATAACTCGTATTTAAGCCCGAGATGGAAATAAGCTCAGAAAGAGTCTCCGACAAAATAGGCTGTAGCCGCTCCATGTAATCACGCCGAAAACGATCCATCAGCGCCGCTTTTGAAACGAGCTCTTCCGTCCAGCTATCTAATTCTTTTTTCGGCCTTTGACGACGCAAAGCAGCATTACGCTGCTTTAATATTTGTATGCAATCACGCCATACTCGCAAAAAATCTTGATTAAGATAAAAAACACCCCAATCTAGATATTTCCTGCGAAAAACAGGGCCTGCATCTAGCAAATTATAACAATGCGAATTGATCAACTGAACAGGGGTGATACCGGCCAATTCAGCAGCAGAACGAGCATCTTTGCCTCCTATGCGAATTTTCATTTCGCCTCGAAGCAACCGCTCAATGCCAATGGAAATAGTCTGATCGTGTGATGCGCCGCCATGGGCAAAAATAAGGAATTTTTCAGTCGAATTGCGAATAATTCGGCCTATGATAGTACTGCGAAAGGAGCGGCCTAGACCGAGGTAGTAAATCGCCTCAAGCATACTGGTCTTGCCGCTACCATTTAAACCATAAAAAACATTAAACCCCGTCGAAATTGGCTCAATTTTGATTGAAGCCAAATTTCTAAAATCCGTAATATCCAGTCGTGTTAATGGCATTAGAGTCGCATTGGCATTACAACATACAGGCTGTCGCTAACGTCAGACGGCTCAATTAGCACGCCAGTGTTAGGGTCATTAAATGACCAGCGCACATGATCTGATGCAATAGCAGAGATGGCATCTAGCAAATAAGCCGCATTAAAGCCAATTTCAAGGCCACTACCTTGATATTCTAGCGTAATCGTCTCCTCAGCTTCTTCTTGCTCCGGATTGTTTGCCACAATGCGTAATTGATCGCGATCTAAGTGCAAACGGATACCACGGAATTTTTCGTTAGATAAGATAGACGCTCGAACCAAGGCTTGTTTTAAAGCTTCACGGCTAGCAATCGCTGTATTTTGCACGCTCTTGGGAATTAATTTGTCATAATCAGGATATTGGGCATTAATTAACTTAGAGGTAAAGGTAAAATCAGGCGAAATTACTCGAAAATGGCTATCGCCAATGCAAATAGTGATAACAACTTCACTGTTGGCATCCAGCAATCGAATTAACTCTAAAATGCTCTTGCGTGGCAATATCACTTTAACGCGCGTATCACCGACATTAATTTCATTAATTGCACAAAAAGCGAGGCGATGACCATCTGTTGCCACACACTTCATCACGCCTTGATTTATATCGAATAAAGCACCATTTAAATAATGGCGAACATCTTGTTGCCCCATCGCAAAATGCGTTTTGCCAATGAGCCGTTTGAATTTCGCCTGGCTTATTTCAAATTCTGTCGCAAAAGGACCATTCTCAACGCTAGGAAAATCATGAGCGGGCAACGTTGTTAATTGAAATCGGCTTTTGCCGGAGCGCACAATCAGATGATCACCATCTAATGTCATTTGTATCGTGGCATCTTCTGGTAGAGCGCGGGTGATGTCCAATAACTTTCGGGCGGACACCGTGATTGAACCAGTTTGAGTGACCTGATCTTTTTCCAGCGGAGTCACGCCTATCAATTCAATTTCTAAGTCGGTTGCCGTCAGCGATAAACTTTCTTCGGTTACGGTCATCAGCACATTTGACAGAATCGGTAACGTCTGACGTTTTTCAACAACGCCGCTAATCATTTGCAGCGGCTTAACTAGGGTCGCACGTGATAGGGTTACTTTCATGAATGAGAAATCTCCGTCTTGTCTCGCTAAGAGTGTATCAATATTATGTCGTTAAGATACGCAGCAAATTGGTATAATCTTCTTCAACATCTTGTGTCGATTGCTTTAATTCCACAATTTTACGGCAGGCATGTAAAACCGTTGTATGATCACGACCACCAAATGCATCGCCAATTTCAGGTAAACTGTGATTCGTTAATTCTTTCGCTAATGCCATTGCCATTTGTCTTGGGCGTGCAACTGAGCGACTACGACGCTTAGATAATAAATCAGCGACTTTGACTTTGTAATATTCTGCTACGGTTTTTTGGATATTTTCAATCGTAATTAACTTATCTTGTAACGCTAACAAATCTCTTAATGCATCTTTGACAAAATCCAAGGTGATGGGCTTGCCTGTAAAATGCGCGTTAGCAATCACGCGCTTTAATGCGCCTTCTAACTCTCGTACGTTAGAACGAATACGTTTAGCGACAAAAAAAGCCACTTCGTATGGCAAGTTAATTTGTGCTTGTTCCGCCTTACTCATTAAAATGGCAACGCGTGTTTCCAGTTCCGGTGGCTCAACCGCAACCGTAAGCCCCCAACCAAAACGTGATTTGAGTCGTTCTTCCACACCATTAATTTCTTTGGGATAACGATCACAAGTGAGAATCACCTGCTGCTGGCCTTCTAATAATGTATTAAACGTATGAAAAAACTCTTCTTGTGAACGATCTTTGCCAGCAAAAAATTGAATATCATCGATAAGTAAAGCATCTACCGTGCGGTAGTAACGCTTAAATTCATTCATCGAATTGGTTTGTAATGCCTTAACCATATCGGCCACAAAACGCTCCGAATGCAAATACAAAACTTTAGCTTGAGGATTATTCTTCATTATTTGATTCGCGATGGCATGCAGAAGATGGGTTTTGCCAAGCCCCACACCGCCGTACAAATAAAGTGGGTTATAAGCCACGCCAGGGTTTTCACCCACCTGCAAGGACGCCGCTTTGGCTAATTGGTTAGATTTTCCTTCCACAAAATTGTCAAAGGTGTAATTTGGATTCACATTACTACGATGATTAGGCAGTTCGTTCGCAGGCGCAGGCTTACTGCGAGGTGCCGAAGCTTGGGCCACCTGCTGCGTAGATTGAGGCCGGCTGGCCGCTTCCATTTTCGGTGCGGGATCGAGAGAACGGGTACTACCAATCTCTAAAATCACATCGGGCGTTGCTTCATTATCACTGAATTGATTCACTAACTCTTTGATGCGAGAAAGAAACTTCTCCATGATCCAATCTAAAACGAAACGATTTGGCGCCAACAAAATTAATTTGTTATCCGCATATTCAGCTTGTAAGGGCCTGATCCAGGTATTGAATTGCTGCGAAGGAAACTCATCTTGCAGACTATCTAGACATTTTTCCCATAGCGTTACACTCACCTGGTCTTTCTCCTATTACCTTCTTTTTGTGTGGCTGATCTAAGCTGGATAGGATAGAGCATTCTGGTCGAAATGAGAATCTTTGGTTTGCGAGCCTGTTGGATAAATAATATCCGATACTCAAGGGGGAAAGATTAACTATTTAATAATTTCTCGATTCCTAACCGAAAAAAGGGCAAAAAAAACCAATCTTATTTGATTGGTTTTTTAAAACTTAGATAATAAAAAGTGCGTTTTTACCAGCCGCCGCCTGAGAATGCATCACTAATTGCGCTACCAGCGCTTGACAAAGCGCTCGCGACAGCATTAGCTGCATCAATGACAGCCTGAGCGGCAACTGCTGCAGCATTAGCAGTAGCATTAGCCAAGCTAACAGCAGTGGATGCCACAATGCTGGCGCCATTACCGCCACTGACGGATTGGGTAATGTTATTCAACTGTGTAATTAATCCGTTGATTTGGTTTTTAGCGACCTGAAGCCCTGCAGCTTGAGCAGCAGCAACTTGAGCGGCTTGTTGTTTTTGCACAGCATCAGTTACAAATCCTGCGGTACCACAAGTGATACTGGTTAAAACGGTAGGCCCATTAAAATTGCCATTCCAAGCATAGGAAGTGGCATTACATTGGTTTCTAGGACAACTACAACTGAAGACATTACATACACCAGTCCCAATACAGGTTTCACAAGCCGCCACTTCACCCCAACATCCTACGTCATACCAACTGCAGCTGGTATCGCATGAATAAGAAGTACAAGTGGGTGAAATGCCAGAAGCTGGCCCATAAGCGAAGTTCACTACCGTGTCTGATAAAGCACAGGCCGCAGGGTTGCTAGGCATGCTATTCATTCCCGTAGGAGTTTGGGAATAATCCGCATAATTCGTATATAATTTAGTGTAACCTTTGACCATAGTTACTTGAGGATTGGCTTGTATGGAATTCCCTTGACCGTTAGCAGGCAAGACAAAGGTAGAATCCATCGCATAGACGCTGCCTGAAATTGCAGTAATAGCCATCAGGAGAGTGAGTTTGTTGAGTTGAAGTTTCATGCGCAAGCCCTCATTAATAGGCCTTACAAACAGACATTGAGGAGATTTCCTCACTCAACACTGCTATCCCGAGACGATCACAATGGTACATGATCAATTATAGCACTACCTCTCAAAAAGTCAACGGGAGAAAAAATATGTTCTGGTCCTAGCTCATTGAAAAATTTTAAGTATTTTTCCCAATTAGTACTCAAATATTGATCTTTGAAGAAGCCCAATCAAATCAGTTGACTATATAATTCCTCCCGATTTGCCAGTAGATCCACTCAGGAAGTAGCAGAGGCGCGCTTGTTCCCTTAGTACATTCGTATTATTCTCCCGGGAACCCAATATAATCCGATGATTAGGATAGCCAGCCATGCCCAAAAAACCTTTAATATTAGTCGATGGATCATCTTATCTTTATCGTGCTTTTCATGCCATGCCATCACTTAGCAATTCTAAGGGGATTCCCACAGGAGCGGCTTATGGCGTGATTAATATGCTGCGAAAACTCTTACAGGATCATAATCCTGAATACATGGCTGTAGTATTTGATGCGAAAGGTAGAACGTTTAGAGATGATTTATATGAAAAATATAAAGCGAATCGACAAGAGATGCCCAAAGAATTAGCCTCGCAAATTGAGCCCATTCATGCAGTTATTCACGCAATGGGTCTACCGTTGATTATGATTGAGGGCGTAGAAGCGGATGATGTTATCGGTACGCTGGCAAAACAAGCAGCGGCCCAAGGCGTCTATTCCTTGATTTCAACAGGAGATAAAGATTTAGCGCAATTAGTCGATACTCATATTACGCTGGTCAACACCATGACGGATACGATTCTGGATCCGGAAGGTGTGAACGCAAAATTTGGTATTCCGCCTGAATCTATCATTGATTATTTAGCCTTGGTGGGCGACACCTCAGACAACATTCCAGGCGTCCCACAAGTGGGGCCTAAGACCGCCGTTAAATGGTTACAGCAATATGGCAGCTTAGACAACATCGCGGCTCACGCAGACGAAATCAAAGGGAAAGTCGGTGAAAATTTAAGAGCGTCACTGTGGCAATTGCCGCTCGCAAAACAATTAACCACCATCAAGCTCGATGTTCCTTTGGACGTTCAAATCACTCACTTACAACGGAAGACGCCCGATAAAGATGCGTTAATTAAACTGTATCAAGATCTCGAATTTAAAAACTGGCTCGCACAATTACTCGCAACCAAAACCACAGAAACAAAAGAAGAAGATAAATATGCGAAATACGAAACTGTCTTCACCGAAAAACAGTTAGATGAATGGCTGCAAAAACTCAATCAAGCCTCGATTTTTGCTTTTGATACAGAGACCACGAGCTTGAATTACATTGATGCCAGAATTGTCGGTGTCTCATTCGCAATAGAAGCGGGCAAAGCGGTCTATATTCCATTCGGTCATGATTATGAAGATGCGCCCCAACAACTGACTCGCGAATATGTGCTTAACAAAATAAAGCCGTTGCTAGAAAATCCGAATATCAAAAAAATCGGACAGAACATTAAATACGACATGGAAGTATTAGCCAATCATGACATTCATTTGCAAGGTATCAGTCACGATACCATGCTTGAGTCTTACATTTTAGATAGCTCCAGCAACAACCATAATATGGATGCCCTGGCATTAAAATATTTAGGCTGGCGCACTATTCGCTATGAAGATATTGCTGGCAAAGGTGCAAAACAAATTCCTTTTAATCAAATCAACATCGACAAAGCAGCGCCTTATGCTGCTGAAGATGCAGACGTGACATTACAGCTACATCAAACGTTATGGCCAAAAGTGTGTGAAAATAGCGGCACGAAAAATGTTTTTGAAAACATTGAAATCCCGCTACTATCTGTGCTGACTAAAATAGAAAGAACGGGCGTGCTAATCGATGCGGAAAAATTAAAGAAACAAACAGTTGAACTGGAAAAACGTTTGAATGAATTAGAAGAACAAACGTTTTTGATGGCAGGCGCGTCTTTTAATTTAAATTCGCCAAAACAATTACAAGAAATTTTATTCACAAAATTACAACTACCCATTTTACAAAAAACACCGACAGGCCAAGCATCCACAGCCGATGCCGTGTTACAAGAGTTAGCTTTAAACTATCCATTACCAAAACTGATTATTGAATATCGTTCTCTCAGTAAATTAATTACAACCTATACCAAACGTTTACCAGAACAGATTAATCCTGCGACAGGACGCATCCATACCTCCTATAATCAAACCGGTGCCGCAACCGGCAGACTTTCTTCATCTGATCCTAATTTGCAAAATATTCCAGTCAGAACTGAAGAAGGTCGTCGAATTCGTCAAGCGTTTATTGCGCCTCCCGGATATCAGATAGTCAGCGCCGATTATTCACAAATTGAATTACGTATTATGGCGCACATCTCAAATGATCCGACATTGCTAAGCGCATTCGAACGTAATCTGGATATCCACCAGGCAACGGCTGCTGAAGTCATTGGTATACCACTAGAGACCGTCACCTCTGAGCAACGTCGTAGCGCTAAGGCCATTAATTTTGGCTTAATCTATGGCATGTCTGCATTCGGTTTAGCGCAACAATTAGGAGTAGGGCGTCAAGAAGCGCAAAATTATATTGATCGATATTTTGCAAGATATCCTGAGGTCAAAGTTTACATGGAAACTACTCGCGCCAAAGCGCACCAACAAGGCTTTGTTGAAACACTTTCAGGACGTCGATTATATTTACCCGAAATTAATTCCAGTCAAATGATGCGACAAAAAGCGGCGGAAAGAGCGGCTATTAATGCTCCGTTGCAAGGAACGGCGGCTGACATTATTAAGCGCGCGATGATTGAAATTAACGAGTGGTTAACAACAGAAAAAGTAGATGCAAAAATGATAATGCAAGTACACGATGAATTAGTCTTTGAAGTGGCTGAAAATGAAGTGACAACTGTCATGGAAAAAATTCGTCAACACATGATGAAAGCAGCGGCGCTCAAAGTGCCACTGCTAGTATCAATTGGACATGGTGAAAACTGGGATGCCGCGTCTTCGCATTAAGCCATTGCGCCTTTTAAGCAATAGACAGTCCAGTTCAAAGAAACGCCGCGATCACTGCAAACGAGTGGGGTACTGACATTGGAATAACCGATGAAAACATTATACCCACCCGTGGTTGGATTTGAAGTGGTGTAAGCGCCGACGGCATGAATGGAGTCTAGAGGACAAAACGTGCTGCTTTGGCTGGTGCCCGCATCATTCAAAGAAGTGACCACTTTCGCCGTCGATCCCACTGGACACTCTGCAATAGTCGTACCAATTAATTGATCATGTCCTTGAACAAATGAGCTAGTGCCTGCGCTCAAAACAAAGGAGTGCGTGGTGGCTGAAACATGATTCCCCATAGGCAAATTAGAACTGTCCATTGCCAATGCTGAAGTTGTACTGATGATCAAAATAGCTAAAAGTTGCGCTAAACGAGAAATGTTATTTTTATTTATTATCATTTTATGTCTCTCAATAATTAACCAAAAACGCATTATACAGTACAATTATTGTACTGTCTAGGTCGCGACATAACCTCTTGCTTTCATAGCTTTTAAGGTCAAAAATAATAACATATCACTGACGTTGGAAACCCATGAGAATGACACGAATCAACAGCCGTTATGTAATTGCCTGATTCTCAGTTATAATCGTAACCCATGAAAAATCCTCCAGAAATTTTACTCGGTTTCGACTTTGGCATGAAACGCATCGGCGTTGCTGTCGGTCAAACCGTGACAAAAACGGCTCGTCCCTTAGGCGTTGTTAAAGCGACGCTTGGCATACCCCAATGGGATACCCTAAAGAAATTCATTCACGATTGGCGCCCAGATGCATTAGTCGTCGGTGTTCCTTTAAACATGGATGGAACAGAGCAACCATTGACCCAAGCCGCTAGACAATTTTCTAATGCGCTAGCAGAGCGCTTTCAGCTACCGGTTTTTGGCATTGATGAACGCCTGACCTCTGTTGAAGCAAAAGACCGGATTTTTAGTGAGGGAGGCTATAAGGCGCTTAAAAATTCACAAATCGACAGTATCGCCGCACAATTGATTTTACAAAATTGGTTAACACAGACCAACCATACATAACAGAAAAGGTGACATCATGAAATCATGTAATCCTAGATTGATTTATCTTATCGGCTTCATCAGCATTTGCGCATTACTAGGACTTGCCACCTACCTTGAAAATTATCAAGGCATGATACCTTGCTCACTCTGTCTTTTTCAGCGTTTCATTTTAGCTTTTTTGGGCGTGGTTTTATTCTTTGGCGCAACACTAAACCTTAAATCAATGGGTCGCATCATCGTTAGCTTCTTCACCATTTTTGTTTCTGCTGTCGGCATGGTATTTGCTGGCAGACAAGCCTGGCTGCAACATCTACCACCTAACCAAGATGGCGACTGCGGCGCAAGCTTACAATATTTAGTGAAAGTCTTTCCGATAGATCAAGTGATCAAAAAAGTTTTTATCGGTGGAACAGAATGTTCACGCGTGGATTGGCAATTTTTAAATTTTAGTTTAGCAGAATGGTCTTTGGCTTTTTTCACGCTTTTTTGTCTTCTAGGATGCTGGGAGTTCCTGCAAACTTGGTGTAAAAAATCGTGCGCGTCACGTTAAAACCATTTTAATTAGCTGAATGCTCAACAAAAGCAATGCGCATCCAATAAAACCTCGCATCAAAACAGAAGTAGCGGGGTTTAAAATTCGCCGCCAAATACTCGGTTTTTTTGGCTTTAAACCTCTATCACCAAACCAATTGTCGCCGTAGGTAATAAAAATTTCTTCGTTTTTTTCGATAGCTCGAACGGCTTTGATCGTTGCCATATTATTTTTGGTATCGAAAGAATAAGTCGCATTGGGTGAATCGGAATGATTATAAATACTCCCATACCCCAAGAGAACACCGTATTCGCCATCCGCATCAAAATAATAATCTGCCATACCATCATCACCACCCTTGGCAATGAGGACATAACATTCTTCAACAATTTCGCCGTTATTGATGCATTTATCCGCAAATACACCGTACCCATCAATTGAGGATTTTTTAACAATGACTTTATTCAGAAATAATTGTGGTTTCATAGCATAAGCGCTTAACAGATAGCCCAACTTGTATGATAATAATTATTACCTACCATACAGAGGATACATCTAGCATGGCAATAAAAAAATTATGCCAAGTCGGATTATTCTGCCTGTCTTTACTCAGCAGTTTCCAAGCAACGGCACAAAACAATCTCGTCGCTGGGGATAGTATTCAAATTTATACCGAATTCCAATCCGTCATGGGCAAACCTTCCTGGCTATTGATCTTACGTGATATGACTACGGGTGAAGTGTTGCCGTATGTCTATGACATCCAAAACAACTATAATTTTTTTATCGCGCTCGCCATGTCGCATCACTATCGAGTAACAACATCGACGATGACGTTTGGTCCATACGCGGTTATCCATAATTTTTGTCATTTAGAAGATGGCATTATTTCATGGCACTCGCTGTACATTACCTTAAGAGGCAGCCTCACACCCAATCGGAATACCGCGCACTGCAACATCCAACGATACCAAAATTTACCTTTCCCCCTGATTGGCGGCTATTAGCTAATCTCATTTAGGAGAAGTTATGCGATTGAATAATATTCTCGAAGCTATTGGTAACACTCCGTTGGTACGTTTTAATCGTATTGGTAAAGAACTCTCTTGTGAGCTTTACGGAAAATGCGAATATTTTAATCCCGGTGGATCCATCAAAGACAGAATCGCGCATAAAATGATTGAAGCCGCCGAGAAATCTGGACGCATCAAACCTGGCGATACGCTCATTGAACCAACGTCAGGCAATACAGGAATTGGTCTTGCACTGGCAGGGGCTGTGAAAGGCTATCACGTCGTCATTACCATGCCAGAAAAAATGAGTAGAGAAAAACAAGTTATCCTTGAAGCGCTGGGCGCCAAAATTTATCGAACGCCAACAGCCGCCGCATGGGATGCTCCAGATAGCCACATCTCACTCGCCAAAAAACTTCAGGCTGAAATTCCGAACTCTCACATCCTGGATCAATATGCAAATCCCATGAATCCAAACGCGCACTATGAAACAACTGCCGAAGAAATATTAGAAGATGCAGGCGAAGGATTAGCTATGGTGGTGGTAGGTGTTGGCACGGGTGGCACAATCACTGGTATTGCAAAAAAAATGAAAGAAGTGAATCCCAAGATTCAAATCATTGGCGTTGACCCTTATGGTTCCATTTTAGGAGGCGGCACTGATATTTATCCTTACTTGGTGGAAGGCATTGGTTATGATTTTTTCCCCGATGTATTAAATAATCAATTAGTGGATGAATACATTAAAGTGAATGACGAAGATTCTTTTTTAATGGCGAGACGCTTAATTCGGGAAGAAGGGCTGCTTGTCGGAGGTTCTGCTGGCACCGCTGTATGGGCAGCATTAAAAGCAGCAAAACGCTTAAAAAAAGGTGAAAAATGCGTTGTTATTTTACCGGATGGCGTTCGCAATTATTTGTCTAAATTTGTCGATGACAAATGGATGACCGAACATCAATTTTTAAAATAATACTGGATACAGCATGAAAAAAAACAAACAAGACATTGCCACTCGTGTTATTCATGCAGGACAAAAACCTGATCCCACAACAGGCGCTATCATGACGCCAATTTTTGCTTCGTCTACTTATGTGCAAGAGAGCCCCGGCAAACATAAAGGCTACGAATATTCTCGCACCCAAAACCCCACTCGTGAAGCGTATGAGCAATGCGTGGCTGACTTGGAATCAGGACAGCGCGGTTTTGCATTTGCCTCAGGGATGGCGGCGATCGGCACTGTTTTAGAGCTCTTAAATCCTAACGATCATATTATTGCGATGGATGATTTATACGGCGGGACTTATCGCATATTAGAAAAAGTTCGCAAACGTTCCGCAGGCCTTCAAATCAGTTTTGTTGATATGACAAATCCTGAAAGTATAGCGGCGAGCATTCGTCCAGAAACACGTATGATCTGGGTTGAGACACCCACTAATCCCATGTTGAAATTAGTGGACTTAAAACAAGTGGCGGCTATTGCGAAAAAACATCAACTCATTTCGGTAGTCGATAATACGTTTGCCACGCCTATTTTACAGCGCCCACTGGAATTAGGTTTTGATATCGTTGTTCACTCCGCAACAAAATACTTAAATGGGCATTCCGATATGATAGGGGGACTTGCGGTTGTTGGAGAGAATGCGGAGCTTGCGGAACGAGTCGCCTTTTTACAAAATGCGGTGGGCGCTATTTGCGGGCCATTTGATAGTTTTCTGGCAATGCGCGGCATAAAAACATTGGCGCTTCGTATGGAACGTCATTGCCAAAGTGCGCATACCTTAGCGAGCTGGCTTGAGACTCATCCTAAAGTTTCGCGAGTGATTTATCCGGGCTTGCAAAGCCATCCTCAACACGCGTTAGCCAAACAACAAATGTCGGGGTTTGGCGGCATGATTTCTATTGTATTAAAAGGCGATTTAAACGATACCGTAAAAGTATTAGAACGATGTCAAATATTTGCATTAGCGGAAAGCTTAGGTGGGGTAGAAAGTTTAATTGAGCATCCAGCCATTATGACTCATGCCAGCGTTCCTCTAGAATCCCGCGAACGCTTGGGAATTAAAGATGGATTAATTCGTTTATCTGTTGGTATTGAGGCAGTTGATGACTTAAAACAAGATCTGATGCAAGCAATAGGATAATTTAGAACAATTCTTTTTTATTCAAAGCAAAACCCCAATGCAATAGCATAATGGAAACGATAATACCTAGTGGCGCGACGATTAAAGGCAGTAAAACAGAAACGCTCATCATCAAGCCGCCCAATAACGCGGTCAACGACCAAATGACCGCGACAACAATAGAACAAATTCCCATAACTTTGCCTTGTTCATCAGGCCTGACCACATCGGAATAAAGCGTTGTTAAGCAACTATAAGCAATCACATCCCCCATGGCCGTTGGAATAGCCGAAAGCCAAATGAAGACATTGGACTTTTCCCCCAAATGCAAATAGCAAAAAACAAAACTACAAATTAATCCAATTAAAACCAAATAAAGCGAAAGGAACAACATTTCCCTTATGGAAAACCACTGTTGAAAAAATCGAATCCCAAAGCCCGTTGCCAGCGCCAACCAGAAGGCCACCAAACCAACAAACAAACCCAGCGAATGCGCATCAAATGCCAATGTAGTTTTTAAGATAGGAGGCATGAATTGATAATACGTGCTCCAACTGATTTGACTCAGCAATAAAATAATGGAAATCCGCTGAACCTCTTTATTCAAGATGACATTCTTAAATGAACCCAATTTTTTTGCGGAAGTGGAAAACGTGACCGGCATCGTTTCTTTAAAGATAGTCAATGTCATAAAACAACTAAGACCACCAAAGAAAGCGGCAATAAAATAGGGAAGCGAAAAATTTAACTGCTTAAAGAAAAACTGATTGGCAAAATAACCACCCAGAAGAGGGCCAGCAAAGGCACCTAGCGAAATAGCCAACTGCAAATAACCCATGTTACGAACTTTATTCTCTCGATGACTGATATCGCCAATGACGGCTTGTGCTATCGGGTTTGTCCTTGAAAAGGCACCCTGTATGACTCGCCCTAAAAACAACAGACTTAACATCCCCCAGAGAATACCCAGACCCGCTGTCAGCGCAAATAAAAACGCCCCTAGCGTCCCTATGATTAATATCTTTTTGCGTCCATGCAAATCAGAGAGCGCGCTTAGAATCGGAGTCATCAGAATATTGACGATATGCGGGACTGCCACGCATAACCCATACCACATGCTGCGAACTGACAAAGCGGTGTCGGCTGCAAATAAGCTGCTTTGTGCATCAAAAAATAAAAGGGTTAAAACCGGAAACGTCATATTCAAGCTAGTGTGGTCAAACAGCATGACCCACAACAAAGGCAAAATGGAGGTAGACCGATTTTTAGAAGAATTTTGCATAAAAGGAACGCAACAGTATCAAAGCCCGCACAATACAGAATCAAATGAAAAAAAACAATCGCTTATTTCAGTTCATCATGGTCAATCGTTCGACCTTGTTTGACTTCAGTCGACACATTTTTTGAAGGAAATAGCTTTTCTCGTAACCAGGCAATTCCAAATAATGCCAAGCCTATGAGTGCGCCAAAGACCAAAAGATACGAAAGTAGAATGATACCAACGATTAATAAGACCAAAATGATCCCAAACGTGATAAAAGGCATCACTCTCATGAAGAAATTTTGCATAAGACTATCCTAAGTGGTCGCTGATCATTTATTGTAGAGACATGACAAGAACGCAATCGTCTGCTCTGAATAGACTTAAAGCCCTTCCCAAGGGGTTTTTACTTCTTCGGGCCTATTTTCTTCATCACGCAGAAAATAGATACGGCGGTATTTTGCTTCTTCTTTTTGCTGGGATAAGGATTGTTGTGGACACTTTTTATCAAATTCTTGGAGGAATTGATCCATGGGGCTAACATAGTTAGTGAGCTTTGGTTGTTGACTCATTATTCTTCTCCGGGTTCATTGCATATAATTGTATCACAGCTGTTTACAGATAGGCTTAAGTTTAGTAACTTTCTAAACATATGTTAACAGGGAGCCGCCATGCGATTTTTGGCATTAATTTTTACCACATGGATTATATCTTGCCTAGCTTTAAGCTCACAGGCCGAAGCTCAAACCATTTACGGCACTCGCAACTTGGCGGATGAAATCGATCAAATTCTACGTCACAGTAATACACGAGCCAACGTTGGTATTGCCATCAAATCGATGAAATATGGCGATATGATTTATGCGAGAAACGACAAAAGCTTGTTCGTTCCAGCCAGTACGCTCAAAATTTTTACCGCAGAAGCGGCGCTATTATATCTGGGCCCCAATTATAAATTTCCCACCCGCTTCGTGACGGACGCGACAGCGACCGCCAGCAATGGAAAATTATATGGAAATATCTATCTGATTAACAGCGGTGATCCTTCTCTGACTTATTATGATCTGGCTGATTTGATGGCCAGTTTAAAATCACAGCAAATCCAGGAAATTGTCGGGAATGTCTATATCGATAACACAGCATACGATCAAGTCACAACTGGTCCAGGCTGGCTTTGGAGCGACAGAAAATATTGTTATGGTGCGCCGATTAGCGCGAGTATTATTAATCATAATTGTTTGTCCTTTCGCGTACCGCATAGCAAAACGATTACAACAGCAGGGGGAAATGTAAGTTCACCTAATCTGTATAATCGCATCAAGAAACCCCTAGCATCCAAAACACGTGGTGGCGGTGGCAGTCGTAGTTGCTATGTGAATCTTGACGGTGCGCGCGGTGGCAGAATGGCCATCGCTGGTTGCTTGCCTAAAGCCCATTTTTCAGCGGGTGTGAGCTCTGTTATTACCGATGTCATGCAATATGATAAAACGGTATTACAAGATTTGTTTCAGCGCTATGGCATTCAAGTAAAAGGGGCTATTACTTCAGGGATTGCTTCCTCGCATTTTTCAGAGCTTGCAAGACATGAGTCAAAACCTTTAAAAACATTGATCAGCAATATGTTAAAGATGTCCGATAATATTATCGCGGGTTCCATCTTCAAAAAAATCGGTGAGCTTTATACACATCGTCCTGGCACATGGGAGAGTGGTGGCGATGCTGTATCGCGAATTTTGGCGAAACAAGCCGACCTGGACAACTGGCGTCTTAATTTAATTGATGGCTCAGGGTTATCTCGTTATAACCAAGTGACACCATCACAGATGCTACAGCTTTTGGATTTTACTTATCATAATGATGCAACGAATTATGAGTTCATCTCGGCACTACCGATTGCCGGGGTCGATGGCACATTGAAAAAACGTATGCGTAATATCGCATGGAAAGTGCGGGCGAAGACGGGCACCATGCATGGTGTTGTTTCATTAGCGGGTTATGCGATGAGTGCGGACAAAGAGCCTTTTGCGTTTGTTATCATTGTGAATGGTCAGCATGGGTCAGTTTGGCAGTATCGCGAGATGGAAGATAAGATTTTGAGTTTGTTGACACATTATTCAAGAAGTTAATTTTGAGTGATTTTTGTGATGGGTTCGCGCATAGGCGTCAGCTTAAGAAATAAGATGCCATTTATCTCTTATAGGACATTGTCATTCCCGCGAAAGCGGGAAACTATTTCTTGAAGCCTCTTTTTTTAGCAGGGGTTCGCGGATACGCCCCCCACAAAAAGCGTGGGGGTCTTAGTCCGTGCTACTAATCTTTGTGCATGTTAGATGCATAGGTTGGGTTGAGCGTTTTTTGCGAAACCCAACATCATTAAAGCCCACCGGCGCCAAAGTCCTCTAGATGCATTCAGCCACAATATAAGAAGCCACGCCAAAACTCAGTAGTAGCCATAATAAAGGCGATGCTATTTGTGTTTGTGAAAAGAGGGTTGCGCTACTTAATAAAAATCCTGCAGCAAGACCTAAAAACAAATGGCGTCTTGAGCGCTTTTTCTTTTTGAGCCGTTCATCACTGGATGCTGTCTTCATTGCAAAACGTGATACTTCCAGTTGCGTTCGCTGCTCACTTAGAACATCAAAAATTAAATTGGGAATTTCTGGCAGTTTTTCTGACCAATAGGGTAGGTTTTCACGGATGCGACGTAAGAATGCACGCGGCCCCACTTGCTTTTTTAACCATCGTTCAAGATAAGGAGATGCGCTTGTCCAAAGATCCAAGTCTGGATACAACTGTCTGCCCACTCCTTCGATATTCAATAAGGTCTTTTGCAATAAAATAAGTTGGGGTTGAATATTGATATTAAAACGACGCGCAGTTTGAAAAAGTCGCAGTAATAATTGACCGAAAGAAATGTCTTTTAACGGCCTTTCAAAAATCGGCTCACAGACTGCTCGTATCGCTCCTTCAAATTGATCAACGCGTGTATCGGGTGGCAACCAACCTGATGCAATATGCAGTTCAGCAACGCGTTGGTAATCTCTCTTAAAGAATGCCAACATGTTTTCTGCGAGATAACGTTGATCATTGCTGCTCAAGGATCCCATGATACCAAAATCCACTGCGATGATTTGAGGATTTTCCAGATCTTTGGTCGAAACAAAAATATTGCCCGGATGCATATCAGCGTGAAAAAAACTATCCCGAAATACTTGCGTAAAAAAGACTTCCACGCCACGTTC
Source organism: Gammaproteobacteria bacterium (assembly GCA_031291175.1). Taxonomy (GTDB): domain Bacteria; phylum Pseudomonadota; class Gammaproteobacteria; order DSM-16500; family DSM-16500; genus UBA5158. The sequence goes on from JARLJO010000049.1 coordinate 194,917, forward strand.
GGCTAATTTTTTTAAATTAATACCAGCGGCTTTAATGGCGGCGACATTGTGAATCGGAATACCTTCTATGCGCTCCATCACCAAAATATTGCCGCGAGAGTGTTCCCAATAAATTTCAGGAACGTACAACAAAGGGGAATCTTTGAAGTTACGGCGTAATTGCGATGCGTTTGCGCCTTCTCGCAATAAATCCAACTCATCATAGAGAGTGTGCGCCACTTCTTCGACAATCTCTTTGGGTTTAAAACGGCGGCCTTCTGCCCAGTAAGTATTCGCCAGATTGGCAAGCGTAAAGAGCAAGTCGATATCGCGATCAATGATATTTTTTATACCCGGACGCAGCACTTTGACCACTGCCGATTTACCATCCAGTAGGGTTGCGGCATGGACTTGGGCAATGGAAGCTGACGCCAGCGCTTCTGCGTTAAATTCGCTGAATACGGTGGCAATAGGCTGAGCTAGTGCAGCTTCAACAATGTCTCGCGCAAGCTTGCCAGAAAAAGGTGGCACTCTATCTTGCAGCTTCGCCAATTCGGCTGAGACATCTTCTGGAATCAAATCACGACGTGTTGATAGTACTTGGCCCGCTTTAATAAAAATAGGTCCTAATGCTTCCAACGCCAAGCGGATACGTTCACCGCGAGTCAATTTGTTTTTTAACGCCCAATACCAAGGATTAAAATACATTAAAAAACGGAAAGGATAAAAAACCGGCGCTGAAAAAAGAATTTCGTCGAGATTATAACGAACAAGAATAAAATGAATGCGGATCAATCGAAAACCGCTCGAAAGGTATCTCATTTTGCACCTCGGTTCGCTGCAAGCGATTTTTTTAATTGGGCAATTTTAGCTTCTACTCGATCAGTGTCCATGCGTAATTCATCGACATCATGAAAGTAGTCTAGTAATGCCTCACGCGCGGGGAAAAAATCCACTTCTTCATGAACATATTCATTCACATCTTGAAGTAGCGTTTCGCGAGTTTGTTGTGTCCAGGATTTAATGCGCTGACCAAAACGACCCAAATGATGTGCTGCTACGTCACCTACCCATTTGGATAAGAACTCTTCCCAATCAATGTCTAAGTGATCAAATAATTCTATCACCTGTTGCCCTAAATCTAAATTACCCCGAATGGATACATCATCTGAAAAAAACTGTTGGCGGCTATTTTTAGAAAGAGCCAATTGCAACAGGCGCAAAGGCGTACCTTTGATAATCGTATCAGACTGAATTGTTTCGGGAGGATGAGCGGAAGCCAGTTTAAATTGAATGGCGGTATCGGTAAAAATCAAGTGAAAGGTAATGTCGATTTTTAGCAATTCGACGGTAACCACTTTTCCCTGCATTCTTTGGATGCGCGTAGCTGATTCAGGATCCAGGGCAATGTAAGCATTGAGCGCTTTTTGAATCGCATCAACGAAAATAGGTTTGATGGTATTTTTCATTAATATTTAAACCCTTTGTGCAAAGCAACAATGCCGCCCGTGAGATTATGATAAACCACATCTTCAAAACCAGCTTGAACCATCATGGATTTTAGCGTTTCCTGGTTAGGGTGCATGCGAATGGATTCAACCAGATATTGATAACTTGCCGCGTCACCGCAAATCCATTCGCCCAATTTTGGAATCACATTAAATGAATATTTATCATAAATCGTATTCAATAAAGGAATGACCGGTTTAGAAAATTCGAGGATTAGCGCTTTGCCGCCAGGTTTTAATACACGGAGCATGGAACGAAGTGCGGCGTCTTTGTCCGTGACATTGCGTAATCCGAAAGCAATAGTGATACAGTCAAAATGATTATCGGGAAAGGGTAGGGATTCGGCGTCTGCCTGAACATAGGTCACATTACCCACGACACCAGCATTCAGCAATCGTTCCCGGCCTTGAATCAGCATTTTGTCATTGATATCGGCCAAGACAACTAAACCTTGTTTGCCCACCTGTTTTGCAAAAGCTTTGGCTAAATCGCCTGTGCCACCGGCTATGTCCAACACACAATTGCCTGGACGGACATTGGCTTGCCCTATCGTAAAACGTTTCCATAAACGATGCATGCCGATAGACATCAGATCGTTCATTAAGTCATATTTGTTGGCGACGGAATGAAAGACTTCTTCCACGCGTTGGGATTTTTCGTGGAGGGGCACTTCGGTAAAACCGAAATGGGTCGTTTTATTTTCGGAAGAAGGCTTTGTCATCGGATCGCTACTATTAGGAAATAGTGGTTATTATACTCGAATCCGTATTGAATTATAGATCGCTCGTTATAGCCGATAAAAACTGCGTAGATAGGCGCTGAGCAATTGAACTCAAAGTATGAAGCGTTATTGGAATTTATAAAATCCCCCTCAATCCCCCTTTTCAAAGGGGGAAGTGCCTTTGGTCTGCATTGGTGTTTACTTTTGAGTCCGATTGTTCTGCGGATGGACAAAGTATTGAATATTATGCACGGTGGATAATGAAGAGTGGGTATTATTGGCGACAAAGCCTGATATTGGCTGGCATTGCTTCGCTTTCGTTTGAACGATAAGGATTAATATCTAACCCTCCACGCCTGGTATAACGCGCATTTACCGTTAATTTTTCTGGGCGACAGCGTTTCAAAATATCCATGAATATTCTTTCTACGCATTGTTCGTGAAACTCATTGTGATTACGGAAAGAGACAATGTATTTTAATAACCCGGCATGTTGAATTTTTTTACCTGTATATTGAATTTGTAAACTGCCCCAATCTGGCTGGCCTGTAACCAAACAATTCGATTTTAATAAATCCGAAAAAACGCTTTCAGAGACTAAAGTCTCTTCTGTTATTAAATAATCGGGTGTGACCAAGTAGGTATCACATGCGATATCTTGTAAATCTAAATTAACACCGCTGAAAGACTGAATTTGAGTGGGCGGGAAATCGGCTAGCGCTGTCAATTTGACTTGAACAGGGGATTTTGCCGCCAAGGATAGATCCCGCATCATGATCCCTGTGACTTTATCCAGGGATTCAAAGGGCGTATTGTTGAATGAATTTAAATAAAGCTTGAAGGATTTTGATTCGATAATATTGGGCGAACTGCAAGGAAAGATAAATTCCCCCATGGCGACAACGGGCTTACCTTTGATATTCAGCCAGGAAATTTCAAAGCCGTTCCAAATATCTACGCCATTAAAAGGTAAAATAGCGGGCACAGCAATTTCATCACGTTTTAATTGACGAGGAATAGGGAAAAGTAAATCAGGCTGATAGTGTGAAATATAGCTGCTTTTTTTACCTAAAGGGGATTCGATTTCTGTCATCTTACTAATCTCCTTCTTTTTGCATCGCTCTGTTCGTAATTCGAAGAGCTATGAGCTTGTTCTTTTTCCTCATCTTCTTCGTCTTCTTCATCCTCTTCTTCTGCAATCATTGCATGAGGTGTAACTGGTATTTGCGGCGTTACTGGATTTTGAGGTGAGATTTGTGGAGAAGGAAGTGCTTCTGCATATTGCTGTACTTCTTCATCCTCTTCTTCAGCATCTGACATAGAAACACCTTCTGGTGTTTTTGGATTTTCACCCCCATCCGATGAATTCCAGTCTGATCCCGGTGTGGATATTTTGGGTGATGCTTCTTCAGCCTCTCCAATTAAGATACCCAACGTTCGCTGGCAATAAGTACGAATATCTTCTTGCACATACCAATTAGAAATACTTTCGCCATTTTTATATTCTGTTATTCCTAACAGATCTTTTCTTATAGCTAGCTCTTCTGGCTTCGCTTGTCTATATTGAGAAAAAAATTGGATATCTCCGGCAGAAAAGGGAAATCTTTTGCTTTCTCTCTTCGCTCGCGCAGGGCGCGCTGCTTCGCCCTTTTCTTCATTAAATTCCGTCTCGTCTGCTGCTCCCATTAAATCATTGTTAGGTCGATTTATCATTACAGAACGCCTATGCGAAAGTATTATTGAATGATAATGTTACGCACTCTCTCGCGCGGTTTTCCTTTTTTTATTGGCTGTTTCTTCTGCACGGCGCAACATTTCACCTGCTAATGTTAAATAAGCAACTGAGCCTTGCGATTTTTCATCGTACATCACAACGGGCATTCCATGGCTTGGCGCTTCGGCTAAGCGTACATTACGGGGAATCACTGTTCGGTAAACCCGATCAGAAAAATGCTGTAATAATTGTGCTGATACATCTAAAGCTAGGCGATTACGCCCGTCATACATGGTGCGTAACAAACCTTCGATGTGTAACTTGGTGTTAACGGTTTGTTGAATTTGTTCTATCGTATTTAACAGGGCCGTCAAACCTTCTAATGCAAAATATTCACACTGAATTGGAATTAAAACCGAATCTGCCGCAACTAATGCATTCAACGTCAGCACGTTCAGCGATGGCGGACAATCAATTAAAATATAATCATACTGCTCAGCCACGCTGACTAAAGCTTGTTTCAAGCGTAATTCACGATGCGCGGCTTGCATCAGCTGCACTTCGGCGACAATCAATTCATTATCTGTGCCCAGTAAATCATATTTCGCTTCTGTTTTAACTACGGCCGCACCCGTTTCGATTTCATGAAGCAGCACGTTTTTGGTCATGGCGGAAAGATTATCTTTATTAATCCCACTGCCCACCGTTGCATTCCCTTGTGGATCAAGGTCAATTAACAAGACTCGACGTTTCATGACAGCAAAAGAAGCTGCCAGGTTAATACTGGTGGTAGTTTTACCCACACCACCTTTTTGATTTACAATCGCAATTATTTTGGCCACTGACCTGTCCCTTAATTCTTCTTTTTAATGCATATGACATGCCGCTCTGCAGCAAGTCCCTTGATCACTAACTTATGTGAAGCCAACAGCATGAAATCCGCTGGGATCTCTTGAATTTCCTGTTCCGGGTATATTCCCTTCATCGCTAAAAACTGGCCATTATCTGCTAATAGGTGTTGAGTTTTGGCTAACATTACCTGAATTGAGCTAAAAGCGCGAGAAAGTATGCTATCAAAACCTTGCAGCGGTTTGAAATCTTCAGAACGGGCGTGCACGACTTCCACGTTTTTGATGTTTAATTCTAACAATGTTTGCGTTAAGAAACGTGTTTTTTTGCTGTTACTGTCTAGCAGCACAAATTGTTTATCGGGATGAGTTAAGGCCAGGGGAATACCAGGCAAACCCGCTCCTGTACCAACATCGATGATGCGAGACCCGTGTAAGTAAGGACTAATGGATAAGCTGTCTAGAATATGCAGCCACACCATGTCTTTTGGATCACGGATGGCAGTGAGGTTAAAAACTTGATTCCAACGATCAAGCAACGCTAAGTACTGAATGAATTTATCTTGTAACGCTGTATCAAAATGATAATCATTTTTGCTGAGCGCTTCAGGCAATAATTTTTGAATCTGGCTAACCATTGTCGTTTGTCCCTTTATTGTTGCCATTCAAGTGGCTTTTTTATCGTGTCGGGAAGACTATTACAATTCTGCTTCGTTTTCAGCCTTTTGCGTGTCTTTTTTATTCCGTTTTAAATGAACCAACAAAAGTGAGATCGCAGCAGGAGTCACACCTTGTACGCGTCCTGCCATCCCTAATGTTGTGGGACGTGCGGCTTTTAACTTCTGTTTGACCTCGGCGGATAAACTACCCACTTGGTCATAATCAAAATGAACTGGCAGTTTCAATTCTTCGTTACGCAGTTGACGGGCAATTTCATCTTCTTGTCTGTCGATATAGCCTGCGTATTTGGTTTGAATCTCAATTTGCTCAGCCACTTTATCATCTGTCACCCCCGGGCCAATCTCTTCAATGGTCATTAAATCCCGATAAGAAACTTCCGGTCGTCTTAATAAATCTTCTACGCGATATTCTCGTGGCAAGGGTTGTTTTAACAATGTTTCTACCGCTTTGCCCATCGCTGTATCGGGTCTAACCCAGGTTTTTAACAAACGTTCTTTTTCGGTGGCAATGGATTCTTGTTTCACGGAAAAAGCGCGCCATCTGGCTTCATCGACTAATCCAAGTTCATAGCCTTTGGTGGTCAAACGCAAATCCGCATTATCTTCGCGCAATAATAATCGATATTCTGCACGGGAGGTGAACATTCGATAAGGTTCTATGGTGCCGCGTGTGATCAAATCGTCAATCAATACGCCAATGTATGCTTCATCACGGCGCGGTGTCCAGGCTTCTTTCTCTTGAGTGAAAAGTGCGGCGTTCATGCCAGCGATTAAGCCTTGAGCTGCTGCTTCTTCATAACCGGTGGTGCCATTAATTTGACCGGCAAAAAATAATCCCATGATATTTTTGGTTTCAAGAGACGGTTTTAAATCACGTGGATCAAAAAAATCGTACTCAATCGCATACCCAGGTCTTAAGATGTGCGCGTTTTCAAATCCACGCATCGTTCGGACAAATTCAATTTGCACGGAAAACGGTAAACTGGTTGAAATACCGTTAGGGTAAATTTCGTGGGTAGTTAATCCTTCGGGCTCTACAAAAATTTGATGCGAATTTTTATCCGCAAATCGCATGATCTTATCTTCAATCGAAGGACAATAACGTGGGCCTATGCCTTCGATCACGCCCGTGTACATGGGTGACTCGGACAAACCTTCACGAATGAAATCGTGGGTACGCTCATTGGTGTGCGTGATATAGCAAGGAATCTGGCGAGGATGTTCTTCGACTTTACCCATAAAGGAAAAAACAGGGGTAGGAGTGTCGCCGTCTTGTCTCTCCAACACACTAAAATCGATTGTGCGGCCATCGATGCGTGGTGGTGTGCCTGTTTTCAGTCGGCCAATGCGTAAGGGTAACTCTTTCAAGCGTTGGCCTAGGGTCTTCGCTGGTGGATCACCGGCGCGTCCACCTTCGTAATTGTTCAAACCAATGTGGATTTTACCCGAGAGAAAAGTCCCTGCAGTCAAAACAACTGTTTTGGCTTTAAAGGTGAGTCCCATTTGTGTCACCACACCCGTCACTTTTTCATTTTCGACTAAGATGTCATCGACGGGTTGTTGGAATAACCATAAATTTTCTTGGTTTTCGAGGATTTCACGGACAATGGCTTTATATAAAATGCGATCTGCCTGAGCACGGGTGGCGCGTACGGCTGGACCTTTGCTGGCATTTAAAGTTCGAAATTGAATACCCGCACGATCAATGGCTTTCGCCATGACACCGCCTAGCGCATCAATTTCTTTCACTAAATGGCCTTTGCCAATCCCTCCGATCGCAGGATTACAGGACATTTGTCCTAATGTTTCAATATTATGGGTCAGCAATAAGGTTTTTGCTCCCATGCGCGCAGAAGCCAACGCCGCCTCCGTTCCCGCATGGCCGCCACCAACTACAATAACATCAAAGACTTGCCGAATATCCATCATCAATTTCTACACTATTTGGAAAAAAGTTCGTCATTTTACCTGAATAGCTAGTGACTGGTCAAAGGATGCTCCAATTTCTTTAGAGGAGAAGGCGGCTCAAAAAACACCCCGAGTATAATTTATCAACGACTTTGACCGATACGGCATTTTCTAATAAAGTAAATTTTTCATTTATTAGATATGGATATCATAATGCGCGGATTAAAGGTGCTATTAGCAATAGGGATGATGCATTTATCAATGGCGGCTAGCGCTGAAAATGTAATGCAGTTAAAAAGTGGTGCGGCGGCTGATCATGGGGCGCTGCCTGTCGCTTATACCTGCGATGGTAAAAATATCTCACCAGCTCTTTTGTGGTCGGGCAAACCTAAAAATACGCAATCTTTTGCTTTGATTGTGTCAGACCCAGATGCACCAAGTGGTACGTTTTATCATTGGGTGTTATTTAATATTCCAGCGAACGTCACAGAACTTGCTGAAGGCATCAGTGCGTTACCCGGAGATACTGTTGCTGGTAAAAACAGTTGGGAAAAAATGGCCTATAATGGTCCTTGTCCTCCTAAAGGTGCAAGTCATCGGTATGTTTTTACATTGTATGCACTAGATAAAAAGCTCGATTTAATGAAAGGAGCTGATGCATTAGCATTAATAGATGCGATGACGTCGCATGTATTGCAAGAAGCGGAATACACAATGGTTTATAGTCGTTGGGGTTCATGAACCTAACATGACTTTTCGCTGTGCGACAAAATGTGGTGCTAGTGGGATTTAATGATTATGGCGGGGATTTTTGATTTGTGTGCGTTGAGTGAATGTGCGGTGATTTAGCCGGGGTTCGCGGACACGACCCCCACAAAAAGCGTGGGGGTCTTAGTCCGTGCTACTTTGTGCTGCATCGGAATTCTCTGTGTAATGAGCCAATGTAAATATGCTCTTTTCGCTTCCACGAAGTGGAAGCGAATCAAAAAAAACGGGGTGGCAGGGTAGGTTTGCTTTTTACGCGCGGAGTTTACGAGCACGAAAAAAGTAAACCTACCATGACAGGACCCCAGTCCATTTAAGAGAATTCATTTCGGTATCAGTGTAGTTCCCTTCCCGCCCTCGCTAGGATGATTAGAGTTTATAGAGATTTGCCGGACACTAGAGCGTCTATGCGGTAATGGCAAGACCATTTTATGCAAACCATTACTTACCAATACAAAAACTGGAAAAAATGCGTCCTAATAAATCATCAGAGCTGAATTCACCCGTGATTTCAGAAAGTGCGTGTTGCGCCAGGCGCAAATCTTCGGCGAGTAATTCACCCGCGCGGTGACTCAATAATTGTTGTTGGCCACGGAGCATAAACGTTTTAGCACGAGCGATGGCATCCAGGTGGCGACGACGAGCAGAAAAACCGCCTCCAGCATCAGGACTGAAACCCACTGATGTTTTAATATGATTGCGTAATAAGTCCATTCCGATATCGTTTATGGCAGAAAGGGAAATCACAGCGTGACCCTCTTCCATTTTTATAGAAGGAGATTCCGAGGTTAAGTCGATTTTGTTTCTTATCACAATCAATGTAGCTCTGGCCGGCAGCGACTCTAACAAATCAATGGCGTCAGCATTCTCACTAGCTGCATTGGTAACCAATAACACTAAATCCGCTTGAGCTATCTCTTGCCGCGCTCGACGTATGCCTTCTTGTTCAACCACATCTACGCTATCACGCAACCCTGCGGTATCAATAATATGTAGAGGCATACCATCAATAGTAATTTGCTCACGCAAAATATCACGAGTCGTGCCCGGAATATTGGTCACAATCGCTGAATCTTTACCACTGAGACGATTCAATAAACTCGATTTACCCACATTTGGCACACCGGCTATGACCGCTGTGATGCCATCACGTAACAAACTACCTTGAGTCGCACTAGCCTCGACAGTTTCAAGATCCGATATCGCATTAGCCAAATTGTTTGCGACTTGTTGATCGGCTAAAAAATCAATTTCTTCTTCCGCAAAATCAATCGCTGCTTCCACATAGATACGTAAGCGAATTAATGCTTCAACCAATTGATGGATACGTTTAGAAAATTCACCTTGTAAAGATCGCAAAGCAGAACGCGCGGCTTGTTCTGATGAAGCATCGATTAAATCAGCGATGGCCTCGGCCTGCGCGAGATCTAATTTATCATTCAAAAAAGCCCTTTCTGAAAATTCGCCGGGACGCGCGATGCGGGCACCACAGCTCACGACTTTTCGAATAAGTAGATCAACCACCGCAGGACCACCATGGCCATGCAGCTCTAAAACATCCTCGCCCGTAAAAGAATGAGGTGCAGGAAAATAAATAGCAATGCCTTGATCAAGAGCGACGTGAGTTTCATCTAAAAAAGGAAGATAAGTTGCATAACGAGGTTTGGGCAGTTCGCCTAAAACCTGTTCTGCAATTTGTTTAACGTTAGGACCGGAGACTCTCACAATGGCGACACCACCGCGACCGTGAGGAGTCGCTTCAGCTACGATGGTGTCGGTTTGAAATGTTTTCATTATTTCTTGGATTTAGATTTTTCATTCCCATTGGTGTTGTTTATGCTGCGCATAATAAACCACTGTTGCAAGAACGAGAGCGTGTTATTCACAAACCAGTACAGCATCAAACCAGCAGGGAAGTTGACGAAGAGTGCGGTAAAGACTACCGGCATAAACATCATCACTTTTGCTTGCATTGGATCTGGTGGTGGCGGGTTCAACCGTTGTTGCAAGAACATGGAAATACCCATTAAAACCGGTAACACATAGAACGGATCTTTTTGTGTTAAATCTTGAATCCACAGAATGAATGGCGCTTGGCGCAATTCAACACTTTCAATCAGTACCCAGTAAAGACCGATGAAAACAGGAATCTGAATGAGGATAGGCAAACAACCACTCATTGGATTCACTTTTTCTTTTTTGTATAACTCAAGAGTCGCTTGGGTGAATTTTTGTTTATCGTCACCATAACGCTCTTTCAATGTATTAATGCGTGGCTGCAATTTTTTCAGCACGCTCATTGAGCGATAGCTTTTGGCGGATAAGTGATAGAACATCAACTTAATCACTAAAGTGACCAGGACAATAGACCACCCCCAGTTACCTACTACACTGTGAATAGCCGCCATCATCCAGAAAATGGTAACAGCGATTATCCAAAAAATACCAAAATCGATAGTTAGCTGTAATCCAGGCGCTGCATGTTCTAAACGTTTTGCAATGGCAGGACCAGCATAGAACTTAGCATGCGTATCAACTGTCGTACCTGGTGCTGCCGTGATTTTTGGACCTAATGCGCCAATGGTATATAAACCATCGGTTGTCACATGTGAAAAATATTGTGAAGTCGCGGTCTTGTCAGGAATCCAGGCACTAACAAAATAATGCTGCACCATGGCTGCCCAACCACCAACGATGGTTTGGTTAACGGGTTTATCTATCATGTCTTTGAAAGTGATTTTTTGGAACGTTTTAGCGGGGCTTGAAATAGCGGCGCCAAAATAAGTGGTCAAATTAATCAACCCTTGTTTGCTGGGTGGCGTGTCTTTACGCATTAATTGTAAATAGACGTTACCTTCCCAAGCTTGTTTGGATTGGTTTTGAACTTGATAGTCGACACCAATTTCGTAATCGTCACGTTGGAAATTAAACGTTTTGGTGACTTTAACGCCATTCGCATCTTGCCAATTCAGTTTAACCTGAAGTTGGTTTTGATTTTGTGCTAATACAAAATCAGTTTGGTTTTGGTCAACGGTATATAAGGCTTGGCCTTTGGAGGTATCAGGACCTTCTGTGCTCAATAGACCGCTTTGCGCTAGATAACGCGTTGCATCCTGGTTATTCAATAAAACAAACGGTGAGGAAGAATGCAATTGTTCAGGATATTTCACTAATTTGACTTGAGTGATATTACCGCCTTGCGCGTCAATATCGACATCCAATACATCGGTTTGCACATGAATGATATGTGCACTTGCCGCAATAGGGGCGCTCTTCACATCCGGTGTTGTTGCCGCATTGGCATTGGAAGCTGTCGTATTTGTATTAGCGACTTCAGGAATATAATTATTTGAAGCGGAAGCGGCTGTTGGCGCCACAACTGTCTGGGTAGTAACGGCAGCCTTGGGATGCTCTTTGTCCCAAATCTGATACATTTGCATTCCAACAAAAACCAGGATTCCGTAAAGCGCATAGCGTATGTAATTCATCATATTGGCTGTCATATTGATTTTTTTTCCGGGATTGGGTCAAAACCACCTTCGTGCCAAGGGTGGCAACATAAAAGTCTTTTTGCACTTAAAAAACTGCCTCTGATCAGCCCATGCACTTTGATGGCATCAAGCGAATAGGTAGAACAAGAAGGATAAAAACGACAACAGTTACCTAACAGTGGACTAATACAATACTGATAGGTTCGTATAATTAAAGCGAAGCTTGATGATATTGGGTTACTAGTCTTTGCCACAATTTATCTATGCCTTCTCGCAATTGGACTTTGTCTAGATCATCGCATTGGTGACGTGCGATAACAATAATGTCTAGCCCCTTTAGCTTCAGGGGATGATTACGAAAACTTTCACGTATAACCCGTTTAATTTGATTTCTTGAAACGGCGAGATTCGCTACGCGCTTTCCCACAATAACACCTAATCGAGAATGTGAATTCTGATTAGGTTTATACAAAGCTAGCAAGTGGCGTTGACTCACCTTTTGAGATGCGTCGAATATTGATTGGTATTCAGCCTTGCTTACTAGCCTGTGATCTCGTGGAAAGCTTAATGTGGTATTCAAGATAACGCTATTGTTTAGACAGCTAATCTTGCACGACCTTTAGCACGACGTCTGCTTAACACAGCGCGACCGTTCTTGGTTGCCATACGAGCACGAAAACCGTGGGTTCTTTTACGCTTTAACACGCTAGGTTGAAAAGTTCTTTTCATGGTAGTGCCTATTTCTCATATTTATTTAAAACCAGGGCGCCAATGATAGGTACGATTTACTTTTTTGTCAAATTATTCGCAAGGTTAAAATTCAAGGCCGCCCTAAGCTATCTAAATAAGATTATATATATATCCTTATATGGTAGAGCTTTTAGATAAGGAAGGGAAATTCTGTGGAAAAGTGATATTTCACATTTATATTCATTAGGTTACAGAGATATTATCCTGTGGATTAGTCAGGTAGTCGGTGTGTCTATGTCGGCTATTTCATGTATAAAAATGTATGAAATACTGAGCATCAGGCTTATGCACAGGGTAGAACCTCATAAAAAAGCCATCTATAAACAGGTATTAAGCTTCTGGAGGAGAATAATTGGATTCTTCTTGATCAAGTTCGGGTGGGGTTTCTATTTTTACAGGCGTCGGTTCTGCCAGTTTTGCATCCATGACCGTTTTTTTGAAGATGAGGCCATACATAATGAAATGCATAGGAACTGTCCATATCAAACCAATCGCTAAAGGTATCGCACTAAGGGAAGATAAAATGGTCATGGCGAAATAACAAATAAAGATGGGTATGAAATATTTGTTCATTAAACGAATGCTGGTGATTAAGGCTTCCTTCATCGGTTGCAAACCTAAGATGACTAGAGGTAGAGCGAAGAGTTCAATAGGGAGGACGTAGTAGACCCCGAAAATACTGCACAGAATACGAACAAACATATAAGGGAGCAAATGAGGAACGATATTAAAAAAAACAGTGATCAGAAAAAAAGCAAAGAAAAGATAAAAAATATCGACTATCGCATTTAAATTCATTGCCATCGTTTCTTTCAGAGAAACGGTCATTCCCAAAGCTCGTCTCACACCTAGCATGATCGCGGTGGTTAAGCAAAACCAATACAGAAAAGCAATGACAGCAATAGAAACAATATTTGGAAAACTATAAGTGACGCTCAATGTATCACTAGGCAGCATTCTTACATGAGGAGGAAATAAAAAAAATGTCAGTCCGCCTAAAACAATAACGATCAGTAGTGGAAAGATAACACCTGCTACCAAGATTGGACCTTTCACCCCGCCGGTTAATTTCCACGCTTCGCTAAGTACTTCGCCAACAGATAATTTTTTAGGGGGATTGGTTTTAGCGATATCGGGAGTATTAGTCATGCTTTTCTCACTTTTTTTAGTAGTTAAAAGAAAAGATGTTGATAGAAACAGTATATCACAGCGTCTCTTAGATAATATTTTCAATAAGTATCAATAGGTTAATGATTAAGGCAGGAGGGATTAAGCTTTTTCAGCGAGGCAATCTGTTATATAAATAGATTATATATATACTTCCTAATCTTGTAGAGCTTATAGATAAGGAAGGACTTTTCGGTGGAAAAGCCTTATTTAGCCATTAAATTCATGAGGCTACGCGAATTTTATCTTGTGGATAAGTGTGTGGGCTTATGTGTCTATCTCTCCCTTTTCATGTATGAAAATGTATAGAATTGGGGGGTTAGGAGTTGTGCACAAGAAACGGGTGAGTTAAAAGCGGTTCTGTGAACAGGAATTGAAGAAAGGGCGAAATAAGGAGAGAGGCAAATCATGCAATTTAAGACGCTAGAGGCGTGGCTCACGCATATTGGATCCTTGCGCCCTGAAAAAATTGATTTAGGCTTAGCGCGCGTCAGAGAGCTCGCAGAGCGGCTAGATCTGCTAAAGATGAAGTGTCCTGTCATTACGATTGGTGGAACTAACGGAAAGGGTTCAACCGTTGCCGGGTTAGAGGCTATTTTTCTAGCACAAGGTTTTAAAGTGGGTGCTTTTACTTCGCCTTATTTATTTCGACACACAGAAGAAGTCAGAATCAATGGTGTGGAAACGACAGATGATATTTTTTGTCAGGCTTTTGCACAGGTTGAAGAGGCGCGTGGTGATGTATCGTTAACCTTGTTTGAATTTAATACGCTGGCAGCGTTAGTGATTTTTCGGAGCTTTGACCTTGATGTGATTTTGTTAGAGGTAGGGTTAGGCGGTCGGCTGGATGCGGTGAACATTATTGATGCGGATGTGGCGGTGGTTACCAGTATTGCGATTGATCATGCTGACTGGTTAGGCAATACCAGAGAATTAATCTCACGAGAGAAAGCAGGTATCTTTCGGGAAGGGACACCTGTGGTGTGTGGTGACAGTGAGCCTCCTAGTCCATTAATTTTACATGCTGCTGAATTGAAGGCGCCGCTGTATTGCCAGGGTAAGGATTTTTATTTTAATGAAATAGGGTCTAGCTGGTCATGGCAGTCTGCCCGGACTCGTTTTGATGATTTACCATTACCGAGTTTAGCTTTACAAAATATGTCTACGGTGTTGATGACGATTGAAGTCATGCAAGCACAGTTGCCTGTTTCCAGAGACGCCATTGATAGCGGTTTGCAGTCGGTGCGTTTGCCGGGGCGGCTTCAAGTCATGGAAGGGCCGGTGGTGCGACTGCTGGATGTGTCGCATAATCCGGCAGCGGCGGTATTTTTAGCCAATGCGCTGTCAAAGCGGACGGTTCGTGGAAAAACACGAGCGGTTTTTTCTATGTTGGCAGATAAAGATATTCCTGGGACATTGGTGGTCATGAAAGAGTGGGTCAGTGAATGGTATATTGCTGAATTGCCTGTTAAGCGGGCAGCGACGATTGAGAGGCTGCAAAAGGCGTTTGCGGAAACGGATATAACGGCGGTTCATGCTTATGCGTCGATAGAGGATGCGTATGTTTCGGCTATGAACGCGGCTTCGCCTGAGGATCTTGTTGTGGTTTTTGGGTCTTTTTATACTGTTGCGGGGGTGAAGGGGGTGCTTTAGTTTCAGATTTTTTAGCGTGATTTTCGGGCAAATCTGTAAATTTCTGTATTCCCGCGCAGGCGCCTATGTGGGGAACTCGTTGTTGAAGCCTCTATCTTTAGTACGAAAGCTAACATTGCTTTAATGATGTTGGGTTTCGCGAAAAGCGTTCAACCCAATGCTGTGATTTAGCAGGGGTTCGCGGACACGATCCCCACAAAAAGCGTGGGGGTCTTAGTCCGCGCTACTAATCTTTATCGGAGTTCTCTGTGCAATGAGCTAATGTAAATATGTTCTTTTCGCTTCAACGAAGTGGCAGGGTAGGTTTACTTTTTACGCGCGGAATTTATGAGCACGAAAAAAGTAAACCTACCCTGACAGGACCCCAGTCCATTTAAGAGAGTTCATTTCGATATCAGTGTCGTTTTCGAAATGGGTCTCAAAAGCCCACAAAGGGAAAGATAAAAAGTTATGGGTTTAATGCTTTTGCTACTTTCAATCCGCGTGCGCATATATCGACATTGTGAATGCGTAAATAATCAATTTGATGAGAGGCAAGAAACAGGGAAATTGCCAATGTCTCGATGTCTCGTTCTGTTACCGCTCTGTCGGTAAAAAGCTGTAAAAAGGATTTTCGGGAATGGCCGATTAACAAACGTGTATCTAAAAATTTGAATGAGTCGATTCGTTGAATGAGTTCTAAAGATTGTTCGGCTGTTTTGCCAAAACCCAGACCCACATCCACAATCAGTCGCTCGCGTTTGATGCCTGCTTTTTCTAAGACTACTAATTTTTTTTCAGCCCAGGCAGAGAGAATGGCAACAGGGTCTGCGGTCGCTGGTAACACTTTTTTTGTATCAACCGGCAGACTTAATTGATGCATGATCACAATATCATGATTTGTCTCGGCTACGACTTCCACCATGGCCGGATCAGATAAGCCACTCACATCGTTAATCCAGTCGACGCCAAAAGCCAACGCTTTTTTGGCGACTTCAGCATGGTAGGTGTCCACGCTGATTTTTGGCGTGATTAGCATAGCGGTGCTTTCTGCCAATATGGCGGCCAAAACGGGTTCTAATCGTAGCCACTCGGTGGCGGCATCCAAAGGTTTTGCTTTGGGTCCTGTGGCTTCAGCGCCAATATCGATGATCTCGGCGCCCGCATTTACCATGCCATGAGCATGAGTGATTGCCGCATCCACATCCGAAAAAAGACCACCGTCGGAAAAAGAATCCAATGTGATATTTAAAATACCGACTAATTGCGGTGTATCAATCCGTTGAGCAATTTGTTTCGTATGAAGAGGGGCATCGCCGGTAAAGCGGGATCCCCATGGCGAGGCAATCTCGGTTGCGGTTTTTCCATAAAAAGCATTTTTTAAAGGATAAATCCAACGCGGTGCGACATCGGCCAGTGGCCATAAAGCAAACGGTCGTGAATGCAGATGTTCGTGCGGGACATGGAGCTTATCGTCAAATTGAACTAAATCATCCCATGCCAAAATATCAATATCCACAGGCCGGGGTGCCCAGTCTTTGCCAGGCACGCGTCCCAAAGCAATTTCAATATCTTTAGTGTGTTGCAATAATTCATAAGGGGTGAGCGAAGTCTCACATCGAATCGCTAAATTCAGATAAGGCAAATCCCAACTACTCGAACCGTCTTCTGGTAATAAGGCATCGGAGAGATAAACCGGAGAGACTTGTTCGATACGAAAGTTGGCTATTTTTTCTAAGGCTCTTAAAGCCAAACGCAAAGTGGCCAACCGATCGCCTAAATTGGAGCCGAGTCCTAGTACTACCATGTATTGTTTTCATCTCCATAATAGAACGTGACGCCAGCCGTTAAATGAGGAATTTCCGTCTGCTTTTTGACGCGTATGCTGACCTGGATGTCAGGCGACAGCGCCGCTTTGATGGTTTGATAAATTTCATGGCCTAAATGTTCGATTAAGCGAAATGGCTTTGAAAAAATTTTCACTTTGATCTGACTCACTAAGGCGTCGTAACACTGAGTATCATTCAGGTGGTCACTGGTGCAGCCTAATGGCGGCTCGGGAAAAGAAAAATGCACATCCAACCGCACGATTTGCGGATCAGCACGCTCCGTATCCGGCCAACCTAAATGCACGGGTAGCTCTAGTCCCGAAAGAGTAATATGAGAGAAAATGGGTTTCATGGTTATTTTTGGCTTATTTCATTGATTTTTTTCATGATTTCGTCGGTTAATTTCGGCTTTACTTCAATGGCGCCGAGATTATCTAATAATTGCTGGATTTTGGTCGCGCCTGTGATCACGGAAGAAACGTTCGGATTTTTCAGGCACCAAGCAATAGCCAGCTGGGCGACCGTACAACCCAATTCTTGTGCTAGTTTAGCGAGTTCTTTCACTTTGTCGACTTGCTGTTGAAAATTTTCCGGAATTAACCATGATTCTTGCGCTAAACGGCTGTCACGCGGAATGCCGTGATCATATTTGCCAGACAAAATGCCTGAGGCCAGCGGACTCCAAGTGGTTGTTCCTAAACCATATTTTTTAAATAGCGGGAGATAATCGTTTTCTAAGTGGTTGCGAAAAAATAAATTGTATTTTGGCTGTTCCATGGAGGGCTTGATGCAGTTCATGCTTTCCGCTATTTGGTAGGCCGTTTCAATTTGAGCGGCACTCCATTCGGAGGTCCCCCAATAAAGAGCGTAGCCATTTCGCACAAGGTAATCCATGGCAAGTACGGTTTCTTCAATGGGTGTTTCTGCATCGGGACGGTGGCAATAAAGTAAATCAACGTAATCAATGGCTAAACGCTTAAGGGAATTTTTTGTGCCTTCCAAAAGATGCTTGCGGGATAGCCCGGTATCATTGGGTCCATTGCCGCCCCAAAATATTTTCGTGGAGAGGACTAAGTCTTCGCGGCGAAAATCTTTGATCGCCGTTCCCATTAAGGATTCTGCTTCGCCGTGCGCGTAACCTTCTGCATTATCAAAGAAATTGATCCCATGATCGAAAGCCACGTGCATGAATTCTTTGACTTCTTTCGTCCCTAGTTGTTTGGCAAAAGTGATCCAGGAACCAAAAGCGATTTCGCTCAGTCTAATCCCTGATTTGCCCAGTTTGTTATAATGCATAGATAACCCCATATCCGTTGGTGTTTTAGCGAGGGGGTTATTTTAGCACCGAGTGAATAGGGAAAATAGCGCGAAAACCACGAGATTGAACGCTTTAACGGCCGAGAAGAGGATTGTATTAATTAGTACGAATATGGTACTGTATGCCTCCCCCGAAAGTGGTAGGTGAAAACATGTTGCGTATTAGCAAATTAACGGATTATGCAACCGTTATCATGAGTTATCTCGCATTGATGCCCAATCAAGTGATAAGCGCCGTCCAGATTGCGAAGGAAGTGCATTTGGCAGCGCCAACCGTTAGCAAAATTTTAAAAATTTTGTCTGATGCGAATCTTGTTATCTCGTTTCGAGGTACCGGGGGTGGCTATCAACTAGCTCGCGCAGTGGATGAGATTACACTCGCACAAGTGGTATCGGCTATTGAAGGAAATTTAGCGATGACCGAATGTTGCAGTATTGAAAGTACTTGCGCATTGGATTCACTCTGCACGCTGAAAGATAACTGGCAGATCATTAACAAAATTATTTTGACAGCATTAGATGGTGTAACGCTAAAAGATATGCTGCGGCCATTAACGGGACACGCCTTGTCGTTGAAAGGTATCCCCATTCGAGTAAAAGGTTTTTAGTATGGCAAATAACTATTTAAAACAAGTCGTCAATAAAAACTATGAATACGGTTTTGTGACGGCAATTGAGTCGGATGCATTACCGCCAGGTTTGTCCGAAGAAGTGGTGCGGGAAATTTCGCGTCGTAAAAACGAACCGGAATTTATGTTGCAGTGGCGTTTACGCGCTTATCAACATTGGCTCACCTTGAAAGAGCCTGAATGGGCGCATCTGCATTATGCCAAAATCGATTATCAAAATATTATTTATTATTCTGCACCAAAATCCAAAAAAGATGGTCCTAAAAGCTTGGATGAGGTCGATCCCAAATTATTAGAAACCTATAAAAAATTAGGCATTCCGTTGCATGAACAGGCGTATCTCGCGGGTGTGGCGGTAGATGCGGTTTTTGATAGCGTCTCCGTTGCCACGACATTTAAAGCGAAGCTGGCTGAAGTGGGCGTTATTTTTTGTTCTTTCTCTGAAGCAGTGCAAAAGTATCCTGAACTCGTGGAAAAATACCTGGGCACGGTCGTGCCTTATCGCGACAATTTTTTTGCGACATTGAATTCGGCTGTATTCAGTGACGGATCTTTTGTTTACATTCCAAAAGGGGTACGTTGCCCGATGGAGTTGTCGACTTATTTTCGTATCAATGCGGCCAACACCGGGCAATTTGAAAGAACATTAATTGTGGCCGAAGAAGGTAGCTATGTCAGTTATCTGGAAGGTTGCACGGCTCCAATGCGAGATGAAAATCAATTGCATGCCGCCGTGGTTGAATTGGTTGCGCTCGATAATGCTCAAATTAAATATTCTACCGTGCAAAATTGGTATCCGGGCGATGAAGAAGGTCGTGGCGGTATTTATAATTTTGTAACGAAGCGTGGCGCTTGTCGCGGGGTGAATTCCAAAATTTCCTGGACACAAATTGAAACGGGTTCTGCGATTACCTGGAAGTATCCGAGTGTGATTTTGCAAGGCGATAACTCGGTCGGTGAATTTTATTCTGTAGCGCTAACGAACCATCGTCAACAAGCCGACACCGGCACCAAGATGATTCATATCGGGAAGAACACTCGCAGCACGATTATATCGAAAGGTATCTCAGCCGGATTTGGTCAAAATACTTATCGTGGCTTAGTGCGGGTTTTACCGACTGCGACGAATGCACGCAATTATACACAATGCGATTCGCTATTATTGAGTTCCACTTGTGGCGCACATACTTTTCCTTATATCGAAGTCAAAAATAAAACTGCTCAAATTGAACATGAAGCTTCGACTTCTAAGATCGGTGAAGATCAATTGTTCTATTGTCGTCAACGCGGTTTAAGCGCAGAAGATGCGGTGTCTATGATCGTGAATGGTTTTTGTAAGCAAGTATTCAAAGAGTTGCCCATGGAATTTGCGGTTGAAGCGCAAAAACTGCTAGAGGTGAGTTTGGAAGGTAGCGTTGGGTAAGTTGATTAAAATAAAGTGTTGGATATGACAAAGGTAACTAAAATGTTAGCGATAAAAAATTTACATGCAACCATACAAGACGAGAAGCAACAAACCAAGCCTATCTTGCGCGGCATTAATTTGCACGTTTTACCGGGGGAAGTGCATGCCATCATGGGGCCGAATGGATCAGGCAAGAGTACACTTGCGAATGTATTAGCGGGTCGCGAAGATTATGATATTACCCAGGGTGAAGTGACGTTGCTCGGCAAAGATTTATTGCCACTGTTACCGGAAGAGCGCGCGGCCGAAGGTTTGTTTCTCGCATTTCAATACCCTGTTGAAATTCCTGGCGTGAATAATATGTATTTTTTGAAAGCGGCATTAAATGGGATTCGTAAGAGTCGCGGTTTGCCACCTTTAGATGCCATGGATTTTATCACTGCGATTAAATCTAAAATTAAAGACGTGGGTTTGGACGAAGCATTTTTAAATCGCGCTGTGAATGAAGGTTTTTCGGGCGGCGAAAAAAAGCGTAATGAAATTTTACAAATGTTAATGCTTGAGCCGCGCCTGGCTATTTTGGATGAAACCGATTCTGGTTTGGATATTGACGCATTGCAGATGGTGGCGAAAGGCGTTAACTCACTTCGCAGCAAAGATCGCAGTATTATTGTGGTAACGCATTATCAGCGATTATTGGATTACATCGTTCCAGATGTTGTGCATGTGATGGTAAACGGCCAGATTATTAAATCAGGCGGCAAAGAATTAGCGTTGGAATTGGAAGCCAAAGGATATGGTTGGTTAGAGGGGCATTCGAGTTTATGAATACTGTTGTTAATCTCCCAACCTGGGTTGCCACGTGTCTTACTGAGCAATCGGCGGAACAAGATTGGTTACGTGCATTTCAAAAACAACAAGGCGCGGCTTTCCTCACGCGTGGTTTCCCTTCACGGCGTGAAGAGTTGTGGAAATATACGGATGTGTCTTATCTTGAAAAACAAGCACTGACGAAAGCGCGATTTGATCAAGCGGAAACATTGCCAGCAATAGTGAAAAAACATCGCTTGAAAAATACGGATAGTTTGTCGGTCGTGTTTGTTAACGGGCATTTTGCGCCGCTGCTTTCTGATCTGGGTTTATTGCCTGCTACAGCTATCCTTTGTAGTTTACAAGAAGCTTTAACAGCGCACGCAGAGTTGGTGAAGTCTTATTTGATGATGCCGGTCAATTTAGAACGTCATCCTTTTTCTTATTTGAATACTGCTTTGCTGTCTGATGGATTATTTTTGCAGGTACCTAAAAATATTCAAATCAAAGCACCGATTCATGTTTTATATCTCAATGTGAATGCGAACCAGGCGGTAGCTTGTCCGCGTAATTTAATCATTGCAGAAGAAGGCAGCAATGTGACGCTGCTAGAAGAGCATGTTAGCGCAGGCGCGGAACAGTATTTTTCGAATATCCAAACGGATATCCATACCAGCCCGAATGCCGAAGTCAATTATTATAAAATTCAGAATGAAGGGTTGCAGACGACACACATTGCCCAAACCTTTATTCATCAACAACAAGACAGCCGAGTTAAAATGGTCAGCCTGGAAGTTGGGGCTCACTTAGCTCGTGATGATGTGTATGTGAATTTGAATGAGCGTGGCGCGGAATGTTCGATCAATGGTTTTTATGCGCTCAATCACGATGATCAGCATATTGATAACCATATTCAAATCGATCATGTTGCACCGCACGGTACTAGTCTCATGATGTACAAAGGCATATTAGATAAAAAAACCCATGCGGTATTTAACGGGAAAATATTCGTGCATGCGGGTGCGCAAAAAACGCAATCCAACCAGGCGAATCACAATTTGCTGTTATCCAATAGCGCACAGGTAGATACGAAGCCGGAATTTGAAATTTATGCCGATGATGTGAAATGTGCGCACGGTGATACGGTTGGTCAGTTAGACACAGAGTCTTTGTTTTATTTGCGCTCGCGCGGCATAGAAAAAGACGCAGCGTTAAAGTTGTTAACACGCGCATTCGCAGACGATGTGATGAGTCGAATCACGCATACTGCCATTGCGCAATATATGACGGAACTATTAAGCGAGACCTTGAGTCATGACAATTGATTTTGATAAGCTGCGCGGGGAATTTCCTTTACTGAAAGAAACGACCAGGGGAAAGCCGCTAATTTATTTAGATAACAGCGCGACCAATCAAAAACCGCAAGTGGTGATTGATGCGTTGAATCATTATTATTGTCATGATAATGCGAATATTCATCGTGGTGTTTATGAGTTGAGTGAGCGCGCAACGCGTGAATTTGAAAAAGCCCGTGTTGAGATTCAAACCTTTATTAATGCGGCGCATTCGCATGAAATTATTTTTGTGCGTGGCGCGACAGAAGGCATTAATCTGGTTGCTCAAAGTTATGGTCGTTCACAGTTAAAAGCGGATGACGAAATTATCATTAGTACGATGGAGCATCATTCTAATATTGTGCCATGGCAGATGTTGACGGAGCAAGTCGGTGCCAAGTTACGCGTGATTCCAATCTCTGACAGCGGCGAGATAGATATTGATGATTATAAAAAATTATTTAATGCTCGCACTAAAATGGTGGCGATTGCTCACGCGTCAAACGCCTTAGGTACGATCAATCCAATTAAAGAAATGGCGGCGATTGCGCACGAGCATGGGGTTCCTATTTTGGTGGATGGCGCGCAAGCGTTTCCGCATATGCCGGTGGATGTGCAGGATTTAGATTGCGATTTTTATGTGTTTTCCAGTCATAAAGCGTATGGCCCGACGGGTATTGGTGTGTTGTATGGGAAAGAAAAATTATTAGAAAAAATGCCGCCTTATCAAGGCGGTGGTGACATGATTGAAAGTGTTTCGTTTACCAAAACAACTTATAACAAATTGCCATTTAAGTTCGAAGCGGGTACGCCTGATATTGCCGGTGTCATTGGTTTTGGTGTGGCAGTGAAATACCTCAAGGCAATTGGCATGCAAAATATTGCGGCGCATGAACAAGACTTATTAGTGTATGGCACGCAAAAATTATCGGCTATTCCGGGTTTAAAAATCATAGGGACAGCGAAACAAAAAGTTGGTGTGATTTCATTTGTTTTAGAAGGTGTGCATCCACATGATATCGGTACGATTTTAGATGATGAAGGGGTTGCTATTCGCGCCGGTCATCATTGTGCGATGCCGGTCATGGAAAGATATCACATTCCTGCAACCGTTCGCGCATCGTTTGGTTTGTATAATACGAACGCGGATATTGATGCGCTAGTTAAGGGTATCATGGCTGTTAAAAAGGTATTTGCCTAATGTCTGCATTGCGTGAACTTTATCAACAAGTGATCGTCGATCACAGTAAGCAACCCAGGAACTTTGGGGCGTTGGATGCGGCTAATCATAGCAAAGAAGGTTTTAATCCTTTATGTGGCGATCGATTGACGGTTTATATTTTAGAACAAGCCGGTAGTATTGCGAAAATCCAGTTTGTTGGTTGTGGTTGTGCGATCTCGGTTGCTTCCGCTTCTTTGATGACGGAAGTGTTGACTGGGAAATCTCAAGCTGAGGTGAATGAGATTTTTAATGATTTTCATCAGTTAGTGACATTGGGGCATGATGCGGTTTTAGAAGAAAAATTGGGGAAGCTGGCGGTGTTGGCCGGTGTGGCTGAATTTCCGGCGCGGGTGAAATGCGCGACGCTGGCTTGGCATACGTTGAAAGCGGCGTTGGCGGATGATGCGCATACGGTTAGTACAGAGTGAGGCGGAAAGCGTTGTCGTAGGGTAAGAAAAAAAGGGGGGAGTATGAATCCGATTGTATTTACTGATGCAGCAGTTTCACATATCAACAGTATGCTTGATCAGCAAGCAGCGGGGATTGGTTTTCGTTTGTCGATTAAGAAAACGGGTTGCTCGGGTTATGCTTACGTACCGGCGATTATTGAAAAAGTCGTTAGTGATAAAGATGTGCATTTTGAAGTGCAAGACCAGTTGCAAGTGTATGTGGATCCTGAAGCATTACCGTTTTTGCAAGATTTGCTAGTTGATTACGTGGTGGAAGAAGGCCATGGTTTAAAACAAAAGCGTTTGGTTTTTATTAATCCGAAAGAAAAAGGCCGCTGCGGTTGTGGCGAAAGTTTTACCATAGAGTAACGAAAACTATGTTTAAACAAGATACGATTGAAGTCACACGTGAAGTAGATGCATTGCTTATTCCTTCTGGAGTAAAGATCACGATCCAGAAAGGAACGTTGGTCATGATTACTCAGGCTTTGGGAAATTCCTACACGGTTTATGTGAATGGAAACTTGGCCAGAGTCGCCGGCAGAGACGGTGATGCGTTGTGTATGGTCATCATTGATGAGCCAGATGTGAATGCGATGGAAGGTTCACTTGAGGACAAAGTGCGAGAGTTGATGAAAACTTGTTATGATCCTGAAATCCCCGTGAATATTGTGGATCTTGGTTTGATTTATGAGTGTGTTATTACGCCAATGCCTGAAGGTGGTAAGCGGGTTGATATTAAAATGACATTGACGGCGCCGGGATGTGGTATGGGTCCTGTGTTAGTAGCCGATATGGAACAAAAGATTCGAACTGTCAGTGATATTACTGATGTTAAAATTGATTTAGTTTTTGATCCGCCGTGGGACAGAGGCATGATGAGCGAAGTGGCTAAATTGCAATTAGGAATGATGTGATTGTAGTCTTGGTCTTAAATCAATAAAAATACTGATAGAGAAGTTCTTGTAAAAATAAAAACACCGTCGGTCTTCTGACTTCGCGGAAATGACAGAAAAAGTATTAATTTATCACTGAGGATTTTCAGACATGAATATTCAAGAAACCATTAAGCTTCAGGTTGAGCAAAACCCGATTATTCTTTACATGAAAGGCACACCGCAATTTCCGCAATGTGGTTTTTCATCCAAAGCCGTGAGCTTGTTAAAAGCGTGCAATGCGAAATTCACTTCCGTGAATATTTTAGAAGAGCCTGAGATTCGCCAGGGCATTAAAGAGTTTTCAAACTGGCCGACCATTCCGCAGTTATACGTCAACGGCGCGTTTGTGGGTGGTAGCGATATCATGGCGGAAATGTACGAAAGCGGCGAACTTCAAGATTTGATCAAAGAAGTGAACGCTTAATCGTTTAGACGGATTTTTTTGAAATCTTTTTCCACCATTTCAGACGTGGCAAATAGAGCAAAGCAAAAATCAGAATGGCGGTTAAAAAGCTGACCATATACATACCCAGTGCTACCGCCAGTCCAACGGCTGCCGTTGCCCATAAAGTGGCAGCGGTGGTCAGTCCGCTCACATGATGTTGGTCACCTTGACGAAAAATAATACCGCCGCCTAAAAAACCAACGCCAGTGACAACTTGTGCGGCAATGCGCGTGGGATCAGCACCGGCAACGCTGAGAGAAACAATCCCGAATACACAAGCGCCCAAACTGATCGCACCATAGGTTCTGATGCCTGCCGAGATGCCGTGCCGCTCGCGTTCCCATCCGATTAAACCACCCAGTAAAAAAGCGATGAATATTCGCAGTAATAATTCCAAGTTAGATTGAAAGCTGAGGGCTGACATCATGTATCCTTAATCCTTTCGCTAGAAAACCCAGTTAAACGCCATTGTGTATTACACTTGTTTCTACCCGGACGTCGCTCTTACTCTCTTCGGGAAGAATGATAGGGCGTTTTCAAATGCTGAAACCGGTCTATTTTGTTATCGTACTCATTTTTCATGAGTAATGTAAATAAATACACTTATTTCTATTCATATTAATGGCTATACTAGCACTATGACAAAAAATAAACGGCAGTATTCTCCATTAGACCAGATTTGCTTGGGCTTAGACCAAGCGCTACGTGCTATGGTTGGTACAGTTAAGACGACTGATCGTATTTATCCTGCGTTGGGAGAAAAAGAACCCACATTCACTCACTTGCAACGCAAGCAAGCGGCAGGCTTGATGCGCGTGAACCATGCGGGCGAAGTCGCTGCACAAGCGTTGTATCATGGCCAGGGATTGGTATCGAAAAATCCAGTGATTCAAAAACAAATGCAACAATCGGCGATTGAAGAAGGTGATCATCTTGCCTGGTGCAGTAAACGGTTAACAGAATTGGGAAGTCACCCAAGTTATTTGAATCCGGTTTGGTATGCGGGATCATTTGCGATAGGGATGGCGGCAGGATTAGTGGGTGATCGGTGGAGCTTAGGCTTTGTTGCCGAAACAGAACAGCAAGTGGTTAAGCATTTAGAAAGTCATGTGCGTTTGTTACCGCCAGAAGATCATAAAAGTATTAAAATATTACAGCAAATGCAAATCGATGAGTTGCATCATCGTGAAGAAGCGATAAAGGCCGGTGCGGTTGTTTTGCCTTTTCCTATTAAAAAGCTTATGGCGTTGACATCTAAAATTATGGTGAAAGTGGCGTTTTGGATTTAGGTGGATGGGTAGGGTCTGTTGGGTTTTCGTAAAAAAACATTCAGCATCTTATGGTTGTGCATCGAGGTGTGATACCGGTGGGCTTTAATGATGTTGGGCTTCGCGAAGAACGCTCAGCCCAACCTACATTGATTATGTTAACTAGCGGATTTGTAGAGAATAACGATAACGGCGGTTTGAACTAACCAGGTAACCCAAATGGTTGTGCATCGAGGTGTGATACCGGTGGGCTTTAATGATGTTGGGCTTCGCGAAGAACGCTCAGCCCAACCTACATTGATTGTGTTAGCTAGCGGATTTGTAGAGAATAACGATCGCGGCGGTTTGAACTAACCAAGTAACCCAAACTAATTGCATGAAGTATGGAAACCAGCTGCGCTTTGCAAACCAGTATAAAAGCGCGGGGATCATACCCACCAACAATGGTACAAATAATAAAGCTAATAACTCTCGGGATAAATTGCCAGCAGGGCCGTCAGAGAAGACTTGTTTTAATGTGGCAGAAATCCAATCATAAGCGGCTAAAAGCGCATGCAATCCTGTTTGTGCATAGGTCATGGTCAATGTCACAGCGATGCTTAAGACAATGAGGGCGAGTAGGTTTTTGATCATTGAAAAATCCTTATAAAAATTATTAAGTAGTCCATAGAGCGTGATAAGGTTAATAGCATAAATGTTTCTTGTAAATAGACTTAGCTGTCAAATCAAAGGGAAACTTAAGTTCTAAGTCCCACGCCTTTTTGCAATAACACGAAACTCCAAATCGTTAACACCACAAATAATGCACATGCCAAACCAAAACCAAAGTAAGCGTTTACATCCGAGATACCTAATATACCAAAGCGAAAAGTGTCTACAATTTAGGGAAACTTAAGTTCTAAGCCCCGTGCCTTTTTGCAATAACACTAAGCTCCAAATCGTTAACACTACAAATAATGCACATACCAAACCAAAACCAAAGTAAACGTTTACATCCGAGATACCTAATATACCAAAGCGGAAAGTGTCTACAATTTCCAGTATGGGATTGAAGATGGAGATTTTTTGCCAAACCGGTGGTAGTTGTTTGATGGAGTAAAAAACACCGCCTAAATAGGTTAACGGGGTGAGTACGAAGGTTGGAATAAATGATACATCATCAAATTTGCGCGCAAAAATGCCATTGATTAATCCAGCCAGCGAAAACAACATGGCGGATAAAATACCCATGGATATCACGATGCTATAACTGTGTATGGTTAAATGTGTGAATAAAAGTGAAACCAGAATAATAATGAGGCCAACCAATAATCCGCGGAAGGTGCCGCCTAATACAAAGCCTAGCGCGATGACATAGTTGGGTACGGGCGCTACCAGGATTTCTTCAATGCTGCGGCTGAATTTGGCGCCGAAAAAAGAAGAAGCCGTGTTGGCATAGGCGTTTGTCATGACGGACATCATGACTAAGCCCGGCACAATGTATTGCATGTAGCTATAGCCTGAGATGGGATTAATTTGTGAGCCGATTAATTTACCAAAAATGATAAAATATAAAGTCATGGTAATGGCGGGTGGTAATAAGGTTTGTGTCCAGATTCGCATGAAGCGCACGATTTCTTTGAATAAAATGGTTTGCAAAGCAATCAAAATTTGTTCGGAGCGTGTTTGCATTGGGTTAACCTCTGGGCTGATGAGTTATTTGGTTTTGATTCTTTTCATCTGTTTTTCTTTATTGAACTCGCTTTACTAAAAATACGGGTTTCAAGAAATAGTTTCTCGCCTACGCGGGAATGTAAAGTTTTGATTTATTCACAATGCCTCTTGCGGGAGAGATAAAGGCGTCTTTTAAAGGACGAAGACGAGTTTATTTGTCATGAAGTCAGGTCGACGATTTTTTGTTTGCAGCAATCAGTTCCATGAATAATTCTTCAAGACGGTTGGTTTTGTTACGAATGCCCGTCACATTAAAACCTTTTTGTGTTAACTCGTTAAATAAAATATTTAATGATTGGGTTTTATGAATTTTAATTTCCATCGTGGTTTCATCAACCATTCTCGCGTGATAGTCAGGCAGCATGAGATGACTGATAGGTGGTTTGTCTAAATCCAATATCATGGTTTGACTATCAAGACGCGCAATCAATTCTTTCATGTTGGTGTTTTCAATGATTTCACCATGGTCAATGATCGCTACATTTTTACAAAGATGTTCAGCTTCTTCTAAATAATGCGTGGTGAGAATGATGGTGGTACCTTGCTCGTTCAGCTCTCTTAAATATTGCCAGAGCATATGGCGAAGTTCGATATCCACACCGGCTGTGGGTTCATCCAAAATCAATAATTTGGGTTGATTAATTAGGGCGCGTGCAATTAATAAACGTCTTTTCATGCCGCCGGATAAACGTAAACCCGCTTGCTTATGCTTTTCCCAAATGCCGAGTTTTTTGAAGTAATGCTCCATGCGCTTTTCGGCGATCTTGCGAGGGATGCCATAATAGCCCGCTTGATTGATGACAACGTCGGCAATTTTTTCAAAGGGATTAAAATTCATCTCTTGGGGTACAACACCAAGACATAATTTCGCCGCATCCAAATGGGTATCCATATCATGGCCAAATACTGTAATTTGACCGGCGGTTTTGTTAATAAGAGAACTGATAATACCAATGGTCGTGGACTTGCCCGCCCCATTTTGGCCGAGCAAAGCAAAAAAATCGCCTTCGCTCACTTCAAGGTCAATACCTTTTAATGCCACTTGGCCATTAGCATATTTTTTGCTGAGATTTTTGACGGACAAGGCTTGCATAAGCTTTCACCGCTCTAGTCAATAAAATGAATGATAAGGCATGCTATCACCCTATGAGAGTCTGAGTGTATTTTTAAATTAATTTTTCGTGTAATTTCTCCATCAACATTATTAATGCTTTGCCGCGATGGCTGAGTTGATTTTTAATCTCGAGAGGCAGTTCCGCGGCAGTTTTGTTTTCAGTTGGTACGAAAAAAACCGGGTCATAACCAAATCCATCTGTGCCTTGCGATTTTGTTAAAATGGTACCGTGCCATACACCATGACAGATCAGTGGTGTCGGATCTTCTGCACTCGCAAGATATACCAGTACACACTGAAAAAAAGCGTGGCGTTTGGACTCGGGCAAATCTTGCATCGCGGTTAACAATTTTTGGATATTGGCGGCAGAGTTGGAAGGAAGACCAGCAAAGCGTGCTGAATAAATCCCTGGTGCGCCATTTAATGCGGGCACAGATAAACCGGAATCATCCGCAATGGCAGCTAAACCCGTTTGAAGGCTGGCATGACGCGCTTTTAAAATGGCATTTTCAACAAAAGTTAAGCCAGTTTCTTCTATGTCATCCACGCCGAATTCGGCTTGTGGTGTGATGTCTAAATCAAAAGGCATCAGCAACGATTGCAGTTCGCGAATTTTTCCCTGGTTATTACTGGCAAAGACAATTTTCATTTTGGTTCTATCATCCATTCTGTTATGGCCTTCATTTCTTTTGGAGATTCAATACGCACGAGTTTAATACGACTTAATTCACCTTTCATAATCCGCACTTGTTTTTGCGGGACTTTAAAACAGCCCGCCAAAAAGGTGATTAAATGCTTATTGGCACGGCCGTCTAGTGGAGGTGTGGTGATGCGAATTTTAAGGTGATCGCCGTGAATTCCCACAATACTATTCGAGCTGGCACGGGGCTGCAACTGCACTTGTAAAAAGAGAGTCTTGTCTTGCCAATAAAACCAATTAGCCAAATGCCAGTCCTTGCCCTACTGTAAAGAGGGGGGCGACAATCACGATGAGTAACAATTGCAATAAAATCATTACCGGGATCGGTGTGATATCCATACCACCAATAGGAGGAATGATCCGTTGAAATGGGCGCATTAACGGCGTTGTAATTTGATTTAATAAGTTGGCAACGGGTGAATAGCCTGATTGAATCCAGCTCATGATGGCTTGCAATAAAATAGCATAGAAAAATAAATTCAAAATCGATTTCAGAAAATCTGCGCTGGCTAAGACAAATAAGCCGATGGGGTTAGCGTGTCCGAATAAAATCAATCCTAATAAGCAAAACTTTAACATCGCTAATACTAAAATAATGACAACGGATGCTAGCTCAATATTTTTGTAATTAGGAATGAAGCGACGCAAAGGGCTTACAATCGATTGCGTGAGCTTGTTAACAAATTGAGAAATAGGGTTGTAATAATCGGCTCGTATCGCAACCAGTACGACTCTGGCTATAAATAAAAAAGTGATTAAATCAAATAATGTCGAAATCAAAAAGATACTGGCGTTAGCGAAGGTATTGGGTGTCATGAAATAGGGTTTCCTAACTGTTTGGCTAATTCTTCGGAGCGGTTTTTGGCGGCGGTTAAAGCATCTTCAACGATTTGACGTAAGGAGGCTTCTTCAAAGACGCGGATGGCTTGTTCGGTTGTGCCGCCAGGAGATGTGACGCGTTTGCGTAATTCAGCGACAGATTCTTCACTTTCTAATGCCATGCGTGATGCGCCAAAAGCGGTTTGCAAAGTGAGTAGGCGCGCGATGCTTTTGGGTAGCCCCAATTTTTCGGCGGTGAGTTGCATGGCTTCCATAAAGAGGAAAAAATAAGCGGGGCCACTGCCGGATAAAGCGGTGACGATATCCATTAAGTTTTCATCTTCTAACCAAACGACAAGTCCTACTGAACGTAAAATGGATTCTGCCGCATTGTGTTGTTCTTGAGTGACCCATTTGTTGGCGAATAAAGCGGATGCGCCACAACCGATTAAAGCGGGTGTGTTTGGCATGGCGCGGACAATCGCGATATTGCCTCCTAGCCAATTTTGTAAGCTGGTTTCACGAATACCGGCGGCGATTGAAAGAATGAGGGGCTTGTGTTTTTGAATGGTGCTTTTTAAATCGGTAATGACTGCTGACAATACTTGCGGTTTAATTGCTAGCATCACAATTTCTGCGACTTTAACGGCTTCGTGATTGTCTGTTGTGATATTGACATTAAACTGGTGTTTTAAATGTTTGAGTTTTGTTTCGTCAAGATCGGCAACCCAGATTTTTTGGGGAGGGTAGTCATCGGCTATCAAGCCGCCTACTAAACTGGCGCCCATGTTGCCGCTGCCAATGATTGAGATAGTTGATTTTGTCATTTGGGTTCATCCGGTTGGTTCTTTGGCCGTTATCATAGCATGGGTTTCTTGGCGGCTACAAAAATTTGGCAGGGGTTCGCGGACACGACCCCCACAAAAGGCGTGGGGGTCTTAGTCCGTGCTACTGATCTGCATCGGAGTTCTCTGTGCAATGAGTCAATGAAAACATGCTCTTTTCGCTTCCACGAAGTGGAAGCGAATCAAAAAAACGGGGTGGCAGGGTAGGTTTGCTTTTTACGCGCGGAGCCTACAGGCGAGCACGAAAAAAGTAAACCTACCATGACAGGACCCCAGTCAATTTAAGAGTGTTCACGTTGAGGTCACCGCCTTCGCGGGATGACAGGATCATTTGATTTATTTAACAAAGACCCCCCTTGAGGGGGGGCTCACTAGAATAAATCAGGGTAGGGATTTATCAGGTGGGATTAATGTAGGCTGATGGGTCTGGTCCAGGATTCTACGGCACTTTTTTGTTGGCTCGTATTTTCTGAAACAGAGATGGGTGTATCATTTCCTACTTTCTCTTTTTTATCGGGTGTTGCTTCAGCTGTTGTTATAGTTTGATCAGCGTGGGCGGTTGCCTGAATGAGTTTGGTTTCTGTGGTGTCCTCATTTGACTTGGCCTCAGCTGTTACTGCTTTGGTTTCTGCCTCTACACTCCTCGTGTCCGGTTTTGCGTCAGCCGTCATGATCACGTTGGATGACGCGTCTTTACTTGAGTGGTTAATTTCAGCCATCAAGCTGAATAGATAGTCATATTTGTTGTGTGCACTCCAAACATACCAACCATCAGCGCCCGCATCTTGTACCGCTTTCATTTCAGCCACAACATAAGAACGTCTCTTTGAGCCAGGCAATGGATAACGATAGTTTGAAATCTCAATAAAGGCGTAGAGTTTGACGGGCATTTTGTTATCAAATTGTGAGCGCAGCGCATGCAATGAGTTATAAATGGTTTGATATGGGGTGACAGCATGCGTTCTGAAAGGTTCAAAATGCGATGGGTAAACCATAGGGCACAAGGCATCAACACTTTGCGCCATCATTCGTAAATTTTGACCTATGTGTTTGGATTCGCCATAGCTTGAAATACCAAAGACATCCGCTTGCAATGGCACGCCTTGAGGGGCGAGCTTGTCTTTAAACCATTGCACAACGGTGAAGATGTGCTTGGCATTGTCAGCCGATGCATGTTGCTTGGTATTGTAACGAATGTAGTCTAATTGTATTTCTTGTGCGCCATAATCAACGGCTGTTTTCATCAAGGCATAACGTTTTGCCCAGTATGCAGGTGAGCTGATTTGTTCTGGGTGGCCACCGGTAGGAAAGACCACGACACGGGCGACATAGCGAATGCCATTTTCCTTCAACAAGGCTACGTTTTTTTGGTAGCGTTTGGATGGAATCTCCATGTCGACGACGAAAGTTGTGATCCCGACCGCTTTGGAATTAGCGATGAGATATTTAAGATACTTTGTGTTTTCCATGGTGGTTTGGGTGAGATAAATGCCCTTAACAAGCGCGGCAAACACTGGACCCGAAAAGCTAGTGAAGAGAAGTGTCAGAATAACGGATAATGCTATTTTTATGCTGTTTGTTGTCATATTTGCAACCCCAATAAGGTTGAACATGATTTTAGTATACTCTACAAAAAAATTATTTTTTTGGTGGTATAATGTTTCGGAGTTGTTATCTAAATCCAAAGATTTTTGTCCCGATTCTAATCATAGTCGCACCTTCTGAGATCGCCGCTTCCATGTCATCTGACATGCCCATCGATAAAGTATCTAAAAAATCGTATTTTTCTAATAAATTTTCGAAGAGCAGACGTAATTTCTGACATTCTGCGCGTTGTTCGCGGAAAATATTTTTTGGGGCAGGGATTGCCATGAGTCCTCTAAGGCGTAAACGCGGGAGTTTGTGGCATTTTTCGATGAAGGCGTCTACCTCACCAATCGGCATGCCGGATTTTGTTGGCTCTTCGCTGATGTTAACTTGTAAGCAAATATTGAGCGGGGGTAGATGATTTGGGCGTTGGTCGTTCAAGCGGGTGGCGATTCTGATGTCACTGACACTTTGAACCCAGTGGAAGTTTTCACTGATGAGTTTGGTTTTGTTGCTTTGAATAGCGCCGATGAAATGCCATTCTATGGCTGGATTGGCGAGTATGGCTATTTTATCAAGGGCTTCTTGCAGGTAGTTTTCACCAAAGTGGGTTTGGCCTGCGTCCAGTGCCTGAGTGATTTTTTCTATTGGCTGACCTTTGCTAACGGCGAGTAATGTTACGCTGAGAGGAGTTCGGTGATAGCGGGTTTCATATTCGCGAATGGAGTGCAAGACAGTCTTTATGTTTTGTTCGATGTCGTCCATGGGGAATGTTCATTTCCATTTGCATGACTTAATATCAAGAAATGGGCAAGATGCCCACTTCTTGATGTGTCGTTTTTTAGTTTGAACTATTTGGCCCCGCATTACGGATGACGTCACTCACATTGAACTTTTTGAAGTTCTCGATGAATTGATCCATCAATAGCTTGGTGTTCACGGCTAGTGCTTCCTGGTCTGCCCATGCGTTTTGTGGGTTCAATAATTTGCTATCCACATCCGCTACCGCCGTTGGAATTTCAAAGTTAAATCCAGGCAGGGTTTCATAATTGGCATTACGCAAATCCCCATTCACAATGGCCCGGACGATGGCGCGGGTGGTGGGGATAGAGAAGCGATTGCCACCTTGTCCATGTGCGCCGCCCATCCAGCCAGTGTTGACCAGGTAGACTTGGGCATCATGCTCATCTAAGCGCTTCATTAAGAGATGCGCGTAGACTTGCGGTGGGCGTGGGAAGAACGGTGCGCCAAAACAAGTGCTAAAGGTTGGCTTGATACCGCTGCCTTGGCCAACTTCAGTACTGCCGACTAAAGCAGTGTAGCCACTTAAGAAGTAATAGGCGGCTTGTTCTTTGGTTAAGCGTGAAACAGGTGGCAGCACACCATAGAGATCACACGTGAGAAAGATCACGGCGTTTGGAATGCCAGCTTTATTTTCTTCAACCCGTAGCGGAATATGTTCGCGTGGGTATGCCGCGCGTGTGTTTTGGGTGAGAGAGGTGTCGGCGTAGTTGGGTTCTTTGGTTTTAGGATCGAGTACAACGTTTTCAAGTACTGCTGCGTCGCGGATGGCGTTCCAGATAACCGGCTCATTTTTTTGGGATAAGTCTATGCACTTGGCATAGCAACCGCCTTCAAAATTGAAAACAGCGTGTTGGCTCCAGCCGTGTTCGTCGTCTCCAATGAGATAGCGTTCGGGATCAGCGGACAGTGTGGTTTTGCCGGTGCCAGATAAGCCGAAGAAAAGGGCTGTTTCGCCATCTTTGCCAACGTTGGCTGCGCAATGCATTGGCAAAACATCGTGTTCTGGTAATAAAAAGTTTAAGACAGAGAACACAGCTTTTTTCATTTCGCCAGCGTAATGAGTGCCGCAAATTAAGATGGTGCGTTTGGTGAAGTTCAAGATGACGGCTGCATCACCATTGACGCCATCGCGGGCGGGTTCTGTTGCCAGACCGGGAACGCTTAGAACGGTCCATTGTTTGGCAGGGTTGTTGATGGCTGTGCGAATAAATAGATCTTGGGCGAAGAGATTTTGCCAGGCTAATTCGGTGATGACTCTAACAGGTAAGGCAAAAGCGGGGTCTGCGCCGACGCTGAGGTCAGAGACAAAGTAGGTATCTTTTTGATTCAGATATTCGGTTGCGCGTTGCCAGAGAGCATCAAATTTAGCGGGGGTGATAGGTTGATTGATGTTGTTCCAGTCAACTGCTTTGTCTGTGATGTCATCTTTGACAATAAAACGATCTTTGGGTGAACGGCCGGTGCGTGGGCCTGTGGTCACGGCGAAGGCGTTATTGCTTGCTAATGTGCCTTCGTTTCTTTCTAGTGCGATGTTAACAAGTTCTTTGGGGGATAGATTGGTATGACATTTTCCATTTGTTATTTTCATAGCATCGACAGCCATCATCATAAACGATCTCCTGAATGGGCCTCGCAAAAGCATGAACGATAAATGCCCACAACTGTGTTATGCGAGGATTTAAAAAACCGTATTGTACCTAAAGTATTGGGGATAGACCATGTGTGATTGGGGGGGAGCTTGGTTGGTTGGGTGTTTATGTTTGGTTTTTTTAAATTCGCTTCAACGAAGTTGAAGTGAATCAAAAAAAACGGGGTGGCAGGGTAGGTTGGCTTTTTACGCGCGGAGTTTACGAGCACGAAAAAAGTCAACCTACCCTGACAGGACCCCAGTCATTTTAAGAGAGTTTATTTCGATATCAGTGTAGTTTTCGAAATGGGTCCCCGTCTTCGCGGAGATGACGAGAGTTTATACAGATTTGCGGGGCACTAGTGCGTCTGCGTGGGGACGACAGAGTTTGTACAGAGTTATTGGATGATAGTTATCTGCGCGGGAATGCGACCAAGAGGGTCGTGGGTTTTTTGCAGAATCTTTTTAGGGTTGCTTGACAGAAGCGTGGGGGCGTGGAAAACTGGCGCAATTTTATGCATATCTAAAGGGTTATTGTCATGACAGAATTAGATCAGTTGATCTCGGCGGCATTTGCTAGTGAAGGAAAGCAGGAAGATGTTAATAAAGTGTATCTCGCTATGTTGCGAACCCCTTTATTTATTCCGGTTGAGAAAATGGAAGAAGGGGCTCCCGTTAATGAAGAAGAACCCTTTAAGCCATTATTTGCCAAGATTGAAGAACAATATTTTATGCTGGCGTTTGATACGCTTGAGCGTTTGACTGCTTGGGCCGCGGATGAGTTGCCGCAGATTGATTATGTGCAATTAGTTGGGAAAGACTTAATTACGGGAATTAATGATCAGGTTTTTCTTTGTTTGAATCAGGGGACTGAATTTTACAAAGAGTTTTCGCCTGATGAAGTGAAGCGATTAAAAACGATTGTTTCGCGTATTGATCAGATGCGGAATTCGTAAGAGGTTTGGTGTTTGTGTTCTGATTTCCACATTCCTGAGGCATGGGTTGTCAGTTCATTGATGTTGGGTTGAGCGCGTTTTTCGCAACCCAACACTTCATTTAAACCTTGGGTTTCGCAAAAAGCGCTCAACCCAACCTACAATGCTACATTCTAGTTAATAGTGATATTTGCACTGATAAATTATAAGGACTTGATTGTCCACTAAGCGGCCGTCGATTTTCTCTTTCTTTCCGCTTACGGCATAAACCAAACGGTGCTCATTATCAATTTTTCTTGACCATTTGCCTGCCAGGTCAAACCTTAAGGGTTCTGGTTTTCCAATTCCCTGGAATGGCGTTTCCTGGATGTTTTTGATTAAATCATTAATTCGCGATAGTTTTTTTATATCTGCTGTTTTCCAATATAAATATTCGTCCCATGCAATGTCAGTCCAAACAAGCTTCATGGTTTTTCCTTTTATTTGCTAAGTTTTTCGACTTCTATTAATTCGTGAGAAGTCACTTTTCCCTCTTCTGCTTGTTTTATGCTTTGACGTAATTTTTCAGCATTTGCTGGGCTGCGAAGTAAATATGCCGTTTCTTCAATAGCATTAAAGTCTTCAAGGGACATCATCACAACAGCGCGAGCACTTTTACGTGTGATAATAATCGGACTATGGTCATCACATACTTTTTCCATTGTACTAGCCAAATTTTTTCTTACCGCCGAATAGCTTTTAGCGTCCATAAGTAATAGCCCCACTTTTAGTTGTACGGTTTGTTGTACTTGTACAATAATTATAACTTTGTTTGTGGGTTTGTCAAACGTTGGGAAAGGGGCCTTAATAAAAATGATGACTAATCTTTGTGCGCAATAAAATTTAATTAAATTATAAATAATTGATAAATAATTAAAATGATGTGATTCTGATCGCAAGGAGGAGGCTGAATCTGGGGGACGTCATGAGTATCGCCCTATCAAAATAAACAACATGGCAGGTCAGCAATAAGTTTATTTAATATTGCAGTGCAATCATCCCAAAGAAAGAATCATCGGTTTTTATAGGGCAAGCCGCGGTTGCTCTACCTGTTTTCTCTTAAATCATCCAGAAAAAAACACTGTTCTTTCAATATGGTATAAATCGGCCATCCTCGTAACAACCGCCCAGAAAAAGCTGACCAGGCGCATTTTGTTTTTAATTTCAGAGGGTCTACAACGGCTTCTCTATCCATATCAACCAATACCCAATCTGCTGTTTTTGGTAATCCAAAAATCGTCTCAGCGCGTGTGCTGGTTAGTGCGACTATGTGTTCTAAGGTTAATAATCCCTGGTGATATGCCGTTAACAATAAAGGTAATGTCGTTTCTATCCCTGGCATGCCGGAGGGGCATTCGCCATAAGGCTTCGCTTTTTCTTGTTGTGTGTGTGGTGCATGATCGGAGCCAATGGTGTCAATGATGCCAGCACGGATGGCTTCCATTAATGCAGTATTGTGATGCAGTTCACGTAAGGGTGGGTTTACTACCGCGCGACCTTGTAATTGCGGATAGCTATCTTGATTCAAAAATAAATGATGCGGGGTGGTTTCTGCATGGACGGGCAATCCTTCTTCTTTGGCTTTTTTTATCAAGGCAATTTCGTCAGCGGTACTCACGTGTAAAATATACAAACGTGTGCGATAGATGCGGCAAAGTTCGATGGCTTTGGCGACGGCGAGGCAAGCGGCCTGCACGTCGCGAATCTCTGAATGGTGTGAGTAACTCAATGCACCTTGATCTTGAAAATGTTTTTTTTGTGATTTTAATCGATCTTCATCTTCGGCATGGACTGCAACGATTAAATTTTGTGTGGCGGCAATTGCAAAAATGGCGTGTAGGCTTTCGTCGTCATCAATGACTAAATTGCCTGTGCTGCATCCCATAAAAACTTTAATGCCTATGACGGCATTTTTTACTTGGTGCACTTCGCTAAAATGTTTTTTATCTGCACCGAAAAATAAATGATAGCGCAAAGGAATCGCTACTTCTTTTAATTGTGAATCAATCAGGGCTATTTTTTCTTGTAATAATGCTGCGCTGATTGTTGGGGGGATTGTGTTGGGCATGTCAAAGACTGTTGTATAGCCGCCACAAATCGCGGCCATGGCGCCAGTGCGCCAGTCTTCTTTGTATTCCATGCCGGGGGTGCGAAAATGTACGTGTGGGTCGATTAGGCCTGGTAATGCAATCAAGCCAGTTGCGTCAATTGTTTGATGCGTTTGGTTCGCGCACGTTAATGTTAGTGGTTGTCCCGAAATCGATTTCGCGCCAGTGATTGTTATCATAGAGCTATTCCAGAAATTTTTTTAATGGATTAGAAAATGTGGGCTGGATGTTTTTTGTGAAACCCAATATTTCATTAAAAGTTGGGTTTCGCCAAAAGCGCTCAACCCAACCTACGTTAGAGATTGACTTTTAGTTGGTCTCGATCAAAGGTTTTTTCACAGTAATGGCAGGTCAGTTTGATTTGTTTGCCTTGTTCTGTGATATGAAAATAACTGTCTACGGTTTCAGCTTGCGTGACGCAAGTGGGATTGCGGCAGATAAATACTTTTTTCATGGTCTTTGGTAGATGTGTCGTATATTTTTTAGAGACATCAAAGTTTTGGATGACGTTAATCGTGGCAAGTGGCGAGAAGATGACAATTTCATTGGCTTCATCTTCGGTCAAAATGCGATTTTCAATTTTAATTAAATCTTTATTGCCAAGGCGCTTGCTGGGTAGATGCAAACCAATGGTCACTTTGTTGTCGTGCGATGCCAGACCCAATAAGTGAATAATCCGCAGTGCTTGCCCTTGCGTGATATGGTCTATCACCGTGCCATTTTTGATGGCGGAAACGGGTAAGGTTTCATTGTTTGTTGTGGGTGCTGTTTCTGTCATGGTAAGGACTCATTCAGAATTAAAGATAATAAAGCCTGGCGTACCGGTAAGCCATTCGCAGCTTGTTGAAAATAATACGCGTACGGTGTGTTATCAACGTCAGGCGCAATTTCATTCACGCGTGGTAGCGGATGAAGAATTTTTAAATTGGGTTTCGCTTTGCTTAACATGTCTGAGGTTAAGATAAATTGATTTTTGACGAGTTGATATTCGGCGGCGCCAAAGCGTTCTTGTTGAATGCGAGTGAAATATAATACGTCGACTTTGGGGATGACTTCTTTTAGGTCGTCATGAAATGAAAATCGAATACCTTTCTTTTTTAATAAATCAGATACGGATTCGGGTAAGGTCAGTGTTTCCGGTGAGACTAAATACAAGCGAATATCAAACAATGCGCACAGTTGCGTCAGTGAATGAATGGTGCGCCCATATTTTAAATCGCCTACCAATGCGATTGACAGGCCATCAATGTGTTGTTGGCATTCTTGAATCGTGAATAAATCCAATAAAGCTTGAGTGGGATGCTGGTTTGCGCCATCGCCCGCATTGATAATGGGACAAGAAGCCGCTTGCTCAGCAAGCGCTGCAGCCCCTTCTTGTGAATGACGAATGACAATCAAATCCGCGTAAGATGAAATAACGCGCATGGTGTCATACAGGGTTTCGCCTTTTTGCACAGACAGCGCCTCATCACTGGTGAAGCCTACCACTTTGCCGCCCAAGCGAATTGTTGATGATTCGAATGAGAGACGCGTGCGAGTGGAGGGCTCAAAAAAACAGCTGGCAATGATTTTGTTCTGGAGTTGATTGCCATGTTTTTGTTGTTTGAATTTTTGTGCGGTGGCGAAGACTAAATTCACGTCATCCAGACTTAATTCTTTTGTTGTGACAATATTGCGTTGATACAAGCTGTTTTCGCTCATAAGGCACCTTCTAATATAACGGATTCCTGATGGTCATTACTAACAATCTCACGCCAGGAGCGGACAGATAATTTGGTGTCCTTCAAATCAATTAAGCATTGCAACATGATTTGCGCACTTTGCGGATTGGTAATCAATGGAATGTGATGGTCAATGGCTGTGCGCCGGATTTTGTAACCATCGGTTTGTGCAGTTTGTTGTTGGTTGGTCGGTATATTAATGATGAGATCCACTTTTTGCGCGGCAATAATGGATTGAATGTTTGGGCCATTGGACTCGCTTACCTTATAGACAAAATAAGAGGCGACGCCGTTTTTGTAAAGAAATGAATGCGTGCCGTCGGTGCTGTAGATATGCCATTTTTGCGCTTCAAGCTGACGGAGATATGGCAACAGCTTCGCTTTGTAAGGATCGGATAACGATACTAAAATATTTTTGCTGCGAATGGTTTGATCGGATGCGAGCCATGCGCGCCAGTATGCATCATGCAAGTTCTCACCTAAGCAAGCCACTTCACCGGTGGAGGCCATTTCAACGTGTGCTACAGGATCCGCTCCTTTTAAGCGTTGATAAGAGAATTGCGCGACTTTGACACCGACATAATCCAATTCCAGCGTGCTCGGGTTTTTCGGTTGTTGTATGCCTAAAATAGCTTTGGTTGAGACTTCAATGAAGTTGTGATTCGTGACTTTCGAGACAAAAGGAAACGAACGCGACGCCCGCAAGTTGCATTCAATGACTTGAATGTTGTTGGACTTCGCGATGAACTGAATATTGAAGGGGCCTGTGATATTTAATGCCGCGACAATTTGGCGCGTGATTTTTTTCGTGCGACGAATGGTTTCAAGATACAAATTTTGCGGTGGTAAGACTAAGGTGGCATCGCCTGAATGAACGCCTGCGTTTTCGATATGTTCACTGATGGCTTCAATCAGGATATGGCCGTGGCTCGCGACGCCGTCCATTTCCAGTTCTTTTGCATCTAAAATAAATTTTGAAATCACAACGGGATGTTCTGGTGAGACTTTTGCCGCTTGTTTTAGATAATCTTCCAGTGATGCGTCATCGTGCGCCACGTTCATGGCCGCGCCCGATAAAATATAGGAAGGGCGAATTAAAACAGGATAGCCTTGGACGCGAGCAAATTCTTTCGCATTTTTTAAACTGGTAACGGATTGCCATTCTGGTTGATCGACGTTTAGCTCATTTAACAGAGCGGAAAATTTTTCGCGGTTTTCAGCGCGGTCGATATCTTTTGCGGTGGTGCCCAAGAGGTGATACCCGGATTGAGCTAGCGGCACCGCTAAATTATTGGCAATTTGGCCGCCGACGGAAACAATCAAGCCTACGGGTTTTTCAAAATCGGCAATGTCTTGCACGCGCTCTAGCGTGAGTTGCTCGAAGTAAAGGCGATTGGATTCATCATAGTCGGTGGATACAGTTTCGGGGTTGGAGTTAATGAGAATCGCTGTTTTGCCTAACTGTCTTAGGGTACGGGAAGTGTTGACCGCGCACCAATCGAATTCAACAGAAGATCCAATCGCATAAGGGCCGGAGCCTAATACAATGATTGGGCGATCTTCGGAAGGCGTGATGTCATGCTCACAAGCATGATAAGTTAAATAAAGATAATTAGTTTGGGCGGCAAATTCACCGGCTAAGGTGTCGATTTGTTTGACGTAAGGCATAATGCCTGCGGCCAAACGTTGTTTGCGAATGGCGGATTCGGTTTGTGATGTCAAAAGACCCAAAGCACGATCAGTGAATCCCATTTTTTTGGCGGTTTTTAATGCGTCGGTAGTGAGAGTGTTAGGTTGAAGCGTTTTCTCAAGATCTGCTATCTCTGCAATATGGTAGAGAAACCAAGGATCAATTTGGCTCATGGTATGGGCTTTTTCGACACTGCCGCCGCGTAAAAAATATTGATATAACGCGAAAATACGTCTATCGGTTGGCGTTTCTATTTCCAGATTGGGATTTTCAAAGTGGTGCGTGTAATCGCTTAAGCAGGAGGCGCCGATGTTTAACATCCCGATCGCTTTTTGTAAGGCTTCTTTAAAGGTGCGGCCTATGCCCATGACTTCGCCAACGCTTTTCATTTCAGTGCCAATGGTTCGGCCAGCACTTTTTAATTTTTGGGTGTCCCAGCGTGGAATTTTGACTACGAGATAATCGAGCGCGGGTTCAAAGAAAGCACAGGTTTTTTGGGTGACACCGTTGGGTATTTCATGGAGTAAGTAACCGAGAGCAATTTTGGCTGCTACAAATGCCAGTGGATAGCCGGTTGCTTTGGAAGCGAGCGCACTGGAGCGAGAAAGGCGGGCATTGACTTCGATGACGCGGTAATCGCCGTTTTCAGGGTTGACGGCGTATTGGATATTGCATTCGCCGATAATATTAAAATGATTGGCAACTTTGATGGCAACATCACGCAAAAATTGATGTTCGCTGTTTGTTAATGTTTGTGCGGGGGCAACGACGATGCTCTCACCTGTATGAATGCCCATGGGGTCTAAATTTTCCATGTTGCAGATGGTCAGCGTATTGCCGGCACTGTCCCTGACAATTTCGTATTCGAATTCTTTCCAGCCGAATAAGTATTCTTCGATGAGGATTTGGGGGGCGGCGGCTAAACATTCTTGCGCGCGATCTTTGAGATCGTCTGCGGTATCTACGCGACCGGAGCCCAAGCCTCCTAAGGAAAATCCTGAGCGCATCATGACGGGGTAGCCAATTTCGTCACCGGCTTTTAATGCTTCGGCGATGCTTGTCACACAAATACTTTTTGGGGTTTTAACATCAATGGATAGAAGGGCTTTTTTGAAGATGTCCCGGTCTTCGGTTTGACGAATGGCGACAATTTGCGTGCCCATGACTTCTACATTGTGTTTGGCGAGTACGCCGGCTTTTTCCAGCATAAAGCCAAGATTCAATGCAGTTTGACCACCAAAGCCTAGCAAAATACCATCGGGTTGTTCTTTTTCAATGATGCTGGTGACGATCTCGACATTGAGTGGTTGCAAATACACTTCATCTGCCATTTGCGGATCGGTTTGAATGGTGGCGATATTGGGATTGACTAATACGGTTTTGATGCCTTCTTGTTTTAAGGCTTTGATTGCTTGAGAACCTGAGTAATCAAATTCTCCCGCTTGACCAATTCGCAAACCACCGGAACCTAAAATCAGAACTTTTTTGCCGTTAAAACGCATGCTTCACCCATTAGTCAGAAAAACAGAGCTCGTAAAATTTTTTAAATAACCATTGTGTGTCTTGTGGGCCGGGTGCGGCTTCAGGATGAAATTGCACCGCGAAGAAGGGCAATGAAGTATGTTCTATGCCTTCTACACTTTGATCGTTTAAGTTGCGGAAGCTAACACGCCAGTCGTTAGGGAGTGTTTTTTCATCGACAGCGTAGCTGTGATTTTGTGAGGTTAAATAACAACGTTCAGTGGCCGGATCCATGCAAGGCTGATTGTGCGAGCGATGACCGAACGGTAGTTTGTAAGTGTCGGCGCCGACGGCCAGCGCTAGAAGTTGTGTGCCGAGACAAATACCAAACACGGGTTTTTGTTTGGCCAGGGCTTTTTGTAAAATGCTAATGGTTGCTTTGCAATGTTTTGGATCACCAGGGCCGTTTGAGATAAACACGCCGGCGTAATCTTCGTTGGTGTAATCGTAATCATAGGGAACGCGTTTTAGGCGAACGGGGAATTGTTCGAGGCAGCGCATGATATTTTCTTTGATGCCGCAGTCGACGACGATGATGGTTTTTTCGCCGGTGCCGTATTCAACGGGTGCTTTTATCGAAACGGATTTGACCCAGTCGGTGGCGGCAAAATCTTCGAAGGTAACCTTCGTTGTGTCAGCGCTGACGATGGCGCCAGGGATGACGCCTTGTGTGCGCAAGCG
The DNA here is from genome assembly GCA_031291175.1 of Gammaproteobacteria bacterium. GTDB lineage: Bacteria > Pseudomonadota > Gammaproteobacteria > DSM-16500 > DSM-16500 > UBA5158. Next base: position 239,631 of record JARLJO010000049.1, read on the forward strand.
TTTGGTGATGGCGCGGGTGTCAACGTCAACCAGGCAGGGGATTTTTTGTTCTTTTAGCCAATCAGAAAAGGATTGTGTGGAGCTGTGATTGGAGGGGTGTTCTGCCATTTCACAGAGGATGACGCCTTTGGCGTGGATTTTTTTTGATTCCCAAGTCGCGGGGGCTGATACGCCGTAGTTTCCGATGAGGGGATAGGTGAAAACTAAAATTTGTCCAGCGTATGAGGGGTCTGTTAAGGATTCAACGTAACCTACCATGCCGGTACTGAAAACCACTTCACCGAAAAAAGATTCTTTTTGAAAGCTTGGAATTAATCCAGAAAAACTTTCACCCGTTTCTAACATCAATTTGCCAGATGTCCATGCCATAATTCGAGGTACCATTAATGGGTTCTAAACGGAAATCAGTTTTATCATATTTCCTTAGATAGATAAAAGGATTCCGCGATTTGGGGGGAACTTTGTTGGGGAGGGTTTTTTTGTTGTGGGTTTGGTGTTGAAAATTGGCAGGGGTTCGCGGACACGACCCCCACGAAAAGCGTGGGGGGCTTAGTTCGCGCTACTAATCTTTGTTTGGGGTTTTTTGTTGTGGATTTTGTTTTGGGATATTAGGGTGTGAATTTAGCAGGGGTTCGCGGACACAACCCCCACGAAAAGCGTGGGGGTCTTAGTCCGTGCTACTAATCTGCATCGGAGTTCTCTATGCAATGAGTCAATGTAAAACATGCTCTTTTCGCTTCAACGAAGTTGAAGTGAATCAAAAAAAACGGGGTGGGAGGGTAGGTTTGCATTTTACGCGCGGAGCCCTTAGGCGAGCACGAAAAAAGTAAACC
>JARLJO010000050.1 GCA_031291175.1 Gammaproteobacteria bacterium
CCCCCCCCCCGCCCGGTGGTGGCCCCCGGTACCCCCCCAAACCACCGGGGTTACAAATGTTGGGGCCACCCCGGCCACACCCCCCGGTACGTAGGGGTTTGATAGCTTGCGGGTTAGGGTTTGAGAATTACGCGGAATGATAGGATCCAGAGAAGACGGCAGTCATTTCTCAAATCAGGTATGAGATCCATTGCTAGCAAGTGTAATAGCAAGTTCAATAGCGGCCACCAGGCTGCCTGCATTCGCCTGACCGCTGCCAGCTAGCGAAAGCGCTGTGCCATGATCTACGGATGTTCGGATGATAGGCAGCCCTAAAGTCATGTTAACTGCTCGATCAAAGCCAATGTATTTCACAACCGGTAAGGCTTGATCATGATACATCGCCAAAATCGCATCAGCCGATTGTAAGTGTGTCGGGGTAAAAATCGTGTCGGCGGGCAGCGGTCCTTCTACATCCATATTTGCCTCGCGGCATTTTTTAATGACAGGTTGAATGACATCAATTTCTTCGCGACCCAGATGGCCATTTTCGCCAGCATGTGGGTTCAAACCACAAACTAAAATTTTTGGATGGGAGATGCCAAACTTAGTCTGTAACTCATGATGCAGTATTTTTAAGGTGCCCAGCAATTTTTCAATGGTAATGTGTTGTGGGACGTTGGCTAAAGGAATATGAATGGTGGCCAGGGCCACTTTTAGCTGGTCAACAACAAATAACATAACGACTTGATCGGTATGACAGCGCTCTGCTAAGAATTCAGTATGGCCTGTGAAAACGGTGTTTGCCTGGTTCATATTGCTTTTGTGAACAGGTCCCGTTACCAGCGCATTGGCTTTTTGATTTAAACAAAGATCGGTGGCAAGCGTCAGGCACTCTAAAACATAGTTTGCACTTTGTGGGTCTAAGACACCGGGAAGGGGCGTGTGATTTAATGTGACGGGCAGTATTTTCAGTTGCCCAGGTTGATGCTGTTGAGTTGCGGCATCTAAATCACAGGCAGTTAATGTCAGCGGAATACCCAGTTGCCTGGCTCTCACTTCCATCAATGATTTATCTGCGACAACCACAATTTCAGCAAGCCATTTCTGCTTTGCAATTTGAATAACAACATCCGGGCCAATCCCTGCGGGTTCGCCCGGTGTAATTAAAATTCGCGGCAAGTGTTTTGTCACATTAACCTTCTGGGTGCAGGTTGATAAAGGCCGCGCTGCGGACTTTTGTGATCCATGTTTGCACTTCTTCTTCGAATTTGCGTTGATACAACAGTTGTTCTACTTGTTTGCGCTCTACGTTGTTATCTTTAGGTTGGCCTACACTGCGTAATCCTGTCAGTTTAACTAAGTGAAATCCATTAGGTGTTTGCACAGGGCCTAAGATGTCATTTTGTTTCATGTGTACCAACTGATCGGCGAACGCAGATGGAATTTGTGGGAGTTGGCGCCAGCCAAGATCGCCACCTTGCAATGCGCCGCTGCTGCCGGATTCTTCTGTGGCGGCTTCTTTAAAGCTCGTGCCTTTGTGAATTTGAGCGAGGACATCTTCTGCTTTTTTCTTCGCAGTCGCGACATCTTGTGGCGTTGGATTTTCTGGCAACGCAATCAAAATATCTTCCAGATGATATTCTTTGTTGTTGAACGCTTGCCAGTCAGCTGAGCGCATAAAGTCATCCACTTGTTGCGGCGTTACGACAATATGCCCGCCCACTTCTTGCTGCTGCACTTGCTGGATGGTTAGCTCTTCTCGAATTTCTTTTTGATACTCTTTGACATCAAGGCCCGAATGAACGACTTGAACGTAAAGATCTTTTACGCTTAATTTATTTTTTTGCGCGATGTCGGCGATCACTTTATTCACTTGCTCATCGGTGACTTTCATGCCAGCTTGCTCAGCCACATACAGTTGCAATTTGCGATTGATGAGTTGATCCAACACTTGTTTGTGTAACAAATTGGCTGGAGGAATAGCAATGTTGCTAGCCTCTAATTGTTTCTTCGCTGCTTTTAAAGCTTCATCTAATTCACTTTGCGTAATGACAATATCATTGACGATGGCAACGATACGATCTAATGACTGAGCGTTAGGTTTGCTTTTGGCAGGCGCTGCGGTTGCATCGGTTACCCAACAAAGACTGCAAAGTAAGACTGCGCATAAGGCCAGGCATTGTTTGAGAGAGGCTATTTTGATTAATTGCTTCATAAGTAAGTTACCACTTTATTTTTCGTTAAAGAATGCTTTGATTTGCAGCGCGTCAGTTAGTAGTCGCGTCCAAAATCACTGACTATGCCGGTATTGCCGCTAACCAGTTTGCTGGTGTCTCCGCTGCCAGCGCCAAAATTACCAAGCCCTCTTAGCGCAAACTGAATGTAAAATTCGCGAGTAAATTGCGGGCTTAGGTTGGTGGAGACAATATTGACAAAGGTGCGACCCGCAATGGCGCGGATGGCCCAACAACAACTGTCGTATTGTAAGCCAAATACCACACGCTGAAAATAATCTCGGTTGATACTTTTTGTAATATGGCCCACGGCGCTCCAGTTGTTCAGAATGGGCCAGGTAAAGCCAAGATCGGCTTGTTTTAGGTTGTTATCAGGACTGTTTGGGTTAGGAGAAAGCGTCGCATCGCCTTGACGAACAAAGGTATATCCAAGATTAATAACGTGATTTGCTTGCGGGCTGTAGGTGACCGCGATGCTTTGATTATCCATTTCGTTTAGCTCAGAGTTCCAGATCGCATTGCCATTGACCGTCCAGCCTGGGCTTAAGAGGTAGCTGACCATGCCTGAAATAGGAGAGCGGGGAAATTTATTGTCTTCATCTATGCTGGAGCCAGGACAGCCAATCATGTCGGCTGTACATAAGGTAACGCGACGTTTGGTAAAGTAAAAGATTTGACCGATGCCAAGACGCATTTTTTCGACGCCTGAAGCGCTCTCTAAAAAGCGACTGGTTAAGCCCACGGCTATTTGATTGGCATCGCCAAAACGATCCAGTCCGCTAAAACGATTGTAAGTAAACAATTGATCGTACGTTAAGGTATTTAAAGTCGTATCAAAGTTGGGTAAGTTTGTTTGATTATGATAAGGCACATAAGTGTAATAAGCCTGCGGTTCCAGGGTTTGTTGCAGATTATGACCCAGCAGAGAGATATCACGATCAAAATACAGTCCTGAGCCTATATCAAAGATCGGCAATGAGCGTGAAATAGAGGTTTGCCCATTGATAAAAGGATGTCCCAGGTCGTATTCGGTCATCGCAAACTGCAATCTTGGCGTAATAAATAAATAAGGCCAATTGAGCGGCAGGCTTACGCCCGGTTGCGCATGGAGTCGATTGCCAATGGGTATGATCTGCGATTCGCCTGGCGTTTCGCGAATCGTAAAATGCGTTAAATCACTCATGACGAAATAATCTAATCCCAATGCTTGATCGGGATAATCGCCTTCAACGACAAATTGGGGAAAACGGCTATATTGCGTTTGAAATGGGTACACTTCATCGACCGGATTCAACGTTTGATATTGTTGAATACGCGTCATAAAATTCCAATTCAGCCCCTCATAAGCCACATTGCCCGTTTGTAATAATTGGTTTTGGGTGACCTCATTGATGTCAGTCCGGTAATCTCGTAAAAAATAATCGTCCGAGACATAGTTATAATCAACCGAGCTGCCCCAATGCTCGTTTAACTTAGTATTGTTTTGCCAGGAAATCGCACCCCGTGCTGAACCATCATGTTGTAGGCGGCGTAAATTCGCCTGAACGGTATCGCTAGGATCATTTTTATAAGTTTCTTGTGACTTGGTTTGGAAGTGGCTAAACGCTTTATCATTAGGCGCGACACTAATGTCAAAACGACCGTTAGTAGAGGGTGTTAAATAACGAAATAAATTCGTGTATTGCCAGCCACGCTTGCCGGTGAAAAGCGGCGTTAAGGTCTCATCATAGTTGGGCGCAATATTCCAATAAAAAGGCGCCGAGACATACGGGCCTAATTTTCCAGAGGAGCCGAAGGTGGGGCGTAAAAAACCGGTTTGGCGTCTATCGTCTATCGCAAAATTAAGATAAGGCGAATAAAACACTAACGCTTTTTTAATATAGAGACGTGCATGTGTGGCTGTGCCGCGCCCCGTGTTTTTATCTAATACAATATGTTTTGCTTTGATCTCCCAAACATTCGATTCCGGTGGGCAGGTACTGTAGGTCGCTTGCTGGAATTCAAAGACGTGCGGTTTTGTTTTAGAGAATTCGGTTGCCTTGCCCCACGCGCTAAGTTGAGTGACTTTGTGCGATTGTTGTAATGCTTCATTTGACGGCGTGGCGGGTTTTGCATGCGGATTGCTATAGATCGCCGTCCGATAAATAATTTGATGCAATGATTGCGAACTTTTAACGTAATCGATACGCGCTTTTTGTGCCAAAACTAACGTGTCGGGCTCGCGCAAATGGACGTTCCCAATCAAATCGATTGCCAAGAGTTTGTTCGTCTTAGGGTCGCGGTAAATGTAAGCTTTATTGGCGATGACTTCTTGCCCAAGTTGCGTGGCGGTGACATTGCCTTGCAAGACAGAAGTGCCGTGAGGCGCAAATAAAACCGGGCCGTTGTTGGTAATTTGCACTAAGTTATTTTTGGCTAAATCGTCTGGGTAATAAAAAGGATCTTCAAAATAGTAGCCACCACAGCGATTGTCCGCGATGGTCCAGCCTAATTTTTTTGCAATTGCATCGGGCGTCAGCGTGCTATGAGGGATTGGAATATCCGACGTGCTGCAATCTTCTGGGTCTGGTAAGGCTGGTATTTCTTCTGAGTGAGCTTCGGCAAATAGAAAAACCGCGCTGGCGAGAGTCATGAGTTTTAGCAGCTGGTGGATTTTTCTTCTTATTCGCATGTAGCTTCTCTTATTGTAGGAGCCGAAATCTTAAAAGCAGCCAGTGTAACGAAAAGGGGTGGTGTAGGGAACCCAGCCGAGCTGTTTTTATGCTGCTTAAGGCGTAAAGAAGGCTTAATTTTGGGAGAGTTGTGGCATTTTTTAGTAGTTTGCGAGTAAAATCTGGAATTGTTATTTTTATGGGCAAATAAGTCGCTATGGATTCTCGTCTGCAAAGCTTAGAGCACTGGTTAAAAACGCATTGTCCCTCGCCACCATTACAGGTGATTCCTTTGGCCGGTGATGCCAGCTTTCGGCGCTATTTCCGCATCTTGTTGCCGGAAGGGTCCTTGATTGCAATGGATGCGCCGCCACCTCGAGAAAACGTGGTGCCGTTTGTGGCCATTGCTGACATGTTGCGACAAAAAGGATTGTCGGCACCTAAAGTGTTTGCGAGCGATCTTCAACAAGGTTTTTTATTGCTGACAGATTTTGGCGATGATCTTTATTTGAAAACGCTAACTTCTTCGAATGCGTTAACGCTTTATGATAACGCATTAGATGCTCTATCCATTCTGCAATCTTCCCGTCGCGTGTCGGGCTGGGACATTCCTTTTTTCACAGCGGAATTCATGTATCAAGAATTGCAACTATTCAAAGAATGGTTTTTGTTGCGGCATCTGGGTTTATCTTTGAGTCACGAAACAGAAGACATGTTAGCGGAATTTTTTCATTTTTTAGCAGAAGAAGCCGCGAGTCAGCCGCAAGTTTTCATGCACAGAGATTTTCATTCAGCCAACCTTCTGGTTTTGCCGGATTCTGATGTCGGCATTCTGGATTTTCAAGATGCTTTTATTGGTCCGGTGACTTATGACTTAGTCTCGTTATTACGAGATTGTTACATTGCATGGCCGGATGCCTTAGTGAAAAAACTGGTGCTCTCCTATAAAGAAAAAATCAGTGAAGTCGTCGCGGTCAGTGACGAAGGATTTTTGCGATGGTTTGATTTGATGGGATTGCAACGACACCTGAAAGCGTTGTTAACTTTCTCGCGCAAATTCCATCGTGATGGCAGTGCGAACTATCTGCAACATATTCCACGCACATTACATTATATCGCGAGCGCCAGCGCAGAACATAAAGAATGCGCGGCGTTTAATGCCTATTTAACGAATGTGATAATGCCAGCTTTAGAAAAGGTTTCCCTATCATGCGCGCAATGATTCTAGCCGCTGGGCGCGGCGAAAGAATGGGTGAATTAACCCGTGATGTGCCTAAACCTTTGCTGCGAGTAGGTGATCGCTATTTGATTGAATATTCGCTTGAATCATTGGCGAAGGTAGGCGTGCAGGATGTAGTGATTAATGTGTGTTATCGCGGTGATCAAGTCAAAGCCGCGTTAGGCAATGGCGAGCGTTATGGTTTGAATATTCAGTATTCCGAAGAAAAAGAGGCGCTTGAAACGGGTGGTGGTGTTTATCAGGCATTGCCTTTATTGGGCAATGATCCTTTTATTGTGTTAAGTTGCGATGTGATTACCGCTTACGATTTGCAACGCTTACCTAAAGATCCATCTTTTTTGGCGCATCTTGTGTTGGTAAACAATCCCGACTTTCATCCCAAAGGTGATTTTTGCTTATTGGGTCATCGGGTTTATTTAGGGGTCGAGAGCACACTGACATTTGCCAACATCGGCGTGTATCGCCCCGAACTATTCGCGCATTGCCGACCGGGTCGCTTTCGTTTAGGCGAGCTGCTGAAGCATGAAATTGCCAATCAAAAAATCACGGGCGAGCATTATGTTGGCCCTTGGTATAACATGGGAACCCCGAAAGATTTGTTGTCTTTCACCGATCCCATGAATCGCACCTGATTGAAACAAAAAAGAGCACATCTGGGTTGGGTAATCTTTGCTGGTGTTGATTTTTAATCCAATGTTAGTTAGTATTGAGCAGCTTAGGATCAGGGAGGTCTTTTGTGAATTTTCAAAAAAAAGTTCAGGGACAGCCAATTTACGTTCGATAAAATGTGAGTCCATTATGAAAAAAACATTATTTGTGTCTCTCGCATCATCCGCTTTATTTATTTTTGCTGGCGCCGCTTTAGCGGATCATGCCCCCGTTAAAAATGCGGCAACCACACCTTATGCCAGCTCGCAACATCCTGCGTCCACAACGAAAGCTGTTGGCTTAAAGCCAGTCGCAAGCCATCGTTCCTATGCTACGGATATCGTTGTTTTAAACTACACCTCATCACCTTACGAAGTAGAAGTAGATCATCCACCGGTGATTGATGATGTGGTAGCGCCAAACGGTTACGATCGTATTACGAATTCTCGTTGGTATGGATTAACCGATCTGCATATTTACTACTACGGCATGAAAGTATTTGATGACGTTGTTGGTAATCACGCTATTGTTTCAATTTATCCTGATGGCGTGGATGTAGATAACAACTCTTTCTAAGTTTGTTGAGATGGGTTTTTGAAAACAGCTTTGCATTTCTGATGCAAGGCTGATTTTTTATATAAGAGGAAATCACCATGCGTATTATTAAACTGGGTTCCATTTTACTGGCCGTCATGAGTTTGAATGCTTGTGTTGAGACAGGCTCCTATTACAGTCACCCTGCTTACCCACATAATGGGTATAGAAGCCAATTGCCCTATCAGGCGGGAGATTATTCTTCTTCACAACCTGTAGTGCATCATGGTTATGCAACATCGCAATCTGCAACAGGAAGTGGGTATGTGCGATCGAGTGAGCGAGTTGCCTCACAATCCATACAAGATCATGGGTATTCCAGCTCTAATGGCGAGCGCGCCCAGCCACGCCCAGGGCATGCTGTGGCAGCCCCAAATAATCAAGCCATGATGCCATCTGGTCAGACGAATCAGCGTTCTGATAGCGGATATGTTAGTCAGTAATTTTGCCTGCTAAGCTCGTATTGATAGCAGGAAAAAAGCAAGCAGGTTGGGTTCTTGTGACAGCGCAAAAACCCGATCTGCTCGCTCTAGATTTTTCATGCAGTGTAAAATGGTTTTGATTGTTTCCATTAATATAGAAAGAGTTTTCTTTTATTAAAATATTTCTATAAAATTTAGTCTCCTTTCTTTTGTATTTTCTTCCTTCTCTTCTTTCTTTTCTTATTTCCCTTCTCTAGCCCAACTTTATCGACTTCCACGAAGTGGAAGCAAATAAAAAAACGGGGTGGCAGGGTAGGTCTATTTTTACGCGCGGAGCCCGCGAGCACGAAAAAATAGACCTACCCTGACAGGACCCCAGTCATTTTTTCATTTCTCTCTAGGAACCCCCATGTCATTAGCAATCATTTACAGTCGTGCAAGCTCTGGAATAACGGCGCCCCTTATTACAGTTGAAACGCACATTTCGCGCGGCTTACCAAATTTTCTGATGGTGGGTTTGCCGGAGGCGGCGGTGAAAGAGAGTCGCGATCGTGTGCGTAGCGCGCTCATTAATTCGCATTTTGAATTTCCCCGCGGACGGATTACCGTCAATCTTGCGCCAGCTGATTTGCCAAAAGAAGGCGGTCGTTTTGATCTGCCCATTGCACTGGGTATTCTTGCTGCGAGCAAGCAAATTCCCGATAAAAAGTTAGCCGAATATGAGTTTACCGGCGAGCTTGCGCTCTCAGGCGAAATCCGTCCTATCCGAGGTGTTTTGCCAGTTGCTTTGGGCGCGAGACAAAGTGGTCGTCAATTAATTGTACCCAAAGGCAATGCCGTTGAAGCGGCATTGGTAAAAGACACCGTAATTTATTCCGCGCAACATTTATTAGAAGTGTGTGCGTATTTAAAAGGTGAAAGAGACTTGGATGCTTGTGAATTTTTAAGTAATGAAGTGCCTTTGCAAAATAGCTTGGATTTAGCCGATGTGAGAGGCCAGTCATTTGCCAAGCGCTCACTCGAAATTGCGGCAGCGGGTAAGCACAGCCTATTGCTCATGGGCCCGCCCGGTACCGGTAAAACCATGTTAGCAAGCCGCATTACCAGTATTCTGCCATCTTTGTCAGACCAGCAAGCATTAGAGATTGCAGCCATCGCCTCTATCAGTCAGACAGGTTTCGATTATAAAAAATGGATGATGTTACCTTTTCGAGCGCCCCACCACACAGCATCCAGTGCGGCACTGGTAGGTGGTGGGCGTCCCCCGCGCCCAGGAGAAATTTCATTGACACACAATGGCGTTTTATTTTTAGACGAATTACCCGAATTTAATCGCCATGTATTAGAGGCATTGCGAGAGCCGCTAGAATCAGGCCAAATTACAATTTCACGAGCGACATCTCAGGCTGTGTTTCCGGCCAGCTTTCAATTGATTGCGGCAATGAACCCGTGTCCATGTGGTTTTGCGGGCAGCCCCGGCAATTGTCATTGCACTTATGAGCAAATTAAGCGTTATTTAGCGAAGTTATCGGGCCCATTATTAGACAGAGTTGACATGCAAGTTGAAGTGCCCGCGTTGCCACCGAGCGTCTTGGCAAATCAAGCAGGCGAGCTCAGCGCAGAAAGCAGCGCGGTGATTAAAGAAAGAGTCGTTGCCGCTCGTCAAAGACAGCTGAAAAGGCAAAATAAGCCCAATGCGGAACTCTTGGTTTCAGAGTTGGCGCAGTATTGTGAGTTAGCAGAAGGGGTGGAAGCGTTGCTTGGCGAGGTAATGGTTAAGTTTAATCTGTCGGCTCGCGTCTATCATCGAATCATTAAAGTGGCCCGTACAATCGCCGATTTAGGGGCTTCAGACCCTATCACCACGGTACATTTAAGTGAAGCTTTGGGCTATCGGTGTCTGGATCGATCGAAATTAACTTATTGAAGTTTATCGTATTCCCCAAAATTTCCAGGAACTATTGCAAATTAGCGCTATAATGATTTTAAGATACGAGGAGTTTGATAAGATAGATGGGCGGCATAGTCGATGGTGTGCAAATATTAACCACACCCCATGACTATTCAGTACGGATGCTGGTCAATGAAGATAGTGGGTAAGGAATAATAAAAATTTCCCCCTGTCGTCAGTGAGCTTTAAGGGCTATCACTCATGGCTGTAAACGAGGAGAGTACCTATGCCTGTTATATTTTACCCACAAGATGACGATGTCGAAATGGGGTCGCTTCAAGAAAAATTAGAAGTCTTAATGGAAGCAGCGGAGCGTTACAAAGCCGTGATTTTGGATACATCCACTTCACTGATGGATAATGACGGCAAAAGACGTTTAATACCGCGCGAAATTCGAGTGGCGTTTAATTGGCAAGAAATCGCAAAAATTCTTCGCGAAATTCGTGAGTTGCCAGAGGCGAACGTACCAAACAAATCGGCTAAGGCGGATCGTTTAGCGCGCCTGGCTGAAGTTTATGAAGTATTGCGCGGCGCTAAAATGCCCAAATTAGAAGCGGTACGTATTGCTTTAATGAATGAATCAAAACAGCTGCGTGGCAGCAGTGGCGGAGCACAAGTGGCTTAAGAGTTAGCCGCTTTTGCGATACAAATGGATGAAAATTTTTATTGCGAAAATGTGCGGATGCCTTCTCAAATTATATTGTATGACGTGATTCAGTTAGACCTTTTGTCTCCTCAAGTTTCCAGGCTTGTTTTACAACCCAGAGATCTAAAAATCTCTCTGGGTTTCGTCGCGGGTCAATATATTAAAGTAATCCACGATGATGGCGGAGAGTCTCCGCTCTCTATTGCCTGTGCGCCGTCAGAGACTTTACAGATTGAATTGCATTTAAGTCATCCCGCTAAAAATCAAAAAGCGCTCGAGATTTTAAGTCAGGCAAAAGCCGGTGTGCCTTTGCGTATCAGTGGGCCTTACGGTACTTGTACGCTCCAGAGAATGTTGCCTGATGCCGCTCTTCTTTTTTATGTGCGTGGTACGGGATTTGCGCCAGCGAAAGCCATGTTGGAAGAATTAGTTAAGCGTCCATTAGTACAGCCCGTCCATTTATTTTGGGGGGTGGCAACAGCCGCAGATTTTTATTTGCAAGATTTGATAAAAAGTTGGGAGCATGCTTTCGCTGATTTTCGTTACACGCCAATAGTGAGTAGGACGGTGGATCAGCATAAATTACGGGATGCGGTGATTTTAGCTCATCCGGATTTATCCGGTTTTCAGATTTATGCGAGCGGGCCACCGGAGATGGTGTATTCAGCGCTGACAGATTTTCAGCAGCATGGTTTATACAAAGAGCGTTTTTATTCCGATGTCATTGATTACGAATCGAAGCCTATTCTCTAGGCTTCGAATGCTTCCATGGCTGTCCGTAATTTTTGCATCGCGGACTTTTCAAGTTGACGGACGCGCTCTGCCGATATGCCGTATTTGGCTGCTAAATCTTGTAACGTGATCTTGTCATCATCGTTTAACCAGCGAGCATTCAAAATTTCCTGGCTGCGTGAATCCAATTGCTCTAATGCTTCATAAAGTGTTGCGTTAGATTCTTCAGACCAGTTTGTGTTCTCTGTTTGCTTGGCTGGATTGTAACGGTGGTCTTCGAGAAAGCCAGCGGGTATGAACGGAAGATTGTCTTCATCGCTGTCATCATGACCATCAAAGGAAGCATCGGTCATGCTCAAACGCATTTCCATCTCGCGCACTGTTTCTGGTTTTACCCCTAAGTCTCTGGCGACTTCATTGATTTCGTCATTGGTAAACCAGCCTAAGCGTGTTTTCATGCTGCGCAAATTAAAAAATAATTTACGCTGTGCTTTGGTTGTCGCAATTTTCACAATGCGCCAATTGCGTAAAATGTATTCGTGAATTTCAGCTTTGATCCAGTGCACGGCAAAAGACACCAGGCGTACACCGACAGCCGGATTAAAGCGTCTGACCGCTTTCATGAGGCCAATATTGCCTTCTTGAATTAAGTCATTTAAAGGTAAGCCATAACCCATATAGCCTTTGGCAATGCGTACGACGTAACGCAGATGCGCTAAGATTAAGCCCTTCGCGGCAGCCAAGTCATTTTCGGTTTGAAGTTTTTGGGCAAAACCCAATTCTTCTTCCTGGGTTAGTAATGGAATTTGGTTAACGTGAGCAATATAAGCCTCTATGCTGCTTAGCACAGGCAAACGAATGTTAAATGCTTGTAAGCTTTTAGTTGTCATGTTTATTAGCTCTTGGGTTAGTACGATCTTATCGGCATCTATGTTAGCACTCCCCGATGGAGAGTGCTAAATATAATCGAAAATAGGTGAGATTCCAATACCTTAAGTATAGCAGATTAAGCGGTTTTTGTGGCTCGTAGGTGGCGGCCAACTGCAAACCAGGCGCCCACTAGGCCAAGCATTATACTACTGATTAATAATACAAAAGTATCGAAAAAGCTGATGCCCAGTAAATGAAACTGGCTATGGTATAAGGTCGCTACATGATGGGTTGGATTTTTTATCCAGAGGAGGAGTAAATCCACCAGTTGCCAGGCCAAAATACCGCCCAATAATCCATAGGTCGCGCCAGTGTATAAAAAAGGTCTACGAATAAAAGCATAGGTGCCACCAATTAATTTGATGACATTGATTTCATTTTGGTTATGTTCTGTGGCTGCGCGAATACAATTATTCACGATAAGCAGCACACCTAAACCCAGGAAAAGGGATAAAGCATAGATAGCCCGATGTGCCAGCGTCATTAGCGCAAACAAGCGTTGAACCCAGTCTGTATCAAACTGTACGGTGTCAGTTTCTGGGAGGTCGCGGAGTTCTTGTTGTAGCTGGCTCAAGCCTTCCGGTGCGTGATTATTGCTAGTGGGTAAAATAGTAATGGCCCAAGGTAATGGATTGTTTTGCAAATCCTCTAGCACATTCTTCACTCCGGCTTGTTGCTGCAGTTCATTCAATCCTTCTGCAGGTGAAATAAGACGTACTTCACGAATATTGGGATTTTTTTGTAAGGCTTGGGACAGTTCTCTCGCCTGGTTTTCGGTAATATCCGGTTTGAGATATAGCGTCAGTTGAGTGGTTTGTTGAAAGTTATGACTTAATACTTCAACATTTTTTAACAAAATAAATAAAGCGGTCGGTAGTGCCAGGGCAATGCCAATGATAGCGGAAGTCAATAAAGTGTTTATGGGGGTGCGGCTCAGTTGCCCTATGCTATTGAATGCGGCTTGAATATGGCGAATAAAATAATTCTTTAAAAAACCACTACGTTTTCTTTTGGTTAGATTCTTAGGCTGTGACTGGCGCATCGATCAATTTTCCTTCCGCTAAAGTGATTCGCCTGTGTTTGACGCTGTTAATCAAGCCGAGGTCATGGCTGGCAATTAAAATGGTCATGCCGAGGCGATTAAATTGTTCAAACAGGCATAAAATTTCGCCCGCGAGATCCGGGTCTAAATTACCGGTGGGTTCATCTGCTAATAGAATAGACGGTTTGTTCACCACCGCACGTGCAATAGCAACGCGTTGTTGTTCACCGCCTGAGAGTTCTAAAGGGAAAAAGTTTTCTTTGTTGATCAGGCTGACTTTAGTAAGAACCGCGCGAACCCGGCTAGTGATTTCTTTATAAGAATAACCCGCAATGACTAATGGTAATGCCACGTTGTCAAACACTGTTCTATCACGCAATAGATTGGGAGTTTGTAAAATAATGCCAATTTGACGGCGCAAGTAAGGAATTTGACGAGGAGAGATATTCTTTAAGTGTTGTTTGCCAACGATGATCTGGCCTTGGGTAAAGGTTTCAATTGCTGCGATTAAATTTAATAGCGTGCTTTTGCCAGCGCCTGAGTGACCGGTTAAAAATGCAAATTCACCTGCTTCAAGATGAAAATTAACATTGTCTAGCGCGAGAAAACCATTCGCATAACGTTTGCTAACTTGCTGCAATTCTATCATCGAACATCCCTATCGTTGTTGCTAGTCCTAAAAGCGATCGAATAGTCATTTATTCGATTGGCCGCCATACAATAACAAAAAAATTTTATTTAACCTACTGTCGTGACATCAACTTATTGTTGAGGTGGTTCTGTGGTTTCAAATAAGGCTGAGACAAATTCATCGGCATCAAAAGGTCTTAAGTCATCAATGCCTTCGCCCACACCAATAAATCGAATAGGTGTTTTCATTTCTTTTGCAATTGCAAAAACAATGCCGCCTTTGGCTGTGCCGTCTAATTTAGTGAGGGCAAGAGAGGTAATGCCAATCGCTTCATTAAATTGTTTTGCCTGATTTAATGCATTTTGTCCAATGCTGGCATCCAGTACCAGCAGTGTTTCGTGCGGTGCACTTGCATCTAATTTTCCAAGAACGCGCTTCACTTTTTTGAGTTCTTCCATGAGATTGGTCTGCGTGTGTAGGCGGCCTGCTGTGTCAGCAATTAGTACGTCTATACCGCGTGCTTTAGCGGAAGCAAGCGCATCATAAATCACAGCCGCCGTATCAGCGCCAGGTTGTTGAGCGATGACCGGAATGTTATTGCGCTCGCCCCACACTTGCAATTGTTCTACGGCGGCGGCGCGAAAGGTGTCCCCTGCTGCTAACATGATATTTTTGCCATCGGTTTGAAGAAGTTTTGCTAATTTGCCTATGGTCGTTGTTTTGCCAGAACCGTTAATGCCAACAACCAAAAGCACAAAAGGTTTTTTGTCGGTGGTGATGGGAAGCGGTCCTTGGCAGGGACGTAGAATATTTTTCATTTCTTCTTGTAAGCTGTTCAGTGCAGCTTCCGGATTGCTTAATTCTTTGCGCTCAAGCTTGTCTGTTAGGCTTTTAATCAGCTGCTGGGTCGCTTCAACACCCACATCGGCTGTAATCAATTGGGTTTCAATCAGCTCTAATAGCTCGGCATCGAGAGTCTTTTTGCCGAGAATGAGATTGGATATGCCGCTGGCAAAGCGAGAGCGGGTCTTGGTGAGTCCTTGGGTCAGGCGCGCAAAAAAACCTTTTTTATCTGTGGTTTCGGTAGTTTCAGTGGTGGTGTCGGTCGGCTTTTTGCGTTTTAAGATATTAAACATATTCTAGTACCCATCTAAAATCAATTGCGACAAATAATACCACACCTGAAGGGGGTAATCCCCTTGATCGAATAAATTTTGCTGGGGGTGAACTTGACGTGGTCGACTTTCTCATAGAAAGTGTGCCAAATAACAATTTTAACTGAGATGAGCGGAGTATAGGCGTGGCGCAAGGCGAGATACGTATAATTGGTGGGCAATGGCGAGGGCGCAAATTAAAAGTCCCTGAATTGCCTGGTTTGCGACCCACTCCGGATAGGGTGCGCGAGACCTTGTTTAACTGGCTGGCACCTATTATGCCGGGGGCCTATTGCCTGGACTTGTTTGCCGGTAGCGGTGCGCTAGGTATTGAGGCGCTATCACGCGGCGCCGCCGAGGTTGTTTTGGTAGACCAGGCGAAAATGGTGGTGGACCAATTGCGTCAGCAATTAGTGACATTGGGTGCAAAGAACGCGGAGGTTTATCAGGCGAAAGTGCCTACCCAATTAAAAAGTCCAGCGCGACCATTCGATGTGGTTTTTCTCGATCCGCCGTTTCAGGACAATTTATTACTGCCTACGTGTTTCTACCTCGAAGAAAATGGATTTCTGGCGGATAATGCGACGATTTACCTGGAAGCGAAAGAGGCCGTACTAGCAGATCAATTGCCAGCCAATTGGACATTAACAAAAACGAAAAAAGCAGGGCAGGTCGTGTATCATTTGGCCTTGCGCAAAACCCAATAACGGTTCGACCCGCTCCCTATTTTGAGCCGTATATCATTTATAAAAAAGGTATTTCTCATGAGTTCACATAAACCGAGATTAGTGTCAGGCGATACCCCCACCGGCCGACTGCATTTGGGCCACTGGGTAGGTTCAGTTGAAAATCGCGTTGCTTTGCAAGATGATTACGATTGTTATTTTTTGATTGCGAATGTGCATGCGTTTACAACACGCATGGAGCGACCTCTGGAAATTCGGGAAAGCGTTCTTGATATCGCCACCGATTACCTCGCGGCGGGTATTGACCCCAAGCGCAGCACAATATTTATTCAATCCGAGGTCCCGGCCATTGCGGAACTGACCTTCTTTTTTAGCATGTTAATTCCTTATCCTCGCTTAATGCGAAACCCTACTATTAAAGATGAAATTCGTGACAAAGGATTAGGCGATAACTACCCCTTCGGCTTTTTGCTCTACCCGGTAGGCCAGGTGGCTGATATTTTATCGTTTCGTGCTGAAATCGTGCCAGTGGGCGAAGATCAAATCCCGCATCTTGAAATGACACGTGAGGTCGCAAGACGCTTCGATCAACTTTATTGCGGCGTGGATTCACATACTGAAGATCGTGATTACGTTAAAAATGGCGGCTTATTCCCAGTGGTTGAGCTGAAATTAGGGCGTACGCGCCGCTTAGTGGGAACAGGTGGTCCGACACCAGAAGGCAATCTGTTAAAGATGTCAAAATCGCTTAATAACGCCATCTTCTTAAGCGACGATGCCGACACCATTGCTCGCAAAGTAAAGTCCATGTATACCGATCCAAAGCGGCTGAAAGCGACGGATCCCGGCACAACTGAAAATAACCCATTGTGGCTTTTCCATGAAACATTCAATCCAGACAAGGCATGGGTTGAAGAAGCCAAAGCACGCTACCGTGAAGGCAAAATTGGCGATATGGAAAGCAAGAATCGATTGATTGAGGTATTAGTCGCCCTAATAGAGCCTATTTATCAACGCCGACAAGTCTTTGCTGCTGATCCTGGGCAGGTTTTAGCGGTTCTAAAAGAAGGGACGGCCAAGGCCAATGACATCACCCAGGAGACCTTGCGATTGGCAAAGATGGCGATGAAACAAGATTATTTTTAAATTTTGTTCAAAAATGCCACATGTTGATGTACCATGGGGTCTCAGTTACATATTTAGGGGAGTAGAACCTGATGAATAACCAACAAGAAGACTTGCGTCCTTACAGAAAATTCGGTGTGACATTATTGCAGTTAATGGGACTTTTGTTTGTTGCTGGTTTGTTATTGAACGGCATTTTGAAGATCTTTTTTTAATTTTTGCCAAGCACCTCATTTGTCCTCTAAAGCTGTGCTCCTACCATTCCCGCTTACCGCGGGAATGTCATATAAAAAAACGGGGTGGCAGGGTAGGTTTACTTTTTACGCGCGCAGCCTATTGGCGAGCACGAAAAAAGTAAACCTACCATGACAGGACCCCAGTCATTCACATATCAACGCCCAATCTTATCCAACTGCTCATGCACACATTTTTGAAATAAATTCGGATGCGCCACCTGCACAAAATAATCCGTGCTCCCTCCAAATCCTTTAATAATAATGGTGCCATAATTTAAGAGTTGTCCAACCAGCGGTTGTTCAATGGAAACATGAGAAATACTCGCCAGTCGCGTATCGCAAATATAACGTTTAAAGAACCCTTCTTTCATGATGACGCGCTTATTTGTCACAGCAAAATCAGAAGTTAAATACAGCAGCCACTGTTTGAGCCCCCAAAAAAAAGCAGTCAACAGGAAAATGATAGCAGCTAAATGGTTCACATTATTCTCCATCATCGTGCCGCGCAGGGCGCGATTAATACCATCAGTGATAGGATTGCTAATAGAAAAAAAGATAGCAATTAACAAAAATGTAATCGCTGGCATAAAAATAATAACCACTTGTTTTTTGGTACGAAATGCGATGGTTTCGTCAGGTAAAAGATTTTTTTCAATATAGCCCATAAGATAAGTCTCCTATCCATTGTCAACGTTATGGTAAGTGTGGCACGCGATATTAGTTATTACCTTGATCTTGGTCACCTTGAGTTAGAAGCTTCATTGTCGCCTTTGTTATAAACAGCTAGCCACAAAAAATCAAAATAATGCCGGTATCTGTTTTGCCAGGCTCATGCGCTCTTTCACCGCATCATTTGTTAAAACAAAGCCGCGTAATTGCTTGTCGGTATCATAAAATAAAGCACGCACAGCGTTATCTATTGTCTCGATTTGCCAGTTGCCGGATGTGCCCTTTGGCGGTGGGCAAATCGCTAACGGATGGACTGGTGTTTTTACCATGACTGGCATAGCGGGATAATCCACTGCCACGCGCTCCCCCGTGAGAGTTTTTGCTAAAGCACGAGCCGCATTCAATAAGGGAGTAATATAGGGAAGGACATGGCCTTCTACTTCAGCGCAATCGCCTAATGCATAAATATCCTTAACGCTTGTTTCAAGATAACGGTTCACCGCAATCCCACGTTCCGTCTTGATTTTTGCAGTTTGCGCCAATGCAGTGTGAGGAATCAATCCAATAGCGGATAAAACAAATTCTGTTTCAAGCTGCTCGCCGTTGGATAAGGTTAATGAAAAGCCGCTGTCAGTTTTTGTGACTATATTCACTACGCATTGCAAATGCCATTTTACGCCGTTTGCAGCGAGCGCACTTTGTAGCAGTTGGCCAATGTCTTCAGGGATTAACAAATCGAGCGGTGATTTAGCTGGAGCGATGACATCCACTTCATAGCCGGCATTGCTAAGATCGTTTGCAAATTCACAACCAATTAAGCCCGCGCCGAGAATCGCAATTTTTTTCTTATTTTTGATGAGTTCTTGAAACGCCGCATAATGATAAAGGTGATTCACGGATAAGACGCTCGATACGCCATCGCCCTGAAGAGGCGCTTTAATGACATCGGCGCCGCAAGCTAAAACCAACTTAGCATAAGAAATGGCTTCATCACCGATATAAATTGTTTTAGCATCGGGATCGATACGGGTGACTTTTGTTCGTGTGCGAACGGTGGCATTGAGCTGTGTCGCCATGGCTTCAGCAGTGGCTGTTGTGAGTGACGCGGATGTTTTGCCCTGGGTCAGTGCGGTTGAAAGCAGGGGCTTTGAGTAAAAATTACCTTCATCGGCAGTGATGATGAGTAGCGGCGTTGTTTGATCTGCTCGGCGCCATTCGCGCGCTAGTTGATAACCTGCAAGGCCGGTGCCAATGATAATAAGAGGATTTTGCATAGGTTCTGACCGCTAATAATTTACTGTATGATTTGGGTCTTATAGTATAATTTTCCCATCATAACGGAAAGCAGATTAACCGCTGGCGCACCAAAAGACCTATTGATTCTTAATAATGAGTGTACGATTCTATGAAAAGCTCCACTTGGCGACCCGTTAAGTTATTGCATCAGTCTATTCCTCGACCGGAACTTTATGAATGGTTATTGCATAAAGGTTCTTTTATGCAACGACTAAAACACCATGGCGTAAAATCCGCGCGTATTGATGTTGTCTCTCATGCCTTGCAACAACCAACTTTAGATGAAAGAAAAATATTATGTATTGAGCCTCGGTTGTTGGCGTTAGTGCGAGAAGTCGTGATTAGCAGCGATGAAGGGGTGTGGATGTTTGCCCGTACGGTTTTTCCATTGCCGACCTTAACAGGCGCAGAGCGCCAACTCGCGCACTTAAAAAACCGCGCGCTGGGTTCTAAATTATTTAAAGATCCCACCATGCAACGCAGTGAATTTGAATTGGCATCGCTAACGCCAGAAATGGCGTGGTATGAAAAAGTAAAATGCTTTACGGCAACCAATGCATCTCAGCTATGGGCCAGGCGCTCGCTCTTTCATATTAAAAATAAACCGTTATTATTATCGGAAGTGTTTTTGCCCGCGATACAAAACTTATAATGCAGTGTGATCTGAGACTAGCTATGTTAATTGAAAAGCTGAAACCCTATGCGTTACTCATGCGTCTTGATAAGCCAATAGGGATCCTCTTATTACTTTGGCCAACGCTTTGGGCCATAGGGTTTGCGAGCAAGGGACATCCCAATTATCGAGTGTTGACGGTGTTTATCTTGGGGGTCATTTTAATGCGTTCTGCTGGTTGCATTATTAATGATTTTGCCGATCGGCACTTTGATCTGCATGTGGCACGTACCCGTACCCGACCGTTAGCAACCGGTGCTATTGGCACAAAGGCGGCATTGGGTTTGTTTTGTTTGCTTTGCCTGTGTGCATTTTTGCTTGTATTGCTATTGAATCGATATACGGTTTATCTCTCCGTCATCGGCGCTTTTTTAGCGGTCATTTATCCTTACTTAAAGCGTGTGACGCATTTGCCGCAGTTAGGGTTGGGCTTGGCTTTTTCCTGGGGCGTGCCGATGGCGTTTGCCGCAGAGAATAATCATATCCCCTCTGTGGCTTGGCTTTTGTTTTTGACCGCAGCACTCTGGCCTGTCATTTATGATACGATGTATGCCATGACGGATCGCAATGACGACCATAAAATTGGCGTTAAATCCACGGCGATTTTATTTGGTCGTAAGGATCGTCTCATCATTGGTTTGTTGCAATGCATTTTTTTATTAGCTTTAAGCTGGGTAGGCTATTTATTTATGATGTCGCTGCCTTATTATCTCTGTTTGATCTTTGCGGCTGGATTATTTGTTTATCAGCAAGTATTGCTAAAAGATCGTGATCCAGCACTCAGTTTTAAGGCTTTCTTGAATAATCACTGGGTAGGTTTTGTTATTTTCGTGGGAATTGCTTGGAGTTATGCGATATGAAAGTGATCGTGGATGAGAATATTCCTTTTGTAGAAGAATACTTTGGATCGTATGGTGAGTTAATTCGAAAGTCAGGCCGCACGCTCCGTCGCCAAGATGTTCTGTCTGCCGATATGTTAATTTTGCGTTCTGTGACCAAAATCAATCGCGAATTGTTGCAAGATACCGCTGTGAAATTTGTCGGTAGTGTTTCCACCGGTATTGATCATATGGATACCGCGTGGATGAATGAAGCTGGTGTGGCCTGGGCTGCTGCGGAAGGTGCTAATGCGATTGGTGTTGTGGAATACGTGGTCTCTGTTGTCGCCGCATTGCAAGAGCGCTCCATTCTCAAAACAAAAGGAATGCGTGCAGCCGTGGTGGGTGTAGGTCGCATTGGCAGTCAAGTGGTGTCAGCGTTAACCTTGCTGGGTTTTGATGTCGTGCAATGTGATCCCTTGCGTGCCTTGAACGAAAAGGATTTTGTAGGCGTATCCCTTGACCAGCTGAAGGACTTGGATTTTATTACCTTTCATACACCATTAACGCGAGAGGGTTTGTATCCTACGTATCACATGGTAAATAAAAAATTCATACAGCAACAAAGTAAAAATTGTGTTTTGCTGAATGCAGGGCGAGGCGCTGTTATTGATTTTTCGTACTTGAAAGAATACGGCGAACAATTGTATTGGTGTTTGGATGTGTGGGAGCATGAGCCAACGATTGATTTTGAAGTGCTAGAGTTGGCGGCTATCGCAACGCCTCATATTGCAGGTTATACCGTTCAGAGTAAATATCGAAGTATTGATATGATTTATCAAGCTGCCTTGCAACAAAATCTGCTGTTAGAGAAAGTGCTGCCTGCTAAGGTATTGCCGCAAATCCATCTTTCTTTTAATAACGCTAAGGTGACTTGGCGGGATGTCGTACTGAAAGTATATGATCCTCGCAAAACCACAGAAGAAATGCAGTTTGCCTTGGTAGAAAATGGTAGTGATCAGACATTTGATGCGCTCAGGAATCATTTTCAAGAGCGCTATGAATTTGCTTATGTCACAGTAGAAGATGCAATTTTAGATCCAGAAAGCGAGACCATTTTGCGGGGATTAGGTTTTCAATAAACCCCGCCATTGCCTTCTGGTGTTGTTTGGTTGGTTGTAGCGGGCTCTTGGCCTTCCGGGCTAGCTGGACTTGCGGGTGCATCTATGGAGTCTGTCGGTACAGTCGATTCCGTATCTGGGCTATCTTCTTTATTTTCGCTAGGAACATTCTGTTCCATAAAGAATTCAAATATCGCTTGGGGATCATTTCCTGAAACGCGTGTTCCCGTTAAAGGATCAATACGCACGCTGATAATGCCCGGCGGTTGCTCTTGCGTATGCTCAGGGCGACCTTTTAGTGCGGCTTGCATGAACTGAATCCACATAGGGAGTGCCGCTTGAGCGCCATACTCGTGCAATGATTGAGGTTGATCGAAGCCTACCCATGAGAGCGCAACGATGTCACTGTTATAACCGATAAACCAGGCATCAATTTGATTATTGGTGGTGCCGGTTTTTCCTGATAAGTCGGCACGTTGTAGGCTGCGTGCTTCTCTACCCGTTCCCAGCTGAATCACATCGCGCAATGCTGAGCTAATCAGGAAAGCATTTTGCGGTGTAATCACGCGGGGTGCATTGCCATTATCCACGGGTGGTTTGGGCGGCGTGATGGCTGCGGTTTGCTTGTCAGTTGTAATCGGTAAGGTCAAGTCCATCGAGCAGCTAGGGCACGCTGTTAATGGTTTGGCTTGATAAATGATTTGACCTTGTGAGTTGCGAATATCATCAATGATGTAAGGCGTGACTTTGAAACCACCGTTGGCAAATACAGCATAACCGGATGCCATATCCAGAGGCGTAACGGTTGCTGTTCCCAGCGCTAAAGATAGCGAAGGTGGTAGTTGTGCAGCAGAAAAGCCAAAGCGTTGCGCATAATTGATAGCGTAAGATGTGCCAATCAACCCCAATAAACGAATTGAGACAAGATTCATGGAATGCACTAACGCATTGCGTAGGCGAGTAGGCCCATAGAAATGATGTTTATCATTTTGCGGACGCCACAAGCTGTTATCGACAGGGTTTACGATAACGATTGGCGCATCATTAATAACGGTAGCGAGCGTATAGCCTTTATCGAGTCCTGCTGAATAAATAAAAGGTTTAAAGCTGGAGCCTGGTTGACGTAACGCATTGGTGATGCGATTAAATTTACTGTTTTGATAATCAAAGCCACCAATCATCGCTAAAATTTGGCCGTTTTGTGGGTTCAAAGCCACCATGCCGCCTTCGACTTTCGGTATTTGCGATAAATGCCAGCTATTATTGACGGAAACGATACGTATCACATCGCCCAGTGCCAACACATCGCTAGGTTTTCGTGGCATGTGACCGAGGTAGTCGGCATTAATTTGTTTGCGAGCCCAGGACATATTTGCCCAAGGGATGGTTGCCATGGAACCGTTAGCGCGAAGTGCAGTGACCGAGGTGTTATTCATCTCAATTACCGCAGCCGGTTCGAGACCGTTGATTGCTTGAATGTGAGATAGCGCGGCTTCCCAGCCAATCATGTGTTTTAAATCGGGGGCGCCAAGATTTTTTTCCGGGCCGCGATAGCCGTGGCGTTGATCGTAACCTTGCAGGCCATCGCGTACCGATTGATTCGCATCCTGTTGCAAGTCGCTGTCGATGGTGGTGTAAACGTTAAAGCCATCGGTGTAGATGGTGTCACCGTACATTTGTTCCAATTGCTGGCGAACTAGCTCTGCTGCATATGGTGCTTTCACTTGCGTTTGTAAATCATGGTAACTTGCTTTCAGTGGAGCTTTAAGTGCGGACTTATAGGTTTTTTCATCAATGTAGCTTAATTCATACATGCGGCTTAACACATGGTCGCGACGTTTTCTGGCGGCGACAGGATTGGCGAGTGGATTCAGTGTGGAAGGTGCTTTTGGCAGGCCAGCCAACATGGCGTATTGATCAATGCTCAGTTGATTGAGCTTTTTGCCATAGTAAATTTCAGAAGCGGCTTCAACGCCATAGGCCCGGTTGCCCAGAAAAATTTTGTTGAGGTAAAGCTCAAGGATTTTTTGCTTACTCAATGTGTGATCGATTTTAAGCGCTAACAAAATTTCGCGTAATTTGCGCCCGAAGGTTTTGTGATGGGTCAGATAGAAGTCGCGGGCAACCTGCATGGTAATGGTGCTGCCGCCTTGTTCTTTGCGCCCCGTTGCAATCAACTTGATGCTGGCTCGCACCAAACCTGGAATATCGATGCCGGGATGTTGAAAGTAACGCTGATCTTCTGTTGCTAGTACCGCTTGAATCAAAGGTTGTGGAATTTGATTATAAGGTAGCGGGATGCGGCGTCTTTCGCCATATTCGGCAATTAACTTGCCATCGTGGGTATAAATTTGTAAAGGAACCTGGAGTTGCACGGTGTTCAGTGCTTCCACGTCCGGGAGTTGATACTCAATATAGTAAAGTATGCCGGTTACAACGACGGCAATCATAAAAAAGAGTAAAACCAGTAATCTTCTCGTCAAGCGCCAAACAAAATTTCGCATAGGTAGGTATCGTATTAATAGTAATAATAAATTAGCTTGAATTTTACTATAAAAATGGAGAATATATTAAGCTAAATCAACAAAGCGCAAGAATTATACTATATTCTCTTCAAAGCGTGTACCTTTTCACACTTTTACCTCCCAATAGTTCATAAAATTATCAGTATTTTCCTCCCCAAGTTTTATCTCAAGCACGTTCAGTCGTTTGTCTTTCCAAGACAGCAGGATGCAGTCATTTATTTACTTCCACGAATGTGGAAGCGAGCGAATAAAAAAACGGGGTGGCGGGGTAGGTTTGCTTTTTACGCGCGGAATTTATGAGCACGAAAAAAGCAAACCTACCCTGACAGGACCCCAGTCAACTTAATCTTAAGGAGAAATGCAGTGATCTCATTTTTGCGGCTAAAACTGCTTTCACAAGTCGGGCTCGACATGAATGCAGAAGAGATCCGTCTTTTGCAATTTAAGCCAGGTCGAGAAAGTTTTATGGTGGAAAATTTTGCGATTGCGTCGTTGCCATTGGGCGCCATCGTCGATGGCAAAATCAAGCAGTTTGATGTGGTGCTAGCCGTCACTCAGCGTTTAGTGAAACAGACAACAA
Source organism: Gammaproteobacteria bacterium (assembly GCA_031291175.1). Classification (GTDB taxonomy): domain Bacteria; phylum Pseudomonadota; class Gammaproteobacteria; order DSM-16500; family DSM-16500; genus UBA5158. Next base: position 24,587 of record JARLJO010000050.1, read on the forward strand.
CCCAGGGTTTGAAAGCGAATCTCGCCATATCAGCCAGTTGTGTGAAAAGTAAGCGCGTTAGATTGCCTGCTGGGTTGTCTCATGCTGCACGTGAAGCAGCGATTCACCAGCATTTAGCGCAATATTTTCCTGAGAGCGAAGGCGCGCTTTGTTTTGATTTCGCCAGACTGCATTTGCTACCACCCGATCAAGAAGAGGTGCTGGTCGTTGCGGTTGCTGTCGAACAGCTAAATGCGTATGTGATGATAGCGAGTCTATCCGGATTAAAGGTCGCGGTAGTGGATGTGGATTTTTATGCGGAAAAGCGGGCTTTAGCATGGCAAGAGATGAAAAGGCCTCACTTAAAACCGGAGTTAAACGTTGCCACCTTTCGAGAGCAAGGTTCAAGGTTGCTGGTGTGTAGTGGCTTGGCCATGCGGAGTGTGTCTCAGTGATTGAGATTAATTTATTGCCTTGGCGTGATTATGCCAGAGCGCAGCGGATAAGACAGATGAAATATGGTCTGGTTGGTGTGCTGGTAGTTATATTGCTGGTAAGTACTTTTTGCTATTTTGACTTTGTGCCAAAAGGCCATTTATCTCAGCAGACAATAACACCATCACCTAAATTACAAGCCAAACCAAGAGTAAGCGATGCTTTTCAAAAAATGCAATTTATGGGCTATTTGAAGGAAGAGGATCATCTATGGGGATTGATTAAATTACCGAATGGACAAATACACGAAGTGGAAGAAGGGGCTGCGTTAAATTTATTGGGCGCGACAGTCAAAACCATCACGGAGGATAAAATGATTATTATTTTGCCTGATAAAAGCGAGCGCATTCTGCAAGGAAATTAACATGTTGAAGCGGATTAACCGCATGAAAAAAAGCATCGGTGTGATACTGCTGTTTTTAGCAATGAATCTTGTTTTTGCCGCCAGTGTCACGAGTCAAAAAATCACGCTAGATATACACAATGTAGATTTGCCTACGACTTTGCGAGTGCTTGCCAAAGCAATGCATATTAATTTGGTTTTAAGTCCCGCCATTTCGGGTGTGGTGTCTTTGCATTGGCAGGCGGCTGATGCGAAAACGGCTTTTCGTTTGCTGTTGGTTTCTCAAGGATTGAGTCAATGGTCAAACGGCGATTTATGGTTTGTGGCTCCTCATCGGGAATTAATAAAACGCAAAAATGAAGCGTTGAAATTAGAGGAGGCGTTAATTGCTTCAGCGCCGCTTGTTTCTCGTACCTGGCAAATTCGTTATGCCAAAGCAGAGGACATTGCGCACTTGTTGCAAGATGATCGTTATTCTCTGCTGACAAGGCGGGGTGGTTTGCGAGTCGATCCAAGAACCAACAGTCTTTATGTTAAGGACGTTGCAAGCAGTCTTCTGCTTATTGCAGAATTCATTCAAAAATTTGATAAGCCCGTGCAGCAAGTGTTAATTGAGGCGCGATTGGCCAGTGTGGACAGTGATTTTGAGCGCGAGTTGGGTGTTAAGTTTTCAGTGCAAAATTTCAATTTTTCACGAGAAAAACATGGTTTGCCGCCAGAGTCGCCAACAGCCGCGCCGCGTTTTAGCTTGGCAGTTGCGACGTTGGCGAATGGATCCCAGTTAGATGTGGCTTTGTCCGCGCTTGAGGATGAAGGTAGAGGTGAGCTGATTTCCAGTCCCAGTTTGTTTACAGCAAATCAACAAATGGCTTCCATTGAGTCTGGTGAAGATATTCCTTATCAAGAGACGAGTGCCAATGGGGCAACCAGCGTGGCCTTTAAAAAGGCTGTTCTCAGCTTGAAAGTCACGCCCCAGATTATGCCGAACAATAAAGTGTTATTGCAGTTGAAGGTGAATCAGGACAGACCCAGTAGTCGTATTGTCTTGGGCGTGCCAGCTATTAGCACGCGTCAGATAGAGACAAGTGTTTTGGTCACTAATGGGCAAACATTGGTTTTAGGCGGGATTTATGAGGTCAATAAAGAGAATGGTGAGCAGCGTATTCCTTTTTTAAGTAAGATCCCGCTTCTTGGCATGTTATTTCAATTGCGAGATTATAAAGAAAATAAACGAGAATTATTGATCTTTGTGACGCCTAAAATTATCGACTAAGGGGAATTGCGCAAGCATGAGCTTTGTCGACAATGGCTTCAATAGGAGGCTAAAGGAGTCAACTCAAGGAGAGCTATCATCTTATTCCAGCTCCAAACACCACATCCCTGTGGTTTACGCCGCCATCCATGGCGGCGAGTCGCTTACATAAGATGATAGCTCTCCTTGAGTTAACGCTATTTTTGTATTTTTACAAGAACTTCTCTATTAGTGTTTTTATCGATTTAAGGCCAATAAAATGCTGCTTTGTTTTTAAAAGCGGATAATTAGTTTCCCGCCTTTGCGGGAATGGCTCTTGTTCGGTCAGGTGGAAAGGTATTCTCTTTCTTAAGGTGACGGCTATGCGGAAATGACCATTGTTCAGAGTTTGACAATGTATGCCAAGCGGATATTTTAGCGTACCTTGGGTCAATAAAATGCTGATAGAGAACTTCTTTAAAAATATAAAAACAGTGTTAACTCAAGGAGGGGGATCATCTTATGTAAGCGACTCGCCGCCATGGATGGCGGCGTTAACCACAGGGATGTGGTGTTTGGAGCTGGAATAAGATGACCCCCTTCCTTGAGTTAACACCTTTTAATCTGGTGCATTGACAGTGACTCAGCTCACACAGAAATGATATAGATCAGCTAGGCTCGCACGTTCTTGGTGAAGAACCAAAGATTTGCTAACATTAAACAAGGTTTCGAAGTGGTTGCGAATAGTTAAAAGTGGTATTATTCCAACTCACCATCCTCGGGATAAGATTTCCAATTCGGACAAACGAAGTTAAGTCACTATGATTAAAGCAAAAAACAATAATATTTTTTTAATCGGCCCCATGGGCGCTGGCAAAAGCAGCGTTGGCAGATTTTTGGCAAAACAGTTAGGTATGGATTTTTACGACTCGGATGAAGAAATTGAAAAGAGCACAGGCGTTGACCTGGGCTGGATTTTTGATGTGGAAGGCGAAGAAGGCTTTCGTAAGCGCGAAGCCGCAGTTGTAGCACAATTGGCCAAGCGGTCGAATATTGTATTAGCCACAGGTGGTGGAACAATTGTTGAGCCTGAAAATCAAAAGATTTTAGCGTCCAGAGGCATGATTGTTTATTTAGAGGTTTCGCTAGAGCATCAAGAACCTCGCGTAGTGAATGAAAGTCGCCGTCCTTCCTTGCGGGTGAAAAATCGCCAGGAAGTGTTAAAACAATTACAAGAAGAGCGCCTGCCCATTTATCAGTCATTGGCTGACTTTAAGGTGCATACCGATAATCGTTCTGTACGCGCTGTTGCTGATGATATTGTTACCTGGTTAAAAAAAGAGAAGATTAGGTGATACCCCTTGTCATCACGCTGAGCCTGGCCTCGCGATCTTATCCTATTTATGTTGGCCAACACTTACTGACAAAACACAATATCCTTCTGCCCTATCTCTCCTCCAAACAAATCATGATCGTCACTCAGGAAAATATTGCGAGCCTCTATTTGCCAATATTGAAAGCCGCTTTGGCGGATTATCCATGTGATGTCATGTATTTGCCTAATGGTGAGCAATATAAAAACATTGAGCAGTGGCAAGGCATTTTAGAGAAATTAATCGAGCAACGTCATGAGCGGAATACTACCTTGATTGCTTTAGGGGGTGGCATTGTTGGTGATATGACAGGATTTGCTGCGGCTTGTTATTTGCGCGGCGTCAACTTTATCCAGATTCCCACAACGCTAATCGCGCAAGTGGATGCCGCTATTGGCGGTAAAACAGCCATTAATCACGCGAGCGGCAAAAACATGATAGGGGCATTTTATCAGCCTCGCTGTGTGATTGCTGACATTGATTTTTTGCAGACCTTATCCGCGCGTGAATATCGCGCAGGTTTAGCTGAGGTCGTCAAATATGGCTTGATTCAAGACGCTGACTTTTTTCAGTGGCTGGAAGCGAACATGGCTCTCCTTTTATCAAAAGACGAATCGGCTTTATTATATGCGGTGCACAAAAGTGCGAGTATTAAAGCGAATTTTGTTTCTCAGGATGAAAAGGAACAAGGTTTGCGCAGCTTGTTGAACTTGGGCCATACTTTTGGGCATGCGCTGGAGGTGGCGAATCACTATGAAGGCATATTGCATGGTGAAGCGGTTGCTGTCGGTATCATCATGGCGTCGTTTTTATCTATGCAGCTAGGGTGGATTAGCAGCAGTGACCATCAGCGTATTCAGGCATTATTTGATAAAATTGGCTGTATGAAAAATTTACCTGCGCTTCCTTTGCCATCTGATTTTATCCGTTTCATGCAGCACGATAAGAAAGTAGAAGCCGGCAAGGTGCATTTCATTTTGTTGAAAGGGATTGGTCAGGCAATAAAAACATCAGTCGTAACAGATCAGCAATTAAAACAGACGATTGAATGGGCGGCGGATTTAATGGTTAATGTGTGAGATGGCGGGATGAGTGAGACGATAACCCAACCCTAAACCGGGTTGGGTTGTATTCGTGAGCTTACTTCTGAGCAGGAGCAGTTGCATCAGATGGAGCAGCAGCATCAGATGGTGCTGTAGCTGGAGCAGCTTGGTCAGCAGCAGGTGCAGCAACTGGAGCGGTCGCTGTTTGATCAGCAGGTGCTGTTGTTTCAGCAGGAGCAGCAGCAGGAGCAACGGTTGTGTCTGTTGTTGTGGTTGTTGTTTGTGGAGCAGCAGCTGGGGTAGCTTCTGTTGTAGCAGGAGCAGCAGCTGTTGTTTCGGTTGTTGTTGTGGTTTCTGTTGTGGATTTGTCAGCATCTTTTTGTTGGCTGCATGCTGCTAAACCTAAAAGACACAGACCCGCGATTGAAGCAATAATCATTTGTTTTTGCATAATAGTTTTCCTTTACTTAAAAGTTATTTTAAACTGTATCTTAAATACCCGAAAAAAAGCGTATCTTATCCTAAATAAAACCAGCTGCAAAGCGACTTTCGCGGGCTTTCGCCTTTTGATCGGTTTAGGGCAGCTTCTGCTTTTTGCCCAGGCACTAAAAATAGTTAATGGAACCCTTATGACCCAATTAAAAAACGATCGCTTGTTGCGTGCGTTAAGACGCCAGCCCGTCGATGTAACACCCATCTGGATCATGCGTCAAGCAGGTCGTTATTTGCCAGAGTACAGAAAAATTCGCGAAACAGCGGGCAGCTTCATGAAGCTCTGCAAGACACCAGAGTTAGCTTGCACGGTGACGTTGCAACCCTTGGCGCGTTTTCCTTTAGATGCGGCTATTTTGTTTTCGGATATTTTGACGATTCCCGATGCGATGGGTTTGGGTTTGTCATTTCGAGAAGGCGAAGGTCCTGTTTTCGAACGTCCCATTCAATCGGTCGAAGATATCAAAGCACTCAGTGTTCCAGATCCTGAAATGAGTTTAGGTTATGTGTTGGATGCGATTCGTATGGTGAGACAGGAACTTGCGGGCAAAGTGCCGTTGATTGGTTTTTGTGGTAGCCCTTGGACTATTGCAACCTACATGGTGGAAGGTAAATCCAATAAAGCTTTTCCAAAAATTAAAAACCTGTTACGTGAAGATCCACGTGCGTTGCATCAACTGTTAGATGTATTAGCCCAATCGGTGAGTACGCATTTAAATGCGCAAATCAAAGCGGGCGTGCAGGCCGTGATGTTGTTTGACACATGGGGCGGTATGTTAGAAACCGCCGAGTACCAAGAATTTTCACTGCGTTATTGTCAGCAAATCATGGCGAGTCTCATTCGTGAAAATGAAGGCCAACAAGTGCCCGTGATTTTATTTACAAAAGGCGGCGCAAAATGGCTGGAGCTGATGGCGCATTCTGGTTGTGATGCTTTAGGCTTGGATTGGATGATCAATATGAATGAAGCGCGTGCACGCGTAGGCGGTCATGTTGCTTTGCAAGGCAATATGGATCCACAATTTATGTATCGCACACCAGAGGCCATTCGTGAAGAGGTCGCACGTATTTTGCAATCTTATGGATCGGGATCAGGACACATCTTTAATTTAGGTCACGGTATTCTGCCTGATATTTCACCCGAAAATGTAGCGGTTTTAGTCGATGCCGTGCATGAGTTCAGTCATGCTTATCACCAGTAATGCATAACAGAAAAGGATGCACGGAATGAATGTCGTACCCTTTAAGTCAGCTTGGTGGTTACGTGGCCCCCACTCACAAACATTGTGGTCGACACTCTTTCGTCGAAAAGAAATTAAAATTCCGTTAAGACGAGAGCGAATGGAGTTGCCAGACGGTGATTTTGTGGATCTCGATTGGAGTCCCGAAGAGCATGGTCCTATTGTGTTAATTTTGCATGGACTAGAGGGATCTGTGACTTCACCTTATGCTAAAGGGATGTTGCAGACGCTCAATCAATATGGTTGGCGCGCGGCTGTGATACATTTTCGTGGTTGCAGTGGCGAATTAAATCGTCTGCCGCGTATTTATCATTCGGGCGATACGGATGATGTGGCGCATGTCGTGAAAATGTTAAAAGAGCGCGAACCCTTCACTCCAATTGCGGCAATGGGTTTCTCCATGGGTGGCAATGTCTTGCTGAAATGGTTAGGTGAAACGAAAGCAGAGAATCCACTCGCTGCGGCCATCGCGATATCGGTTCCTTACGATTTAGATAAATCCGTTGAGAAATTACAAAGCGGATTTTCGCGTCTTTATCAGTGGCATTTATTGCGTAGTTTAAAACAAAAAGTCTTAACGAAATTCAGTCGACAGCCATCACCGATTCCCTTGCCGCCCATGATGAATGTGCGAACCATTCGAGAGTTTGATGACAAGATTACAGCGCCTTTGCATGGATTTGGTAGTGCCAAACATTATTATCAGATCGCCAGTTGCAAGCCTTATCTAAGATCTATCAATGTGCCGACTTTGTTGTTGCAGGCAAAAGACGATCCGTTTATGACGCCTGATGTGTTGCCTCTCGCTTATGATTTATCGCCCTCGGTCAAGCTTGAGCTATCAGAAAAAGGTGGGCATGTGGGGTTCGTGGGCGGCGTCTATCCCTGGCGTCCCAGGTATTGGCTTGAATACCGTATTCCCTTGTTTTTGAAGTATCATTTGCCATATAGGGCGAATTTTGAGGCGGCCAATGCGCCCGTTAATGGGAAAATCTAATTAGAATCATCGGTATAGGCAGTGATGGTATATTAGGCAGCTTAAGGTTATTTTAATGAATAAAGCCTATAATGGTATCATTCTTTCACGTTATCTTAAGTCATAGGCATTCATCATGCGATTTCACCTCTCTAAAGACACGCTCGCTTTATCGCAGAATGCTGGCATTCAAGAGCTTGCTGCGCACGATTTTCTTTATAATGCTGAGGATTTTAAAGAAGATTATGAGCCTGCTAGGAGTTTATATTTTGATATAGTGCGTGGGGCTCAGATTAATGGGTTTAGTAACCAAAATCCACAATTTCATGAGCAGATTGAAGATGTGAGTGATAAAACGCTGCTTGCGCTCATCCAAAATACATTCCCGGCTTTAAGCGAAGCAGAAGGTATTCAAGAACAAAAAAAGATTCTTCGTTACTGGGATCGCGGCGCTGGTGAGTTACCCGCATTCCTCTCGCAAGAATATCCTCATGATAAGCCGTTTCAAGAAGCAGTATTGGACATAAGAAAAAATCGTTATCAGCGATTAACGGCAGTGTTACGTGAGCAATTTCCTGGAGCGGATCAGGGCCATTCTTATGCCGATTTGATATTGAAATATTATTCGCAAAATCCCCAGTATCCAAGTGTTTCGCCGTTTTTGGTGATTGCAGGTTTAAAAGGTTTGGGTGTAGAAGCCTTAAAGCAAAGTATTACGCTTCGTTCTGTTGTCGAAGCAGGTCGTTATAAAGTTTATTATGAAATTAATGTGCCAATGATGACGGTCACCAATTTACACACAGATGAAAAAATAGAGATAAAAGGCAGTAAGTGGAAGTTTGAATTAACCGCCAAGGGCTTTGAATTTGTGGATGCCTTTGCTTACAGTAAAAATGTGTTTGATATGCTAATGGGCGCTATGCCAGATAATTTGAAATGGTTTAAATCCTATCCTTTGTCGATGCGTATCAAAGATGCTTATGCCAGAGCGCCGATCACCCGCCCGCTGAAATTTATTGGGGAATTTTTACCGCATCTTTTTGAAAGCCTCGCTGATTGGGCGGCAGATTATCTTCACGAAAAAATGCCTAATCAAAGCGTTATCAAAAACACACCGTTACGTTTGATGGCTCGTGGGTTGACTTATCTTGCGATTGGTTTGTTGGATGTGGTTTCTGTTGCAGCTAAGTGCGCAAGATTGCTGATCAGTCGTGTCACTTCTCCTGTTCGTTCTTACCGTGAGGCGCGAGAGTTGCACCCGGCGCTTGGGGTTTTAAGCGCCTTGGTTTCCGCATCGGCAATCATTGTGCTCGGGGTGTTTGCTTCCCCAATTATGTCCTTTCTCGGTTTAAATAGCGCAGCCGCCTGGTTGGTGGCTCACACGGGGCCGGTGGGCGCGTTCTTGCAAACGGCAGGCGCTAAAATTGCTGGGGCCTTTGGTGAGGCGGTCAGTAGTGCGATGGCGGGTGTCATGTGTTTTGCCGCAGCGGTATTTTCGCTGGCATTTTTACCTCTGGCTACTTATTTTGAATCAAAGCGCGTACCAGTAGCTCAGCAGTTTAAGCAAGAAGATATAGTTATCGTGCCAGAAGAGCCTGATGAGGATAATAGCCCCCCAGAATCGCCCTTGGTGCATTCGGCAGGCCACACTTCCCAGATTGCAGATGCGTTGCAATCTCAGCGCCAGGATAACAGTCATCTGCATGAGTCAGCCTTAGGTGAGGAAAGCAAGATAGAACCTGTCGTTGATAGTCCGCGATCTGTGCGATCTAATAGTGATAGGCAAGATGAACAAAAGACACCGACTGAGCAAGATGTATTGGTGTCAGACAATCAGTCTCCACCATCGCCGCGAAGTCTACCTTAACCGCGAGAAAAATCCGCTAAGGTGGTCTTTTTCGACTGTTTGATTTACTATTTTTAAATTGATGGGACGCCAACAAAGGAGTGTAGCGTGACATTTCTCACCGATCCTCTCTCAACCCAGATTTGGGATATCAAATATCGCTATCGCTTAAGCGGAAAAATCATTGATAACACGATAGAGCAAACATGGTCACGTGTGGCTAAAGCGGTTGCGCGCGCTGAAAAACCGACAGAGCGTGCTAAATGGCAAAAAGCGTTTTTTGATTTGTTAGCGGGATTTCGTTTTTTGCCGGGCGGTCGTATTTTAGCGGGTGCTGGCACGCAGTTGAAAGTGACTTTGTTTAATTGCTTTGTCATGAACATTGCAGAAGATTCTTTGCCAGGCATTTTTGATGCGCTGGAAGAGGGGGCGCTTACATTACAAGAAGGCGGTGGCGTGGGCTATGATTTTTCGGTATTGCGCCCGCGTGGAGAGTTGGTAAAAAAAACGGGGATTGCTTCATCGGGCCCTGTGTCTTTCATGAAAATATGGAATACCACGTGCGGTATTTTGTTATCCACCGGCGCGCGTCGCGGTGCGATGATGGCCGTCATGCGTTGTGATCATCCTGATATCGAAGAATTTATTACGGCGAAATCCGATCCGAATGAGTTGCGTCATTTTAATGTGTCTGTGTTGGTGTCCGATGCTTTCATGCAGGCGGTGAAGGCAGATTTGGATTGGGAATTAATTTTTCCCATAGCGAAGGGCGATAAGGGCGCTGATGACGAAATTGTTGAGCGTCCCATGGGGCCAGAAGGTGCGCTCGTGTCAGTGCGTATTTATCGTCGTATTAAAGCACGCGCGTTGTGGTTGCGTATTATAAAAAATGCTTACGATTATGCTGAGCCAGGCGTGTTATTTGAAGACACTATTAATAAGCTCAATACACTTTGGTATCGGGAAAAAATCAGTGCGACCAATCCCTGTGGCGAAATTCCTTTGCCGCCTTATGGGGCGTGTAATTTGGGTTCCATTAATTTAACACAATTTGTGCTGAATCCGTTTACGCCGCACGCTGAAATGGATTGGGAAGGTATCGAGCGAACCAGTCAAGTTGCAACGCGATTTTTAGATAATGTCATTGATGTATCGCGTTATCCTTTAAAGCAGCAGCAAAAACAAGCAAAAGGCACGCGACGTATTGGCTTAGGTGTCACGGGACTCGCTGATGCGCTGGTCATGATGGGGTTGCGCTATGGTAGCAACGCATCGCAAGCCTTGGCGAGTCGATTAATGAAACTGATTTCTGAAACTACCTGGATGACCTCGGCGGCGCTCGCGGAAGAGAAGGGGTCGTTTCCTTTTTTTGAAGCTGAGGCTTATTTAAAAGGAGATTTTGTCAAACGTTTGCCAGCTGTGATTCGAGACAAAATCGCTGTATCTGGAATGCGTAATAGTCATCACAATACGATTGCGCCAACGGGTACGATCAGTTTGTTGGCGAACAATGTTTCCAGTGGCATTGAGCCAATTTTCAGTGATAGTTATGATCGTTATGTGATTTTGCCGGATGGCACGCGCCAGCTGTTTTCGGTAACAGATTATGTTGTTAATTTGTGGCGCGCGATAAAGTCTCCGGATAAATTACCGCCGGCATGGGTGGATAGTAAAGCGTTGACGCCAGAAGATCACTTGCTGATGCAATATGCGTTGCAGCCTTATATTGATAATGCTATTTCAAAGACGATAAATTTGCCGGAAGATTTTCCGTTTGAAAAGTTAGAGGGCATTTATACGAATGCGCACGAGTTGGGTTTGAAAGGTTGCACTGTCTTTCGGCCTAATCCTATTACAGGGAGTGTGTTGGAGGTGACAACGCCGGAAGAAGATGTTGAGCGGTGTTGTCAATTATCGTGATTCTATATCTGAAAATATTATAGACATGTTGTTTCAGATAGGGGGGGGGCAGAGTCATAAGCGCTTGTTTAGATACTTATGGGACAAGCCGCGGGACTTAGGTGGGATAGATGGTCTGATAGAGAGGTTCTTGTAAAAATATAAATAGCGTTAACTCAATCATGGCTACCGAACGCTCATCCTCAAGCAATGGTATTTTTATTTGTTTTCATTGGGATGTTTTTTATGGGTAGATTGGATAAACTCAGCTAATGCGGCACTATGGCTTTGCAATCCAGCTAACATCCCGCTCTGATCTTCTTGACTGCGATTTTGTCCTAGCTTGAAGATACCTTCTATTTTTGTGATTTCCATTCTAAAGCCGACAATATGATCCATGAGCTTCCGTTGATAGTCATCGGGAATACTATAATGAGAATCTCCTTCGTGCTGCATCACCATCTGCGATAAATCGCTTTCAAGCTGCTCATGACTGGCCTGCTTTGGGTTTCCGTAAGCGTGGACAACCGCATAATTCCACGTTGGAACGCTGGGTGAACTTTTATACCAATTAGGTGACACATAGGCATGAGGGCCATGAAAAATAAATAATGCATTTTCACTACCATCTAACTCTCTTGCATGGGGATTTTGCTTTGCGAGATGCCATGCGAGCATTCCGTGTGTGTTTTCATTGCGATTTAGCATGACTGGAATGTGAGATACATTTAACTTGCCATTAACATGGCTAATCAGTGTTGCGAAGTTAAATTGCTCGATAAATTGATGCAATTGGTTTATGTCTGTGATTTTCATTTTGAATGTACTCTTTCACATATCATGAGAAATTGTTAAATAGATCGTCAGTTAGTGGGCTAAATGTGGCTTAATGGTAATCTTTTTTTGTAAATACCAGAACCTAATTTTGTATCAAGCAGACCACTTGTGATTTCACTGGCAGCTTTATTAAAAGAGCGTCTTAATATCTTATGAAGAATTACTTTTGTGGTTTATCGGCGCCTGTTGGGATTGTTAAAGTGGGAAGTGTCTATGATCGGCATTTGTGTTCACTTTTAAGTTCTAGTTGATCTGGATCCCGCGGACAAGCCGCGGGACGTAGGTGGTGTGGAAGCGCAGGGCGTAGGTGGTGTGGAAGCGCGGGACGTAGGTAGTGTAGAAGCGCGGGACGTAGGGGGTGTGGAAGTGTGGGGCGTAGGTGGTGTAGAAGCGGGGCGCAGGGGGTGTGGAAACGGGACAATAGTGAGATCGATGCGGAGTAATGGGTAGAGAACTTCTTTTAAAATATAAATAGCGTTAGCTCAAGCAGAGTGATCATCTTATGGGGGCGACAGGCAAGCCATGGATGGTGGCATAAATCACAGGGATGTGATGTTTGGAGCAGGAATAAGGTGATCACTCTGCTTGAGTTAACACCTTGCGATTCGGTATGATGATTAGCACAACTAATTAGTGTTGCGAATTTAAATACTCAATAAATTGATGCGATTGGTTTATGTCGGTGATTTTCATTTTGAATGTACTTTTTCACATATCATGAGAAATTTTTAAATAGTTATTTTTAATGCGCCAGATTGGTATTCAAGGGGTGGTTAAAGTTTATAAAAATCTCCCTCAATCCCCCCTTTTTTAAAGGGGGAAGTGCCTACGGTCCGCATTGGTGTTCACTTTAGCTCTGGTTGATTTGGATCCTGCGGACAAGTCGCGGGACGTAGTCACGAGATGGCTATGCTAGTGGGCTTAAACCAGCTGCTTCTAACATGCTGACCAATCGGATCAAGGGTAAGCCGATGAGCGCGCTAAAATCCTTGCCTTGAAATTCTTCAATGAGCGCGATGCCTAACCCTTCCGCTTTGCAACTGCCAGCACACTCTAAGGGTTGCTCTTTTTTCAAGTATCGTTGAATTTGATCTGGCGTTAGTTTGCGATATAAGACATCAAATGTTTCAAGCGCAATTTGTTGCGTTTGATTGCGCGCATCCAATAAACATAAGCCAATGAAAAACTGCATGCGTTTGCCGCTTGCCTGTTGTAGTTGCTTGATGGCGTTTTTATGCGTTAATGGTTTGCCCAGTATCTGGTTATCTAGCACGCCTACTTGGTCGGCTGTGATAATTAACGCATCGGGATATTTCAATGCCACAGCGCGTGCTTTGATCTCAGCTAAACGATAAACAAGTTCAGAAGGTGTTTCATTGGGCAGTGGCGTTTCATCTACATCGGGCGCTGCGATTTCAAATGGCAATTGCAAGCGTTGCAATAATGCCTGGCGTGGTTTGGAGGAAGAGCCCAATATTAATTGTCGTGGCGTTTGCATAGGATTTTTTCTGTCAAATTATTTTATTAAAAGTATTAACACTTCTTGATCTTCAATTTTATAGATCAGACGATGGTTGTTAACAGCCTCACTGTAAAGACCGGTCATGCCATCAATTTTTTTGGCGCCGGGTGGTCTTGGATTGATCGCGAGGGCTTCAGCGAGTTTCACCAGAATTTTTTGATATTTGGGCGCGAGCTCTTTTATTTGTCGGATTGCTGCAGGGGCGATTCTGACATGATATGGTTTTGTCACGGTTAGATGCCTACTTCTTCTTTTAATTTTTCCAGGGTAACAGTGCCGCTCACTTTTGCTTCTTTAAACGCATCAATGGCTTCGTTTAAGTCTTCTTTGTCGCGCTTGGTTTCAAGCAACAACAAATCTTCTAAGGGAACAATGGCCGCAATTTCTTTTCCCCGACGTGTTAGGACAACGCGTTCTTTGGTGTGAATAATATGATTGATGAGTTCTGCGAATTTTTCTTTGGCATCAATGGTGGTCATTGCGGTCGTCATGACATTAAATCCTTAATAATTCAGACTGAAACGGTGGGAAGTATTGCAGATTGCACCATGGCCCAAACTAGGGCCATGGTGACATTCTTTATGCTATTGATGTTTCTTTTTCCATGGCGGTTGTGTATTTGCCTACGCTCGCTAAGCTATTTAATTTGGCGCGAGCTAAAAAGATTTTTTGCGCGGCGGCCAGGTTCTTCGCATCGCCTTTCCAGGTTTTCATGCTGTAGTCTTGTAGCGCTCTGGCATACGAGAAGCTGAGATTCCATGGATTGCCAGCCATCATATTCATGCCGTTTAAGTTCGCTGTCGCTTCTTCTGGGCTTTGACCGCCAGATAAGAAGTTAATGGTAGGAACGGCAGCAGGTACGGTACGACGTAATGCGGTAACAGAGGCCTTGGCAACTTGTTCAGCGGTAGCCTTGCTCGCGCATTTTTTGCCGCTGATTACCATGCTAGGTTTCAGAATGATGTATTCTAATTTCACTTTATGTTTGAACAGGGAGTGAAATACAGCATGCAAGACATTTTCGGTAACTTCAGCGCAACGTTCGATAGTGTGTTCACCATCTAGCAATATCTCAGGTTCCACGATAGGAACGATACCATTGGCCTGGCAAGCTGCCGCGTAGCTCGCGAGTCCTTCTGCATTCGCGCGGATAGCTAGGGCGCTAGGTGTATTAGCAGAAATAGCATAGACCGCGCGCCATTTTGCAAAACAAGCGCCTTTTGCTTTATAGTCAGCTAATCTTTCGCAGAGGCCGTCTAATCCTTGAGTGGTTTGCTCATCTTGAGTGTAGGGAATGTTAACCAGTCCTTTATCCACTTTAATGCCGGGCAAGATACCTTGTTGCTTTAAAAATTCGGGGAACGGCTGGCCGCTTTTGGTTTTTTGGTTCAATGTTTCTTCAAACAAGATAACGCCAGCAACGTATTCATTTAAGCCGGGTGTTGCAACAAGCATTTCACGGTAGTCACGACGGGTGTCTTCGGTGGAAGGAATGCTGAGTGCTTCAAAACGCTTGGTGATGGTACCAATGCTTTCGTCAGCGGCTAAAATCCCTTTGCCTTTGGCAGCAAGTTTGTTGATGGTGGCTTCTAAGTCTTTAATGTGGTTGTTCATACCGATTAAGTCCTTTGCTTGTTGAAATTGGGTGCAAGAGTAGCATAAATATTAGGTTTTCGCGAGTGGTGCTCTATTTTTGTCACTTACGTTCAGTCAAGGGTTAGGCAGGCCTAACCCTTGCAAAAGGTTAATACGATTTGGCGAAAATAACTTGTTGGGCGCTGTCTTCACCCGTAAAGATACATTTGCCAGGTGTGGGCGCAGTATCCAGGCGTGGAATGCATCGTATCGTCACGTTGAGATCGCTTTTTACTTGCGCCTCAATGGCGGCATCACCATTCCAATGCGCCAATACAAAGCCGCCCGTGCCTTCTTTGAAGAAGTCGTAGAATGCTTTTTTATTGTCAATGGATACCGTGTTTTGTTTTTGGAATTGACGCGCACGTTCTAATAAGACCGTTTGTAGTTCGTCAAGCTGGCTGACGAGTGTCGTTAAAAATTCACTGCGGTCTATTGATTGACGTTCTTTGTATTCTTTATCACGGCGACCCATGAAAACGCTATTGTTTTGGCATTCTTTCATGCCGATTTCAACGCGAATAGGGATGCCTTTTTTGACCCAGGACCAGGCTTTTTCGCCACCTGTTAGTTCGCGTGTGTCAATTTCAACGGAAATAGCGCGATTGGCATAGTGTTGATTACGCATGTCATCAGCGAGTTGTTGGCAATACGCCATGATCTCGGCTTTTTGTTCTTCTTTATGAATAATAGGCAAGATAACAACGTGGGTGGGCGCGAGTTTAGGTGGCAGTATAAAACCATTATCATCGCTGTGGGTCATGATGAGGCCGCCGATCAAGCGCGTAGAAACACCCCAGGAAGTTGTCCAAACGTATTCTTCAACACCTTGTGCGCTCAGGTATTTGATGTTGAATGGACGCGCAAAGTTTTGACCGAGGAAATGCGATGTGCCCGCTTGTAAGGCTTTTTTGTCTTGCATCATGGCTTCGATGCAATAGGTATTGACGGCGCCAGGGAAGCGTTCGCTTTCGGTTTTTTCACCTTTGATCACTGGCATTGCCATGTGGTTTTCACAAAAGTCCGCATAAAGGTCGAGAATTTTTAAGGTTTCGGCTTCAGCTTCCGCGGGCGTGGCATGCGCGGTGTGGCCTTCTTGCCACAAAAATTCTGATGTGCGTAAGAACATGCGCGTACGCATTTCCCAGCGCACGATGTTCGCCCATTGGTTCACGAGCATAGGCAGGTCACGATAGGATTGAATCCAGCGTGAAAAGGCTTCGCCAATGATGGTTTCTGAGGTGGGACGAACGATATAGGGCTCTTCGAGTTGTCCGGCCGGAATGAGTTTGCCCTCGGCATTTTTTTCCAAGCGGTGATGGGTGACAACCGCGCATTCTTTGGCAAAGCCATCAATGTGAGCGGCTTCTTTTTCTAAGTAGCTGACAGGGATGAATAGCGGGAAATAACAATTCTTATGGCCTGTCGTTTTCAGTTTGTCATCGAGTACGCGTTGAATGTTTTCCCATAGCGCATAGCCTAAGGGTTTGATGATCATGCAGCCACGCACGGGCGACACTTCCGCAAGGTCAGCGGCTTTAATGACTTGCTGATACCATTCTGGATAGTCTTCAGCGCGGGTAGGGGTAATTGCGGTTTTGGCTTTTTGAGTCATGTTAGTGGTTAGCTCTGTTAGTTGGATGCATTAATTTGATGGAGGACTTCTTTGATATGCCCGGTGACTTTGACTTTGCGCCAAATAGCGCGGATAACGCCTTGTTCATCGATCAAAAAAGTGGATCGTTGTATGCCTAAAAAGGTTTTCCCAAATAAGCTTTTTTTGTTGATGATGCCATACATTTCGCACACATCGCCGTTTTCATCGGCCAGTAAAGTAAAAGGCAGCGCAAATTTTTGTTTGAATTTATCGTGTTTGGTCACGCTGTCTTTGGAGACGCCTAGCACAACGGTATTTTGTGCACCAAGATCCGGCCATGCGTCGCGAAAATCGCATGCTTCCTGGGTGCAGCCTGGGGTGTTGTCTTTCGGATAAAAATATAAAATAACTTTTTTGCCCCGCAGGCTCCGTAAGGATATATTTTCGTTTTGATCCGAAGGCAACGTAAAATCCGGCGCTAAATCGCCAATCTCAAGCGGCATGGCTTATCCTTTTTGGTTTAATCGTGTGAAAGAGGGGTATTATATCGGTGTCTGGGAAAAGAAAGAAATAAAAAGAGCACATCCCCGTTGTCGTGGAGGGTGCTCAATTACTCCTAAGAGAAATGTTGTGAATAATATTATAGTTAATTATCTGGCGAGCGAATGGCCAACGAAAGCGCCACCTACAGCGCCAACAGCTGTACCAACAGCGCTACCACCAGTGATTGCATTACCCGCAACACCACCCAGTACGCCACCACCAACAAGCCCAACGTCTGAGTTTGTGCAAGCAGTGAGTAAGCTCAGTGATAAAATAAGACTGCATAGAATAGATGTTTTTTTCATTGTCGTTGTCTCCTTAGTTTTAGCTATCTCAGCTTCAAATGAACGGGTCAACAAGACAATTTTAGCAGATTTTTGAACAGAGGGTTTTGGCGCTGCAAGTTGCAACGCCTTGATTGGAGTTATAATATTTTCAGCAGGCTAAAATTTTGACTGATTTTTCAATGGGGTTACAAAGTCTTTATTTCGTGTCTTCCCTGCTTGTTTTCGCTTAATACACGCCACAACCAGGGTAAGACTTCAGCAATGGCTTTATCGAGTTGCCAAGGTGGATTCACAATAGCAAGACCACTGCCATTTAAATGGGTTGGCACATTTTCAGGATGCACGCTTAATTCTGCAATGAGAATAGGGCGTTTGATTTTGTCTTTGAGCGAATGGTGAAAACGATCGATCGCTCGGCGTTCTTTGATGGGATACCACAGCATAAACACGCCAGTCTCAAAGCGCGCCAAAGCGGTGGCCATCTTCGAGCCGACTTGCATGAGCTCATCTTGCACTTCATAGGGTGGGTCAATGAGGATGAAGCCTCGGCGTTCTTTGGGGGGCAAGAAAGCTTTGAGTGCTTGATAACCATCTTGATGGTGCACGGCAACTTGTTTGTCGTGGTGAAACGTGTCTTTTAAAATAGGGTAATCGTCATCATGTAATTCGGTTAATACCGCTCTATCTTGCGCACGAAGAAAATGGCGAGCGATATAAGGTGAACCTGGGTAATAGCGTAGTGGGTCGATTCCATCTGGATTGATGGCTTTGATGCAGTCGATATATTGTTGCACCAATTTCGGCGGATTGGGTTCATTCATGATTTTCAAAATGCCGTTGACGTATTCTTTGCTTTTTTGCGCGCTATTGGAAAGTAAATCGTAATAGCCAATACCGGCATGGGTATCGAGATAGCAATAAGGCGATTCTTTTCGCGCGAGCGCATTGCTGACAGCGATTAAAATAATATGTTTAAAAACGTCAGCAAAGTTGCCGGCGTGATAGGAGTGACGATAGTTCATGGATAATTTATTCCCACAAGGGATAGTGTTCTAGCGAAATATCTTCGTTGAAAAAGAGTTTCGTGCCGTTGGCGAAGGATTCTGTGTAATCTGAAATATAAAAATGCTTTGTTCCCACGCCGTTTTGATTCAACAGATGATCGTGCTCTAGACGTTTTTTGACGTTTCGGGCAATGATGTCGGATGGATCGATGATTGCAATTTTATTTTGGTAATAGTGAATGATTTTATCTTTCACTATGGGGTAGTGAGTACAAGCGAGTACAAGCGCATCCATTTGTTGTAGCGATGGGTGTGACAAGTATTCATTTAGCAGGCTATCGATCACATCACGATTGCCAAATTCTTCAATGGCGGATGCCAGTAAGTTGGTTGGGTGTGAGGTGAGCGTGATGCCGGCGTTCAGCGCGTCAATTTTTTTCTTGTAGACGTTTGAGTTGACTGTCTGCTTGGTGCCGATCAGGCCTACGTGTTTGTGTGCGTAGTTGTCACGGACAAAATGCACAACGGGGTCTATCACGTTCATGACGATGGCTTTGCTTGCGATGTATTCTTTGACAAGTTCGTAGGCAGCAGCCGAGGCGGAGTTACAGGCGATTAAAATCAGTTTGCACTTTTGTTGTAAGAGCATGTGGGCGATTTTAATAGAGTAAGCCTGGATGGCGGCGGCGGATTTGTCGCCATAGGGTAGGTGTGCCGTGTCGCCGAAATAAATGAGATTTTCATTTGGCAATTGATTAACGATGGCTTTGGCGACGGTGAGGCCACCGATGCCGCTATCGAAAATACCTATGGGTTGGGATGCTGTGTGCTTTGTCATATGGGGCTATGATAGCGAAGAAAGAGGGGTTTGGGTAGTTTGTTGCGAGTGAATGTGCTGTGATTTAGCAGGGTTCGCGGACTAAGACCCCCACAAAAAGCGTGGGGGTCTTAGTCCGTGCTACTAATCTTTGTGCAACACTGGACTTTAATGAGGTTGGGTTTCGCGAAAAGAGCTCAGCACAATCTGCCACTGTAAGTCATTGATTTATTTTTATTAAATAAATTTTTCAAAAAAGGGATCTTGTGGATCAATTCAAGTTCTAGTATTTTCTCTGTTTGTAAATTTATGTAGGGATAAAAATATGAGTACCGCAAGGATTATGTTTAATACAGGTTTAAAAGTGGCTCCTTTGACAGAAGAACAAAAAAAACAATTGGAGTTAGAGTTGAAGGCAGAAGAGCAAGAACACGAAGACACGAAAAAAACGATGCAGCAGCTGCGCGTATTTTTGAAGAAAGAAGACATCGAAAAGAAATTAGACGAAATGGCTGACACGCTAGCTGAAGCCATGAAAGAGACGCCAAATGTGGTTGTGATGACGTCTTTAATGGGTGCCGCTCCTTTTGCGGAAGGCATTAAAAATCGTTTGCTTAAACGCGGTCTTTGCCCAAAAGAAGATATGATTTGTGTGAGTCGCTATGGTGATAATCATCAAGGCGGTGAGCCGCAATTGGTCGTTAAACCTCGATTGGATTTACGTGGACGTAATGTATTGATACTCGAAGATTTAATTGAGGGCGGCGTGACGATCGCTTATGCGAAACAAGTCTGTGAGGATTTGGGTGCGCGGTCGGTTAAAGTGGCCACCTTATTGGATAGAGTTAATCAACGCGTGCAGGGTTTTGAAGACGTAAAACCTGATTTCCATTGCTTTGAAGATAGCGCGAAAAAAGGCGAAGCAAAATGGTTAATTGGACGCGGTCTGGATGAGTATAGACGAGCACGTTCTCTTTCCTGGATTGGGTTTAAACCAATGGGTCAGGATAGTGAGCAAGATCTGCAGTCTGAGCAGCAGGCGTCATCTGCACCTGCTAATCGTTAATAAGGTCACGTTTTTTATACGTAAAAAATAAAAATAGCGTCGACTCAAGAGAATCATCATCTGATGTAAGCGATTCGTCGCCACTGGATCCCGCGGACAAGCCGCGGGACGTAGGTGGGGCAGATGGCGAGACATAGATGTGTAGATGGATGGGACATAGGTGTGTAGATGATGGGATGTAGGTGGATAGATGGGCCGATAGAGAAGTTCTTGTAAAAATAAAAATAGCTCTCCTTGAGTTGACTCCTTACAGGGATGTGATGTTTGGAGTTGGAATAAGGTGATAGCTCTCCTTGAGTTGACTCCTTACAGAGATGTGATGTTTGAAGCTGGAGTAAAATGATGGCTCTCCTTGATTTGACACCTTCCATATTAAAAAGCCCCGCTTGTTTTTAACAAGCGGGGCTTTTTTTATCGCTTTCATTCAGATCTGGTTTGTTTGCCAGGCCGAATGTTTTGTTGTGGTGCAATGACATCAGGGACAGGTTGCCACTCAGTGTTGCCGCGAATTTTTTTCAACTCAGTTAAGAGATTGGCGAGGGACAGATTCTTGAAGTTGGCTACTGTCGCAATCAAAGCAATCATGGGCGCTTGTCGCACTTGGAAAAGACCGCAAAAACGTGTGCCAGGCGGTGATTGAAATAGTCTGCCGAAACTAAAACCAGGATTGACGGCAGGCATTTGTTTTTCCGCTGCCAGAATCATTTCGTCAATCTTGGCTTCTGCTACGGGATGATTGATCGCATTTTTAAAGACAGTAATATGATGCGGTACGCGTTTTTCCATCGCGCCTACCGTAAGATTGGTGCCGCCCCACAGTGGTTTGAATCGGGTTTGCTCGTTCCACCAATTGAGGTCGTTAAAACAATCTTTGAGTGCCTGCAGTTTTGCGGCCGTTTCGTCTGCGTGCTTATTCTCATCTGGCCTATCTAAAATGACTTCCTGGGGCACTGGAATTTCTTGTGCTGCTTGAACGAATGGGGGGACGTGGTTTGTCGCACTCATGCTCGCTTCGTGCTGTCCTATGGAAGCTTCTTCTTCTTCTTCTTCTTCGAGGGCGTGTTGAAGTTGATAGTCGAGAAAGTAGGAGGCGCTTTTCGTCAGGGGCTCGGCGTCTTCGGAATCACTTTTACTTTCTGTTTCGCTGGATTCTTTGGATTCTTCATCTGTTGTATCCGTAAAGTGGTGAGCGTTTCTGTCTTGCTCTTCGTCTAAGAAGCTATCAGAATCTTCTCTTTCGTCATTCGCTTCTGTATAAAGGAGAGCGGCTGCCAAGGGTTGAATTACGTTGTCTGTAAGCTTGGCTTCAACAGCTTGACTGGGCTGTGGCGGTTGGGATGGTTTGAAAGATGGCTGCGCTGTGGCTGTGACTTTCGGGGAGGTTACACTTTTTGTTTCCTCTGCTATCGGCGATAACGGTTGGGCTGCTGATGCAGGATGCTTGCTACTTTCAGCTTCAAATTCTTGTACTTGTACTTGTAGTTTGCGTGCGGCAGAGAGAATTTGTTTTGCATTATCATCGATAGCTTGTTGCTGTTTGTTTCTTGCAAATGCTTCAGCTGCTTCGGCTTCTTCGATGGCGTCGATTCTTCTTAAATTTTGGCGAATGGCGCTCATGCCAGGATTGATACCTTCAAGAATGAGTTGAAGATTAGGAAAACTTTGGTGATGTTTTAACTGTGAGCGCAATGTTTCTCTGGCCTCTGGATTGTCATTAATCACACCGGCAAAGAGATTACCAAGCGCCATATTGATGACGCCATTTTGGTAAAGCTGAAAAAAGTTAGCGATGGTTCTGTCAAAAATGGGTCTAACAGCAGGAGTGGGGCTCAATTCGTTTATTGATAAATGTTGATCGAGTGCTTTTAGGAATTCCTGGGCATTAGAGTAGAGAGTCGGCTTTCGGTTTCGAAATAAGAAGCTCAGGGATTCTGTTAATACTTGCTTATTTTTCAATGCCTTGTCAGCCCAGCGTTGGCTGTCTTTTAGCATAGAGAGGATTTCGACTACCAAGTCGTTCTGGGTCAGGCTTTTATTATTAGTTCTAAACATAGTCAATTCCTATCTGATAATGCATTTATTCTCCTTTTACTATAATACAAGAAGCTTAAGATAAAATTAAAAGTAATTCATTTCATTAGAGATTTTGGCTTTTTTAAAAGAGAACTGGGATTATGGCTTTTCAAGGGTGTAGAATAGCTAGATAGTGATGTTTTCTAGATAAGTAGTGTGAGTAATAGAAGACAGGGAAATTGTCTGCAAAGCCTGCCGTTTGCGTCTAGATGCCATTAATTTGAGGTATAACTAATGATTAGACATACCGTACTCTTTAAGTTGAAATCTGACGTCTCAAAGCAAGAAGTCGAACGTGTTTTTACGGATATTTTGGGTTTAACGAATACGTTAGTCGGCATTCTTTCGATTACGGGTGGTACCTGTTATTTTCACGATCAAGATGACAGCGAATCACAGATATTTTCGCATGGTTTTTCCATTGATTTTCAGGATAAAAAAGCGCGAGATGCTTTTTTGAATAATCCTATTACTCATCCCGTCAAAAACAATATTCTGAAAATAGCCGATGGTGGTCAATCTGGTATTTATGGATTTGACTTTGGGGCGTAGTCTCTTTTCATTTCTCCCCTTGGGGGCTTTGCCTGCGTAGGTGGGAATCTGTTATTAGTAAAACAAGCCAGTCATTATCGCGTTCTACTAAAAATTAACATTACCTTATATTTTTGCGCGACAAAAGTGTGATACCTGTGGGCTTTAATGATGTTGGTGTTGGGCTTCGCAAAAAGCGCTCAGCCCAACCTATGCCTCTTTATAGCTGTGCGACAAAATATGACGCCAGTGGGTTTTAATGATTATGGCGAGGATTTTTGATTCGTTTGTGCCGAATGGATGTTCTGTGATTTGGCAGGGTTCGCGGACTAAAACCCCCACAAAAAGCGTGGGGGTTTTAGTCCGTGCTACATCGGAGTTTTCTGTGCAGTGAGCCAATGTAAAAATGTTTTTTGTAAATGCTCTTTTCGCGTCAACGAAGTTGAAGTGAATCAAAAAAACGGGGTGGCAGGGTAGGTTGGCTTTTTACGCGCGGAGCTTGCGAGCACGAAAAAAGTCAACCTACCCTGACAGGACCCCAGTCATTTTCAAACAGTCTTTATCATTTCAGCAATCCTGGCAATCATATCCTCAGTAGCTTTTTTTGCAGATGCGACAGCATTCGCATAAAAAGGAAATGCATGCACCATTCCGGCATAGCAATGGTAATCATAAAGTAAATGCGCGGCTTTCAAACGTTCTGCATAAGCTAGTCCTTCATCATGCAGTGGGTCACATTCATTGGTAATCACTAAAGCTTGCGGTAAATGATCAACACTGCTGGCTTTCAGCGGGGCAGCATAAGGATTATTCCAATCCGCTTTGTTCGGCAAGTAATGTTGCCAATACCATTGCATCATCTCTCGATTCAAATTGATGGTGTTTTGCGTTTGATAGGATGCGGTGTGAAAGTTGGTATCTGTTGCGGGGTAAAGTAAAATTTGTCCTTCAATGCGCGGATAGTTTTGGTCTCTTGCCATTAATGCCACTGCTGCAGCAAGATCACCACCAGCAGAGTCGCCGCCCACAAAGATTTTGTCGGGCGCGATACAAAGTAATTTTGCATTGTCTGCAATCCAGCGAGTCGCTTGATAACAATCTTCTACTGGAATGGGAAAAGGAAACTCCGGCGCTAAACGATATTGAACAGATAACACCATACAGTTTGCGGCTTTAGCGATTTGAATGCAGAACCCATCGTAATCATCCAGTGTTCCCAACACAAATCCACCGCCATGCATAAAGACCAACACAGGAAAAGGAGCGGCGTTTTCTTTTGGTTTGTAGATGCGAAGGGGAATTTGACGATTATCTTGTTTGATAACGATATTGGAAATGTCGATATCTGGATTGTTACGAATGGGTTTAGGTGAAAGTGCGCTATGATCAACTGCGAGACGTGCTTTTTCTGCCGAGAGTGTGGTGATGTCGGGGAAGCCATTTTGTTTGAGTTGATTGAGAAAAGTATGAATGTCTGGATCGATAGCCATATAGCACTCGCGATTAGAAGATAATTAGTATGCTACGGTTTGTCCGCAGTGCGATGATTTTATGAGAAAGCTTTACTAGATAGGGAATGATATGGATTTGACTGGTCGCTAGTCAATATTTAGCACTCATTGAAGCGTCAAACTACAGGATATAGGGATAAAAAGCCAAAGTTGTTTTTTTCAAGGCAATAAAAAAGGTGAGTTCGCACCCACCTTTTGTTGACTCTCGGGCTGAGAGATTACTTCTTTGCCGCTTTTTTACGAGCTGGCGCTTTTTTCTTTGCTGCAGCTTTGCGAGCAGGCGCTTTCTTAGCCTTGCGAACCACTTTTTTCTTAGCTGGAGCTTTTTTCTTAGCTGGTGCTTTCTTTTTAGCTGGAGCTTTCTTCTTAGCAACTACGCGTTTTGCAACTTTGCGTGCAGGTGCTTTTTTAGCTTTACGTGCTTTTGGAGCTGCTGCTACTTTAACAACTTTTTTCTTTGCTGCTGCTTTACGTTTTTTAACTGCCATGATTTATTACTCCCATATATGGTTTATGCTGAGTAAATTTAACACCCAGCAAGTGATAAAACTATTAGGGATTACACTAACTCAAATAAGGTCTTAACAGTTTTTATTATGATTAATCAGGCAATATTAATGCGTGATGATGGATGCATGCGCCATGCATTTTCTGTTTTTTGATCCATAAAATGAAAGCGTAAATGCGGATTTTTCTCGCAGTGTTCTGATCATAACAAAATGCATATAACGCTATAATTATAGCTATAATATCATAGGTGATGGCAGTTGATTTTTCGGGGTGACATTTCATGTTTTTGATGCGGGTGAGCTTTGTTAGGTATGCATCGAGGCTACCATTTTAATTCACTAAAATCTTTGCTGAGAGGGTCGGTAAAAGAATCACATTTGATAAATAATATTTTACAAATTGATAGAAATTTCTGTGTGTAGACCCATTTGCATTGCACCAATCATGATAAACACCTTTGGTTTTTGTGATTTAGGGGGATGTTCCCCCTCTTTTCTGGGAGCAAAATCAGATAAATGGAGAGTGTGATGTAATGAATTCGTCTGTTGAGATGCCCCATTTTCTTTTTCTTAAGAGGTTCCGTCATTGTTTTCAATATCAAGATGAAATTTATGAAAAAAGTAACGAACGATAGGCGCCATGATGACACCAATAATTAAAATGAAGGTTAATCCACTAAATAAAGCATAAAAGCCTGCAAATATTTTGCCGCCTGCGCTTTGTAGATTGCCTATGGGCCCCATGCCAGAAAGAATCATGGATGCATTTAAGAAAGCATCGACCCAGCTCATGGCTTCAAAATGATGATAGCCCGCCATGCCCACACCCAATGCAATGATGATGGCGAGAACACCGATAAAAAAGCTTTTTGCTAAATGCAGAAAGAGTTTAGAACGTGGTGGTAATGGTATATAGCGTTTATGTGTCATGGTGACTCCTGTTTTTCAGGTTGGTGTGGATTGTATTGATAAAGAAATTGATGACATAAACGATGAAGAATCGGAGCAAGAATCACACCAACGATCGAAACAAAGGCTAACCCACTAAATAAGGAGTAAATTGCTACAAACAATTTACCAGAAGCGACGGCTGGGAGTTTGATGGGGCCCATGTCAGAGAGAATCAATGCTGAATTGGTAAAAGCATCAGTTAATGACATGGGTTCAAAGTACGTATAACCGATCATGCCGATTGCAAGACCTATAAAGACGATGATAAGTCCAAGCGCAATACTGCAAACAAGACGGGGCAGGAATACGGATAGGGGCGCAACAGGTTGATTGTGGCTTTCAAACATATTGGCTCCCTAAACAATGTATTAATTCATTTCGCCTGCGCAGTGAAAAGATCATCCAGCAGTTTTATGATCTAAAAACTGTGTTGTGGCATCCATAATCGTGGGTGGGCTTGCAATTGGCATGACTAAATGAGGAGCCTTTTCAGTGAAATCGATTTTATCCATCGCAACACTTCGTAAGGTTAAGTCATTATAGGTGCGATAATAAAAAATCTTATGCGTTAAATCTTTGAAATCGACCCATTGTGTTGTTTCATCAATATAATTGCCACTTACAGGTTCCCGTGCAAGACCGCGAACAATGTCGACATTATTAATGATGTGTTGCGCTAAATTGACGGCGCCCGTTGCATCATCCACAGGTATGGCGGCTTTCATTAGTGTGGCAACTTTGATAAAGCGCGAGGGTGGTGTAATGTCGCCCGGTAAGCCTACCATGCCAAAGCCTTGTCCATTGGCCTCAAATGTTTTGCCACTGATGGCGACAGCTTTGGGGTTCAGCGGCGATAGATGCAGATAGTTTTCAAGATTGGTGGTGTGCCAGTTGTAGGTAGGCGAGTTGGTTAAAACACCGATGCTGTCATAAATTGTTAAGTTGCCAGCAACATATTCAACGACAATGCCTTTACCGGTATTGTCGTAAATGGAAAAGTGCAAAGGAAAAATCATCTCACCCTGTTCTGGAATTTTTTGCTCGAACACGAAAACTGATTGCAGGGCTTGTCGGACTTCTTCTACCGTTTTGAAATTGGCAAGTATCCAGTCGCCAATGTGAATATAAGGTAAAGCTTGGCTATCTTTGCCCGCCGGTACAGTTTGGTAAGTGGCGAGGTTGGGTAAATAGAGCGCTTCAAAGCTTAAGCCAGCCTCATTCATGCCATCAAGCGCGGCATCGACATTGTTGCCATCCAGATAGAGATAACCGTATTTGGATGTCCAGGTAAGGCCTGGCTTGCCATCGGGTGCTGTCATGGTATTCACACGCCCGCGATTGGAGGTGCGCAAGTTAGACTTAAGATCTACCGCAAACTCCATGCTGCGAGCCACCACTACCGTGCCATCTTTTGCCATCACACGAAAATCGGTGCAGCCTATTGCATCTATCATGCCTAACAGTGCTAATAAGGCGGTGATGATAATACCAATGCCTAGCGCCAGCTTCTTCATGGTGTATCTCCGTATACTGTAGTAAAAATTTATCTTATCTGATTTTAAGCCGTTCTCCAAATTGGCATGGTATTCATAAGGTTGTCCCAAGTTTGTTATAGAGAGTGGTGTCTGGTCAATGTGTCAACTCAAAGAGAGCTATCATCTTATTCCAGCTCCAAACACCACATCCCTGTGGTTAACGCCGCCATCCATGGCGTCGAGTCGCTTACATAAGATGATAGCTCTCCTTGAGTTTGACGCTATTTTATTTTTACAAGAACTTCTCTATCAGCCTATCTGCCATACCTACGACCTTCGGCTTGCCCCAAAGGTATTTACACAAGTGGCAATGCGTTTTTTAAATCTCTGGATTGCTTCGTCAAGACGGCTTCGCCTTCCTCGCAGTGATGCTGTGTTTATAAGCTTGAGACGGTTTTGATGGTATTCATGGATAGGGTGGTAAAGTGGAGCAGAAGAGAGGAATGTAGGATGTTGGATTCAAAAATAAAAAATAGGGGAAAGACAAGAAAGTGTTCGAGTGATGCAAAGCATCACTCGAATCGTAGTTTTAGAGCATGATTAACCAGAATGGCTTCTGGCATGTCGTTTTGGCAGTGTGCTCTCCGCATCTCTAGCGCTGTTGACGCCGTCATTCGCTGGTGGTATTGGCGTATGTGCTGACAACACCAGACTAGGATAGATAGGGGAAACCGGAGAAGCTGGTTGTTTCTGTTCTGCTGCAGCATTTCCATTTGGAACAGATTGGAAGCCATCTCTTCCCAAAAGACTAGCAGTGCTGCTCGCGCGCGGTGATTGAGGCTGAGACTTTTGCTCTGCTTTTTCTTCTGCTGCTTGCTGAGGGGCTGCCGCTGCAACAGGTGCCGCCGCTCCAACAGGTGCTGGAATATCCGTTGAAATGGTGTTACCGAATGTGGAAGCAAACGAATTGGCAATCGCACCGGTTGTACCCACACCAACGGCTGTCGTGATATCAAACTTTTGGCCGTTTAATGCGATCAAGCCATTACCGACCGCATTGATGATAGAAGCCATCGCACCCAGGAAGGTAGTAAAGGCGGAACTTTTCACGATGACTGGTTCATCAGGGTCGACTTCATCTATTGCTACCACTAATGGTGCTTGCTCAAGCTCAGCATTACCATTGTTTGCAACAGCAACTTGCTTTTCAGGCCATCTGTAGAATAACTGCAGAATGGGATTCAATGTGGTGATGAGTGTAAATGGAATCTGCGCGACTAACGCTAAACCACGTACGACCACGGTGCTGACAACGTTCAGCGCTGCGCTTGAGATTCTCAGTGCAGAATTCAAGCCGGCCATGCAGCTTTTTAAGGTAAATACAGCCCCTAAAAAGGTGAGTGTTAAAGCGCCAGCAGAAAGCACGCCCAAGAGCGCCCAGGTGGCAATACGTTTTGCGTGACCCACAAAACCTTTGTCTTTAACCGGGTCAATATGAAAAATATTATTGAAAGCATTTTTCAAGCTTTGCACCAGGCTTTTGCTTTTCGCAAGATCCGACATCGATTTGATCATGATCACCGATAAGCTAATCAAAGTAACCGCCGCTAATGCGATGCCGACAGGTGGCAAGAAAGCCGATGCCGCAGCCAGGATCGGAAATGAAGCTGGCAATGCCATGGTTGCACTGTAGGTCAAAATAGCAATCGCCGCACCAAATGCAATGGAGCAAGTAATGCCAAAACCTAAAGCGATTTTTCTGCCGAGTGAAATGGGTTCAGCGACAAATTGATCGACGCCATTCACATTCACTTTGACTTTGTTATGGAATAAATACTTAACGCCACCATTAAAAATTTCTGGCAGGTCGTAACGACTCATTCTCCAGTTAGCAACGGTGGTGCTGGTACCCAGGATTGCAGCTGCCACGAAAAAGAGAGGGCCAGTCATCAAAAGCGCAAGAGCAGCAACAGTTGTGATGCCGCAACCGAAAGCAAAGACAATCGCACTGTAGGAGCCAAACTTGTTAGTGGTAAGACCGCATCTTAAGCTGACTTTGTCGATGAGTTCAGGGAATTGCTGTCTTGTAATAAGAACCGCCGGTTCTTGATCATCTGCGGGAAATGCCAAGACTTCTATTTCCGCCGCCGATAAGTTCAAGCCGGTGATGGGTTGGCTGACTTGGCCATTTTGCACCAGGTACGCTTTTACTATGCCTTTCTTTTGGTCTTTTTTCAGAATGATAGTATTGTCTGGTGCACGTACACGGTCTACCATGATTTTGTGAGATAGCGGCAACAAAAGTAGCTTGTATTCTGCATTAATAGCTTTTTGTTTGGCTTCGTCATCAGCCTGTTGTTTTGCTTCCGCAGCTGCTGCTAAAGCTTGTTCTCTCTGTTGTTTTGCTTCCACAGCAGCAGCTACTGCTGAAATTTGTTCTATAACAGGTTCTAGAGCAGCGGGATCGTTCGCCGCGTTAAGGTCATCGCTTGGAGCGTCTGTATTTGTTCTTGGCATCATGGCTTCATCTCTCAGTATTAACTAGTCGGTTTTATTGTGCTTTCTCACCAAACGTAGTTTGATAATAATAATTTATTTTTTCATCCTGAGGCCGCAATTCATGGGCTTTTCTAAATGCAGCTTGCGCTGCCTGAACTTCTTGTTCAGATAAATAGAGTTTACCCAGAATAAACCATCCTTGAGCATCAAGCGGATCAGCCTGTAGCTTCCGTTTAACGTGAGAAATCATTCCTTTGATCCCACCCAGTTGATTGACTGTTTCTTGCAACTGGTAATGGGCTTTACCTTTTATAAGCCATTGATTTAGTGCCTGTTTGTCCCCTGAAAGTCGGTACAAACCCATCGCAAAAAAACCATTGAGCAGTATTACTATAATAAAGCTTTTGGTACAAATCGCCTTATTAGCCATAAATGGTACAACAATTAAGCACATGCTTGCAACCATCATTAACGTTAATAGACCATATAAGAGTGACATTTTCTACCTTCGTCTTTGATTTTTAATATAAAAAATGAGATAAAATAGTCCAAAAATTAAACAAACAAAGGGCCCTAACCACAATCCCAAGGTTTGAAGTTTGAAAGGCGGGCGGTAGAGAATGAAGTCACCGTAGCGTTTGACCAGATAATCAACGATTTCGGGGCTGGATTGGCCTGAGAGTACCTTTTGATAAATTTGAGTGCGTAAGTCGACCGCTAAAGCCGCATTGGACTCAGCCAGGTTTTGGTTTTGGCAGACTAAACAACGCAGTTCTGTGGTGAGCCCTTCAAATTGCTGGCGTGCTGCCTCTGTATTGAAGTGATACTCATCTTCTACGGCGAAAACCAATTGCAGCGGTATGAGAAGAAAGAATAGGGTCAAAAACGCTTTTTTCATGCTTCATTTTCCAGTTTTTCGACTAGCGGTCTTAAGGTTTTTTCCCAGACTTCCTGCGTGATTGGGCCGATTTGTTTGTAGCGAATGATGCTGTTTTTATCGATGAGGAAAGTTTCAGGGGTGCCATAAACGCCCCAATCGATGGCGGTAGTGCCGGTGACGTCAACGGCAATGATTTCATAAGGGTTGCCATGTTCTTTTAACCAATGTCTAGCGGCAATGTTATCGTCTTTATAGTTAAAACCAAACAGCTTAAAGTCCTTGTGGCTAGCAAGCTCCATTAAGTACTCGTGTTCCAGCGCGCAAGCATAGCACCAGGTTGCCCAGACATTTAATAGGGTCACATGACCTTTTAGGTCTTTTTCTGTGATGGTGGCTTTTGTCCCAAGTAATGTCGGAAGCGAAAAAGTGGGTGAGGCTTTGCCGATTAAGGGCGAGGGAATTTCGTTTGGGTGCAAGCTGAGTCCGCGCCATAACAAAAGACCGATAAGAATAAAAAAAATTAAAGGCAGTAAAAAGCGTATTTTCATTTTTTCCCTCGCAAGCGAATGGAGGATAAAAGAGACAAGAATCCGCCTAGCAATAACATGAACCCTCCTGCCCAAATCCAGCGGACAAAAGGTTTGTAATAAATGCGTACCGACCAGCCGCCATCGGGTAGCGAGCTACCTAGCGCCAAATACAGATCACGATACAGGTTCGCGAGAATGCCGGGCTTACTTAAGGATTGTTCATGGCTGGTATAGATGCGTTGTTCCGCCAGCAGTGCCAGAGGACTTTGATGCGCTTTTTGCACGAGGAATGTCGCTGTAATACTTTTGAAATTTTCACCCTGAGTTTCATTCAGTTGTTTCAAAGTGAATTGATAATTTGCTACGGTCACGGTTTCATTGAGATTCATCCGAACCTGCCTTTCTTCGCTGTAGGATTTGGTGACGGTAATGCCGAGCGCCATGACCGCAATCCCAAGATGAGCGACAATCATCGACCAGTGCTGGAGGCCAACGAGTTGGTGGGATTTTTTTAATTGATAAACATATTGGCCTGTCGCTAATACAATCCATAAGGCGCATGAAATACCGATGCAGGCCAGCCAATGGAAGTGAAAGCCTAATAGTTTGGGTAAGCTTAATCCTAGCAATAGGCTTAAGATCAGATTGAGTCGTAGTTTTTGCCATAACTTGGCAATGGACTGTTCGCCCCAGCTAACATGTGGCGCAAAACCCATTAATAATAAAAGTGGAAGCATCATGGGTAAAAACACAGTGTTAAAGTACGGTTCACCGACAGAGATTTTTTCAAGGTTCAGTGAGTCCAGGATGATAGGGTAAAGCGTGCCAATCAAAATGGTAACCACGGCGCTTAATAACACGACGCTATTAATTAATAAAAAAGTTTCCCGGGAAAACAGGGCAAAAGTGGGCGCTTGATAAAAATGTTTTATGCGAAAACTATACAGGGTGAAAGCACCGCCAATGATGAGTGCCAGATAACTTAACAAAAAGAGGCCACGGGTGGGATCGCTTGCAAAAGTATGCACGGATACCAGGATGCCGGATCGTACTAAAAAAGTGCCAAGCAAGCTTAAGGCAAAAGTGACAATGGCCAGTAACAGTGTCCAGCCTTTAAAGGTGTTGCGTTTTTCGCTGACCATTAAGGCATGAATAAAAGCGGTCGCGGAAAGCCACGGCAAAAGCGATGCATTTTCAACGGGATCCCAAAACCACCAGCCACCCCAACCAAGTTCACGATAAGCCCACCAGCTACCCAGTACAATGCCACAACTTAAAAACCCCCAAGGCATCACGACCCAAGGACGCGCAGCACGTGCCCACTCTCTATCTAGTTTGCCGCTGATGAGTGCGCAAATAGCGAAGGCGAACCCAATTGCAAAGCCAACATACCCCATATACAACATGGGTGGATGAAAGATGAGACCGGGATCTTGCAAAATTGGCGTTAAATCGTCGCCATTAATCGGGGCTGTGGGAAAAACGCGACGGAAAGGATCGGATGTCGCAAAGAGAAATAAAATAAATCCGGCGCTAATGAATCCTAAAACGGTAATCACGCCACGTTGTAAGGATAGCGGTGCGGGTGGCACAAAACGACGGAAAGCTAAAAATGCTAATGTCCAGGTACTTAATATCAAGCACCAAAGGAGTAGCGAACCTTCATGGCCACCCCAGGCCGCGCCAATGCGATAGAGCAATGGCAATAATTGATGAGAGTGTTCCTGCACATACGAAACACTCATGTCGTTATTCATAAAACAAGTGATCAGGCACAACATTGCAAACCATAAAAAACTGAATTGGCCGATAACGGCGATATAGCTCAGTTGAAAATAGAGATTTTCTTTTTTGTAATATCCCCCGATGGGCGCTAAAAACTGCATCAACGCAAAAGATAGCGCGAGGATAATGGCAAAATGTCCGAGTTCAGGAACCATGGTTATCTCACAATAGGCTTTTGTAGATCTTTGGCTAAAGATCGTGGCATGTATTTTTCATCGTGTTTGGCGAGTACTTCATGCGCTTCAAACTGTTTTTCTGCCGTCAGATTGCCGGTGGTCACCACGGCTTGTCCTTCGCGGAACAAATTGGGCAAGACCCCATCGAAGCTGACATCAATGTCATGAGTGCGATCGGTGACGGTGAAATGGACGTGTGTACCGCTGGCGTCATAGTGAATGCTGCCTTTTTTTACGTAACCGCCTAAGCGAATGGTTTGTTTGGGGGTGGTGGTTGCTTGCAGCAATTCGGTTGGCGTATAAAACAAATTGATATTTTGTTTCAGCGCATAAAGTATCAAGCCAGCCGCAATGCTTAATGCCACCAGCAAGCACATGACGGCGATGAGTTTACGTTTTTGTTTTCGGTTCATGAGGTTTGGCTAAAATAATGGCGTAGGGTTTTTTTCACTCGTTTCTTTTCACGAATAGCGGTGAAAAGATTCATCCCGAAGACAAGTAAAGTAATGCTGTATGCCGTCCATACAT
Source organism: Gammaproteobacteria bacterium (assembly GCA_031291175.1). Lineage (GTDB taxonomy): Bacteria > Pseudomonadota > Gammaproteobacteria > DSM-16500 > DSM-16500 > UBA5158. The sequence goes on from JARLJO010000050.1 coordinate 58,261, forward strand.
ACAGGCCGTAACCTCCCATGGAAATGATTTCATTAAGATGCATGGCTCATCACCTCTTTCACCCATTGGGTTTTGATTTCGCGTAATACTATTTGATTGCGCATGCGTAACAATAAAATCACCGCATAAAAAAATAAGAATGCAGCAATCATTGCAAGCAAAGGGTGCAACATATCGGGCGCAATCGAAGGCGCTGCCAATTTGCTGAGAGTTGGGCCTTGGTGCAGTGTGTTCCACCAAATGACGGAGTAGTGAATGATAGGCAAATTAATCACGCCCACAATGGCCATGATCGCACCTGCTCGATCACGACTTTGTTGATCAGGGATGACAGATTGCAAAGCAATAAAACCAAAATAAAGAAAAAGCAAAATTAAAACCGATGTTAAGCGCGCATCCCAAATCCACCACGTTCCCCACATTGGTTTGCCCCAGATGGCGCCTGTTACTAATGCAAGAAAAGTAAACCAGGCGCCGATGGATGCGCTGACCGACATGCAGATCGCTGCAATTTTCATACGAAAGACGAGCGTTAGGATACCGCTGACTGCCATTACGGCATAAATCGCCATGGCAGTGAAGGCGCTTGGTACATGCACATAGATGATGCGGAACCCGTCACCTTGTTGATAATCCGCAGGGGCGAAAAACAAGCCAGCAATGAGGCCATAAGCAAAACAGAGGCTAAAAGCCGTGATTAGCCAGGGCAAAAGGGCGCTACTGGTCGCATAAAATGCCTTAAGCGAGATAAAGTGCTGATTAAACCAATGAAGCATTATTGATTTGCTCCTATACGAAGCGCCGCGCTGGTTAATAGGGGTGCGAACGCCAGGCTAATTAAAACCAGTGCGCCCATCATGGCGAAGTCACTGGCTAGCGGGAGATTTGCACTGGCGGCGATCATGCTGCCTGTGCCAAAAATCAAAACGGGGATATAAAGCGGCATAATTAAAATGGGCAACAGTAAACCGTGGCTGCGAATCCCTACGACTAAGGCAGAACCAATTGCACCCAGTAAAACGAATACGGGTGTGCCGAGCAGCAAGCTAATCACCAGTACCGATTCTTCGTGAATGTTTAAGTGCAGCAGTATGCCTAACAGTGGGCTGATCACAATGAGGGGCAGGCAATGCGTGATCCAGTGACTGATCAGTTTGCAAAGTACCAACAAGGTGAGAGGGTGAGCGCTCAGCAGTAACAAATCTAGGTGGCCTTCTTCGGCATCGCTACGAAAAATATTGCCAATAGACATGACGATCGCCAGCAATGCTCCAACCCAAATAATGCCAGGGGCGACTTTATTTAAAGTGTTTTCATCCGGGCCCAGGGCTAACGGAAACAGGCAAACTACGATCACAAAAAACAGTAATGGTGTTATCCATGAGTACGCTTGGCGTAGTGTCATGACTATTTCTTGATGTGTGATGGTTAGCAACGACTTAAGCATTTGCCGCTCCCAAGTGCAGCATTTTCGTTGGATGCGATTTGTCTAGATCTTGGTGGGTGGCAACAATGGCAATGCCGCCATGCGTCAAATGTTGAGTGAGTAACTCATTTAGTACCGTTTGACCTTCGGTATCGAGAGCTGTTGTGGGTTCGTCCAATATCCAGATCTTGTTTGGTGTCAGGGCCAGTCTGGCTAAAGCAAGACGACGCAATTGACCGGCTGAAAGATGGGCTGCGTGTTTGTCTGTGATGTGCTGCAAGCCCATTTTTTTTAATACGGCTTGAGCGTTTGTCGGTTCAAAACGAATATTGCTAAGGGCGCACTGAAGTTTTAAATTTTCGGCGACAGTGAGTGTGGATTTGATGCCGTTGCGATGGCCAACATAATGAATGTTTTGCTGGTAACACTCGCGCTGCTCAGTGATAGATTTATTTTGCCAAAAAATCGCACCGTCATGTGGTTCAAGATAGCCAGCCAATAGGCGCAGCAGGGTGGATTTGCCGCAACCATTGGCTCCTCGCACTTGCAATAATTCACCTGCATTCACTGTGCTGTGGATTTGATCGAGTAGTGTGATGTTGTTGCGTTCGAAGCGAAGGTGATCAATAACCAGTGTTTGTTCGGTAGGTGTTGTTTGCATGATGAGCCTTCCCGATTAGGCAATTTTATTTGCCATGAAGAAGATCATGCAAAATAAAGCACCTGCGCAAACTGACAGCATAAAGAATTGTGCCCGGCGAAAAAATTTGTAACGGCTTTCGGGGCGAGCAGACATGCTTTCTGATTGTGTGTTTGCTTGTTGCGATAGCAGGAGAAAATAAACAAAAGAAAGCCAGCTTGCAATCACGGTAATAAATCCAATAACGCTGGCGGCTATCCAGGTTTGTGATAAATCTTCGTGTTGAATATTAATAATAGAAAAACCAGTCGCTAGTTGAATCACGGCAACAGGCACTATGATTAACCAGGTTTGAGTTTGAATTTTATCAAAACTGTCCAGGCTTTTCGCCGGTGTTTGCATGTCACGCCACAGACGATAACAATACGCCATGCTCGCAAGCAAGATAGCGGCGCTGACAATATGAATAATTTTTAAGCAACTATAGAGCATGATTTTTATAGACAAGTTGTTATAAAAAGAGAGTTAAAAACTTAACATATTTTGGACAGAATGAAAATGCTTAATATCAACACGACATCATTTAACGCATTTTAAAATGAACACAAGTCTAGTGTATTTCCTCTGGGCTCTTATACAAAAAACGGGGTGGCAGGGTAGGTTTGCTTTTTACGTGCGCAACGGCAGTGAGCACGAAAAAAGTAAACCTACCATGACAGGACCCCAGTCAATTTAAATCTGGCCTTGATGTGAACACTGCTCGTAAGAAGCAAAATGACTGGGGTCCTGTCCCGATAGGTAGATTTTTTCGTGCTCGCAGGCTCCGCGCGAAAAAACCTACCTACCGTGCCACCCCGGTTTTTGTATAAAAGTACCTTCGCTATAGGGTGAGGTTGTTTAGAGTAGGAAAGTACTTTTGGTGACGGCGTCGTGAATGATGATGATTAGTAAGGCGGTGAGAAAGAGATAGGAGAGTAGCCACCAGGTTGGGTGGTTTAGCCACATTTTCTTTTTGAGTACGAGGAGACCGGAGACGAGTAGGCCGAATAATAAGACTAAGATGTAAGCAGCCTGGATCCAGGGGGTGGTAAAGGAATAGTGTTTGGGGATGACTAGCAGTGAGCCGGTGAGGAGAGCGAATACGCTGAGTAAAAGGAGTATTTTGTTTAAGCGGAGGTTCGATTTTTTCTTGAAACCTACGGCGACAATGCAATAAACGGCAGTGCCGAGCAGGCTCAAGGCGAATATAATATGCATGAATTTTAATAAATAAACTAAAGTTAACATGAGATGAATCTCTTTTTTTAGTCAGGCATTTTTACTGTGTGCCTGTTTCACCCCGAGCAGCAGATAGCATGTAATCCACAGCTTGTTTTATATCAGCGTCGCTGCAGCTCAGGCACGTTCCCTTCGCGGGCATGCCACCCATGCCGTGTATTACATTAGCATAAACGCCATCGACTTTGGCTTTTAAAATGGCATCCCACGCCGCAGGGTCGCCAAATTTCGGTGCGCCACCAATTCCTAAGGCGTGACAACTCGCGCAATAGCCTTCATAAATGGTGGCGCCTGGGGCGACGGATGATTTGGATGGCGTAACACTTTTTACGGATTTCAGGTAAGTAGCGATTGCGTAGAGATCATCATGTGAAAGATAACGTAAACTGTCGTGATTGACTTCAAGCATGGGGCCTTTTACTTTGCCGCCGCCAATTAAACGATCTTCAGTGAAGACTTTAACAATTTCTGCTTCGGAAATGCTTGCTAAATGGCTTTGTGAAATATTGGATGCGAGATAGCCTTGAATCGGTGCGCCAGTTAAGTTGTATTTTTTAATTGGCGCGCCTAGTGGTAAAGATTGAGTGAGTATATGGTACGAAGGTGAGTGACACATCGCGCAATGCCCTAAGCCTTCAACTAGGTAGGCGCCACGATTCCATGATGTTGTTTGCTTTGCATCAGGTTTGTAGCCCTGCAATTCTTGCGAGCGGAAGAACATCTCGCGCCAGCCAAGTTGCAGGAAGCGTAGGTTAAATGGCTTCATCATTTCATTTTTGCGACTTTCTTCGTGCACAGCCGGTATGCTGTCTAAATAGGCTTTGATTGCGATCAGGTCGTCATGAGTGAGCTTGCTAAAATAGTAGTAAGGAAAAGCAGGATAATAATAGTGACCTTGTGGCGAGATGCCTTTTGTCATTGCGGTGATGAATTGCTCTTCTGTCCAGTTACCAATACCTGTTTCTTTGTCGGGTGTAATGTTTGGGGAATAAATGGTGCCGAAAGGGGTATGCATCGGCAATGCGCCTGCAAAAACAGCGCCTTTTTCTGGGGTATTGGTGTGGCATGTAATGCAGTCGCCAGCTTTCGTCAGGTATTCACCGCGTTTGACTAAGGCGGGATTTTTGCCTTGTGTGTTGACGGCGGGATATTCAGGGAAATAGGGTGAAGTTTGAGAGGCTTCCGTGTTCATTTGCTTCACGTTATTTTGAATCGTAAGTACCGTATATAAAGCCATGGTAGCTGCGACTAACAGTAAAATCCCGAATATAAAGCGGATGCGTTTTTTCACGAAGCTATCCTTTAAAATCTTGTAATAATTATATGGATCGAATCAGGCCTGAGTCGCTGGGCATTTTATAGCGATTCTAATAAAAGAAACAACAGTTAATGTTGATATCGACTGTACTGTTTGAGCAGTATTTGATGTCGCTTTTCCCGACAAATTCAGTCATTAGACTTGTGTTATTTAGGGATTATGTTTTAATTGTCTCCCTTTTGACTCAAGCAGCACATAACAATAGGTGACGAAAGGTTTATCCATGCATTGTATCAGTCGAATATTTCTTTTTGTAACCAGTTGTTTTTTCACTGCAACTGCTTTTGCAATGCCAGGCATTAACATGCCGTATGGTCTTTCTCCGATGGGTCATCATATCGATAACTTACACATGATGTGCTTTTACATCTGCTGCGTGATTGGCGCGCTCACTTTTAGCGTATTAATTTATTCCCTGATTCGGTTTCGAAAATCAAAAGGCGCGACAGCGGCGCATTTTCACGAGCATTTAGGTGTCGAGATTCTTTGGACTGTGATCCCTACTTTGATTTTGGTCGCGCTTGCGACCCCTGCGATAATTGTTTTCTAAGCCTGGGATCTAAGCACCCCACCGAGAAATCACTAACGTTTAACCTATCAGGTGTTTTTTTTCATCTAACCTGCTGTTTCTAAAAACATTAAGAAATCACCTTGCTTTGTACTTTGTTTGAGGCCCACGAATTCAAAAAGAAACAGCAGGTTTCACTAAAGGCATAATTGATTTATAATAACGCACATTTTGAACAGCGCCACAAAAAGTTAGAGGTATCGCGCATTGGTTAAGTCACGTCTGGTTTCTCGTTTAGCATTGTTTGGCAGTTTTTTCGCATTGTGTGTCATTGCGTTGGGCGCTTTCACTCGCCTGATTGATGCGGGCTTGGGTTGTCCTGATTGGCCGGGCTGTTATGGTCATTTGACCGTGCCCTTATCTCACGGAGCAGAGCTCGCCGCCAATTTGAAATATCCCACCACGCACTTGGTGGCTTATAAAGCATGGGCGGAAATGATTCATCGATACTTTGTAGGCGTGCTCAGTTTTTTAATTTTAAGTATTGTCTCTTTGATTTTTGCACAGAAAAGCGCGCGTAGTCGCAGTAATCTCATTTTTGCAGTGAGCTTAATGGTATTGTTGTGCTATCAAATTATGCTGGGCCAATGGACCGTGACGTTGAAGCTCTTGCCTGTGATTGTATCTCAGCATTTGCTCGGTGGGTTTTTGATAGTGTCTTTGTTGTGGATGCTGTATCTGAATAACAAACATAACGAGCCGATGGATTTGATATTGGTAAACCGTTGTCGTCAACTCTTGCCTTGGGCTGTGATCGCTCTCTTGCTCGTCTTGTTTCAAATCAGTTTGGGCGCCTGGACTAGCACGAATTATGCTTCATTGAGTTGCCCGGATTTTCCACTTTGCGTGAATGGTCAATCGTTGATTTTTTACTGGAAGGCGGCGTTTAATCTGATTTCACCCGTTGGCATCAATTATGAAGGCGGCGTGTTGCCTACAGCCATTCGTCAAACTATTCAAATGACGCACCGATTTGGCGCATTGATTTTGACGACTTACCTCTTGGTTTTTTTGAGTATTGCTTTTCATCAAGTCAAACGTTCACTGAGGTTGATGCAAACGCTGTATTTGATCATTGGTTTGCTTTGCATACAAATTGGTATCGGTATCTCCAATGTGATTTTTAAGTTACCCTTAGCGACTGCCATAGCGCATAACCTGGTCGCGGCTTTATTACTGCTAGCTGTGATCACCTTGGTGTTTCAGTTGGCGACGACTCATCACAAGGCATCCACATGAATGTGTTAGTAGAAAATAATAAGGCGAGAAGCCATTGTTTTTATGATTATCTCGAATTATGCAAACCCCGCGTAGTGTTGTTAATGATACTGACTTCGTTAGTCGGTATGTGTCTGGCATCAAAGGGCGCTGTGCCCTGGATGCCATTGGTTTTTGGTAATTTGGGTATTGCCCTGGTGGCGGGAGCGGCGGCTGCATTTAATCATGTGGCCGATCAGCATTTTGATAAGCTCATGCGCCGTACGCAAAATCGCCCCATTGCAAAGGGGAAAATTTCCACTCCCAATAGTCTGATTTTTGCGACGCTCTTATGCATCATTGGTATGCTGATTTTGCAATTGTTGATTAACTCCATCACAGCATGGCTGACCTTTTTATCTTTAATTGGCTACGCAGTTTTTTATACCTTGTATTTGAAACATGCCACGCCACAAAATATTGTGATTGGTGGAATTGCAGGGGCCGCGCCACCTTTATTGGGTTGGACAGCCGTGACCGGGGCGGTGAGTCCGCAAGCGCTTTTATTAGTTTTGATTATCTACGTTTGGACCCCGCCGCATTTTTGGGCATTGGCTATTTATCGTCTGGAAGATTATGCTAAAGCCAATATTCCGATGTTGCCCCATACGCACAGCGTGGCATTCACGAAATTGAATATTGTGCTTTATACTATCCTTTTGACTTGTGTTACGGCATTTCCCTACATTATTCGCATGTCTGGCATGATTTATTTTGTGGGTGTTATGCTGGCCAATGCGGTTTTTTTGTTTCATGTCATACGCTTGTATTACAGTGACGAGAGACGGTATGCGATTGGTACTTTTTGGTATTCGATTTATTACTTGGGTATTTTGTTTTGCTTGCTGTTAGTGGATCATTACTGTCTGCCATTGTTTAATTCTGTTTAGGAAGCCAAACATGCAAAATACGCATCAAAAGAGTCATAAAAAACTCGTGACACTTATTTTGTTACTGTTGGCTGGATTGGCTGCTATCGTCATTTATTTTGGCGTCTTGCAGCCACATAAATCGGTTAATGTCGCACAGATTGATGGCTTGGTGTTGCCAATGCCGAAAGACATCAGTGATTTTAAATTGACGGATAATGCAGGGCAGGCCTTTACTAAAGACAGTTTGAAAGGTCGTTGGACGTTGATGTTTTTTGGATTTACGAATTGTGGCATGGTGTGTCCTACGACAATGTCTGCATTAAATAAAATGTATGCGACATTGGCCACTGATTTGCCACGTGAAAAAATGCCACAGGTAGTAATGGTTTCTGTTGATCCAGATCGCGATTCGGTACAAAGAATGAATGAATATGTTACCTCATTCAATCCACACTTTATTGGTGCGCGCGCCGAGTTGTCACAAATTGAAACTTTAGAAAAAGAATTACATTTGGTTGCCGTTAAAATGGATGTGGAAGGGCAAGCCAAAGACCATTACACCATCAATCACAGTACCGAGATTTTAGTGTTCAATCCCAATGGGCAGTTGCAAGCGTATATGTCTTCGCCGCACCAGCCAGAGCAGATGGTAAAAGATTTTCAAGCGATGTTAATGACTTCCACTTCATAAGGAGCGAACGATGTTACGCGAAAAATGCCGCAAGATAGTATTAGTGATTCTGTGTGTTTTGTCAGTGACTGTCATGAGTTGCTCGAATGGTGATCCTGTATTTCATGATACAACAGGCAATCCCGTGCAATTGAAAAAAATGCGTGGTAAGTGGATTATCATCAATTATTGGGCTGCCTGGTGTTCGGGTTGTGTCAGGGAAATTCCTGAGTTAAATCATTTTTATAAATCCAATCAAGACAAGAATGTTATGTTGTATGGGGTTAATTTCGATCAGTTACCACTGGAAAATCTGAAAGATGCCATGGCGAGAACCGATATCCATTTTCCAGTCATTGTCGAAGATCCCAACGCTGTGTGGCATTTGGGTGAAATTCCTGTGTTGCCAGCGACGTTTATCATCAACCCTAAGGGTAAAGTAGTGAAAGAAATTTATGGCACCAACTCTGAGGAATCCCTGAACGAAGTGCTGCAAGATTTGCAAAAAAACGGTTAATAATGAAGATCGCGGATAAGCCATTTTTTTTTGCTTTAGTGTTGAATGGTGTTTTAGATTTTATGGTTTCGTTATATCTGCATGGCGGGACTTTTTCTGATATCAGGCGAAATAAGGTGTTAGCTATCAACCCGGATAGTGATATCACGCGCATCTGAACGTCCATGATCATCCGCGACTCTGGCGACAAAATGCCCGGGTTTGGCGCTCCAGAGTAACGGTTGATCCCGTTTGGTTTTTCCAAGATACGTTGCATTCAAAAACCAATATAACGTGACTACATCCGCATCCGCTACCGCAGTGAAAGGAATAATATTTTTTTGTGATGCTCTGGCGCGGAAAACATAGCTTAATTCAGTTTGCGGAGAAGTGATTTGTGGTTCAATGCCCGCAGTCGATTTTGCATTCAGACAGCTTGCATCATAAGGCGGTGGTGAGCGACGGTCTATTCCTGCTGTTTTAAAAATCTTTAATAAATCAGAAGGCCAAAATTCATAAATTTGAAACCGCGTATCTTGATCTAGCTGACATGTGCGTAATCCCGTTTTGCCATTGATCGGCACTTCCCGATAAATCGTATCCGTTTTTATGGGCGATTTGCCGGGAATAAACCAGGTGAGTTCGGTGCTTTCGCAATAACGCGTGGGTAACATGCCGGATGCTTTGCAAACGGATACCTGCTTTAGATTCATGGCGTTGAGATTTTTACTGATACTTGGCAAGGGGCCAGTTTGTGTATTAATGGCATCAACGATCTCAAACATTAGCGGTGCGGCAATTGTCTTTCCCACAAAAGCCGGGTTGCTCGTATTATCAAAATTGCCTATCCAAACGGCTAACACATACGGGCCAAAAGCACTGAATGTCCAGGCGTCCCGATAACCGGAAGAGGTGCCTGTTTTCCATGCGATGGGAATACTCCGCGAGGTGACCAGATAGCTGGGCTCAAAACGCGGTGTGCTTTTTAGCATATCTAAGATGAGATAACTCGCCTCGGGGCTTAGCAGACGTTTGCCGGGGCTTTGCACTTCTTCTTGACGTAGGCGTAATGGATGCCAGACACCATCATTTACCAGCATGGCATACAAACCAGTCAACTCTTGCATGCTGAGTTCGGCGCCGCCCAAGACTAACGCTAATCCATAATAAGAAGCGGGCTTTAAATGGCTAACCTCAGCCTTTTCTAAAAAAGTATATAAGTTGGGTTTGTTCAAGAGATCGGCGAGATAAATGGCCGGAATGTTGCGACTTAAGGTAAGCGCTTCTCTGGCTTTGATAGGGCCCATGAAGTCATTGTCAAAATTTTCTGGATTATAGCTGCCGAAGCTATGCGGTACATCTTTTAAGACGGTATTGGGATGAATGAGTCCCTGGTCAATGGCAAGACCATAAATAAAAGGTTTTAATGTGGAACCGGGCGAACGTTTCATCTCTGTTCCGTTGATTTGGCCGCCAATGGCTTTATTGAAAAAATCCGCAGAACCCACCAACGCTTTTACACCCATATCGCGTGTATCGACTAACAAGATAGCCGCGTTGTGCACGCCTATGTTGTTTTTGCGAGCCAGGTACTGACGAGACACTTGCTCTATGATGGTTTGTAGGTGCGAGTCTAGCGTGGTCGTAATATTTTGTTGATGAGAGGGCGCACTATTTAGCACCATATCCACAAATTGTGGCGCAATAAAAGGTAGCCCGTGAACACGTTGCATTTGTAACGGGAGATCGATCATCGCTTGTTGGTTACGATCGTCGGGATGTTTCACCAGCCAGCGGGCAAAGAGTTTGTTGCGAATCGTCTTTAGGTTTTTTTGACTTGGCACACGCTGTGTTGGGTTTTGAGGAATCACGCTCAAAGTGAGGGCTTCCGGTAAAGAGAGCTGGGCGACGGGTTTGCCAAAATAAATTAAGCTGGCCGCACCCACCCCTTCAATATTATTCCCATAAGGTGCTAAATTGAAATAGGCTTCAAGTATTTGATTTTTACTGTAATGCATTTCCAGTTGCAGGGCTCTTACGATTTGGAGAATTTTACCAGCGGGTTTTTTGGAATGGATACTGTAGCGAATGCGCGCTAATTGCATGGTGATGGTTGACGCGCCTATGCGTCGGCTTTTTAAAAGGTAAGTTTGCCAGAGCGCTTTGGTCATTGCTACAGGGTTAACCCCTAGATGCCAATGAAAATATTGATCCTCCTGCAGTAGCGTCCCTTCAACCAATTGTTTTGGTATGGTTTTTAGTGGAGTATAGAGACGATACTTCTCATCTTGGCTGAGTGTGAGGCGAAGGAGTTTTTGATTTTTATCAAATACAGCGCGCGAAAAACTGATGTCAGAGAGCAGAGGCGGTAGCGGTAAAAAAAATAATATCGCCCATGCGCTGACAAGAACTAAAAGTAAGGTTATGCTTATTCGCTGAATGAATTTTTTCATAGGTAGTTGCTATTTTAAGGATACCTACGTTACAACAGATAGAATGTTTTTTAAAGAAAAGAAAAAAAAGAAAAGAGGCTTTAAGTTAATATTCTGCGTCAGCAGAATGAAACAAAATAAAAAAACGGGGTGGCAGGGTAGGTTTACTTTTTACGCGCGGAGCCTATGCTTCCACGAAAAAAGTAAACCTACCCTGACAGGGCCCCAGTCATTTTAAACATCACTGGAATAACCTATGCAAAACAATCCAATCTCTAGATTATTGATCTCAATCAAATCTTTCCTGGCCTCATTATTCGGTGAAATATCTTGGCATTGCCCTCCCTGGTATCTGCGTCTTCGAAATCGAATGACCCAGCATCCCAAGCAATGCATTGTTTCCCTGTTGTTGCTACTCGGAATCGTTCTAGCCGTTTGTTACGGCTATCACTGGTATAAAAGCCGTCCGCGTCCGCAATGGATTGTTGCTCACATTGTCACGCCTCAGGCCACCAAGATAGATAAGGTGTTAACCCCGGACGTGTTGGCAATCGATTTTGGCGGTGAAGCTGAACCCGTTGTTGCCCAATCGGTAGCGCCGCTCAAAATGGTGAATAAAGATGTGAAAGAAGGCATCACGATGACACCTGTAGTCAAAGGCACCTGGAATTGGGAAACAGACAGCCATCTCGTCTTCACCCCAACAGAAGACTGGCCAGCGGGACAAAAATACACGATTCATTTTGCAAAGACAGTCTTTGCTAATCCGAAAAAACTGGGGAGCTTCAATTATTCTTTCACGACATTGCCATTTCAAGTCACTGTAACAGATTATCATTTTTATCAAGATCCAACGGATGCGACACTGCGCCAGGCGGTTGCCACACTCAATTTTAATTATCCCGTGGATGCAAATAGTTTAGAAAGAAAGATCGTATTGGCCGACGAAGCACTGAAAGACCATCAAATGAATTTGGCGGCAAAACAATATAAATTCACACTCACTTATGATGAACATAAGCGTACCGCCTACCTTCACTCCGAATCACTGCCAGTGACAGAAGTGGCGCGTTATCTGGATTTGAAAATGGATAAAGGTGTGAAAGCGTTGTTTGGCCCCAGCAAAACCACCGAAGAAGTGACGGAAAATTTATTCATTCCCGATGTGAATAGCTACTTTAAAATAACCAAAGCTGCCGCCACCATTATTCGCAATGAAAAAGACAGGCCGGAGCAAGTATTAACGATAGAAACCACAACGGGTGTGCAAGAAGGACAGCTAAATAAAGCAATCCATGTGTATTTGCTACCAAATGCCTACCCAGCGACAGCCAGAGAAGAAGCCAAACCAGATTATGAGTGGAAAAATCCCGGTGAAGTCAGTCCTGCTATTTTAGCGCTTTCCACGCCGGTAGATTTGCAACCTATCCCCAGTGAGAGCGATTTTTCGACCTTGCACAGCTATCAATTTAAAGCAGGCGCACCGCGCTTTATTTATATTAAAATTGACAAAGGCGTCAAAAGTTTCGGTGATTTCAAATTGACGAATGACTATCTCGCCGTGGTAAAAGTACCTGAATACCCTAAAGAAATTGGCTTCATGCACAAAGGCGCACTACTAGCGCTAACGGGCGAGAAAAAACTCTCGATGATTATCAGAGGTCTACCAGCGGTTAAGTTTAAAATTGCTAGAGTCTTGCCAGGCGATATCAACCAGTTGATCACGCAAACCAAAGGCGATTTTAATAATCCGCATTTCATTAATCCTAACTTTAATCAAAACAATATCAGCGAAATTTTTTCTGACATTCAAACGTTCGATGCTGAAGATCCAGCGAAAGCACAATACACCGCTTTAGATTTAGGTAAATACCTGGCATCAAAAGCCAATGTCGATGGCCCGCAAGGATTGTTTTTGTTGCAAGCAGAAGGCTGGGACCCAGACAAGCAGGCAGCGATTGATGTCAAATCCAGCCGTTTGATTTTGATGACGGATCTCGGTTTGCTAGTGAAAGACAATTATGACGGTAGTCATGATGTGTATGTGCAATCCATTACAGCGGGCAAGCCTGTTCTGAATGTCGCGGTTTCTGTATTGGGAAAAAATAGCTTGCCCATTTTATCTAAAACAACCGATGCATCAGGTCATGTGAGTTTTCCAACATTAAAAGATTACACGGACGAGCGCGAACCTACTGTGTATTTGGCCGGTCTTGGTAGCGATGTCGCCTTTATTCCTTTTAACAATTACGAGCGCCAATTGAACTTTTCCCGCTTTGATATTGGCGGCGTTTATACCGATCAAGAAGTGCAATCATTGACGGCTTATGTGTTTTCCGATCGCGGCATTTATCGACCGGGTGATACGACGCATATAGGTATGATTGTAAAACAAGCGTATGCGGCGGCGCAGCCTGCAGGTTTGCCGCTTGAGGCCACGGTAGTGGATCCTAGAGGCGTTACCATCAAAGATCAAAAGTTTACATTGAATGCATCAGGTTATCTCAGCTTGGATTTTGCGACGAGTGCCGCCTCTCCAACAGGTCAGTACACGGTGAATTTATTTATCGTGAAAGACAATCATGCGAGCAATTTGTTGGGTTCAACGACAGTCAGGGTTGCTGAGTTTTTACCAGATACGATGCGTATTACAGCGCATTTATCCACAGAATCCACAACGGGTTGGGTGTCTCCGGCAGGTTTACGTGCGGACGTAGGTTTGTGGAATTTATATGGCGCTGCTGCGGCTAATCGTAGAGTCGGTGCTAAAATTTTATTAACGCCAGAAGCGGTAAAATTTAAAGAATTCCCCAATTACACTTTTATCGATCCGTTATTAGATCCACAAAAACCACCCAAAGTATTTACCGATACGTTAGATGATGCACACACCGATGATCAAGGTCATGCTGAATTCGATTTGAAGCTAGACCGATTTGAAAAAGCCTCTTATCAACTGACTTTTTTTGCGGAAGGTTTTGAGGCGGACGGTGGTCGTAGTGTATCAACTAAAACGTCCGTGTTAGTCAGTCCTTTAGCTTATCTTATTGGGTATAAAGCAGATGGAGATTTAACGTATATTAAACAAGATGCACCGCGAGCGGTGAGCTTTATTGCGGTGAATCCACAGTTAAAACCGGAAGCCCATGCAGACTTAAAACTGCAATTGGTGTCTTTGCATCCAGTGACAACCTTGGTCAAAAAGGCAGATGGCACTTATCAATATCAATCCATTGTGCAATCGACGGTAGTCAATATCAGTCCCTTCACCATCAGTGATGCGGGTACCAGCTATACATTACCAACGGATAAAATTGGCGATTTTGCTTTAGTCGTGCTGAATAAAGAGAATGCCGAATTAAGTCGATTGAAGTTTACGGTGGTGGGTGCAAGCCAGCAGCCGTTGCCAAAAAATGCTGAATTGAGCGTGAAGCTGAATAAAGCGGAATTCATGCCGGATGAAGACATTGAATTGCAAATCACCGCGCCTTATACGGGTTCGGGTCTCATCACGGTTGAGCGTGACAAAGTTTACGCGACACAATGGTTTAAAGCAGACACGACTAGCTCTGTTCAGAAAATCCATTTACCCAAAGATTTTCAAGGGGATGGTTATGTGAATGTGGCTTTTGTACGGGATTGGGATTCACCAGAAATTTTCATTAGCCCACTCAGTGTGAGCGTGACGCCTTTCATGGTCAATCATGCCAATCATGCGATTACCATTGATTTGGATGCACCAGCAGTGGCGCGTCCTGGTGAACCATTAACGATTAACTATAAATCAGACAAGCCCGGCAAGATCATCGTGTTTGCTGTAGACGAAGGCGTATTGCAAGCGGGAGATTACAAGACACCAGACCCTCTAGGTTTCTTTTTTCAAAAGCACGCTTTAGAAGTGAATACGTTGCAGACCTTAGATCAAATTCTGCCGAAGTTTATTGCTGACCGTGAACTGTCTGCGGTAGGCGGTGACGCAGGCGAGCCGGCTGCTTTAAAGACATTGAATCCATTCAAGCGAAAGACGGATTTGCCAGTGGTTTATTGGTCTGGCATTGTCGATACCGATTCGACATCCAGACAGTTAGTTTATCCAGTGCCAGATTATTTCAATGGTAGCTTGCGCATTATGGCAGTTGCCGTGGCAGCCGATGCGGTAGGCGCCGCCACCAAGACCACAGAGGTGCGTGGTAACTTTGTGATTACGCCGAATGTCCCCACGTTTGTGGCGCCGGGTGATGAATTTGAAATGACTGCCAGTGTGGCGAACAATGTGGAAGGCTCTGGTGTTGACGCACCTGTCTCGGTGAAGCTTGAAACCACGCCTGAGCTTGAGATCCGTGGGGAAAAGCAGCAATCGCTGAAAATTTCCTACGGTAAAGAGCAGACGGTGCATTTTAAAGTGCGTGCGTTGGCATCTTTGGGTTCTGCTACCATTACCTTAACGGCTGAAAATCAGAATAAGAAAAGCCAGATGACAGCCACATTGAGTGTGCGTCCGGTGAGTCCGTATTTTACCGCGATGATGAGTGGATATGCGAAAGGTGGTGTGCAGTCTCTCACGGTTGATCGCGATCTTTATCCTGAGTATCGAGATGTTGAAGCGGCTGTGTCAACGAATCCGTTGATTATGGTTGTAGGGCTGAATCGATATCTTGAGAAATATCCGTATGGATGTACTGAGCAATTAACCAGTGAAGCTTTGCCATTGCTGGCTTTGGCGGATCAGCCCTGGTTTATCAAAGATACGCATGCGTTGACCAATCAGGTTCAGTTGATTATCCAGATGTTGGGTGAGCGCCAGATGTCGACGGGTGGCTTCAGTTATTGGCCGACAGAAGAGATGAATGATAGTAATAGTTTTGCCTCAGTGTATGCTTTGCATTTTTTAACCGAAGCGCGTGCTCGCGGTTACAATGTGCCGAGTGAGATGTTGCGCTCTGGTATGGATTATTTGAAAGATCTGGCGTCACAGACTGTGACCGATCTCGATGCGGCTCGTATTCAAGCTTATGCAATTTATGTGTTAACGCGCAATGAGATAGTGACTACGAATTATCTCACCAATTTGCAGCTTTATCTGGATAAAGATCCAGCGAAAGCATGGCATAAAGATATTATCAGCGCGTATATTGCATCGACTTATCAATTGATGAAGAGCAGCGCTGAGGCCAATCGTTTGATTGGTTATTATCAGTTTGATGTCAGTCCAACGAGCGTGAGTTCAGATTTTTATGATCAAGACATAGCGAATGCGCAGTATTTGTATTTGCTCTCTGAGCATTTCCCCGATCGAGTAGCGGCTGTTAGCGATACGTTGGTGCCAGCATTGGTGAAGGCATTAAACAGTGATGGGTTGAATACAACGCTGTCAGGCTATACGAGTTTGGCATTTTCGGCGTATGCGCAGTCTTATCATTTACCAAGTGATAATGGTTTAACGATAAGTGAAACAACGAAGAATGGTAAAAAAGAAACGCTGGTCGCATCAGACAGTGTTTATCAGAAATTAAGTTTAGATGAATCAGCGAAAGCGGTTCAATTCAGTGCGAAAAACGATGTGGGCTATTTCTACCAATTGACACAGTCTGGCTTTGATAAAAAGTTACCACGAACGGCAGTGAAAAAAGGGCTAGAAGTATTTCGTGAGTATCGCGATCTGCAAGGCAATACAATTGTAGGGCCCGTCTTGGGCGCTGAAATTGAAGTGCGCATTCAGCTAAGGGCTTTAGGTGCTAGCGATATCAGCCATATTGCAGTCGTTGATATGTTGCCGGGTGGTTTTGAGGTGGTGCGTGATTCGGTGAAGAAGGATGATAGCATCGAATATGCTGACGTGCGTGAAGATCGTGTTGTGTTTTTCACGACAGCAAACACTTCATCCAAAGAAATTGTCTATCACATTAAGGCGATCAATGTAGGAAAGTATGCTGTGCCACCGATTTTTGCAGGTTCAATGTATGATCCGGCAATTGTTGCGCGTAGTGAAGGTAGTGAAATTACTATTGCTGGGGTGCCTTAAAAGCACCCTTCATTCGCCGCTGCACGTCAACTTGGGCTTTGTTGATATGCTTTGTTTTTCTCGCGAAATAGGTCCCCACTTTCGCAGAAATAACTTAAGTTTATGCAGATTTGCCAGACGCCAGAAACACAATAGAAATAAATCTAAGCAGAAAAAGAAACGGCGGGTAAGATAACCCGCCGTCGATATAACCAAAGCAGCTTAAGACATCGCCGCAACGGTGATTTTATTGGTATCTTGTTGTGAGAAATAATGATGTGTTCCCATCGCAACAACGGCTTCCGCTTGACGATTCAAGGCGTGAATATAAGCAGCAGTACGCATATCACACTGATGCGATTCCATTACGCTATAAACATAATTGAATTCTCTCACCATGATTTCTTCTAAAGCTTGATGCACTTTTTCCAATGTCCAATAAAAACCAGACTTGTTTTGAACCCACTCAAAGTAACTGACTGTTACGCCACCAGCATTCGCTAGAATGTCAGGTACAATCAATGTGCCCTTGCGCTGTAAAATGTCATCCGCTTCAAAAGTCGTAGGACCATTCGCTAATTCAATAATGACTGGCGCTTTAATGCGAGCCGCATTTTGCTTGGTAATTTGATTCTCTAACGCTGCCGGAATCAAAATATCGACATCCAATTCCAGTAACTGTTCATTAGTGATTTGCGTCGCTTCTACTAACTGACAAACCGAACCTTCACAGTAAACGGCTTGTAACTCTTTGGAGTTATTTTTAACGTGAATAACACTGGGTACATCAAACCCTTGAGGACGGAATATACCGCCTTTCGAGTCACTGATCGCAACCACTTTGTAACCGTCACGATGTAACATTTCAGCAATAAATTGACCCGCATTACCGAAACCTTGTACGGCAACACGAATCTCTTTAGGATCCCAGTTACGCTTTTTTTCTAATTCTTTAATGCAGTAGTAACCACCACGCGCTGTTGCATCATCGCGTCCTTGGCTGCCACCGAGTGGAATCGGCTTACCGGTAATCACGGCAGGGCTCAAGCGACGCACGATTTTGGAATACTCATCCATCATCCAACCCATGATCATGGCATTGGTATAAACGTCAGGTGCTGGAATATCAGTTTCAGGTCCGATGAAGCTGGCAATTTGTTCGATATAACCACGGCTCAATCTTTCCAATTCCATGCGAGAGAGTTCTTTAGGATCAACAATCACGCCACCTTTACCACCACCGAACGGAATGCCAACTACCGCACATTTAATTGTCATCCAAAATGCCAAGCTTTTCACTTCATCAAGACTCACGTCAGGATGAAAGCGAATGCCACCTTTGGTCGGGCCGCGCAAATCATTGTGGTGAACGCGATAACCGGTGAATATTTTCAGTGTGCCATTATCCATGCGCACAGGAATAGACACTTCCAGGCAAGCTTTAGGGTGTCGTAATTTTTCTACGGCTTCGGGATCAATTTTTGCGTAAGAGGCGGCTTTGTCTAATCTTGCTAAAGCCTGTTTGTAAATTTCACCAGTCATAAAATACTCCATTTTTATATTTGAAAATGCCGATACTGACACTCTTGATACAAGGGACGAATGTTAAACCGATATCGTATTGGTAACAAGATCCCTTTGGTTGCTCGCGGATATGAGCCTTGCTTACAGTCACGTCCATTAAGGTGGAAGTGAGACAAAAAACGGGGTGGCAGGATAGGATGGCTTTTTCGCGCGGAGCGCAGTGAGCACGGAAAAGTCATCCTATTCTGACAGGACCCCAGTCATTTTACTAAGCAGGCTTTATGCTTATACACATTGCGTATTAAATTTTTGCATTAGGGCGGTTAGTTCTGTTGTGGTTAAGGTTTTTTTACCGCTTTTTAACGTGTCGAGAACCAGTTTATTAAAACAAACCTGATATTTACCTTGATTGGTTTGCGCGATTTCAGCGGCTTCTCTGTCAAGATTCACGGCGATGACTTTTTCATTCGCAATCGACTTAGGATTGAGATCACGTTCAATCGTGGTCGATCCCATACAACATGCGGCACACGCCGCTAAGTCAGTATAAGCTTCCAATTTGCGAGGATTCTGTTTTGAGAGCGCCAGAAAATCAAAGGCCGTCATGTTCACATTGTAAGTGAGCGAGTTACCTTTTTGCTTCACGTCAAAAATACCATTATTACAACGATCACCACCTGCTAATGTTTTTAACTGAAGCTCATCACCAACACGCTTGGCTAAAATCAAAGAAGAAAACTGCCCGCTCCCGCCACCACTACTAATACTATAAATCGTATAAGTGTGATCTGGATTAGCAAACGCTTTATAGTAGCTAAATCCTTGAGACTGCGGTTTGCCTTTCTCATCAAGCCACAAATAATCAAAACCAATATAACCTTTTTCGAGCATGGATTTGTTTTGCCCGTTTACTTTTTCGCTAGGTTCAGAGCGTAGTCCGCAGGTTGAAAGAGAGACCTTGCTGTTGGCTGTTTCCATCGGATCAAAGCAAAGTGGGTCAATGGGCTGGCCTTTGTAAAGTAAGTCATGGGGAAAATTTTTAGTGATTTCAGCTGCCTGGCTGAAAATAGGCAGTAACGATAAAACAAAGATCATGATAAGAGATTGTGTGCGCATTTTATTCTTCCTTGTGTTGATTCTCCCCGAGTATAAGACAAATATTTGCTTAGGTATATTATGTTCGTAATGAGCGATTTGAATATCTTTTTGTACTTTCATGCCTAATTTTGATAGATTTGGCGACTAATTGCTTAAAAAACAACAATGTTAAGAAGGGAGAAAAAGAGAATGCTACGTTTTTTTCAACGCCACAAAAATACCCTCATTGCAGGATCAGCCGCAGCCACAAAGGTAGTTGCTGATAATTATTGGGTATGGGCCAATACCTCAATGGGTACAGAAGGTGAAACCGATGCGGGCAAACATGTGTGGAATGTCGTGTTAGTATTATTAGCGGTGGGCATGTGGGGCATGAGTGGTAAGGCGGCTGATATTGCGAAAAGAATAGCCGCAGAAAGACCCGAGTTGCCAACTTTTTTTGCGCGTAATGCAAATAAGCTCACGGGTGGCTTTTTGGGCATGGCATTTTCTATGATTAATAACTATTGGATTTTTACCGGGATGTCGATGCCGGGTTCAGAGATCCCAGAAGACGCTAAAAAAGCGTTATACTATATTGCAGAAATAGTCGCAGCCGCGAGTCTTGGCGGCGAGCTTGGCAATATTGTGGATCATTTGCAAAAACTCACGCCGAGTGCTGAGATAGAGATGGTTGCAGAGCAAGATGATTATCAACCCATGCAAGATGATCGCTCTGTTAGAAGGCTTAATTAAGCATTCACTTTCACGAAGTGAAAGTGAATTTAAAAAAACGGGGTGGCAGGGTAGGTTTGCTTTTTACGCGCGGAATTTATGAGCACGAAAAAAGTAAACCTACCCTGACAGGACCCCAGTCAACCTAAAGGAGTGTCACCAAATGGACTTGAAATTAAAAAACAAAACCGCACTAGTTACAGGCTCTACAGCCGGCATTGGATTCGCCATTGCCGCACTGCTCGCAGAAGAAGGCGCAACAGTTGTCATCAACGGCCGCACTGAAGCCCGCGTGAATGCTGCCATCGACAAAATCAAAGCCACCAATCCGGACGCCAAACTCATTCCAGTCGCTGCTGATCTTTCAACAACCGAAGGCATAGCTTCAGTCACATCACAAATCAAATCCGTCGATATCCTGATTAACAATTTTGGTTTGTATGAGATGAAAGCGTTCAATGACATTACAGATCAAGACTGGTTTGATATTTTTAACACGAACGTCATGAGTGGCGTACGTCTTAGTCGGCATTACCTGCCACCCATGCTAAAAAATAACTGGGGACGTATTGTGTTTATTTCCAGTGAATCAGCCTTGCAAATTCCAACGGAGATGATTCACTATGGCATGAGCAAAACCGCGCAACTCGCCGTCTCTCGCGGATTGGCTGAGATGACAGCCGGCACCAATGTCACGGTGAATGCTATCTTGCCAGGCCCTACCGACTCAGAAGGCGTCAAAACATTTGTAGAACAAATGGCAGCCAATAAAAAAGTTAGCAGTGCTGAAATCGAAAAAGAGTTTTTTGCAACAGCACGCCCAAGCTCTATCATCAAAAGATTCGAGACACCGGAAGAAATAGCCAACATGGTTGCCTTTATTTGCAGTCCGCTGGCTTCTGGTACAAATGGTGCGGCATTACGCGTAGAAGGCGGCATTGTGCGATCGATTGTTTGATTAACAAAAGGACGAAAGAAGATGATTGATTTGTATTATTGGACAACACCGAATGGTCACAAGATAACTATTTTTTTAGAAGAAGCAGGAATACCTTATCAAATTAAACCCGTGAATATTGGCGCGGGCGATCAATTTAAACCCGAATTTTTACGTATTTCACCGAATAACAAAATGCCGGCTATCGTCGATCAAAAGCCAGCCGATCACAGTGCGCCGCTTTCTATATTTGAATCCGGTGCGATCTTGCTTTATTTGGCGGATAAAACTAAAAAATTCATTCCCGAAGACCTGCACGGTCGTAATGAAGTAATAGAATGGTTATTTTGGCAAGCAGCAGGCTTAGGCCCCATGGCTGGCCAAAATCATCACTTTACCCAATATGCGCCAGAAAAAATTCCCTACGCCATTGATCGCTATGTGAAAGAAACCGCCAGGCTTTATGCGGTATTGGATAAACAACTCGCTAAAAAAGAATTTATTGCGGGTAAATATTCTATTGCTGATATGGCTTCTTTTCCCTGGGTTAAATTGTATGACAAGCAAATGCAAAATATAGAAGACTTTCCTCACATAAAACGTTGGTTGGATTTGATGATGGAGCGCCCCGCTGTGAAAAAGGCTTATGCTATTGCGGATGAAATCAATCCACAAACCGAGATGACGGAAGAGGCCAAGCGCATCTTGTTTGGGCAAAATGCCAGTACGGTAAGGGGGAAATAAGATCATTATGCGGGGGTTTTGAAAATGACTGGGGTCCTGTCATGGTAGGTTTACTTTTTTCGTGCTCGCAGGCGTAGCAGCGTAAAAAGCAAACCTACCCTGCCACCCCGTTTTTTTATAAAAGCATAGTGTCGCGGTTTAGGACTGAGTAAAGACTGTTCTGGAGGGCAATGTGTGGAATTGAGACATCGTTGGTATTTGTCATGCTGCGATATCGCGTTTAGAAAGATCCCGGTCAATAAAACAAAACTCCCTAAGTGAACGCTCTACCTAGGGAGTCGCAGTGTTTGCAAAACTACTTAAACCACGTTGAATCTTAGTGGTAGTAGTGGCAAACGTGATGATGGTATTTGTTGTAGTAGCAATGCTTTTTGTGATGATAGTAATGATGATGGTTATAGTTATGATGAACCACAGTTGTTTTGTCTGTTCTTGTTACTACCTCATCCGCTGTGGCAGTAGCAGAAACTCCCATAACAAATGTGGCCAACCCTAAAGCGATAAGAAATTTCTTCATGACGTCGTTCTCCTGAAAGTGTTTGGTAATGAAGTCAGATGCTAGGTTTATATTTTTATATGTAACTGTGTTTATTATAACTTATTCCAACTGTTTTTGAGCAGGTTTGTCTATAAATTGGCTATATATCATTGTTTATTCAAAAAAAGAAACGACAAAAAGAATCAAACGAACCCCGTCTGTTCAAATATTGATCTACGCTATCTTCATACTAATTTAACTGAAAAATGAATGACATCAACTCAGATTCCAATCCTGCGGGTTTTTGTATAACATCGACAAGTCGTTAAGATAAAAGTTTTGTCATTTTCGCAGAAAGTGAGATGCGTGTTAAAGGAAAGAAAATGGTGCTAAACGGAGTTACAAAGCTTGTATGAATAAACCTAAATTTCTCAACAGAAATCCGGCCAGCGCCAACAAGCCACGATCTTTTAATCGTCGTCTGCGTTTTTGGCTGAGCTTATTGCTAGTGGTCATCATCTTGCTGTTAGTCCGAAGTTGGTATCTCCAATCCGCTCAAAAAAGCCATGCACCACAACCGCCGCCGGTTGTCTTGAGTGTGGCAAAAACCAAAGATATTCCCGTTTATTTATCTGGCCTGGGTACAGTCACACCGACTTATGCGGTGACCGTCAAAACGCAAATCAATGGTCAGTTATTGCGTGTTTTATTTAAAGAAGGGCAAATGGTTAAAACCGGAGACTTACTGGCCGAGATTGATCCTAGACCCTATCAAGCGCAGTTAGTGCAGTATGAAGGACAATTGGCGCGAGATATGGCGTTACTGGCTAACGCTAAAGTGGATCTTCAGCGCTATAAAACATTATGGAGTCAAAACTCAGTTGCCAAACAAATCTATGACACCCAGGTTTCTCTCGTGCAGCAAGATGAAGGCACGGTCAAAATTGACCAGGGCTTGATTCAAAGTACCAAGCTCAATCTGTTTTATACCGAAATTACCTCACCTGTCGATGGGCGAGTGGGATTGCGTTTAGTCGATCCGGGTAATTACGTGCAAGTTTCAGATACGACCGGTCTTGCCGTCATTGATACTATTAATCCCATTACAGTAGTGTTCACGTTACCTGAAGATAATATCCCTGAAGTGTCAAGCCAGGTGTATGCGAATAAAACGTTAATCGCTCAAGCATTCGATCGTGCGCAAACCAAGTTGCTTTCAACCGGGACGTTGCTCACGATTGATAATCAAATTGATCCAACAACCGGGACAGTGAAGCTCAAAGCCCAATTTAAAAATGACGATAATCATTTGTTCCCGAATCAATTTGTGAATGTGCGCTTACTGGTCAATACCCTAAAAAATGCGACGACCATCCCAACAGCCGCGATTCAACAGGGAGCCAATGGCAGTTATGTGTATGTGCTAAATGCAGATAATACCGTCAGCATGAAACCGGTAGTTGTCGGCGTGACCGAAGGCAATGACACCACCGTGACCTCAGGCGTCGCACCCGGTCAGTCAGTTGTCACTGAAGGCGCAGACAAACTGGCTGATGGTATGAAGGTCACCGTGTCCACTGCCTTTGATGCAACAGCAAAGACACCGGTTAAAAAGACAGGCACACATCGGCACAAAAGCTCATGAATCCCTCACGCATTTTTATTTTACGGCCAATCGCCACATCACTAGTGATGTTAGCCATTTTGCTTTCCGGTATTTTTGCGTATCAATTATTGCCAGTATCGTCTTTGCCTGAAGTGGCTTATCCCACTATCCAGGTCGTGACTTTTTATCCGGGCGCGAGTCCCGATGTCATGACAACATCAGTGACAGCGCCGCTTGAATTGCAGTTTGGTCAAATGCCAGGGTTGGCACAGATGACCTCGTCCAGTTCTAATGGCGCCTCAGTCATTACATTACAATTTAGTCTTGAGCTGGGTTTAGATGTCGCCGAGCAAGAAGTGCAAGCGGCGATCAATGCCGCAACCACGTATTTGCCTGCTGGCTTGCCCAGTCCTCCGATCTATAGCAAGGTCAATCCGGCGGATACACCGATTGTGACGTTGGCATTGACCTCAAGCACCATGCCATTGCCTCAAGTTGAAGATTATGCTGATACGCGCTTATCACAAAAAATTTCTGAATTATCGGGCGTGGGTTTGGTGAGCATCAGCGGCGGCCAACGGCCTGCCGTCAGAGTGCAGGCCAATCCTACCGCCTTGTCAGCTTTGGGTTTATCACTGGAAACGGTTCGCGCTGCCATTAGCACGGCCAATGTGAATGCAGCGAAAGGGAGCTTTGATGGGCCGCAACTCGCCTATCAAATCAATTCAAATGATCAGCTTTTAACGAGCGCTCAATACAAGCCATTAATTATCACCTATAAAAACAATTCCCCCGTGCGTTTAAGTGATGTGGCCAACGTAGTGGACGCAGCCGAAAACAGTTATCAAGCCGCGTGGATGAATGATAGGCCCGCGGTTATTTTAAATATTCAACGGCAACCTGGCGCCAATGTGATTGCAGTGGCGGATCGTGTGAAAAACTTATTAAAAGAAGTTAGGCTCACTATGCCAGGTGGCATTCATATTGCCGTGTTAACGGATAGAACCACCACCATTCGCGCCTCCGTCACAGACGTGGAATTTGAGTTAATGCTCTCGATCGCATTAGTGATCATGGTCATGTTTTTATTTTTGCGAAACATTCCTGCCACATTAATTCCCAGCATCTCTGTGCCTTTGTCCTTAGTTGGTACGCTTGGCGCGATGTATTTGTTGGGTTTTAGTTTGAATAACCTCACTTTGATGGCATTAACTATCGCCACGGGTTTTGTGGTGGATGATGCGATCGTTATGATCGAAAATATCACGCGTCATATCGAAAATGGTGATGAACCCTATGAGGCGGCGTTACGCGGTGCTTCGCAAATCGGTTTCACCATTATGTCTTTGTCGATTTCATTGATCGCCGTTTTGATACCATTATTGTTTATGCAAGATGTGGTGGGACGGTTGTTCCGTGAGTTTGCTGTTACCGTTTCAGTCACGATTTTAATTTCAGCCTTTGTCTCGTTAACGTTGACACCAATGTTATGTTCTCGCATTCTGCGCAAACAAAAACCCGAAGACGAAAGCGCATTTCAGCGTAAAGCCGAAGCCATACAAAAACGCGTGATTACACAATACGGCAGTTCACTGCGTTGGGTATTGGACCATCAGCCCTTGACGCTCTTGGTGGCCGTCGTCACTTTTTTCATAACCTGTTTTTTATTTTATGAAGTGCCCAAAGGTTTTTTCCCGGTGCAAGATACGGGGGTGATTCAGGGCATTTCTGATGCGCCACAATCGATTTCGTTTGCTGCCATGGCAGAACGTCAGCAGGCGCTCGCGCGCGTGGTGCTGAAAGATCCGGCCGTTTTAAGTTTGTCTTCTTTTATTGGCATTGATGGCACCAATATGACATTAAACAGTGGTCGCATGCTGATTAATCTAAAGCCTCTGGCAGATCGCAACATTAGCGCCAGTGAGGTGATTCGTCGTTTGCAACCTGAAATAGCGAAAGTGTCAGGTGCGTCGCTTTATATGCAACCGGT
Source organism: Gammaproteobacteria bacterium (assembly GCA_031291175.1). Taxonomy (GTDB): domain Bacteria; phylum Pseudomonadota; class Gammaproteobacteria; order DSM-16500; family DSM-16500; genus UBA5158. The sequence goes on from JARLJO010000050.1 coordinate 84,310, forward strand.
ACAGGATTTAACAATTGATGATCGTGTCAGTCGCACGCAATATCAATATAGTTTAGGGTCGCCGGATGCAGAAGAAGTGTCATTGTGGACCACGAAGCTCGTGAATAAATTAAAAGGCATTCCTGACATCACGGATGTCGCCAGCGATCAACAAAATATCGGTCTAAAGACCATGATCACTATTGATCGAGATACAGCTTCCCGATTAGGCATTACCGCGCAAATGATTGATGACGTTTTATATGATGCGTTTGGCCAGCGTCAGGTGTCCACTATGTTCACTCAGCGTAATCAATATCATGTGGTGTTAGAAGCGCAGCCAAAGGAATTACAGCAACCCAGTGCGCTCGGCGACATTTATCTGAATGCAGCGACTGGGGCATCCATTCCGCTAAGTGCATTTACAACCATAGAACAAACCGTAGGGCCTTTGGTGATTAATAGACAAGGCCAGTTTCCGGCTGCAACTATTTCATTTAACTTAGCCAAAGGCGCCGCGCTCGGTGATGCCGTTGCCGCTATTGATGAGGCTTATACTGACATTGGTGTGCCTATGAGTGTTCAGGCCACGTTTGAAGGTGCGGCAAAGCTGTTCCAAAGTTCCTTGAGCAATGAAGGCTGGTTAGTATTGGCCGCCATTTTGGTGGTTTATATTGTGCTCGGTGTTTTGTATGAAAGTTATATTCACCCCATTACGATTTTATCGACCCTACCTTCTGCGTGTATGGGTGCGTTACTGGCATTGATGCTATTTGGCGAAGCCTTAACCGTAGTCGCCCTCATTGGTATCATTTTGCTGATTGGTATTGTGATGAAAAACGCCATCATGATGATTGACTTCGCGCTAGAGCAAGAGCGTCAACTGCATAAGTCACCGCGTGAAGCCATTTATGAAGCGTGTTTGTTGCGTTTCAGACCCATCATCATGACAACCATGGCTTCACTCCTGGGTGCGGTGCCGCTTGCAATGGGTGCTGGCATGGGAGCTGAATTACGTCAGCCATTAGGGATTGTGATTATTGCTGGTCTCATCTTCAGCCAAATTCTCACCCTGTATACAACACCTGTGATTTATCTCGCTTTTGATCGCTTGTCGAAAAGTGTGGTTAGTTGGCACACAAAAGTATTTGGTCATGACGCGTCATTAGGGGAGCCAGAATGAGTTTGTCCTCTCCCTTTATCAAACGCCCAATTGCGACTTCTTTATTGGCGTTTGGTTTGGCGATAGCGGGCATTGTTGCTTTTTATTTATTACCCGTTTCTTCTCTTCCGCAAATTGAATTTCCGACCATCAGTGTACAAGCCAGCTTGCCAGGCGCAAACCCTGAGGACATGGCGACTTCGGTGGCCACGCCGCTGGAACGTCAGTTAGGTCGTATTGCGGGCATCACCGAAATGACATCGGCCAGCAGCTTAGGCCAGACGCGCATCACGATACAGTTTGATTTGACGCGTGATATTGATGGCGCAGCAAGAGATGTGCAGGCGGCGATTAACGCAGCCCGGACGTATTTACCGACCAATCTGCCTAGCAATCCCACTTATCGCAAGGTCAATCCAGCGGATGCGCCTATTTTAATTTATGCTTTGACGTCACCCACTTACACCACGGGCCAAATGTATGATGCCGCCTCCACCATTTTGGTGCAGAAATTAGCGCAAGTAACCGGTGTGGGGCAGGTAACGGTAGGTGGGAGTTCCTTGCCAGCGGTGCGGGTTGAGTTAAATCCACAGACACTGAATAAGTACGGCATTGGTTTGGATGCGGTAGCCAAAGTGTTGGCGGGTGCCAATGTCAATTTAGCAAAAGGCGAACTCAACAAAAAAAACACCGTTTCAGAGATCTATACTTCAGATCAATTATTTAAATCCTATCAATATAAGCCATTAATTGTTGCGTATCATAACGGCAGTCCAGTGCGCGTGTCTGATGTCGGGGAAGTGGTTGATTCGGTCGAAAATATTCGCAATGCCGGTTTATCCAATGGAAAGCCAGCGGTATTGATTGTGATCTTCAAATCACCTGGCGCCAACATCATTGAGGCCGTTGATAATGTGCGTGCTTTGATTCCGCAATTAAAAGCTTCTATTCCCGCAGCCATTGATATGGATGTGGTGATGGATAGGACGACAACGATTCGTTCCTCCTTACTGGATGTGGAAATCACCTTAATCATCGCTTTGATTTTAGTTATTTTGGTGGTCTATGTTTTCCTGGGTAGTTTGCGGGCGATGCTCATTCCTGGTGTGGCGGTGGTCTTATCTTTGCTGGGAACCTTTGGTGTCATGCTCTTGATGGGATTCAGTTTAGATAATTTATCGCTAATGGCGCTCACCATATCAACGGGTTTTGTGGTCGATGATGCGGTCGTTGTCTTGGAAAATATTACCCGTCATCTGGAAATGGGCAAGAAGCCGATGGTTGCCGCGTTAGATGGCGCCGGGGAAGTGGGTTTTACCGTATTGTCGATGAGTCTTTCATTGATCGCTGTGTTTATTCCGATTTTGTTGATGGGTGGTATCGTCGGTCGTTTATTCCGAGAGTTTGCGATGACGCTGTCGATTGCCATTTTAATGTCTTTGTTGGTTTCGTTAACAGTGACACCGATGATGTGCGCGTGGTTTTTAAAAGAAGCGCCCAAAACAGATGCTCAGCCACAGCCATCACGCTATGCGCGCTTTATTCATCAGATAAAAAGTCATTATGAAAGTAGTTTGGGTTGGGTGTTAGATCATCCTTCCATCATGTTGTGTGCGACTGTGGCCTCGATCGTGCTGACCGGGTATTTATTCACCGTGGTGCACACCGGTTTTTTCCCTCAGCAAGACACGGGAAGAATCATGGGATCGATTCAGGCAGAACAAGATATTTCATTTCAGGCGATGCAACAGAAGTTGACCGATTACATTAAAATTATTGGCGAAGATCCGGCGGTTGAAAATGTGGTGGGTTTTCTGGGAGGTGGTGTGACCAACTCTGGGCAAACCTTTATTTCATTAAAAGCATTGTCAGAACGAAAAGTTTCTGCTGATCAAGTCATTGCGAGATTGCGCGGTAAATTATTAAAAGTGACTGGCGCCAGTATGTATCTTCAATCGGCGCAAGATTTGTTAATTGGTGGCAGACAAGGCAACGCGCAATTTCAATATACTCTGTCAGCGGATAATTTGGCGGATTTAAATCGTTGGGCACCGAAAGTGATGGCAACGTTAATGCCACTGCCCGGTATTGCGGATATCAATAGCGATCAGCGTGATCATGGTTTGCAAGTGTATGTCGAGGTGGATCATGACATGGCAATGCGTTTTGGCATCACGCCACAGCAAATCGACAAGACGCTGTATGCGGCTTTTGGTCAAAGCCAGGTGTCAACGATGTTCACCAATATGAATCAATATCACGTGGTGATGGAGGTTGCGCCGCCTTATTGGCAGCATCCAGAAACATTGAATGATATTTACGTTGCATCGCCATCCGGGAGTTTGGTGCCTTTATCCGTGTTTGCCAAATTTGCTCCCTCATCAACACTTTTATCGGTTAATCATCAAGGTTTGGCTCCTTCCGCCACGCTCTCTTTTAATTTGACACCGAACTATCCTTTGGGTGATGCGGTCAATGATGTGGGGCAGGCGGTCAGTGACATGCATTTGCCACCCAGCGTGCATGCGGCTTTTCGCGGCACAGCGCAAGCGTTTCAAGATTCCTTGTCAAATGAGGTCTATTTGATTTTGGTAGCAATTCTCGCGGTTTATATCGTGCTTGGGATATTGTATGAGAGCACTGTTCATCCGATTACTATTCTCTCGACACTGCCTTCGGCTGGTGTTGGCGCATTATTGGCTTTATTAATCACGGGTACCGACTTAGATATTATTTCATTAATTGGTATTATTCTTTTGATCGGTATTGTAAAGAAAAACGCGATCATGATGATCGATTTTGCCTTGAATGTAGAGCGCACCGAGCAAAAATCGTCGCGTGACTCTATCTATGAGGCAGCGGTCATGCGGTTTCGACCGATCATGATGACAACCATGGCAGCCATGTTAGGCGCATTGCCACTGGCGATTGGTTTGGGCGTGGGATCGGAATTGCGACGACCGCTAGGTATTGCGATTATTGGTGGGTTGCTTGTCAGCCAGATGCTGACTTTGTATTCTACGCCGGTGATTTATTTGGCTTTTGAGCGTATAGGAAATTGGTTTCGACAACGGGTGGAAAAGCCGGGATTGTCGAGCTCTTGAGGATAGATGATGCAAAATAAGCATAAGAATGGACGGCTGGTCTCGCGAGTGAGCGGTGTGTCACTGGTTGTTTGCGCAACGTTCTTGCAGTTAGGTTGTACCGTCGGTCCGGATTATAAGCGGCCACCGGTTCTTGTTACACCCAAATACAAAGAAGCCAGCAAACACTGGAAGATGGCAGAGCCTCATGATTTAGCCAATCGCGGGGCATGGTGGAAAATATTTCATGATCCAGCGTTATCCCGTTTAGAAGAGCAATTGGATGCGTCGAATCAAACCATAGCGACGGCAGCGGCGAATTATCAAAATGCGTTGGATCTGGTCGATGAAGCTCGCGCTAGTTTTTTCCCTGTCGTGACTACCTCCGTGTCATTAACCAGACAAAGACAAGCTTCTTCCGGCTCGTCTTCATTCACGTCTGTTTCAAGCAGTTCTTCTTCGTCAGTCGCCGGTTCGCCGAATTCCGCAACGACAGGGGTTGCAACCGGTGGTGGTGGCAGTAGTGGTTCGGTTTTTACTACCCATTCTGTTTTGTTTAGCGGCAGTTGGGTGCCGGATATTTGGGGGCAGGTTCGCCGCACCGTGGAGGCAAGTGTGGGCGGCGCACAAGCGAGTCATGCTTTGCTCGCGGCCACTCGACTGTCTGCCGAAAGTTTATTGGCGCAAGATTATTTTCAGTTGCGAGCGTTAGATGGTGATCAAAAATTATTGGACGATACCGTCAAAGAATACAAAAAAGCCTTAAAGCTAACGCAGAACCGTTATCAAGCTGGGGTGGCGGCGCAAGCGGATGTGGTACAGGCACAAACGCAGCTGGAGTCTGCGGAAGCTTCCGCGACTGACAACAATGTTAACCGATCCAAGTTTGAACATGCTATTGCCGTGTTGATAGGCGAGCCACCGGCGCTGTTTGCGCTGGCTCGGCATCCCTTAACAGCAGCGCCGCCGGCAATTCCGATCCAGGTTCCTTCCGATTTGTTGGAGCGTCGTCCTGATATTGCGCAAGCGGAAAGGCTGATGGCGCAAGCCAATGCTAACATTGGCGTAGCCATTTCAGCTTATTTTCCCACATTGACATTGTCTGCTAACGGCAATGTCACGGGTAGAAATTATCGCAATTGGTTTTCCATTCCAGCGCTAAGTTGGTCCGTTGGCCCGCAATTAGCAGAAACGCTGTTTGATGGCGGTTTGCGAAATGCGACTGTTGCGGCTAACCGCGCCACGTATGATTCGACAGTGGCGTCATACCGTCAAACCGTTTTAGCCGCATTTCAAAATGTCGAAGATAATATGTCTTCTTTGCGTATTCTCGATAAAGAAGAAGTGCAGCAGCGAAGAGCCGCAAACAGTGCGGTGCTGGCATTGAAGTTAGTCACCAATCAATATAAAGCGGGACTGGTAGATTATAGCAGTGTCATTACAGCACAAAATGCTGCATTCGCGGCTCAAAAAAACGTAGTCGATGTCAATGGTTTGAGAATGACCGCAGCGGTGGGTTTAGTGGAGGCATTAGGGGGTGGTTGGGATGCTTCTGTACTCTATTAGGATGCCAATATTTTTTTTGCCGTATATCGCCGTTTTAGAATAAAAAATGTTTCATTATTCCAGTGAAAAAAAGAGGTGAATAGATAGATACCCAAGAGCGATAAAATAGGGGATAATTTCTTTTCTTACGCCAATTCAATTTATTATTGGTAACAGGGAGCATAACGGTCATTTTATGGATTCTTTAAATCATCTTATTAGCTCCCCTCCCACACACTTTATGCCGCAAGGTTTTGTTTTTCATTGGCTGTCTCACTTGATTGCGTTGCATACCCTGTCCGATGCCGTGATGGCATTTTCTTGTTTTATCATTGCGACAGTAGTGATTTATTTCTTTTACAAACGTAAAGACGTAGTGCTGGATAGTACGATTATTTGTCTGTGCTTTTTTATTATTACGTTTGGAGTCATGCATCTGGTTGCGATCTGGACCATCTGGTACGCAGATTATTGGTTCTTAGGGTTTGTTAAAGCGCTGGCTGCGGTGTTTTCATTCGTGATTGCTTTTCAACTGGTTCGCGCACTGCCTTGGGTGCTGCAATTGCCAAGTCCCATCATGCTGAAAAATGCCAATATAAAATTAGAACAAGAGATTCGGGATCGGGAGCTTGCGGAAGAAAAACTGTCTTACCTCGCCTATCACGACAGTTTAACAGGCTTGCCTAACCGATCCTTTTTTCATCATTCGTTAGACCAGATATTAGAGTTAAATAAACGTAATCCGCAACGTGTGGTGGTTTTGTTTATTGACCTGGATCGATTTAAGCAAGTGAATGACAGTTTTAGCCATGAAATGGGCGATATTATTTTGCAAAGTGTGGCAGAACGATTGCGCGAGTGCATTCGTATTGGCGATATGTTGGCAAGACTGGGTGGTGATGAGTTTGGTTTAATCATTCTGGATATCATTGAAGCGAAAGACATTGAACTCATTTCTCAAAAGATTCTGGAAAAATTATTAACGCCGTTTCTCATCAATAGAGAAAAAATATTTTTATCAGCCAGTATTGGTATCAGTTTGTCGCCAGAGAACGGTGAAACCGCACAAGACTTAATGAAGAATGCCGATATTGCTTTGTATCAGGCAAAAGCCTTAGGCAAAAATAATTTTCAATTCAGCAATGCGGCATTGCAGTCTTTTTTGCTTGAGCAGGTGAAGTTAGGCATGGATTTGCGCGCCGCCTTGGAGAAAGGAGAATTTGAGTTATATTATCAACCGAAGGTTGAATTAAAAAGTGGACGGGTGATTGGGCTTGAGGCGCTTTTACGTTGGAAACATCCAGATAAAAGCTTAACCATGCCGAGTAAATTTATTCCCATTTCAGAAGAAAATGGTTTAATTGTTCCAATTGGCGACTGGGTGTTAAAAACAGCCTGTCAACAAAGTAAAACGTGGTTAGAGCGCGGTTTTCCACCGATCAGTATTGCCATCAATGTGTCGGCCAGACAGTTTCAAAAAGGTGATATCATCCAGGATATCATCAATATTATTCAAGAATTAAAACTGAATCCCAAATACATCGAGATTGAAATAACAGAAGGTGTGTTGATGCAAGACATTGCAAAAAGTATTGTCTCTTTGCATAAATTAAAATCTTTTGGCGTGACAGTTGCGATTGATGATTTTGGCACAGGATATTCTTCTTTTAATTATTTGAAACGTTTTGAGGTGGATAAAATTAAAATCGATCAATCTTTTATAAATGGATTGATCACCAGCAATAATGATTCGGCGATTGTCAAAGCCATTATTTCCATGGCGCACAGTTTAGGCATTAAAGTGGTTGCTGAAGGCGTGGAAACAAGAGAGCAGCTCGATTTTTTAAAGATACATATGTGTGATGAAATTCAAGGATATTATTTTGGTCATCCGTTGCCGCCCGATCAAATAGAGTCTTTTTTACGCGTTGGTAAAATCATGAAGTTGTGAAGCCTCGCGCTATAAGATGACAAAAGGTGAGTAAGAGAATAAACTTATCTGAAATGATATTTTACAGACAATCGCATTCAGCAAGGATTGCTAAATACATGTATCGAATTCATCCTAAAATAAAAATTGGTTTGTTAGCATTGTTGAGTTGTGGTTTATCAAGTTGTTTGTTAGGCCCAGATTTTCATTCGCCTAAAGCGCCAGAAACAGATAGCTATACCGCAGGAAAATCACCCACCAAAACAGTGAGTACACCTGCAGCAGGCAAAGGTGGCAAAGCCCAGCATTTTGTAGTGGGCGAGGATATCCCGGCAAAATGGTGGTATTTATTTCATTCGGAAGCCTTAAATGATTTGATTAAGACGGGCATTGCGAATAGTCCTAATTTAGCTTCGGCTCAAGCTGTCTTGCGCCAGGCACAAGAAACATTGATTGCTCAAATTGGCACGTCTTTTTATCCAGCACTCTCAGCGCAAATGATCGCCGAGCGCGAAAGTTTTCCGACTACCAGTTTTGGTATCAACTCACCTTCGCGTGTGTTCAATCTGTTTAATCCTTCTCTCAATGTGTCTTATACATTAGATGTATTTGGTGGTGCTCGTCGTGAAGTTGAAGCGTTGCGAGCGCAAGTTGATTATGAAGGGTATGAACTAATTGCATCGTATCTCACGCTGACTTCCAATATTGTCACACTGGCCGTTACTGTCGCCTCTTATGAAGAACAAATAAAAGCGACACGTGAGCTAGTAAAATTACAAGATGACGAACTCAAGATTCTGAAAAAACAATTACAGCTGGGTGGTGCTTCCGGGATTGATGTGCTGTCCCAAGAAACACAAGTGGCGCAAACGCGTGCAACGTTGCCACCGCTTGAGCAAAACTATCAAAAAACTCAGCATGCTTTATCTGTTTTGGTTGGCACCTTGCCAAGCAATAATGTCTTACCGCATTTTGATTTGAATAAAATCTATTTACCGGAACACTTGCCTGTCAGTTTGCCCTCGGCTTTAGTGAGACAAAGACCGGATGTGAAAGCATCTGAGGCATTGTTGCATGTTGCTAGCGCGCAGATTGGGGTGGCAACGGCAAATTTATACCCACAAATTACACTGACTGGAAGTTACGGATGGTCATCGAATGTCCCCAATGCGATGTTTACAAGTACTTTTGCCACCTGGAATTATATTGGCACAGTGACACAGCCTATTTTTAACGGTGGGGCGTTGCGAGCCAAAAAACGCGAAGCGATTGCAGCTTATGAACAAGCTGCGGCGCAATATCGACAAACCGTTTTGCAAGCTTTTCAAAATGTCGCAGATACTTTGCGAGCGCTTGAAAATGATGCGAAGGCATTGCAGGCGCAATCCTTAGCAGAAAGAACCGCACGCAAGAATTTGAATATCACTTTACGTCAGTATCGTTTGGGTGGTGTTAACTATCTTTCTCTATTAGCAGCAGAGAGACAATATCAACAATCACAGATCAGTCGTATTCAAGCACAAGCAGCGCGATACACCGATACAGTGGCGTTATTTCAAGCGTTAGGTGGGGGATGGTGGAATGGATAAAACGATAATCAGAAAACGCATGAAGGTGATGCTAATTTGTGTGAGCATTTTGTTTGGCGGCATACTGATTTATAAGTTCATTGGTGTGCAGTTGATAAAACATTATATAGCCACTTACTCTCGCGTGGTGGGTGTCTCGACCATGGAAGTGCATTATGCGCCATGGCAACCTAAGCATATTGCTTCTGGCAGCTTGCGTGCTATTCGTGGCGTGAATGTCACGACTGAGATGGCGGGTTTGGTTCAAAATATTTATTTTACGCCGGGTGCTGAAGTCAATAAGGGCGATGTGTTGGTGCAGTTGAATGCAGATAATGATATTGCCTTACTGCATTCGCTGGAAGCGCAGGCAGAGCTGGCCAATACGACTTATTTGCGCGATAAAGCGCAGTTTTCAGCGCAAGCGGTGAGTAAGCAGCTAGTGGATAATGACGCATCTAGCTTAAAAAGTTTGAAGGCACAAGTCGCTCAACAAGCTGCCATTGTGGCCAAAAAAACCATCACGGCACCTTTCACCGGACGTCTTGGGATCAATCTCATCAATCCAGGGCAATACATTAATCCCGGCGATTCAATTGTCATGTTGCAGACCCTGGATCCGATCTATGCTGATTTTTATGCCCCACAACAAGTGTTGGCTAAAGTCAAAGTCGGTATGGCGGTCAATATTACATTAGATGTTTTTCCTGGTCAGAAATTTCCGGGCAAAATCACCACGATCAATCCGGGTGTGGATGATGCCACCCGCAACGTAGAAGTGGAGGCAACGATTGCTAACCCCAAAAAAGAATTAGCGCCCGGTATGTTTGTGACTGTCGATGTGACCACAGGCCAAGATCAAAAATATTTGACAGTGCCGCAATCGGTGGTGACGTTTAATCCATACGGAGAGTTGGTGTATGTGGTCAAAAAAACCGACACAGATTGGAAAGGTAAATCGAAATTCATTGCCTCGCAATCTTTTGTTAAAACCGGGGATACTAGAGGCGACGAAGTCGCTATTTTATCCGGTCTGAAGGAGGGGGATGTGGTTGTCACTAGCGGTCAGCTGAAGTTAAAAAATAACGCTGAGGTTTCAATAGATAATTCAGGCAAAGAGCAAAAGCTCAGCCCTGTGTTGAATAATGATCATTGAGTTTGAAATGATGGGTCAGCATGATGAAGTGATTAACACAAAAAGCTAAAAAAAGGATAGTGGAATGTTTTTTACGGATATTTTTATCAAGCGCCCGGTTTTAGCATCGGTCATCAGCTTATTGATTTTAACTTTAGGACTGCGTTCGGTGGGTTCGCTCTCTGTTCGTCAATACCCTTACACCGAAAATTCTGTTGTCACCGTAACCACCACTTATACAGGTGCAGATCCAGACGTTGTTGCTGGTTTTATTACAACACCAATTGAAAATTCAGTCGCGCAGGCTAACGGTATCGATTACATGACATCGACTAGCACGCAAAATACCAGCACCATCTCCATTTATCTGCGCTTAAATTATGATGCTGAAAAAGCCCTCGCCGATATTAATACGAAAGTGAATGCGGTATTAAATCAGTTACCGAAAAATTCTCAGTTACCGGTGATAACTATCCAGATCGGCGAAACCATCGATGCTATGTATATTGGTTTTTACAGTGACGTTTTGGCAACGAATCAAATATCCGATTATCTCTTGCGTGTAGTGCAACCAAAGATCCAAGCTATCGATGGCGTGCAGCAAGCAGAATTCCGTGGCGATAGGCAATATGCGATGCGTATTTGGTTGGATTCCGCCAAGTTGGCTGGGTATCATTTAACGCCGAATGATGTGGGTAATGTTTTGGCGAACAACGATGTGATTTCAGCAGTAGGGCGCACCGATGGTAATTTATACACGGTCAATCTCACCGCCAGTACCAATCTCACTTCCGTTGAACAATTCCGAAAAATGGTCATTAAGGCACAAAAAGGCGCGATCATTCGCTTAGGCGACGTGGCTGATATTTCATTGGGTGCGACAAACTATGATACATCGGTTAGCTTCAACGGCCAGAAAGCCGTTTATATTGGTATCTTGGTGGCGCCGACTGCCAATTTGTTAACGGTGGTTAACAGCGTCAAAAAAATGCTGCCTGATATTCAGAAAGAATTACCGCAAGGCATGACTGCAAAAATAGTCTATGACTCGACGGAATTTGTAAACAGCTCGATTCATGAAGTGATCACCTCATTAATTGAAGCATTGATCATTGTTACCATCGTTATTTTCATCTTTTTAGGTTCCATACGTTCGGTCATTATTCCCTTGGTTGCTATTCCGCTTTCGCTGATTGGCGCTTTTTTTATTATGTTAATTTTGGGTTATTCGATTAATTTATTGACGCTGCTCGCCTTGGTATTGGCGATAGGGTTGGTAGTGGATGATGCCATTATTGTGGTTGAAAACGTGCAGCGTCACATAGAAGACGGTGTTTCCAGGATGCAAGCGGCTTTGATTGGCGCGCGAGAATTGGCAAACCCGATTATCGCAATTTCCGTGGTGTTAATTGCGGTGTATGTGCCGATTGGTTTTATGGGTGGTTTAACAGGCGCTTTATTTACAGAGTTTGCGTTTACCCTGGCAGGTTCTGTGGCGGTTTCTGCCATTATTGCATTAACACTTTCACCCATGATGTGTTCGAAGTTGTTGAAGCTCGGGAACCACGACAACAAATTCATTGAATTTGTTGATCGGCATTTCGAAAACTTGCGCCAGCGCTATCAGCAATTACTCAGTACGTCTCTTGATAGTTTGGTCGTGACGGGCGTTTTTGTTGCCATCATCTTAAGCAGTATTTATTTTCTGTATTCATCCTCAAAGTCAGAACTTGCGCCACAAGAAGATGAAGGTATTATCATTTCGCAGTTAACCGCCGCACCGAATGCGTCTCTGGCGAGAACGCAATTTTATTCGGATCAGGTTTATCAAATTTATAAGTCGTTTCCTGAAACAGAGCGTGTGTTTCAATTGGATGGTGTCAGTGGCTTGAATACCAGTATTATTGGGATGGGGTTGTCGCCCTGGGATAAGCGTTCGCGGACTTCGAATCAAATTCAACCGTTGTTACAGACGAAACTGAATAGCATCACAGGCGCTCTTATTGCAGCATTTCAATTGCCTCCACTGCCAGGTGCGAGAGGGTTGCCGATTCAGTTTGTGATTCAAACCACGGATTCATTTGCCCGGTTAAATGAGGTGAATGAGGCTTTAATGGCTGAAGCGAGGGCCAGTGGTTTGTTTGTGTATTTAGATACGGATTTGAAATTAGATAAAGCGCAAACGAGTGTGATCATTAATCGCGATAAGGTGTCGGAATTTGGTTTGACGATGCAAGATGTGAGTAATGTGTTGGGGAATGCGCTGAGTCAAGGTTATATCAATTATTTCAATTATTCGGGTCGTTCTTATCAGGTCATTCCACAGATGACGCGGATGGAGCGGGCCAATGCTGATCAGTTGTTGAATTATTACATTAATACGGTGAGCGGCACGTCTATTCCGTTATCGACAGTAGCTGATATAAAAACCACGGTCGTGCCTGAGTCATTGAATCATTTTCAGCAGCTAAATTCAGCGACGCTTTCAGCGGTAGCCTTTCCGGGATTGACGATGGGAGATGCGTTGGCGGCCTTGCAAAAGATGGCAGATAAGGTGTTGCCTCAAGGTTATTCTTTAGGTTATGCCGGCCAGTCGCGTCAATATGTGCAAGAGAGCAGTGCGTTAGTGGTCACTTTCTTTTTTGCATTGATTATTATTTTTCTTTCGCTCGCGGCTTTGTTTGAGAGCTTTCGTGATCCTTTGATTATTTTGATCAGTGTACCGATGTCGATTTGTGGCGCGATGATTTTTATTAGTCTTGGCATTGGCGGCGCGAGTCTCAATATTTATACGGAAGTGGGGTTGGTAACGTTGATTGGGTTGATCAGTAAGCACGGTATTTTGATTGTGCAGTTTGCGAATGATTTGCAGCGGGAGGGCAAGTCTAAGCGTGAGGCGATTGAGATGGCGGCTTCCATTCGTTTACGACCTATTTTGATGACGACAGCGGCAATGGTGTTGAGTGTATTGCCATTGATCACGGCTTCAGGCGCGGGTGCGGTCAGTCGATTTAATATTGGGTTGGTGATTGCAACAGGCATATCCATAGGCACGGTGTTTACTTTATTTGTTGTGCCAGCGATGTATATGTTTTTGGCCGAACAGCATAAAAAAGAAGAAGGAACAGAAGAGTTGGATGTTCACCCAGCCTAAAGGCGCGAGTTTTTACCGCGCTTTCACTGTCCCAGATTTCTAGCGAATCGCTTTTAAAGCTTCCCCCACCCCTACGTCCAGTAAGTAGCGCTTTTAAAAGCTTCCCTCACCCCTACGTCCCGCGGCTTGTCCGCGGGATCCAGATCGGCTTGGCAATTCTCCATATAAGGCACTTAATTTTAAGATTTCTTCTTCAATTATTTTAGCCTATTTCTGGCGTTTATTTTGTAAGGTTAATCTGGATCGGATCCCGCAGACAAGCAGACTGCTCTACAACTTTATCCCAACCTGTGATCTAATAAGCTCAGTTCTGAATCAAGCACCAGATGAAATAGGAGTTCATGTGTTAAATCGTCATATTCGTGTCGCATTATTAATTGTCAGTTTATGTTTAGTCTTTATCGGTATCAAAGCAGAAGCGCACCCTTTTGTTATTGTATCCGCAGCGCCTCCTATGCGAGAAGCCGTCATGCCGCCAGGTGGTTATGTCAGTTGTTATACTGTTCCTCCCGCATTTTATGAAGGTGTTTGGATTAATGCGCATCGTGTTTGCCAATATGACCGTGGGCAAGGCGCTGGCATGTGGGTATCTGGCTACTGGCAATGTGTGCGGTTTCGTCATGTCGAAGGAGTGTGCCTGGATTGGGGTTGGATGCCAAGTCACTGGGCAAGCCCACGCATTGCGGAATATGGTGTGCGCTGGCGCAATGAGTATCATCATTATGGCTATGACCATCATCAGCAATATCGTGAACATGATGGTTATAATAGTGGTTACCACAGTTCTGGATCGAATTGGCGTTAATGGATAAAAACCTGATTTGAAGGTCAAATCAGGTTTTTGACTTAGGGCGTGTGAATGATAGTTTGTGGCGCGTTGGCTTTCACACCGAGTGGGTTAATAGCCGTTTGCGCTGGCGCTATTTCTGATCTTGGTATCAATTCGAGTAGATTGATATCGTTTACATAAACTATCCCGTCTTTTACACTCATATTAGCGATGTAATCCGTTTTATCAATCTTCAAATACCCTTTTTGCACAAAGCCCTGAATAAATGTTTTTAAAATGGATGCCGTATTGTTTGCGCCACCGCCAAAGGCACTTGAGATGGTATTGATGTAATGGTCTAGCATAGCAATCGAAACGCGCATGTTACCCATCACGCTAGCTGCGGCCACTAAGGCGTGCTTTTGTCTAAACGATGAGATAGGTGTTTTCGTGTTCCATATGACATTCTCATTGATGGCGAGCTTGCCATAAGCTGAGTTGATAGTCGTTTGTCCAATACCTGTCGTGTTTGGAAAAACAAAAATGCCATTTGCATTTTTAATGGTTCGGATATTGAGGATATCATTAAATCTAACACGCTCAATTTTGATATTGTTCATCGAGATAGAGCTCTCGATTGGCCCAATGCTGTCGTTTAAAAATGTGATTTTAGTCAAAATAAAATGACTATACGTATTCGACATTTGATCCGCTGACGTGGATAGATTATTCATTAAGTTGATATTGGATAATTCGATAGAGTTGGTTTTGCCACCATTGGTGATATCAACAGTAATGGTAGGAATGGTCAACGTGTCATTCTGTTTTAGTGAATGATCGGGATAACGGCTATGATTTTTGTTGAGTTTAATCGTCGGTATTTTGATGGTTACCACATCTTGATAGCTCGCCGTTAATAATCCACTACTAAAGTCATGAAGCTTTATTCTCGTCTTACCGACTTCTGAAACCGAGACAACTTTATCTTGAATATCGTTTTCAACGATTTCAGCCGATCTGTCCGTGGCTGTGGTTGTAATGGAGGCAACGTTCAGCAAGTTCACATAGGAATTTTTTTCGGGACTGTAGACGAAGGTCAGTTTGTTATTGAGGTTTTTAGCGGAAACAGTCATGTCTTGTGTATTCAAGCCGGTGAGTTCTGCTATTTCTGTCTCCGTCACAACCGACCACAAGGTATGATTTCGGAAATTGGCAAGCAGATCTGTCAGATCAAAATCACCAGCCAGCAAGATTTTGGATGAGAAGTATTGTCCTTGGCCCCATGGATCATTAAAAACGCTTACTGAAAAATGATTCGCGTTAGCGGTCATTTTAAGTGCTTTTTTACCGACGTTATTGATTGCGAGGGGCAAGACATGGCTTTCAAAATTAGTCAGCGTGAGGCTTGCGTGAATAGTGGATGAGCTAATGATTGCTTGCGAGCCTTCAATATGCCAGTCCGTATTGTAGGTGTTATTTGCCACCGTACCAACGATGTGTTCGACCAGGTTTTCTGCATTAACGGTGAAGTTGTTGCCGGGTTGATTGAGGCTGAATGAGTCGGTATTCATTAAAATATGAAATGCTTTTATCGTATGATCATGCAGGTTAGTTTCAAAGCTGGCTTTGATACCTTTGAATGCAATTATGGTGCCGCTTTGTTGATTCCAGATAAAATCCGGTATGCCCATCAGCCCCTTAATCTGGGTCGAGAACGCTGACACAAAAACAATTTGCAGCATTCCATCTTGTTGTGGGTTCGTTGCAGCAATGTTTTTGCTTAATTGAGACAGTGGCATCTTCGCGGTAATGTATGCGCTGGCAATAGTCATTTTGTGTAGCATGGGATCGTAAATAAAAGGCCCGTGTTTGACGACTTGATCCACATCAAATTCTTTTTTTTCTGTAGCGGCATCGGTGTTTTCTATCATGATGTGTAGTTTCACGGTGGATCTCAGCCAGCCTAAGTGATAACGCGTGACGGTGATGTTGACATGGGGAATGTTGGCATTATTGAGCAGTTGTAAGTAATTTTTTTTAAATAGATAACCGTCGACAAATGGCACTACCGCTATGCAACATAGCAGTAGAATAAAAAGGCTATAAAATATCAATGATTTCATATTCATCTGGTGAGTATATCAAATCTTTTGATTTTAAAATTACGATACAAAAGTGACATTCAATAATAAATGTATAAAAGCAATTGCTTAAGCGGGCTATAACTTTTTTCAATAAATTTTTTTCTAGAAAACGCCAAGTGAAAATGCATTGCAATAGAAAAAAATGATGCGCAAATTATCAGATAATGGACAATTTATATCAGCAGATTTGTCCTGTCTGTGTATGTGAAAGTTTCCGTTGTGAACCTTTGCGGGCTTGATGGATGCCGTAGCCGTTAAGATTTTTTGATGCGCTGGTGGATGAAATAGATCAGGTATCCTAGCAGCATCAATAAAAATCCCGAAATGATCAAGATAATAGGCCAGCCAATGCTACCAAATAAACTTTCAAATTGTGTGGTGAGATTAGCAACATAGACTAACAAAAAAATCGCCCCAATATAGAGTAGTGATTTGCTTCGTAATGGCACCGCCAAAAGAAAGCTTGAGATAAGCAGCGCTACCGCCACGATTTTCCATGCGACTGAACCTTCGCTTAAAAATAAATATCCTGCTAGATCAAAGCTGGATGTGAGAACAAACAAGCAGCCAAAAAAGTATAAGGTGCCAACCAGCGGGTTGTCGGCATAATCGAGATAGCGGCCCAGAAAAAGATAGCTTAAACCAATCGTGAGGCATTGGTAGATGAATAGATTCGATGAAACAATATTCGAATGTTGCACAGTAGCATTAGTGAGAGCCACAAAGAATAAAGAGGCAAAAAGGATAGTGAATAATAATAAAATGGTGCGCGGCAACAAGATCTGTCCCGCCAGAAAAACCACAAGACAAATGCTTGCTACCCACACATTTTGTGTCATGAGATCCGCATGGAGTTTCAGTATGTCAAACGTGATAAACAATCCAATAGGCAAAATCAGTCCTGCAATCATAAAAAAACCCGCGCCCGTTGCGCCATATTTTTTATCAACAGAAAGCAGAAAGCCTATCAAAAGCGCCGCAATGGCTGAGCCTAGTGTTGAAAAAATCTTCACGAAGTTATTAAGAGAAGACCAGTTATCACAAATAAAATAAGAGATGCCGAGAAAGATCAGTGTGGCACCAATATAATTAAATATTTTTAAGATGCTGTTGCCTTTGGGTTGCTCATCTGTGTTCATTTGGTTTGTCCTTTTTCCGTGGTTTTTGGGATAGCCGATTGATGAGGTATCCACGCGATGAATTGAAACGAATTATATTTTTCCTCTCGTATCGGAATATTAATTTTTTTCTGATAGTTGTTTTTGCTAATGCAAATATCATAGTGATAATTGCTACTCATATCAAAAGGCCACATGAAGTACATGGTCGAGCTGCAGTATTGTTCGACCTGATAGCCGTCTTCCGACACAGTTTTTTCTGACAGAGGCAGTTGTTTGGCTTCAGCCAAGTTGATTTTGACATTAGACTTTTCTTTAAAGTGATACACATAGAGGTTGGCATCCGCACAACTATCAACTTGGGCAGGTGAGGGCGCGGGGCCATGATTGTTTTTATCATTAGGGAATAATTTGGCTTTTGCATCAAGCGCGCAATGATAAGCGCCATAGTGACTGGCTGCCATGTAAATAAAATCTTCCTGTGGGGTGGTTTCATCCTGCGGATAGAGGACGCCAATTGCGGTGACCGCAATCATGAGAAGCGGTATCAGTAAGGCTATATAAAGAAAGTAGTTTTTATGCATGCTCATTTTTCTCCTCAATTCATTATTATATCGCGTTTTTAGGCATCGAAGCAGGTTTTGCCAGGGCTGTGATCACAAAATGACCATGCCTTAAGAATGTTCGCAAAAAGGAAATTGTGTTTTCTTATCAACCAAGCGTAAAATACCCCACTTTTGACAGGACGTTTCATATGAAGC
This sequence comes from Gammaproteobacteria bacterium, assembly GCA_031291175.1. Lineage (GTDB taxonomy): Bacteria > Pseudomonadota > Gammaproteobacteria > DSM-16500 > DSM-16500 > UBA5158. Next base: position 102,658 of record JARLJO010000050.1, read on the forward strand.
AGTTTCAAGTGTATGGCATTGGCAATGCATTGGTTGATATCGATTTTGAAGTTAGCAAAAGTACACTAGAGCGTCTGAATATCGCCAAAGGTGTCATGACTTTAATCGATGAATCGACTCATCATCGCTTGCTAGAAGAGCTAGATGGCGTCAAGCACTTAAAAGCTTGTGGCGGATCAGCGGCTAATACGCTTTTCACAGTGCAACAGTTGGGCGCTAAAACCTTCTACTCCTGTAAAGTGGGTGATGACGCCGCAGGCGATTTTTTCTATCAAGACATGATAGCCCACGGAATACACACCAATTTATATGAAATACCGCGCCATGGCGTCACGGGTAAATGCATTGTCATGGTCACGCCCGATGCCGATCGCACGATGAATACTTTTTTGGGCGTCTCTTCCTCGTTCTCAAGAGAACAATTATCCGAAACCGCCTTAAAAAATTCCGACTTCCTTTATATTGAAGGTTATCTCGTGGCCTCACCATTAGGTTGTGAAGCGGCGATGATGGCGCGTCAAATGGCTGATAAATATAACATTAAAACCGCCATTACCTTATCTGATCCCAACATGGTGAACTACTTTAAAGAAGGTTTGTGCGCGATCATTGGCAACCAGGTTGATCTCTTATTTGCAAACGAGAGTGAAGCATTGCTCTTTACAGGTACGGACAGGTTAGACGAAGCCAAAGAAACCCTCAAAAAATACGCCAAATCATTTGTTATCACCTTAGGTGGACGCGGCGCGTTAATTTATGACGGCCATGGGTTTACCCAAGTTGATGCATACAAAGTCCCAGTCCTGGATACCGTTGGTGCGGGTGACGTATTCGCTGGTACTTTTCTCTATGCCATCACCAAAGGATACAGCTATTACGAAGCAGGCAAATTAGCCAGTTTCGCTGCATCCAAGGTCGTCTCCAAATTCGGCCCACGCTTAACCGACGCCGAAATCGATGAAGTACGCCAAATCATTGTAAAGCAATCCGTTAGCGCTTAATCGAACTGCCGTCCCCCAAACCTCTACGTACCGTGGCTTGTCCACGGTATCCAGAAAACTCTCGATACACCGGGGTTCTCCGTACGATGAGTCAATGGCTTTAATAGTTATGAATAGGATTCAGACAGGCTCCCAGTCATTTTAAACGGCGGACTTAACCACCAGCGACAATGAAAGCCCCAACGAGAACCGCTTTGAGTTTGCTCTAATCAATGTGAAAATAAAATGTGTGCTACGATTTTTATCCTAATCAATAGCGAGACATTACATGGCGATACGAAAAATTGTTCTTCTCCCCGACGCAAGACTGCGCGATCTCACGATGCCTGTCACTGAGTTTGACGACAAATTACAAACCTTAATTGACGACATGATTGAGACGATGTATGCCGCCAATGGCATTGGGCTCGCTGCACCTCAAATCGGGATTTCGCTAAAGCTCGCTGTGATCGATGTCTCCCCGGAAAAAGATAAACCTTTTTGCATTATCAACCCTGAAATTACTGAAAGAGACTCGCAAGCGTTAATGGAAGAAGGCTGTCTGTCCGTACCCACCGTCTATGACAAAGCTCCGCGAGCCGTAAAAGTAAAAATGCACGCATTAGACCGCACAGGCAAACCTTTCGATATGGAAGCCGACGGCCTGCTGGCACATTGCATCCAACATGAAATTGACCACTTAAACGGCAAATTATTTGTCGACTACCTATCCCCCCTTAAAAAACAAAGAGCAAAAAAGAAGCTCGATAAATTTAAAAAACAACTCGAGTGATATTCCCTCGCACCAAAGAATTATCGAATAAATCAAAAAAGCCTCTATCATCCCTGCGAAGGCGGGAACCTATCCCTAAAACTACTCTAATATCGAAGTAAGCTCTCTTAAAATGACTGGGGTCCTGTCATGGTAGGTTTACTTTTTTCGTGCTCACTGTCGTTCCGCGCGTAAAAAGCAAACCTACCCTGCCACCCCGTTTTTTTGATTCGCTTCAACTTCGTTGAAGCGAAAAAAGCCTATCTAACAGACATTAATGCGCATAGGTAAGTAGCGCGGACTAAGCCCTCCACGTTTTTTGTGGGGGTAGTGTCCGCGAACCCCTGCCAAATAAATTACAAAACATTCACTCATCACACACGAATCAAAAATCCAACCACAATCATCAAAGCCCTTAGCGTCACATTTTTATCGCCCAACTATAAAGTTGCATAGGTTGGGCTGAGCGCTTTTTGCGAAGCCCAACATCATTTCTATTTCTTGAAGGCTATATCCTTAGCAAAAAACCCAACACAACCAAACTCCAGCCCTTCACCCGCATCAACGCCCATTAAATTTGCCTTTTTCGCTTCCGCGAAGAGGAAGCGAATCAAAAAAACGGGGTGGCAGGATAGGTTTGCTTTTTACGCGCGTAGCCCTCAGGTGAGCACGAAAAAAGTAAACCTACCATGACAGGACCCCAGTCATTTTAAGAGAGTTCATTTCGATATCTGTGTAGTTTTCAAAATGGATCCCCCCCCCCTTCGCGGGGATGGCTAGAATTTACACAGATTTGCCGAATGCTGCTAGTGCTACTTGGCGGAGATGACTTAAGACAAACATTCCCCGCAAAAAAAGCAAAAAAAATATTTCTTCCCTTAATAATTTCATTTTATTCATTATTCCTGCCTCTTCTCATTATAAATCCACAAAAGCACAAAAAATGTACTATAATGAAATTGTGGGGTGACTTATATTCACTACCTGACCATCAGCAAGACTAATGAAGTATGATCGAATTGCTTCGCTGTGTGCGGGCTCACCAAGAGTGAGATGCCTAATGCGATGCATAGATCGAAAGTTAGGGAGAAAACGGCCAGTGTTAGTGTTTGTTAAGCCGCCCCTTTTTATTGTCTGAAAAAAACCTCCTCATCCTCTTTTGTCTCTTCCATTTTAAAAACACCGCATTTCAGAAGGTTTGTTTTATGCTAAAGTTCTCGCTATATCTTAAACACTGACTCATCCCGGAGAAATGGATTCATGACGGCTTTATGGATGCACTTGATTTTCATGTTAATAGTGATTCTCATCGCCTCGCAGTTTTTTACCAATGCTTTAGAACATTTCGGTCACAAAATTGGCGTATCAGCCGGTGTGACAGGGTCTATTTTTGCTGCGGTCGCAACAGCACTACCTGAAACCACCGTGCCAATTATTGCGATTGTCGCAGGCACCGCCGATAAAGTGGCGAATCAAGAAATCAGTGTGGGCGCGATTTTAGGCGCCCCCTTGATGCTTTCTACCTTGTCTACCGTGTTAATGGCGCTCTTTGCGATCAAAAAACGCGGACTCGGCGGTAGAATCAATCCAGAAAACGTGGGTTTTAAACGCGACATGCATTTTTTCTTGATAGCATTTTTTTTCGCGGCGATCGCCATGTATGTTCCACTTGAACCTAAGTATTTCCGAGCGGTTATCAGCGTCATACTCGTCTGTCTTTATATCACTTATTTGTTTTTAACGTGTCGAGCCTCAGGCCAATTAGTCGAAGAAGGGCATGGTGTTGTTCCGGATGAACCTATCTACCTCACTCGTATTGGATTAAAAGATACAATGGGTTCCATCATGTTACAGCTACTGTTAGCATTGGTACTCTTGCTATACGGTGCAAAAGGTTTTATTACGAATGTAGAAACGTTATCACACCAGTTACATATTTCTGCTTTGCTGCTTTCGTTGTTGATTATTCCGATTGCAACGGAGTTGCCAGAAAAGATCAATAGCATTACCTGGATTCAAAAAAATAAAGACACACTAGGTTTTGGCAACATCACTGGCGCGATGGTATTTCAAGGCACATTGTTGCCAGCGATTGGTATTATGTTAACGCCTTGGGCGCCATCAAAAGAAGTCGTCACGGGGATTATTGTGACCTTTCTCGCGGCTCTCTGGTTAAGAGTCAATGCATCCAAAAACGGTTTAACAATAAAAGCTTTATTAGTGAACGGTGGGTTATACCTTTTGTATTTATGCCTCACTTTACTATAAGCCAATGATTTTATCAGTCGCTCGCAAAGCTGACTTTTTGACGCGCGTCATTTTTCAATGTCTCAGCCATGAGCGCTTCTTTTCGCAAAGTGGAATTTTTAGAGCGCTGGGATCGTATTAAAGCGATGGGTCTTTGCTTGCTGGCTTAGCTTTTCTGGCGTCCATCTCTTCCTTCACGGCTTTCACTGTCGTGCTGGCCGTATTTTCAAACCAAAAAGGGCAGATGCTATGAATAATACAAGCAATGCCAGCGCCAACCAATCGTATGCCAGTGAGGCTCGCATAGCGAAGATGTTCAGGGTAGGTTTCTTTGATTGAATGGGGATGTTGCGTAAAGTAATTACGTAATCGATCTAAATTCCGTTTAAATTCAGCCATATTTTGTCCTTGAAGAGATGGAGAATAAAATATCACGAATATTTCAGGATTGCTAATAACATCAAGGCTGATTTTTTTATTGCAAAAGCCCGGAATTATTACTATGCTTTATTGGAAAGCAGGAAATGAATCGAAGCCCTACAAGTATAGTGAAGGAAGTCAGCGTTAAGATGTGGTGTGCAGGCCTGGGATTTATCTTGGGAAGCCTAAAGCATCGACAAGACCTCCACCTCGAACAAAGATGGCACTTCGATCAGATCCTGCTTTTTTTTGCCTGTAAAATGCTCAGGGCTTTGAAACGAAAGAGTTGCCTTTGATGTAAAAACGTAACAACCTTCGTGCCCAGTGCTTCGCATACAGAACACCAATCCGCGATTTTTTCACTACGACGAACCTTTCTGTTTCTTCTGCGCTGGCCACATAAAAATCATCGCTTAATAAATCATGTCCATTCAATTGTTTATCGATATGCATGGCTTTGCATAACAGTCCAGGGCCTTGGGTTTTGCCAGTGATATCCTGAATGGGTTCCACCGCGCGGATGAGAACGGCCGATGCCTGCCCTACATTTTCTGTCACGACATTCACGCAGAAATAGATACCATAAATTAAATACACGTAGGCATGTCCTGGCGCTCCGAACATGACTTTTGTTCTTTCAGTCAAACCTTTAGAGGAGTGTGCCGCCAGATCATGGGGGCCAAGATAGGCTTCGACTTCAACAATCTTGCCGATAAATTTTTTGTCTTCGTGGTGGTGTACCAAATATTTGCCAAGCAATTCTTTCGCAACCAGCGTTGTATCACGGTCATAGAAAAGTCGAGGCAGTTTTTTGAGGATGGGTGGTTTAGAGGTAGGCATAAATCCTCGAAAAGCAGTGGTATGTCTGTGGCTAGTTTAAAATAACCAAGTCAAAATTCAAACGGAATATTATCATGTGAAATTTCGACCTATCTGAAGTCGGGAATGTAGAGTTTTGCCTTATATTACAGTGTTTTATTTCAGCTATTGGTGGGGTCAAATGCTCCCGGCGCAATTTTTGTCGTAAAAAAGCGCGGGTTAAATTCACTGAATTCATTTAAAATGCGCACATTCAAATTTGCACAGCAGTGAAAGGAACAATATATGTTTACCAGTAGATTAACCATTATTCGAGTTTGGATTAAAAGCACCATCGTGCTGTTAACATTGGTAGGGGCGACAGCAAGTTGTTCAACAACAGCCAGCCGATCAAATGATTTGGCCACAAAATATAATGTTAAACAAGAAGTACTGGCCGCTCATAATAAGTGGCGCAAGCAGCATCAAGCCCCGAATCTCGTTTGGGATGATCAGTTGGCAAATTATGCTGCCCGCTATGCGAGCCGCTGCGAGTTCAAGCACTCATCCTCACCTTACGGCGAAAATCTGGCGACAGGATATCCATCTGCAACTATCGCTGTGAACTTTTGGTATGGTGAACATGCGCAATACTTTTATGGTCGCCCGGGATTTTCCATGCGTACCGGACATTTTACTCAGATGATATGGAAGTCCACGCAAAAATTAGGATGTGCTTACGTAGCATGCAATGGCAGAAATGGCACACCAGGAAAATTTTTAGTTTGTGAATACAGTCCTGCGGGCAATGTCATGGGAGACCGTTATTTCCAGGAAAATGTTTTACCCAGTGTTTAGCCTGTAAGGCGAATAACCGATGCAAAAAAACATAAAGCCATTAGGTGTTTTATCTTTAATATTGATGAACACGGTCATTGTGGGTAGCTTGCAAATGCTACCTTTCACGGCAGTATACGGTTATTCATTAATTTTCTTTTATCTGATTGCAACCATCACTTTTTTTATTCCCAGTCTTTTGGCCACAGCCGAACTTGCAACCAGTTGGCCGATGACAGGCGGTCCTTATATTTGGGTTGAACATGCATTCGGCAAAACAATCGGTTTTTTCACCATTTGTATTTTATGGTTTTGTAATCTGATTTGGTATCCCACGATATTTTCATTAATTGCCACGGGATTTTTTTATCTGATTGATCCGGCCTTGGCAAATCAAAAATTAGCGATGTTTTTTGCAGTGACCAGTATTTTTTGGATAATGACATTGCAAAATTGTTTTGGGATTAAAGTATCCAGTATCGTGAGCAATCTTTGCAGTGTGGTCGGTATCATTTTACCCACTCTTTTAATCATTAGTTTTGCAATTTTTTGGGTAGGCAGTGGTAAGTCCAGTCAAATTCATTTAAACAAAGCATCGCTGTTACCGGATTTTAAGCATCTCGGTAACATCGCTTTTTTAACCCAAGTAATTATTAGCTTATGTGGTATAGAAGCTTCCGGTGTCCATGCCGGTGATGTGCTCTCGCCCCGACGGAATTATCCCAGAGCCTTATTTTTTTCCGGTTTCATTATTTTATTTGTTTTGATTGGCACGGCGCTTGGTATTGCGCTAGTCATTCCCAGTCAGGATATCAGCCTGGTTTCCGGGTTATTGGATGCCATTCGCATTTTTGCTAATACTTTTCATCTTTCCTGGCTTTTATTTATTTTATTACTGTTGATCACGCTGGGTAATTTTGGTTGTGCCTCCTCCTGGATGATCAGTTCTACACGCGGCATGTCGATAGCATGTCAGGATGAAAAGAGACATCCTTTTTTACAAAAAACCAATCGTTATGGCGCTCCTGTGGGTATTCTATTTGTAGAAGCCATTGTCTTTACGATAGCCACTTTTGCATTTTGGTTAATGCCATCCATCAGTGCGTCATATTGGTTGCTCATTGAAACTGCTTCTTTGGTGAGTTTGGTCTATTACATTATTTTATTTTCTGCTTTAGTGAAGTTGCGTTATAAGCATGTCAAAGGCGCGCAAGGCTTCTTGATTCCGGGTGGTAAGCTCGGTGTGTGGGTCGTGTCCTTACTGGGTGGTGGTACGGCTTTGTTAGGTATCGTGGTTGGCTTTTTTCCGCCAGAGCAAGCTGGTGTGGGGTCTGCTTTCGCCTATGTCGTCAGTCTGTCTGTCGGTATGATCATTGCTTTTAGTGTGCCATTCGTCATTCTATTGATTGGTAAAGGCGCTTCAAAAAACCGGAAAAAATGAAGTATTATTGAATACAGTATTAAGTTCTCGCCACATGAGTAGATGTAAATATCTGAATTAATGAGATTCATCCTTCTTGTGCGCTGCATGATTTATCATTGCCCGATCTAACCCTCTGATTAATTAAAAATTGAAAATCGTCTTTTTATAAGAACGTTCTAAGCTGTTGATCCCGCAGCCAATATTGCACTTAGATCTGGTTAGTCAAAATCATCCCAAAATAAATAATGTTATAATTTAGACAATAGAATGCATCGTAATGAATATCTCATAAAGTTTAAATCTGTTTCACCTACTTTAGGGAATCAGTATGAGTATTGAAGACACGACCTATTTCATTTCTAAAAAGTGGCAGAATTATTTTGTCATGTCGGTCGGTATTATCTTAATTGCAATAAGCGCTTTGGTCTTGGTTGGTTGGGTATTTGACATCACTTTTTTAAAGAGCCTATCACCAAAATTTGCCTCCATGAAAATCAATACGGCAGTTGCTTTTTGTCTATGTGGTCTATCGCTTTTATTGCTGCATTGGTCATCAAGTGTCTATACAAGAATAATAATCTATGCCTGCGCCGTGATGATATTTTTAATTGGATTTATCTCGCTTAACGAATATCTGTTCGATATGAATTTTAATATAGATCAGTTGATTTATTCAGAAGGCGTCCCATCGAAGGTGGATCCTGCTTTGGTCCGTATGTCATGTATTACTGCTTTTAATTTTATTACGCTTGCTGTTGTCTATATTTGCATACTGAATAAAAAAGTTAAGCCCTGGGTCTATCAGTTGATGATCTTGATCGTATTCTTTAATTCCCTCTTTATCCTGATTGGTTACTGGTATGGCGTCAAAATCATTTATCGAAATCCTTATTTTCTAAATGCCGTGGCTTTGCACACGGCTTTTTTATTCTTATTGCTAAGTGTTGCGTTATTGCTGAGACAATCCCAATGCGGATTTACCCGAATATTCAATGAAGATAATCTGGGTGGGCTCACTTTTCGCCGTATATTGCCGTATGTCTTTTTGATTCCAATGATTTTAGGTGATATCGGCATCATCAGCCAAACAAAAGGATATTATGGGCCTGACGTGAGTATCGCCATTATCGTGATAGGCTCAATCATCATTTTTACCCTGGTAACGTGGAAGGTCTCATTGTTATTGGAAGCAGAGTCGAAAAAGCGTGCTGAATCAGAAGATAAATACAATTTAGCATTGAAGTCGGCTCAAGTTGGCACATGGGATTGGAGGCTGGATAAGGATGTCATGACATGGACTGATGAGATTTACGATTTATTGGGTGTCACACGAGAGATGTATGACAATACTTATCTTGGTTTTTTGAGTTTTGTGCATCTCGATGATCGTGAAGCCGTGGATACGGCGGCCCGCAAAGCGATTAACGGTACGGGTGAATGTGAGGTCGAGTATCGCGTCATTCATCCCGATAGACGTGTGCATTATATTAAGGCCAAAGGGAAAGTGTATCGCGATTCTTCGGGGGAAGCATATCGTATGATTGGTGTTTGTTGGGAAATATCAGCGCAAAAAGCGGCAGAAAGGGCGCTCAAATATGCCAAAGAAAAAGCAGAAGAAGCCAGCCGAATCAAATCGAAATTTTTAACCAGTATGAATCATGAATTACGAACGCCGCTGAATCCCATTATTGGATTTTCGGGAACGCTGTTGATGAGGTATCCCGGGCCATTAACTCCAGAGCAAGAAAAGCAGGTGATGATTATTCAAAGAAGCGCTAAGCATCTCTTGTCATTGATTGATAATATTTTACAAATTGCAAAGATTGAGTCTGAAAAAACAGATTTGATGATGGAGGATTTTTCATGTGATGAGGTGATAGGCGCCATCATTGAAAAATTTAAAGAAGAAGCGGCGACCAAAAACATCAATTTAATCGCGGATTTCAGAGATAAAAAACTGTGTATCAAAACAGATAAATCCGCATTTATAGAAATTATGACTAATTTAGTCAGCAATGCGATTAAGTACACCGAATACGGTGGTGTGCGAATAGTCACTAATGAGTATTTTGAAAATGGGAAAGAAATCGTTTCAATCAGTGTTATTGATACGGGTATTGGCATCAAAAAAGAGGTACAAAAAAACATTTTTAACGTTTTAGATTGCGATGATGCTTCACGACAAATTGTTGGATCTGGATTGGGTTTGTATTTGAGTAAAAGCTTAGCGGAATTATTAGGGGGCGATATATTACTTGAGAGTGATTTACGTGAGGGGAGTAATTTCACATTGGTTCTCATGAAAAATGCCTGTGCTAAGGAGGCAGAGTTATGAAAAAAGAATCTGTATTGACAGAGAATTTGGATTATTGTGCCATTTTTAGGTCGGCACCTGACTCCTATTTGTTGCTAAGTCCTACGTTAATGATTTTAGAGGCGAGTGATGCCTACATTAAATCCACCATGCTAACGCGAGAAAAAGTGATTGGGCATGGACTATTTGAGATCTTTCCTGATGTCATTCAGGATGAGTTAAACCCAGGGGCTAAAAATTTGCGGGCCTCGCTGGAGAGAGTGTTAAAGAATAAGATCCCAGATGCAATGGCGGTGCAGCGTTATGATATTCGCTCGTCTAACGCGATTGATGATAAATTTGAAGAGCGCTATTGGAGTCCCGTCAACAGCCCCGTATTGGATGAAAATGGCGAGGTACAATATATTATTCATCGCGTCGATGACGTAACAAGTTACGTAAAAAGCGAAGGTATTCTGGCGCTTGGGACAAAAGTGCAGCCACACGAAAAAATACAATTTGAAATTATTCGCCGTGCTCAAGAGTTGCAAGCGGTGAATGAGCGTCTGCGTCAAAGTGAAGAACGATTGAGGTTATTAACAGAGGGCGCCAAAGATTGTGCTCTCTTTGTGTTAGATACTAATGGATTTGTGACTACCTGTAATGGAGGAGCAGGCAAAATAAACGGCTATGCTTACAATGAAATTGTGGGAAAACATTTTTCCATTTTATATAGCAAAAATGATATTGAAATGAATCATCCCAGATTTGAGCTGGATATGGCTTTGGCACAAGGAAGATATGAGGAAGAGGGGTGGCGTGTACGTAAAGATGGTTCTCAGTTTTGGGCGAATGTTATCATCACGCCCGTTTATAACGAGAAAAACGTTCTTATCGGATTTTGTAAAATATCGCGTGATTTAACTGAGCGAAAATTATATGAAGATGAGTTACGCAGTGCAAAAGAGAAAGCCGAAAAAGCCAGTCTGACAAAAAGTTCATTTTTAGCGAGCATGAGTCATGAGTTGCGTACACCGTTAAATTCTATCATTGGTTTTACAGGCATATTGCTAATGGGCTTGCCTGGAGCCTTGACGACAGACCAAAATAAGCACCTCAAAATTGTGCAGCATAGCGCCAAGCATTTATTAGCAATGATTAATGATCTGCTGGATATTGCAAAAATTGAAGCCAATAAGGTCAATCTGAATACCGAATCTTTCTTTATCACCGAAATTATTTCTGAGGTGCTAGCTTCACTCAAATCACAAGCAGATGAAAAAAGCCTATTATTAATAAACAATACGCCTGATACAAAAGTATTAATTAATACGGACAAAAGAATATTGAGTCAAATACTGATTAATGTGGTGACTAATGCGATCAAATACACCGAAAAAGGAGGTGTTTATATCACCGTGGGTGAATGCATTGAAAACAATAAGTCGTTCATTGCCATCAATGTAAAAGATACAGGGATAGGAATCAGTCCAGAGTCCACAGACACCATATTCAATGCTTTTGAGCGCACCGATGCGGTGAAAAAAATCGAAGGGACGGGATTGGGTTTGTATTTAAGTCAAAAATTAGCGGGTTTTCTGCAAGGCATGATTAAATTTGAAAGTGAGCTGCATGTTGGTAGTAGCTTTACTATTCTTTTACCTAAAGAGTCAGTCTTTTAGCTGAGGTCAGGTATGCCAAAAATATTAATTATTGATGATACCCCAGATAGTCTGGAATTGATTCGATATTTATTCGTCACTCAAGGCTATGATATTCTGGTGGCAGAAGATGGACAGAAAGGATTTGAGATGGCATTGCGAGAAGTGCCCGATCTCATTGTGACCGATATCAGAATGCCCAAAATGAGCGGCTTTGATTTAATTAAAAAGATACTTGAAACGCCGAGTTTGAGTGATGTTCCTTGCATAGCAATTACTGCGCAAGCGATGAAAGGTAGTCATGATAAAATTCTCTCCGCTGGTTTTAAAATGTGTTTAGAGAAACCTGTCGACCCAGAAAGGCTATTAGCGCAAGTTGAGTCTTTTTTGAAGAATCGAATCAAAAAATCACAAGATACAGTGACGGAAGATGCTAAGACGGATTTAAAAGCGCCGTCATTAAATAAGTTAGTGCTGGTTATTGATAATTCACCAGATAACTTGGAATTGTCTCGTATGTTGCTTGAGTATGATGGCTATCAGGTTCTCACCGCCACCGGCGTGCGAGAAGCCCTGGTCGTAGCCAGAAAAATGCCGCCAGATTTATTTTTATCGGATGTTCATATGCCAGATGGCGATGGTTATGAATTAATAAGAGAAGTCAAAAAAGATTCTACTCTTTGTCATATTCCTTTTGTCTTCATTACCGCCTCTTCCTGGAAATACAAAGATTTTTCGAAAGGTTTAACGATGGGCGCGGTTAATTTTATTATTCGACCCATAGAGCCAAAGGATTTTTTGCAGAGCATTAAAGGCTGTTTTGAGAAGAAAACTAAACTAGGCGAAGAGGATGGCCCATGACGACCATACTCATTGCAGATGATCGATCCTCAAATCGCGAATATTTAACGGTTTTGCTGGGCTATCAGAATTTTAAAACCCTGGAAGCAAAAGATGGTATTGAGGCGTTAGCCGTGATTAATGACTGTCATCCCGATTTAGTGATTTCCGATATTATCATGCCGCATATGGATGGTTATGAGTTGGCGCTAAAAATAAAGCAAAATCCAGAAATATCCCATATTCCAGTTATTTTTTATACGGCAGCTTACCGTGTGCTTGAGGCAGAAGCCGTGGCATCCGCTTGCGGTGTGCAATACGTTATTGGCAAGCCAGCTGATCCCTATATATTGCTGGATGTCATTAATAAAGCGTTAGCTAAACCAATCGTCGCGCCTCAGGTAGCGGTGGATATTGGCGCTTCGGATCCTATCTCGCTCATTGCAAAAAAGCTTTCCCAAAAATCTGCTGATTTTGAATCGGTGACTTCGCGTTTAGCATCTTTGATTGAGCTAGGTCTTGATTTTGCTGAAGAGCGTGATCCTTATCAATGTTTAATATTATTTTGCAATGGCGCACGAAAACTGATTGCCTCGCAATATTCTGCCATTTTAATATTTGAAAGCATTGGCTATCGTGTCCATCATTTTGTGCTCCAGGGAAATAATATCGATAAGAACGACTTTGTGGCGCCTGATTTTAGGCAAGGATTATTATTGGCTGATTTGTTCAATAAGAATCGACCTACACGCTTACAGCATCCGATAATTACCCCGCGCGAGTTGGGTTTGCCGGATGATAACTTGGTGATCTCAAATTTATTAAGTATTCCCATATCCACCTCTAAAGGCACTATGGGATTAATTTATTTGGTGAATAAAATTGGCAGTGATGAATTCAATGAAGATGATGAGCGTATGGCCGCCGCTTTGGCGGCTGAAATTTCCGTGACATATGAAAGTATCCGATTGTTCGAGGAGCTTAAGTTGCGCAATGAGGAGCTCAATAAAGAGGTTTTAGCGCGCAACAAAGCAGAGTTAATGCTATATCAAAGCAATAAGCATTTTCGAGATTTAATTGAATATTCACCGGATGCCATTTTGATTGCTGTTAAGGATGTGATTGTTTATGCCAATCCCTGCATGGCTAAACTGTTTGCCGCGAAGGATTCTAAAGAATTATTAGGAAAATCCCTCTCGGCGCTCTTCCAGGCGGATGACAAAGAAATAGTAGAGAGCATATTAAAAAAGATGAATACAGGAGAGATTTTTCCAAGATCCATCGCTAAATGTATTCGATGTGATGGCGTCATTATTGATACGGAAGTTACCGCAAGCACGTGTTTTTATGAGAGCAGCCCAGCGAATCAAGTGATTATTCGTGATGTGACATTGCGTACACAGAGTGAAAATACACTTTATATTGAGTTCAATATTGCTAAATTAATGGTTGAGGATGTGTCGGTAGAAGAAGGCTTGGTCGCGGCTTTAAGTTTGATTGGAAACACTATGTCTCAAGACTTGGGGTTCTATTTTGCCCTTGATTCTGTACCGAAAAAAGTGGACTGCATTAGTGTCTGGCATCATGTGAATTCACCCATCGTAAAGCGTATCAGTGAGTTTCAGCAGTATGCATTAAAGAAAATATCCGATATGGGTGATGCTATGCAGCCATATTGGCTGCTTGATGCTGATCCAGCATTTTCACCAATAAACCCATCAGGTGATTTGAATATACAATCAGAAATTTTACTTCCTATTCTTTATGAGAACAAATTGCTTGGCGTTATCCTGTTGTTTAGCCACGACAAGGTAGATTCCAATAAAAAATCATTAGAGATGTTAAATGCGATCGGTAATCAAGTAGGCATTTTTATCGTGCATAAACAATCTTTAGAAAAACTAAAATCTTCATTGTCAGAAAAAGAAGTGATGCTAAGAGAGATATTAGCAGCAGAGGGCCGTTATCGGGCCATCATGGAAAATGCCAGTTGCGGTATTGTTATTCACACGCCAGAAGGGATTCTGTTAGAGAGCAATAAGCAAACTAAAAAAATATTTGGGCAGATAAATCTATCAAATTTAGGAAAAACCTTCGCGGATTTCATTGTTCCTACCGATCAAGAGTATGTTGCTTTTCAATTTAAAAAATTAGCGGCTCAAAAAAGCATTGGTCCTATCGCCGTACACGTTCAGCATGATGATAGACAGATAATTGATGTTGAGTTTTCATCGGTTTATGTTGAAAGCGATAACGAAAATTATATTATAAGTATTTTAAATGATACGACTGAGTCAAATCGTTTGCTTTCACAAACGCTACTCAGCGATAAGCTTGCCACTATTGGCACTTTGGCGACAGGGATTATTCATGAAATCAATAATCCCTTGATTTGGATTTTAAACAATTTGTCTTATATGAAAGACAAAATTAAATTATTGCAACCTGCCGATGACGAGAAAAAGAATATTTTACTAAAGCTCAATGAAACGATTGATGAGTCGATTTTAGGCGCAGAGCGCATCAGAGACATTGTTCATGATTTAAAGGGTTTTACCCGTGTAGATCAAAATGATCTAACCCCAGTCGATGTTAACGCTGCGGTGAAAGCAGCCATTAATATGGCGTATCCGCAATTTAAAAATGTTGCAAAGCTTGAGACTAGCTTTGATAAAAACCTCCCCATTCTTTTGCTCAACAGCAATAAGCTTCAGCAGATCTTTCTGAATTTAATTGTGAATGCAGCGCAGGCAATTAACAAAAAAGATTATGAAGAAAATGTGATTCGTGTGAAGACTTGCATGACTAAAAATCAAATTTGTATTGATATTACTGATACGGGTACAGGTATTCCACCTGAGGTATTGTCAAAAATATTCAATCCCTTTTTCACAACCAAACCGGTGGGCGTGGGTACAGGCCTTGGTTTATCTATTAGTCATGAAATTATCCATAGCATCGGTGGCGATATAGCAGTGCAAAGTATATTAAATGTAGGCACCACATTTTCTGTTCATTTGCCGTTGCAATTAAAAATGCAAGCGCCCAGTGAGACGGCTTCAGTTGCAATAATCATGCCGCTCAAGCGAAAAAAGATATTGGTCATTGATGATGAGCCCACATTATTAAAAGTGATTAAGCAGATTTTATCAAAGAATCATGATATTACAGTGAGCGATGGGCGCGCGGCGCTGCGCTTACTGGTAGATCAAGGCGAAAATTTTGATGCAATGATCACGGATGTGAATATGCCGGATGTCAGTGGGATAGATTTATATCGTTATGTTGCTAATCAATATCCTGGATTGGAACAGAGAATTATCTTTGTGACAGGCGGGGACTACACATCCACAGCAACAGAATTTCTCAGAAGTATAAAAAATCCCTGCTTAGAAAAACCTTTTACACCAGCGCAACTGCATCAAGCGGTTACGACTATTTTCTCTGACGGGCAGTAATCCTGGTTTGATGTAATCTATCGTTAAAAATGCAAATGGTTTTACGACCGGATGATTGGTTTTGATGGGGTCAATTGAAGAGAGTTTGGGAAGATAATGCGCGACTAGCTGAAGCAGTTAAGTCCGAGTCCAAAGTGCTATTTTAGAAAAAGATATCGTACATTCATATTGTTATGTTGAAAATACGCGCACCTTCAAATTTTTTTTCAAGATTAATGCTATAATTAACGTAGAGATTCTCATCAGAATCAGCCTCAAAGGATGGCGGTATCGACTGAATAATGGACGCTCATAATTTCTAACCATAAAGACTGTGCTGGTCACAAGGGGTTGCGAAATGAAGCTTCAATTCAATAGATTCATTCTTTTGCTGGCTTTTTCTATCATCTCAGTCAATTTATATGCGATGGATTCAACGTATGTATTGCCCGCCAACGGTACTGGAAATTCGCTCCTCTACAATTCACAGGTGACCATGGTGAAAGGTTATACGAAGCTATACACCAACTACGCTGATTATTCTACATGGCCATCGAATCCGAGCAGCTTGCCACAAAACCCCGCAGCCTGTGCTTTATCTGATACCGTCGTGAACTTTGCCTATGGGCCAGCCTCCACTGTGCGCTCGATCTGCACTTCGTACGGCTGCGATACCAGTTGCAGTTGGTATGATGTGGGATGTTGGGCTGAGGTAGCAACTTGTGAAACTTGTATTGGTACCAGCGTATGCAATGTATTTAATTGCAGTTGTCCTCGATATGAATGTAATGCAACGGCTTATGCGTGGAGCGGCAACTTCAGTGGGCCTTCTGTATTAACCAGCATCACTTGTGGGACAGCGGGATTTGTGCCTGAAGCCGTGCAAAAACAACAAGCCAATCAAGTGGCTCAAGCTCAAGCCGCTGCGCTGAATAATGCGATCAATCAAATCAATGGCACGACCACGGCGATAACAGATGCATCCCAATTGCTAAATAGTATCTTGGGTATATTCCAGTAACCATTCATTGATGCTTGTCGCCAATTAAAAAAAACCCATCATGAATGATGGGTTTTTTGTTGTCCATAGGGATATTATCGCCACAAATTCGTTTTGATGAGATCTAAAACTTCATCCCCTTTGCCGTTCATGATGGCTTTTATCATAAATAAACTGAACCCTTTCACTTGTTCTGCAGTAATTGTTGGTGGCATCACAAGCTCAGTATGATTCACGACAACGTCAATCAATGCGGGGCCCTCATGTAATAAGGCTGCTCTTAATCTATCATATATGTCAGCAGAATCTTCTATACGTACTCCATATATGCCCATGCTCTTGGCTAATTCGGCAAAATTAGGATTACGAAGATCGGTACCATAGACAAGCATGCCGGCGGCTTTCATCTCAAGTTCCACAAAACCCAGCACGCCATTATTAAATACGATAATTTTAATGGGTAATTTTTGCTGGAGCAGCGTATTAATTTCACTCATTAACATAGCAAATCCACCGTCGCCACACATGGCAATGACTTGGCGGTCAGGAAATGCGGATTGAACGCCAATGGCTTGTGATAATGCGTTTGCCATCGAGCCATGATTAAACGAACCCAGTAAACGCCGCATACCATTCATTTTAAGATACCGGGCGGCCCATACAGTAGGTGTACCGACATCACAAGAAAATACAGCATCACTGGCTGCCAGCTCACTGATAGCTTTGGCTAAATATTGTGGATGAATGCGATTTTCGCTAGCGGTGGGCGTGGCTAAATCGTCCAGGCTTTTTCGTGATTTTTGATAATGATCGAGCGCCTTGTTTAAATGTGCTGAATCGGTTTTTTTAGTTAAATAAGGCAGAAGGGCGGGGAGGGTGGATTTGACATTTCCCACCACGCCAAACTCAATGGGGGTTCGTACTCCCAGTCTTTCACCACGTATGTCCACTTGAATAATGCGCGCATGCGCAGGATAAAATTGACGGTAAGGAAAACTCGTACCGAGCAATAATAAAGTGTCACACGCTTCCATCGCATAATAACCCGAGCTAAAGCCAATTAAACCCGTCATCCCAACATCATAAGGGTTATTGTATTCCACATATTCTTTGCCACGCAAAGTATGCACCATCGGAGCTTGAAGGGTATCGCATAATGCCATTAATTCAGGATGAGCGTCTGCGCAACCCTGACCACAAAAGACAGTAATTTTTTTTGATTCATTCAAGATGTCCGCCATGTGTTGAAGCTCATCTTGATTTGGAATAATCAAAGGCGTCGCTTCTCGTGGCCAGGTGGCGGGTTCTTTATCCGCAGCTAATTTCAGTGCGACATCACCCGATATGATTAACACAGCAACACCACGCCTGGTCAGTGCCGTTTGAATAGCCATGCTCAACAAGCGAGGCATTTGTTCCGGTGATAACACTGTCTCACAAAAATAACTGCAATCTTTAAATAACGCATGCGGATCCGTTTCTTGAAAATAGCCACCACCAATTTCTGACGTGGGAATTTGTGCGGCAATCGCAAGAACAGGTGCGCCACTGCGATGGCTATCATAAAGTCCATTAATCAAATGCAAATTGCCGGGGCCGCAGCTCCCCGCGCAAACGGCTAATTTACCTGTCAATTGTGCTTCAGCGCCGGCTGCAAAAGCGGCCGCTTCTTCGTGGCGCACATGCACCCATTCCATATTTTTTTTGCGCTGTAATGAGTTGGTTATGCCGTTTAATGAGTCACCAACAATCCCATAAATGCGTTCAACACCCAAAGCTTCTAATGTATTTACCAGCACATCTGCGACTGTTGTTGTCATAAAGAATTCCTAGTAGAGGTTGGTGCGTTATGTCTCACCATCTAATATGCTATCACGCCGCTGCTTTTTAGTTGAAATGAAATGCGCCGACAAAATGAGCGCAGAAAAATTGATTAACAGAGTCAAGCAGTTGAAAAATTAAATACGAATTCCCTGTTTTTTCTCTATAACTAGACATTTTGTTTGAATTGCTATGCGTCTTCCCCGCGAAGGCAGGAACCTATCCCTAAAACTACTCTGATATCGAGATGAGTTCTCTTAAAATGACTGGGGTCCTGTCATGGCAGGTTTACTTTTTTCGTGCTGTTCGCACGAAAAAAGCAAACCTACCCTGCCACCCCGTTTTTTTATATCACTTCCACTTCGTGGAAGTGAAAAGAGCATTTACAAAGAACCCAACGTAGCGCGGACTAAGACCCCCACGCTTTTTGTGGGGGGTGTGTCCACGAACCCCTGCATAATCCCGAACTCCCTATATAGCTCCGAGCTTCCTGCGTAGCTCCGAACCCCCCTACGCAGCTTCGAGCTTCCTACGTAGCTTCGGCGCGGGCCCCCTACGTACCGTGGCTTGTCCACGGTATCCAGAAAGCTCTCAAACCAAGCCAATCCACAATACCTCAGAACTCTCCATACCATAAGCCAACGATTTTAATAGTAATGGGTAATAATACCTCTCATATATATGCTCAGGGCAATCGGGCTTAAAGTTGAGCACTGACGCGGGCTGAAAGGTGGTGTAAAGTAGGGCTTTTTTTGGGGAAGGACCCTACATAATGCCAGTCTCTGACGCATGACACAATAGGTGATTTATTCGCTCGTTTATCTTCTCATGAGTTTGAGATCTGTTTTTTAAGCTGGGTAAATTCATTAGTAAAAGTAAGTGGAGGAGATATTATTCCAATTGATGGAAAAACGGTGAGGCGCTCACATAATAGAAGTGAAGGACGCGCAGCGATTCATGTAATTAGCGCTTGGTCGAGTCGTAACCAGGTGGTATTAGGACAGCATAAAGTAGATGATAAATCGAATGAAATTACGGCCATCCCTGAATTGTTGAAGTGGAAAGGTTTGCAAAGTATTGCAATGGTAGAAAGTAAACGAGAAGTTAACGGCAACGTGAGCATAGAAAAGCGCTATTATATCAGTTCGCTTCAGCCCGATGCCGAAATTATTGGAACAGCTATTCGTCAGCACTGGAGTATCGAAAATCAATTGCACTGGTGTTTAGACATAACATTCCGTGAAGATGAGTGCCGGGTACGCGAAGGGAATGCGGCTGGAAATTTTTCAATTATTAGGCATATTGCCCTGAATCTTCTAAAGCAAGAAACAACTGCAAAGGTTGGATTGAAAATTAAGCGCAGTAAAGCCGGGTGGAGTCATCAGTATCTAGCAAAAATCCTTGAGGGTGCTCAACTTTGAGCCCGATTGCCCTGATATATAACCCCCCATTAAGATTGCTTTAATAAACTCTTAATACCCTCTTAAGGTGGGTGTATATATAATGCAAAAAAATAAATTCATTGATATCCCAATAGGATGATTGTTATGAAAGATTTTAGCTTTGCAAATAAACACAAATTAGCTAGAGACATTGATATAGCCTTAGAAGATGGCGCACCGGTTGATGAGAGCGCTGCAGAATTATCCTCTATCAATGACTTCCATGATCAATTGAAAGCAAATCCAGAAAAAGCATTCAACCAGCTTGTTCAAGCCATCAGAGCAAAAATTCCATTAACCGCAAAAGACGACCTGACCCCGTTATCAGCGCTCCTGGTTGGCTTGGATAGCCGGATTAAAGAAATCAAAGATCACGAGCTTCTGGGATTCATGCCAAAAGGCGCCGAGAATTCCCCATCTACTCGCTGGCAATACCGTTATGGGCTCTTGGTTAGCTGCCTGAAAGACTGGCAAGAACAACAAAAAGATAATCAAGACCCCGTGATTCAAGGTTATGTATCACA
>JARLJO010000051.1 GCA_031291175.1 Gammaproteobacteria bacterium
ACTATGAAATGTAAAGGAATCCCGCAGAAAGAACTCAAAGAGTTGGATTACATACATCATGGACGTCCTATTGCATTTTTCGGGATGAAAAAGAAGATCACGAAACTCACCAAGGAAGATAGAGAGAAAGGAATTACTCCGTTTAGCGTATGTAATAACTGGCAAGTACGTGAGTTCATGAAGAATCAAAATGGTCTAATATGCTCTTTCAGAATAATCAGTTCTTTCCGGAAGGATATGAAGGTGATGATTATGATCCTGATCAGGTAGAGAATGAAGAGTAAATTTAAATATAGTTGTAGCGTAACGATGAGTGACGCTATAATTCGCAAAGCATACTACAATCCTGATGAAGGGTTTGTAGGTATCGAGAAGTTATACCGCAAATTGAAACACAAAGTTGTTTCGCGGGAGGAGATTGGTAGGTTTCTGAAGAAGCAAGAAGTCTATCAGGTGAATAAGAAGAACAATCGGAAACAGCCGAGCTTTATTCCTCGTTATCCCAAACAGGAGTATCAGATCGATCTGATTTATTTGATGATCCATTCTTGAATAAGGCAAGTTATGGTCTGTGCTGCATCGATGCATTCAGTAAGAAAGCAGATGTACAGCTGATGAAGAAGCGAAACAAAGAAGAGACTGTTGAAGCTATGGTTGTTGTTTTACAGCGCATGGGATTTCCTCATTCCATCTACTGTGATGAAGGTAGTGAGTTCAACAATTCAGCGTTCAAAGAATTGTGCGATGATATCGATGCGCAGTTGATATTTACGATTCGGCATGCTCCCATTGTGGAAAGGTTCAACAGAACGTTGAAAGAAATGTTGCACAAGTATTTACAGAGTACAGGTACGAAAACGATTGTGAATGTTCTGCCTAAGATTGTTGGTAATTACAACAAGAGTTATCATACTGCAATCGGTATGGCTCCCAATGAAGTGAATGATCATACAGAACATATCGTTCAGATTAACTTGCTAAAGAATCTGACTCCTAATCCGTATACTAAGTTGAAGGTTGGAGATTTATTTCGTGTTCAAGTGAAGCCGCAAAGTTTTGTGAAAGGGTATAAGCCTAAATTCAGCAAGACGATTTATGAGATTACGGAAAAAGGAAATGGGTATTACAAGACCACTAAAGGTGATCGTTTGTATCTGAAGAGCAACTTGCAAAAGGTAGACTCGTATGAGATTAATCCGGAGAAACCTGACTTGGAAGGAACTCGTGAAGGACATCTGAGAGAGTTGCACAGTAGACCCCGAGAGGAGAGGGAGGAGAACGTAGAAGAGGAATCTGTTAGGCGTCCTACTCGTGAGCGTAGACCTGTGAGTTATGTGGAGGATTCGAAAAAAGGACGCATTACATATTAAACGCACTTAAACAAATAATATGTTTAGTAAATATAGAATGGAGACTAGACAAGAGATAATTGCAGATATACGTGAAATGATTAGGCGTTATGCTTATCAAAGTGAGTGTAGGCGTTTAAGACGTCTATTTGAAATTGCATATATGCAACGAATTAATGCGAGGGCGCAGGAATATAGGAATGAATTTTAGTTCAATGAGAAAGTGATTTAAATTGTAAAACATATTTACAATAAAGATGTTTAACTATCAACAAGGAAAGATCTACAAGATTGTGAATGATGAGAATGATATTATTTACATTGGGAGTACATGTGCAAAGAGTCTCAATAAACGAATGTGTGAGCATCGATACATTGTTCGTGGTCTGTATATGTTGGAGAAGAAACCGAGTGAATTCTATAAGATAATGAAGCGATTAGGTGTTGAGCATTTCACGATTCATTTAATCAAAGATTATCCATGCGAATCGAGAGAAGAACTACAAGATGAAATGAAACTTATCAAACGGAAATACAGGAAAAGTGGAAATGATGTTTATGATTAACAATTTTCTATATTAGATATAATATATAATGTCAAGACTATTTGGAAGAGAGTGCCAAGCAAAAGGATGTGGAAAGATCACCACGAAGACGCAGTATTGTTCTGATCATCTGGATAGTTTATTCGGTTTGGAAGTGAAACAGAGTAC
>JARLJO010000052.1 GCA_031291175.1 Gammaproteobacteria bacterium
CAGCTTAACCTAGCAATTCTCCCTATAAATCACTTCATCTTAAGAGTTCCTTTCTAGCACGCTGGATCCTGCGGACAAGCCGCGGGACGTAAAGGGGAATAGGGTTAAGAGACAAGGTTAAGCGCCGGGATTAGCAGAGACACCAGTGTTAATTAGTAGAGAGGCCAGTGTTAAGGAGCCAGAGTTAATTGACGACAGTCCCAAGAACTTCGACTTGACATTGAGTAGCCATCTTGATTCAATGCCTGATTAAAAGCGCTGTTTACACAAGTCAATTTTCATTATGGCTGCACCATCATTAGCCGTATTTATCTTGTGGAGTATTAGGGAAAATAACAGTTTATGAAACTTAAGCTAGCGTTGATAGCAATTCCATTTCTCGCCCTAGGTGCGTGCAGTACACCACCACAAGCGACACCACCCACTGGCGCAGACTCCGCGCTAGGCGAAGCCTCCTATGCCGTTAGCCGATCGATTGTGAGCCTGTCAGAAACAGCGCAAGCTGCGCGACCGCTACCTACTTTAGATGCGCCACCCAATCCTTCAACCTATGGGATGGCCGGATTAACATCGGTTGACTGGTCTGGGCCTGTTGAACCTTTGATTCAACAACTAGCGAATGTTGGCAACTATCAATTGAGGGTATTAGGCAGAAAGCCCGCCATACCTGTTCTTGTAAGTGTCTATGACAAAAATACAATGCTCGCCGATGTCATCCGAGATGTTGGCTATCAATGTGGAAGACGCGCAACCATTGTCGTATTCCCAGAAAGCAGAGTCATTGAATTACGCTATGCGAAGAATTAGCATCAGCGTTTAAACGCGATATATTGGGCTGGGAAGCATGAAACACACGTTTTTTATTGCAATCACCATCGTCGCCAGTTTATTGACTGCGTGCACCGCCTACTATCACCCTGACGCGGTTGATCCGACCAATCTGCATCAACTCCAAAGCATGACACAAGAGTCCGATAGCGGCTCTCTGTTTGGCGCCAAGATGGGTGCGTTGCGCGTCAAGGCCTTGCAAGATACAGCCATGAGCCTCGGCGCTCAAGGCGGCCTTGCCTGGGCCTCTATCAATCTCGATAACAATCTTGAAAAAGATAAAATACAACTTGAAACCATTTTTAACTTTAATGGCATGATGTTAAGCCACGGTGTTTTACCTCCCGTACTGGCTCAAGGTGACAACAGTTTAAATCTGGATGATCCTGACACCATTCGCATCGCCGACAAAACCTACAAGATCATTCAACAAGCCCGCTTTGCAACGACTCCTCCGAATTGGCGCGAGTACTTGTGGCAATCTTTCGACAAACCCGAACTTCCTAATAAAATGCTATTGCCTCGCAATAATGACGAGTTAAAAGTCTGGAGCAAAGCGATTCAAATTGGCTGGGACAAAGGCGTACAACAGTCAACCACCATTTTTCAGCAAAACTTGGCGCGCCTAAAACGGGATTATCAAGGCATGATTTTGTATAGACGATTATTGCAAGAACACAAAATCAGCGCGCCGTTTGTTTCCAAAACAGAACTAGGCATCACAGGTGATGGCAACGACATGCGCGTTAATGACCAAGTGCTGCGCATTACCCAGCATCCTCAATTACAAACGGATAGCAGCGATTGGCGCGCTATTGTGGTGAAACAATGACGTTACCTCCTCCACCGAGCCCTGAGTTTTTATATCCTCAAGAGCCTATCCGTCTCACGATGGACACCACCGACCAAATTTTAATGCATTGCGTAAAACTGGGCGCATCGGATATCACCCTACAAACCAATGAACCCATTTATGCGGAAATTTATGGTCGGTTATTGAAGGTCACCCGCCGTCGTTTATCCAATACCGAAATGGGCGAAGTGATTAACTCGATGTATGGCCCCAACGGTACCGCACAAATTATGTCGGGCAAAGACGTAGACACGCATTATGAAATTCGTCCCAACAGAACTGATCGTTATCGTTTTCGTATCAACGCAACAGGTTGCCAAGTGGAAGGCCATGACGGCATTCAAATCACTGCGCGTACCATTCCGAGTGATCCACCAAAATTAGCCGATATGAAGCTACCTAAGCCTATTTTAGATGCACTAACACCAGAACAAGGCGTAGTTTATATTACAGGTGCTACCGGCTCTGGTAAAAGCACATTGCTGGCTGCGATTATTCGCGACATTGCTGAAGATGCTGACAGTAACCGTAAGATTCTAACGTACGAAGCACCAATCGAATTTGTTTATGACAGCGTTCCTAAAATTTCGGCAATTGTCAGCCAATCCGAAATCCCAAGACATCTACCCAGCTTTGCTGGCGGTGTGCGCAACGCTTTACGTAGAAAGCCCCGCTTAATTCTGGTCGGTGAAGCCAGAGACCCAGAAACCATCGGCGCGGTGATGGAAGCCGCAATGACAGGCCACCCTGTTTATACCACCTTACACAGTAATGGTGTGGCTGAAACCATGCGCCGCTTAGTGACGACCTTTCCTTCCGAAGAACGACAAGGCCGAACGATTGATATTATTGAAACCATTCGCCTTGTTGTGTCTCAACGCTTAGTCCCCACTGTCGATGGTAAGCGCGTAGCCTTACGCGAATATTTAGTTTTTGATGAAAAAGTCCGGGATATTTTATTGGATACCGACATGCTAAACATCACAGCAACGGTTCGCAAAATGGTAAGAGAAAGAGGCCGAACGATGGAAGCCGATGCGAAAGAAAAATTTGATGCTGGCATCATCTCTGAACGCCAATATCGTGTACTAGCTGAATTGGCTAAACGCGAAGACATAGACGCTGAAAAAGGCTAACAGCGCTGCTAAAACACTCCCTCAGCTTTATTCACCGTTTCTTGCTATCAGGTTATCTTTTCGTGGGAGCTGTGCTTCTCCCAGGAAACGATAACCTGATAGCCTATCTTTAATTCTCTGGTGTCTTGTCGTGGAAGTGAACGCTTGCAAATAATCAGGGAACCAACCAATTTTAACTTAAAGTCACAACTCAAAATGTAAGCCTAAAGAAATGCCTTAGAGCATCGCATTAGTTAATCACACACAACCAAGCCTGAATATCGCTTCGGATAGATTACTACTTTTAATCAGCACCGGTAGTTGGATTTGGTTTAGGTTTATCGGCTGGGGGCTTATTGGCCTCTGCATCTTTTGCCCCTGCCTCTGGCGCCTTTTTCTTAGACACATGCGGCTTAGAAGGCATAACGCCACCCATACCACTGGATACCTTGCCAGCAGCAGACTCGACACCCGTCTTGACGGCTTGCAAGCCTTCCTCTTCGCCATAAGACATGGCTTGACCACCAATGTAGGTAAGCACCCTAGAAGGAATCATATAAATCAGCGCAAAACATTTATTTAAGGCGGCAATGATTAAAAAAGTATACGCCGCCAAAAATAAGATTAATTCCACTGGGCCAGGCGATCCATTAATAGAGTTCATCACCCCTCTAAAGCCGGCATTAATCATTGTGACAACCACACCCGCCATTAACATGGCAGTCATCATGCCAAACACCATCAAACTTGGGCGTAAAAATATATTTAACATAATCATCACAGAGGGCTCAGCACGGCCTAAGATTTCATGCTGACCACCAGGACTTAAAATACCTAATGCTACAAATGGCGCCGCTACCATGGCTTCAATTGTCGCAGTAATCCAACCAATGGCACCAAAGGTGTAGATGATATAAGGAATTAGCGGAGTATAAATGGCTAGCATACCGCCGAAAACAAACATCGCCGCCAAAAAACCTAAAAATATAGGCAATATAAACATATAAACACCGAGCATTGCTGTGCCAGCACTATCGACTTCACCCGTACCTAATGCAAACACTCGGATACCAACAGCCCAAATAGTGATAGCAACAATTACCAGCATGACGGCAAACAACACTTGCGCTGCAATCAGTAGCGACTCACCAAAGCTTGCTAAGCCCGCCAAGGGATTCACGGCAGTTTGACCTGCCCCTGAACCCGTCAACGTATTCATGAAACTCGATGTAATACCCGATGCAGAACTTGAGAATGCAGCGCCCGCCTCTTGTAGTTGAGGCGGTGTTGAAACACCTACATTACTATTATTAGTTTGATTTTGCTCTGTCAGCGCTGTCAGAATATTTTTGACTGCAGAATAATTATTTCTGTATGCAGACATAGTGGAGCCTGAACCACCTGAACTGGCTGAGATAGCAGGATCTGGAGCGGTTACCGTCAACGTTGGCATAGCTGCGGCTAAGTTATTACTATTCGCCTGCGCCATTTTATAATAATAAGTACCCGCAGTGATCCAACCCAATCCTTGAGCCTCACCTTGCCATCCAGATAACTTGCTTGGCGGTTGCGAAGTAATCCACTGTGTTACCGCAGCCACAACAGTATTGATATACATGTTCCTGGCAGCACCAATAAAATCCGCCGCACCACCCAGTTGCGACTGCATGTAATATGGCCAATATAAATTGTTAACGGCTTCTTTGCTGGTATTACCATAATCAACCGTTGGCGAAGAAATCGAATCAGAATAGAGGGAGGAACTTCCCGCAACGCAATCAGCCGGTGCAATATGTTGAGCATTACAATAATTCGATACCCACTCAGGTGCTTTAATTGGCGGCTGCTGATTATTAGACGTTTGGCCTGTCAGTGGATTAGTGGTTTGTTGTGCCGCTTGTAGAGGCTGATTTTCATAAAAAGAGATATATTCTTTATCCGCTTCTTCAAACAAACCGGCTATTTGAGACAAAAATGGCACGATTGCTATTAATGCTTTTTGCTGAGCTTTTAAGCCTTGGCAAGTCAGTTGAGAAGTGGGATCTGTTCCTTGACAGGAAGGACTGGTATCTGGATTACCATAGACCATCGCGCCACACGCACCCTTGGGTCCCATCTGGTATTGCAAACTATTAGGCTGAGAACCCGGCGAGACTTGTGAAGCACCGCTGGCTATATTCAACATTTCTGTACTATCACCATTACAGAATTTCTTATCCGCGCCAGAAGAAGCACAATAATAATAATTTGTTTTTGGCGAGTTACCAGGATTCATTAAGCCCGCCGTTTCTTTTGCCTGCACCTGACACGTTAAATCTTGAAAGAGCTGCTGCATATTTTGATTAACAGCAATACTGGGAATTGAAACAGCGGCATATGGCGAGCCTGCCAAGCTCACGTAATTTAAGACAGACGTCCAAAGTGTATCCGCAGCACCTATACCTTGCACAATGATCCACATGACAATCACTTGGAGAACAGAATAACCCGTCGCTGTCGGAAAGAGCGAGGCGATACCAATCACTGTGCGCACAGGCACCCACAAAGAACTCCATTGCTTGCCAAGAAACTCACCTTCAGAAGCGGTTTTTAATAAGCCGACGACCGTCGTGTGCACGACTAACAAAGCGCCCAAGACCAATGCTGTCGTATTTAATGTTTTGAACATGACCCCAAGCAATAAAGGCGCGTTTGATACGGCATACACATCACTGACATAACCAAAAATCTGTCCCAAGAAATAAATGGATTGATCATTTTGGGGAATAGTGAACAAATTAATCATAACTTCGGCCCCTCAGAATCAAATGGTTTGCCTTGACGCCATTCTTTGAAAGTACAACCTAATTTACGGTATTTGATTTGGAAGTACCAAAAATGATATTTGAACGCTTGTGAAAAAAGTAATGCAGCAGTAGCGATAGCAAGCACACATCCTGCCAACGTTTCATGATGAAATAAAAAGTAAAAGCTCATGACAAAAGCAATAGAGCCTAACACGACAAAAAAGTAAGCGAATAAAAGATAGCGCTGCTCAGAAGCCTCGACGTCCTCTTCTGTTAATCCTTGGCGAGCCATGGCTTGCTCGAAAGTTTCTTGATAGACGGCTTCAGGAGGAAAAAACAAGCTTTTCAAAATAGCCCAAATCGACGTCGTCGTTTGTTTTACTGATTCATATCCGATCCAACCAGTAGGATCGAAAAAAGTCTTACGCGTGACCTTGAAAACATCCTTTAAAGCCATAAATACATACTCCTAGCCATTGAATAACATTAGCACTAGGCAAAAAGAAAAACAACCAACTAAATCTATACAAAAATTAGATACATACCTCTATTTCATTCAGCTTATCCTCCATGCGTCAACTAATGCTCAGCTAAAAACTTTATTGACCGGGATTGCTGTCAGGCACATACCCATTCGTAAGCTCTCAAACCCCGACCCGCAAGCTCTCAAGCCACGGTACGTAGGCGCCCTCTCTGCTACACCGGAGCTCTCAGCGCTACGTCGGAGTTCTCTGAGCTATGAGTCAATGGTTTTAATAGTTATGGGTAATGATACAGTCAGGTAATGATATTTTTTTGTCGTCCAAAGAGGAATAAAGTATACTACTACCTACTTCATGATTAACTTGGATGACGTCATGCCAAAACTGGATTTACCATCATCGCATGAGTTTTGGAAAAATTATGATGACTCTATGATTTATCGGGTTATCTCATTTATGGAAAGCGCCGAAGGCTGGACGCTGGATGGCAATCCTGAACTGGAACAAGCCATTAATGAGCTTGGCGACAAGCTCGAATCACTCACACGTTTTGAACTCGGCAAAGAAGATCAATTCATCGCACTCTGCAGCCACATCAAAACATCGCGCATTTTACGATTGCTGCAATCCATTGACACAATCGATCCCGGCTCCGCCTCTAAATTACTCATGTTTGCGGAAGAAAACAATTCACCCGAAAACCCGTTAGCTGGATTATTTTTGCGTCGCAATATTATCTTTGAACGCCTGCGACTATTAGCTCGTGTTTTCGCGACGGAACGATTTGAAATTGTCTTAAAAGCACTGGAGCAAGAACATGTCTAAATCTGGCTTACATTATCTTATGGTCGCTTGCTGCCTGGCTTCGTCTAGCCTATCAGCAGCAGAGACGCTCTTTTCCAACGCTCCCATAACAAGTGCTCCACCACCAATCATGTCACCTAGCGAGTTCACTAGCCATGCAAAAGAGTTAGGCAAACAAACCCAGGCACAGCTATCCCAAGAAGTGAAAGCCGATTTAAAAAAACCCGCACCTCCCGGCGCACCCTCTGCCCCAGCAGCACCAGTGAACCCAACAGCCGCGACCAATCCAGTCAGCACGAATCCGGCACCCCCCGAAGTCGCCCCCTTACCAGAAGCAGAAGCGCCCGGCGGAACACAGGCGGAAACACCCGGCGCCACTACTCAGGCAGCTCCTTCAGCGCCAGGATCCATTTACACGCCACCACCTCAATCAACCAATCAAAACCAACCTTATACTGGTTTTGGAGCCGGCACCAACACAAACAATAATAACAATAACAAAGCACCCGCCAAATCCAGTGGCGGAACAAGCGGCGGCTGGAACATAAAATATTAAGTTTAATAGGAGCTTTACTGATGTCACTGCCCACCACACGAATGAAAAAAATCATCGTGCTTACCGCTTCGGCACTCGCGATGACTGTGATGAACATCCCCATTGCCAGAGCTGACGATAGCAGTCTTTTACAACAAATCGCGACTAACACTTATAATACTTATGTTTCTGTGAACAATATTCCCACTTATCTTGAAAGCTTGAGTTCGCTTGCTAAAGCCTTTTCAGATACGGATGATTCGACAACAACAGCAACTGTTCAAGGCCAACTAGCCAGCTATACCAGTCAATCATTACAAAGCCTGACCGCACAAAATGCCGTGACAAAAGACACAAAAACCAATGCAACCCCTATACAATTGCAATTGGTCACAGACATGTTTGGCGGCGATGTAACAACCACATCAGTCCCCAATGCCAATGATCTAACCTATCAATCATTGCTAGGTATGAAATACTTTTCCCCAGATCCAAGATCAACAGGGGCCAATCCGACCAGTGTTGACTCAAATTATAATTACATTAAGTATGCGGCTGGCTTAAAATTATTTCATGCCGTGCCTGTTGCAAGCTGGAAAGGTTCTGATGGAGCAAAACAAAGTTATGCGAATATTTATGACACCATCATGGCCATTGAATCTTTCAATGCCTACACATTAAGCCAACTTTATACTGATAACGCGAACAATGGCGCACTCTCCAAAACACAAGTAGCACTTCTAACGCAAGCCAGTAACTCCGATTGGTTTTCAACAATTGCTTCTGAAAAAATTGGTTTCGTCTTACGCGAAATCTTAATGTACAACACACAAATGTATGTTTTGATGTCACAATTATTAACGATAGAAAAACAATTACTCGCCTCACAAGCCATGACCAATACATTACTCATTTCATTGAATCAAACCAATGAAGATTTAGCGGTGAAAAAAGCTATTGGGGTAGTGCACTAATATTTTTTAGCACCCTGCTGGGTGACGCACACTTTGCGTTACCCCATGTAGATTATCTGGCGAACTCTCAACAAAACAAAATCCACTAAGAAATAATACAAGTACTTTTTTCTCCAGGAAGCTCGGGCGGAACATATTTTCTGGGGGGCGGAGAAAAAAACACGGAACCGCATTTTTTATCTTTGTACTCTTTAAGCTTTGTTTCATACTCTATCATCTTAAAATAAATACCCGCCTCATCGTCATTATTAGCATAATGTAAATAAACTAAATTTCTGCACATATCAAATAAAGATTGGAAATTATTGGGCGTTTTATGTTGTTTCTTTTCAAGAGAACTGAGAGCTGATTGATAAGCGCTAATCGCACCTGGCCACTCAAGATGTTTTGAATGCCGCTCACCCACGGCGACATAACATTCTGCTACTTTCTCCCAATACTCGTCCTCTTTCTTTTCAACCTCACGCAAAACAGAAAACCCGCGTGAAAATAAATTAAGACGCGTGAGATAAGTACTTATCTGAAGCCGATACTCATCATTTTTAACGGTGATTTTTTCTTCCAGCAGCGCTATAGCGTGACGCAAAAAGCCTTTCTGTGCTTGCTCTTCGGCAATGGCGTAGATATCGTGCACAGCTCGCAGCGCAGGATCTAACAAAGTTTGCGCCGCAAAACTGAAAAGCTGCAACGCATCCAATGAAATATTGGCTGTCACCATCATCTTTTTTTTATAAACCGCGCGAACCTCATCCTCAGTTGCGCTGGCATCTATCTCTAACACTTGATAATAATTTCTCATCTAGCCCCGCCTTCATGGTAGGAACTTATTCACGCTCTTTAGAAAGAATCACTGCGGTACCATAACAAAGCACTTCTGAGGCGGAGTAACGACTCACCACGGAAGACGTATCATAGTGCATACCAACGATCGCATTTGCACCCATCCTTGCGGCATGCTCGATCATCAAATCATAGGATTCTTGACGTGTTTGTTCACACATCAAGGTATAAGAATCAATTTGGCCACCTAAAATATTTTTTAAGCTGCCCATAAAACCTTGAATAATCGTCGGAGAACGCACGACCAGACCACGAACTATCCCTTTGTACTCTGTGATTCGGAAGCCTTCAACATTCATTGTCGTTGTGACTAACATCATAGCCCTCACGTAAATTGTAACTTCTCAATAAGCCTGGGCAACATTGAAAGTAACACAAAGCTTGTCGTTCCCACGAAGGCGGCAACGACAAGCTTCTTGCACGGACTTATTGAGAAATTATCGTAAATTCCATTTATTCGCATTATTCTACATTTTGGACTTGTTCTCTGATTTGTTCGATCAGTACTTTTAATTCAACAGATGCACGTGTTGTATCATTATCAACTGATTTAGCGCCCAATGTATTGGCTTCTCGATTGAGCTCTTGCATTAAAAAATCCAAACGTCGACCCATTGAGCCGCCCTGTTTTAAAACACGACGCACTTCCGCAATATGTGTATCCAGACGCTCTAACTCTTCGGTGACATCAATTTTTTGGGCGAATAAAACTATCTCTTGCTCCAGACGATTTGAGTCAAGCTGAATATTGGCCTCACTGAAACGCGCCATCAAACGCTCGCGCTGACTTTCCAAAATGGCAGGCAAACGTAAGCGTGCTTTTCCCAGCTCCGTTTGCATGCTATCCAAACGCTTCATAAACAGCTCTTTGAGCTGACTGCCTTCACGAGAGCGAGCCTCTACTAAATCATGCAAAGCTTTTTCAAGCAAGGCCATGACCTCATCTTGAATTTTTTCAAGATCCACCTCGGCTATCTGCAAAATACCCGGCCAATGCAATATATCCATCGTGTTAATGGGCGCAGGATTTGCCAGCATTTTTGCAATTGCCTCATTCGCTTCGCAAAGTTTTTTAGCAAGTGATGTGTTGACTGTGATTTCGATGCCTGCCACTTCACTGGGTTGAAAACGAAAATAACATTCCACTTTGCCACGCTTAACATGATGACGAATGCGCTCGCGCATTAACACTTCCAGTTCGTGTAACGCTTCTGGCAAACGGATACTGAATTCCAGATAACGGTGATTAATTGAACGTAACTCACAAACCATACTGCCCCAATCACCTTGGCTTTGGGTTCTTGCAAATGCGGTCATGCTTTGGATCATGATAAAAATCTCGATAATGAATCCATAAAAAAGAATATATTATCATAGGAAATAAAAATTATTGCCACGACAAGACAGAATCTTTCTATGCGTCTATAATGAACATCCTTTTTATCTATGGCTGTGAGAGAACTATGCGCCCAAGCAACCGCAACATGAACCAACTCCGCGAAATAAAACTAACTAGAAATTATACAAAACATGCTGAAGGTTCTGTATTAGTTGAATTTGGTGACACCAAAGTGATTTGTACGGCCAGCACCTCAAGCCAAATACCGCCTTTTTTGAAGGATACAGGCAAAGGCTGGGTAACGGCCGAGTATGGTATGTTACCTCGCTCCACGAATGAAAGAATGGCGCGCGAAGCCGCCAAAGGCAAACAAGCTGGTAGAACACAAGAAATTCAAAGACTCATCGCACGCTCCCTGCGTGCAGTGGTAGATCTTTCTGCTTTAGGCGAAAATGCTATCACAGTTGACTGCGATGTCATCCAAGCGGATGGCGGCACGCGCACTGCAGCCATCACTGGCGGCTGTATTGCATTGGTCGACGCAATCTCTCATCTCATGAAGCAAGGCCGCATCAAAAAGAATCCTATCAAGCAATTAATCGCCTCCGTTTCAGTTGGCATCTATAAAGGTCAGCCCATTCTAGATTTAGACTATGTAGAAGACTCTAAAGCAGATACCGATATGAACGTGGTAATGACTGAGAAAGGTGGCTTTATCGAAATTCAAGGCACAGCAGAACAAGGCGAGTTTCAACAAGCGGAATTAGATAATTTGTTAACGCTGGCCAGAGAAGGGATTCAAGAGCTGATTAGCAAGCAAAAAGCGATTTTAGGTATGTAACCCACATTCCTAGGAAATAATTTGTAATTTATTTAACTTTAATTACGCGTTTTGTTTTTTATCAGCTTATTAGGGCCTGTCGTCAATTAACCCCCACCCATTCTACGTCCCGCGGCTTGTCCGCGGGATCCAGATCAACC